>JAEUKE010000120.1 GCA_016794345.1 Myxococcales bacterium
CACCGTGGTCGATCCGACGTCGATACCGATCACAAGGGGCGCGCGTCGCTCCGAAGGTCCCGTCCGCATGCTTCCGCCTCCACCCCACTGACTGGTGGGTCAGTCAGGGTTACCAGACCGGTACCGGGCGTCAATCTTTCACTCGTGTTACGTAACGTGATTGCCAGAGTGCATAGGTTTCGCCGGCTGGTGGGCGGTGGTCTCTGCAATTTCACCAACGTCTCCCCCCTCACTCCGTGAGGGGGAGACGTTGGGCGGAAGACAGGAGCCGGGCGGGAGAATGACCCGCTGGTCAGCGTCTGGATTGACCAACGAGTCAGGCCGGGTGAGCCTCCGCGGAAGTGGCCGTCGATCGCATGGACAAGAAGGCACGCCGTCAGGTGTTGCTCCAGGCCGCGCGGGACGTCTTCGCGAGCAAGGGCTACCACGACGCGAAGGTCGACGACATCTGCGCCCTGGCGAACGTCGCGAAGGGCACCTACTACCTCTACTTCAAGGACAAACGCGCCGTCCTGGAGGAGCTGGTGGACGGCCTGTTCGCGCGCATCGCGACGGCCATCTTGCGCGTCGACGTGGCGCGGGACGTGGCCGGTCAGATCCAGCACAACATCCGAGCGATCGTCGCCGTCTTCCTCGATGATCCGGCGCTCACGCGCATCTTGCTGTCGTACGCGGCGGGGCTCGACCCCGCCTTCGTCAAGAAGATCGGATCGTTTTACGCGGGCGTCCGCACGCTGCTCCGCTCCGCCCTGGAAGAGGGGCAGAAGATGGGCATCGTCGCCGAGGGCGACGCGGACTTCTTCGCGAGCGTGTCGCTCGGCATCGTGAAGGAGGTGCTGCTCGAGGCGAGCACGAGCGAACGCCCGCGACCTCGGGAGGAGATCGTCGACAGCCTGTTCCGTTTTCTGGCCAGCGGTTACTTGCGGATGGGCGGGGCACCCGCCGTTCGCGACAGGCAACCGAAGCTGAAGTAGTCTCGTCTCCGGGCGAGGCGTCGCGACCCGATCATGCAGCTGTTGAAGCCAGGGACGCTGTTCGCGGGCGGCCGCTACGAGATCGTTCGCACCATCAGCGCGGGCGGAATGGGCGTCGTGTACGAGGCGCTTCACCGCGACACGCGGCGGCACCGCGCGCTCAAGGTGATGCTCCCCCAGGCGCTCCTCGACGACGACCTGAGAGCTCGTTTCAGCCGGGAGGGCGTGGTCACGGCCGGGATCGAGAGCGAGCACCTCGTCGAGGTGTTCGACATCGGCATCGACGAGGAGACGCGCGCGCCTTTCCTGGTGATGGAGCTCCTCCGCGGGGAGGACCTGGGCGCCCGGCTCGGCCGCCGCGAGCGGACGTCGCCCTCCGAGCTCCTCGAGATCTTCGAGCAGATCTGCCGCGCCCTCGCGCGGACGCACGCTGCCGGCGTCGTGCACCGCGATCTGAAGCCCGAGAACCTGTTCGTCACGCACCGGGAAGACGGCAGCCTGCGGATGCGAATCCTCGACTTCGGCATCGCGAAGGTCGTCGACAGCAAGGAGTCGAAGAACACGCGGAGCATCGGCACGCCGCTCTACATGGCGCCGGAGCAGATGACCGGGAAGAGCGCGCACATCGGCCCGCACGTGGACATCTACGCGCTCGGGCAGATCGCGTTCACGCTGCTCGCCGGCGCGCCGTATTTCCAGCGCGAGGCGGAGGAGAGCCC
>JAEUKE010000179.1 GCA_016794345.1 Myxococcales bacterium
GAACGCGTCGACGCCACCCCTCGAGGCGGCCAGCGACTCGCGCGCTGCCGCCGGTCTTCGTTGCAGGAGCTCGAGCCTCGCCCGCAGGACCGCGACGAACACCGCGTTCGCCGGGTCGCGCGCGAACGCGCCCTCACAGGCGCCGAGCCCCCTCCGCGCCGCAGCCAGGTCACGCCGCGCGAGCGCGAGCTCGACGAGCGCCAGCTCGGCACGCGCCGCGGTCTGGACGTCGTCGGACGCCCGCGCCGACCGCGCCGCCTCGCGCAGGCAGCGCTCGGCCTCGTCGTCCTCCTCGAGCTGCGCGAGCGCGGCGCCCCGGATCGCGAGCCCCAAGGCGCCTCCCGCCCGCGAGGCGAGCGAGAGCGCCGCGAGAGGGTCGCCGCGCCTGAGGGCCAGAGCCGCGCGCTGCGCGTCGTCGGACGGTGACGCCACGCGGTCAGGATAGGCGACGCGCCTCCGCGGTCCAGGAGGTCAGGGGCAGGGGCTGCTCGAGGGACAGATGCCGACCTCCGGCCGCGGCGTGGTGAGCTTGCACCCGGCGATGTTCTCGAACGTATTCGACGACAGGAGGTCGACCGTGTCCCCGTAGTAAGCGAGGTTCACGCCGCGCTTCGGGCTATCCGAGAGCAGGCTGGACGTGAGCACGCTCGCGTCGGGTTTCTCGAAGAACGTGATCAGCGCGTCCTCGTCGGAGAAGGAGCCGTCGGGCTCGCAATGGAAGCTGCTCGCCCCGGACGGCCCGCCCGCATAGCGGATCTCCACGTTGCTGAAGCGCGTGGCGGCGTCGACGTGCTCGACCCAGATGCCGATCCAGTCGCCGCCGGCGGGCGCCGCGCTCGCGGAGGTAAATACGATGGGCTTGTCGGCCGTCCCTTCGGCAACGACGATTCCACCCGTTTGACCCGAGACGTCCACGGTGAGCCGGCCGTTCGGGTTGAACGCGAAGACGACGCCGGGCATGAGGGTCATCGTCACCGGCGAGGGTCCCACGACGAGCTCCGCGAGCGTGGTCTCGCCCCCGATCTGGTAGGGCACGCCGCGGTCGTGGAACGTGACGTCTTCGAGGTCGATGTTCCCGCCCACCTCGTTCTCGACGACGATCTCGTCCGCCGTGTTGCCGGTGTAGTCGCCGTCGGGCACGTTGGTCGCGAGCCTCGGAAGGATTCGCAAGGGCGCCTTCGCCGAGCCGGTGATGGTGAGGTCGCTCGACGTCTCGGAGAAACCCGCGTTCTCCCGGAGCGAGATCCCGAACGCGCTCGAGCCGCGGACCGTCACGTGATCGAAATCGAGGACCGGCGCCGCCGGGAGCAGCTGATCTCCACGCGCGTCCACCATTCCGAACGCTGTCGCGCCGATGGCGCCGCCGCCTTCGATCGTCGTGTAAGCGAAGGCCATCCGGCCGGGGTCCGTCACCTCCAGGTAGCCCCACGGCGCGGAGGAGTCCGCCGCGGTGAAGAGGATGCGTTCGTCCGCCTTGCCGGCGCCGACGAGGTTCCCCTCGACGAGGATCTTCCTCTCGGCTTCGAGGCGGATCTCCGCGCAGGGCTCGATCGTGAGGGTCACGCCCGCAGGGACGAGCAGATCGGCGCCGACGATGTGTGGGCTGTCCGCCGCCGACCAGGTCTCGTCGCCAGCGATGCTCTCGTGGCGAGTGCCGTCGCCGCTCACGGGCTCGCAGCTGTTCTTGACCGTACCGCCGGCGCCGCCGCCGCCCGAGCCGCCGTCATCCCCGCAGGCGACACACCCGACCGCCACGATCCCGACGCCCACCCAGCACATCAAGCTCGACATGGGGGAACACTACGCCGGGAAGCGACGCGCGGAGCCCCCGCTGGCGCCGCGGTGAAACGGTTTGGCGCGACCCCGGCGGGCGCGCCGCGGCTTCTGGTACCCTCGGCGCACGTTGGGCTCGACGAGCTTCACCCGCGCACCGGAGCTGAGCGCCTTCTTCGAAGCGCCGGCCTGCCGTTACGTGGTGCATCGATCCTTCGCCTACTGGCAGGTCGAACGGCGCGCGTTCGGGATCATCATCTGGGGAAGACCCGACGAGCGGGACGTCGACGAGATCTGCGCGGCGCACGAGGTCGGGGCAAGCCCGCTCTTTCGCGGCCACACCTCGCTCGTCGACCTGCGCGCGCTCGAGTCGGTCGATCTCCTCGCGTTCGAGCGGCTGCTGGCGTATCTGGTCAAGCGCCGCGATGTTTGGTCCCCCAACGTCTCGCGACAGGCGGTCCTCCACCGAGGCGGCTTCGCGCACGCCGCCATCATCGGCATGTTCCAGTTCCTCAGGCCCGGTCACCCCGTGTCGTTTTTCGACGACGCGGCGGCGGCGTACGAGGCGGTCGGCGTGTCGGAGGCGAGGACCGAGCTGGAGGCGCTGCGTGTTGATCTCCTCGGTGTGCCCGACGTGGTCAGGCGCGTGCGGAGCGCGCTCCAGGCACTCGCCGCGGACGCCGAGCCCGCGGAGGTCGCGCGCGCGATGGGCATGAGCACGCGCTCGCTGCAGCGCCGGCTCGCCGCGTGTGGCACGTCCCTCAGCGAGGAGCGCCAGCGGCACATCGTCCGCGCGAGCGAGCGCTTGCTCGAGGGCACCGAGCTCGATCTCGCCGCGATCGCCGCCCACGTCGGGGCGAGCTCACCTTCGCACCTCGTCACGCTGTTCCGGGCGCACCACGGCGTCACGCCCGGCGAGTTTCGAGAGCGGCGGCGCGCCAGCCGGTGAGG
>JAEUKE010000229.1 GCA_016794345.1 Myxococcales bacterium
GTAGTGTTTGTGGCCGTGCAACACGAGGACGGCGCGCCCGAGCGTATGGAGCGTCGAGAGGGCCGTGCCCGCGCCGAGCGCGGTCATCGTCAGCTCTTCGCGGTCGGCGTTCGAGACGATACCAGGCAGGATTCGCTGCAGGCCATAGCGGAGCCACCGCTCGGCCGGCGGCTCGATGAAGCCGAGGTCGGTGAGGGGCGTGGGGACGAGGTGGTGGTGGAGGAGCAGGATGACGGGCGTGTCGTCCTGATCGATGTGCGCCGCCGCGTGAAGCAGGTCCTCCTCCCGCACGATTCCGCCGGCGCTGATGAGCCCGGTCGGGAGGTAGGTGGAGTCGTAGGCGATGATCGACGCCGGAAGCCCGTGGAAAGACCGCGGGACGACGCGCGCCAGGAACGGAGTCTGCGTGCCGTGCACGAGGACGTTGCTCGGTGCCTCGCGGGCGAGCGCCTCGAAGAGGTCACCGCGATGAGGGCCGACGAGGCCCTTGCGGCGTCGGTCGTGGTTTCCCGGCACGAGGATCGTCGGCGGTGCGTGGCCGATCGCCGAGAGCAAGCCCTCGTGCAGGGAACGGAACACGCGCGCCGCGCGGGCCGGCGCGATGGCAGCGCTGTCGAAGACGTCTCCGGTGATGGCGAGGAGGTCGACGCCGACCCCGACTGTCTGCACGTAGGCGCGCAGCGCGACCGTGAGGCTGCGCACGATGTCCTCCTCCTCCGGAGCCCCCGACACGAGGTGGAGGTCCGAGAGGTGGACGATCAGCGCCACGGGGCGCGCTCCTCGTGGCGCCTCGCGACCATCAGGGGGCCGCGTTCGCCGCGCCGGGCGTCGGCGCACACGGCGCGAGGGCGCCACCGTCCGGCAGCCTGCAATAGCTCTGCGTGTCGGGCACCGCGTTCGCCGGGAAGTCGGCGCTCGCGATCACGGTCGTGTCGTCGAGCACGAAGAGCGCGTCTCCGTCCGCTGCGCTGAGCCCGAAGGCGGCGTGGAAACAGGGGCTCGGCCCCGGCTCGCACATGGTCTGCGGCTGGACCTCGCCGGCGGGCGCGCCGTCCTGCTTCGCGAGGATGAACAGGTAGCCGCCGGGTGCGACCGTGGTGCCAGACGGGAAGACGATCGCCTCGTCCAGCTTGGGGACGCCGGGCATGTCCTGATCGGCGAGCGTGAGCCCGCCGAGATCGAAGGGCGCGCTCCCGCGGTTGTAGACCTCGATCCAGTCGTCGGACGCGCTGATCTCGTTCACCACGAGGTCGCCCGCCGCGCCGCCGCCCGCGCCGCTCGTCACCGCGCCGGTCCCGGTCGTCGACTGCGTCCCCGAGGTGGCTCCCGTGGTCGACCCGGTGCCCGAGCCTCCTTCGCCGTCGTCCTCGTCCTTCGCCTCGCTGCAGGCGAGCGCCGTCACCAAGAGAGCCAACGTTCCGAACAACAGCCGCGCTTCCATTTCGTGCTCCTCGTATTCGTGGGTCGTCAAAAGCCTGCCGCCGCGATCACACGCAGGCGCACGTCGTCTTGCCCGGGTAGCGCCTGCTCGGTCGGCTCTCCGAACAGCTGGCCGTCCACCGCGAGGAACGCGCCGACGGCGTCGATGAAGAAGTAGCCGGCGGCCCCCGTTATCGTGATCACGCGATCCTCGTAATCGGCGGTGTCGCGGAAAAACGCCATCGCGTCCGCTCCGATCGCGAGGCGCTCGATGGGCATGACCCGGACGAAGCCCTCGGCGACCATCCCGTTTCGATCCGAGTTGCCGTCCACGCCGATCGCGTAGGTGAAGGCGGCTCCTCCTCGGAACATGTCGCCTTCCCAGCCCGCGCTCGCGTTGATCCGGTCCGCCCGGGCAAGACCCGTTCCCGTCGAGCCGGATTGGTAGCTCCCGCCGATGACGAGCGGCTCGCCGCCCTTCACGGTCGCGAGCGGGTGAATCGACGTGGCGACCTCGATGTTTTTTCCGCGGTTGAGCTCACGGCGAGTGTAGCCCTCGCCGTTGTAGGCGCCGACGCCCAGCCACCCGAGGTGGAGGGGGAGGATCCCGCGCAACGTCGCGCCGAGGTCCGCGGGCGAGGCGAGCCCCGCGCGCTCGATACCCGCCGCGTTGACCATCCGCATGCCCCACATCTGCTCGATCGGGCCGATGGTCATCGTCGGGAGCAGGCCGACGCGACCCTCGATCAGATCCCAAGCGGTGTAGCCGGCATAGGCCTCGCGCATGCGCATCACGAAGCTGTCGCCCGAGACGCCGATGAGCGCGCCCTCCGAGGCGCTGCGAACCGCCTCCACCATGACGCGGGCGCGGGCGCCTTCGAAGAAGGCGTCGAGCCAGGCATGCCCTCGGCTCAGCTCGAAATCGTGATTCCACTCGGTCTCATCGGCTTCGCTCCGGATGCCGAGGACGTATTGGGCGAAGACTTGGAGGTGGGCCTCGATCACGAGCGGGTCGAGATCGTCCACCAGCGGAAAGCTCGCGCGCCCGCCCGAGAGCTGCCATTTCTCCGATGACGTCTTGTGTCGCTCCGGATCGTCGGCCGCTGCCGCCGCGGGGGCCGCGGGGGCCGCGGGCGCAGCGGCTGGCGCGGGCGCGGCCGGAGCAGCGGCCGGCGCGGTCGGCGCGGGCTCGGGGACCGGCGCAGCGGGGGGAGGGGGAGGCGGTTCGGGCGCGGCCGGCTCGGCGGGGGGAGGGTCGTCGCCGGGGACGGGCTGCGCCGCCGCGTTCGAGGTCGCGGCCAGGAGAGCGAGCAGGCTCGCGCTCGCCGCCCGGGTGGTCTGACGGAGTTGGGAAAAGGACGTCATTGTCATTGCTCGCCACCCTCGGGTGGCGCTCCGAGGAGCGCGGCGATGTCCGCGTCCGGTTTGTCCGCGGCGTCCTCGGGGATACCGAGGCGAGGCCCGAGCTCCTCGAAGGCGGCGCGAAAACGCCCGAAATCGGCTTCGACCTGATCGGCGTAGGCGATCGATACCTCGGCCTGCTCGTCGGCGAAGCCGGGCTGGCCCACCGCGCCGGCGATCGCGGCGAGGGTCCCGGGGAAGTCCTCCTCGGAGCCGGCGTGGGCGCGGGCGAGGACGCCTCCGAGGTGGCTCGCGAGCTCGAGCATCGCCTCGGGCGTGCCAATCTCCTCCTCGATTCGTGCGACCCGGATCGTCTTGTGGGCCTCGAGCTCACCCTTGATCTGCACGGGCAGGCCGAGGAGCTCGCTCATGCCCCAGAGCGGATCGGCGTCGCGTCGCGTCCACGCCGTGCGCTGGGCGTACCGAATGCGGCCCTGCGTGTCGTCGGCCGCCACCGTCGGCCGCCCCACGGGCCGCATGCCGGTGTCGCCGATCTCCTTGAGCTCCAGGATCACGTCGTCCGCCGGGTCTTCGGTCTGGCCTTCGACGAGGATGATGACGCGCACGCGCGGTCGGCTCGCGACGCCGGAGCCGTACTCGCGCGCCGCGTCCTTGATGCGGAAAAACGAAGCTGGGGGCGGCGAGACGAGCGTCGCGCGGTACCCCTCCAGCGTCGCGGGCAAGGCCACACGCGCCACATCGGCGAGATCGGTGAAGACGTTTGTCGGGTCGTCCGGATCGATCCCGCCGCGCTTGAGCTTGCGCGCCCCGCCTTCGACGACGGTGAGCTCGCCGAGCTCGGATCGCGTCGGCAAGTCGTCGAGCGCCCGCTCGAAGAGGTCCTCGAGGAACGCCGACCCGGTCGGGTCGACATACCGGCCTCGCTCGCCGCCCTCGTCGAGCCGGCGAACCTCGGCGGCGTAGGCGTCCGCCAGCGCAAACGCGTACTCGCGCTCGCGAGAGCGCGTCAGGGCCCGTGCCGCTTCGTCCGACGGGTTGGAGACGCGCGCCGCGATGCAGAGCCCGACGCCCAGTCGGCGGACCTCCCAGAGGTACGGGTAACGATCGGCCGCGTCGAGGTCGTTGGGCTCGAGCGCCATGGTGCCGTCCCGAGCGACGAGGGTTCCGAAGTTCTCGGGGTGCGCGTCGCCGAGGCTCATCGGGTACGCCTCGGCGAAGTAGTCGGAGGCCACGAGCCCTCCGACGTGGGTCTGCGTGTCGTGGAGGTAGAGCGGGAAGGTCCCGCGGAAGAAGGCGAAGAGCGAGGAGGACATCGCCTCGTACTTCGACGCCGCGAGCGCGGGGCGCGTCCGGATCAGCGGCTCGTCCGCCTGGCTGAGCACCGAGACGATCTCGCGGGTCCGCGCGTCGTCGAACGGGCTGACGCACGCGGCGATCGCGACGCACACAGGGACGATCTGGGCCGCGCGGACCACGAGGCGCTCATAACGAGACGTCGCGCGGCGTCGCAAGCTGGGGACGCGGCAGGGCGCGACTTGTCTCACGCCCGTCACGGAAACGACACCCTCGAGCGCCGCCATCCGGTTGCGACGAGTTTTCTCGTCGGTTGCACGCTCGATACACGGGTCCGCGACGATGCGCGCCATGACCATGTCCGAGCCGATCAACCCCGGTCCTCACCGTGCTCCCACGCGCTCCGGGATTGCGAGCCCCAACGCGATGACCACGGTGCTCGATCTCGAGAGCCTCGAGCCGGTGGCTGTCGAGGCTCGGTACGAGGTCGC
>JAEUKE010000252.1 GCA_016794345.1 Myxococcales bacterium
CGGCGCGACGTTGGTCATGAGCGCTCCTCGAGGGGGCGCTCTCGGCGCTCAGGGTTGTTGGTCTTGGCGGTCTTCTCGAACGAGACGATGTGCGAGCCCGGGAACACGCTCATGACGCGCGCGAGCGTCGCGGCGTGCTCCGGCGTGATCTCCTTGCGCTCGCGGCCCGTGTAGGCGGGCACCAGCCACACGTCGCCGTAGGTCTCCGAATGCAGCAGCACCTCGACGCCGAGCGCCTTGAAGCTCTCGATGTCCTCGGTGGTGAAGCCTCGAAGCTGGTCGACATCGACCGTGGGCTGCGCGTTGGCGTCGGGCTTCGGGGCGAGCCCGATCGGCGCAGGCGGCGTCGCGACCTTCGGCGCCGGCGCAGGCGTCGCGACCTCTGGCAGCGGGTTGCCGAACAGGTCGCGCGCGACGGGCTTCGGCGCCGGCGCATGCTCGACGACGGGCGCACCCGCGACGACGGGCAGCGTGCGCTTGTTCGGCCCGTTGTGCTTCTGCCACTCGGTGCAGACGAACTCGTCGGGCAAGGCGCACGTACCACCCTGCTGGAAGTGGATGCAGCGCTTGCCGTCCTCGCCCCGCGTGTACTTCTCGCAGGTGATGTTGGGCGGGCGCTCTGCGGCCGGCGTGGGCGGCGGCAGCTCCGGTCTGACGAGGTCCTTGATCGCCATGCGTTTCCTCGCCGGCGCCAAGGAGGGGCCGACAGGTGGGAAACGCGGTGCGGCTCAGCGAAACGGGACAGCCTTTTTTCGAGCGCCGACGAATTCGCGCGCGCTGGGCTCGTGCAGGACGATGACGCGGCGACGATCGTCGTCGGCGCCGAATCGGGCACGGCCTGAGCGAGAGACGAGGACGTCGCGGAAGTGCCGCCAGCCGAACGTGAGCAGGCTGCGCAGCTCGGCGGATGACAGCTCGAGCCGCTTGACCCGGTAGAGCGCGGGCCCGAGCGACGCGAGGTGCAGCGCAACGTGGTCGCCGTCCTGCCGCACGAAGTGCTGCCCCTCCTTCAGCGTGCCGTCGTCGAGGCTCAGGAGGACGTCGAGCACGAGCTGGGCGAGCTTGTTGCGGCGGTCCTCGGTGGTGCGGCGCTCGCGGTTCATCGAGCGCACGAGTCGCGACGAGGTGGTGGTCGAGATGAGCTGCGCCTGGACGAGGCGGGCGGCGAGGCGCTGGAACTCGAGGACGAGGGCCTCGCGCTCCTCGGGGCTCTGCAGCGGGCGCCACGCGTCCGCGTCATCGGGGATCGGCTGCTCCGAGCTCATGCCCGGGGAAAGCGGTCCCGCCCGACGAAGCGGGACAGCTTTCGTGCAGAGCGCGTCGGGACCGATGGACACCCGGAAACTGTCCCGGCGTTTGTCGCGCTGGGGCAGTTTCTCCCGTGATGGCGGTCGGTTAGCCGCCAGCGGGACGGCGGACGGCGTCCGACGACAAGGTGCAGGCTCGCCGCGCGAGATCTTCTGCGAGGGGCCAACGGCTCGAAGGCGCCCTCGAAGAAGAATCGAAGGCCGCAAAGGTAGACCTACCCCTCGGAGCGCTGTCCAGGAGAGAGAAGAGATACGTAAATATTGAAGAAGAGAAGGGAAAGGACTGGACAGAACGGCGGGACGGGACCGTCCCCGTGCTGTCCATCAGTCCCG
>JAEUKE010000259.1 GCA_016794345.1 Myxococcales bacterium
CGGGTAGACGCACCGAAACCCGACGCGGGGGCTCCAGGCGGTCTCGTCGAAGCCCTCGTCCCGCGCGCCGGCCAAGGTCGAGTCGGCGCCGCGGCTCCAGTCGCCGCCTCGCACGCCCCGCCGCGTCGTCCCGGTTCCCTCACATCGCGGATCGAGGAGCGGGGCGAGCTCCCAACAAGCCGAACAATAGGCTCGGTACTCGTCGCGCACCCACTCGCGGACGTTGCCGCCCATTCCCACCACGCCGAGGACGGGCGTCGCGTCGCCCGTGTCGGAGGTGGCGCCGGCGAGTGGCTGGACCCCGAACCCCGCGGACAAACAGGCCGAGGCGTTCGACGCGACGTCGTCGTTGCGCTCGAACACCACGCGCTGGCAGTCGGGCTCGGTGGAGCCCCACGGGTATCGGGTCTGGTCGCGCCGGCCGGAAGCCGCCGCGACATACTCCCAGCTCGCTTCGGTCGGCAGGTCTCCGCCCATTGCGACGCAGTAGGCCCGCGCGGTCTCCCAGGTCACGCAGTTCAGCGGGTAGTCCTCTCGGCCGAGCTCGGCCGTGCTGAAGGTGCACTCCGACTCGAGCGGGTCGGTGGAGCTCGTCGCGAGCGGACCCTCGTTTGCGATTGGTGGCGTCACGTCCTCGAGCAAGCCGCGGCTCCAGGCTGCTCGAAAGCGACGGACCGAGACCTCGAAGCGATCGATCTCGAGCGCGGGAAGGACGGCGAGTCGCTCGGGGAAGCCGTCGACCTCGCCGAAGAAGATCGTCGGGTCTCCCAATACGAAGGCGCCGCCGTCGACGCACACCCGATCGCCGAACGGGAGATCGGAGGGGGCGCTTGGGGAGACACAAGGGGCGGGCGGTGGGAACGACCCGAGGTTCGCGGAGGGACGGGGCGGCTCGCTGGTGTCGGGGTCGAGGACGGCGATCTCGACCGGCTCGCGAGCAGGGCCCTCGACGCAGCTCTCGAGCCCGAACAGGTCGGCTTGGACGCCCATACACGCGCCGCGCAGGGTGATCCGCACGCTGCCCTGCTTGCCCGCGTCCAATCGAAGTCGAATGAGGCGATCGATCGCGAGGTTCGGCTGCGGCTCGGAGACCGGCTTGACCCCTTCCGCGCCGTCGCCCCGATACAGGAGGCCATTGGTCGCGGTGTCCGCGTCGAGAAAGATGGGGCAAACGTCCGGGAACTTCGCGAGCGTCTCGTCCGAGAAGAAGCGCTCGCCCCGGTTGTCGCGCGTCTTTCCGTCGAGGTGGAGGCGAAGCCTGAGGATGATCTCCTCTGGAAGACCCAGCTCTTCGCGCAACACCACGAACGAGAGGGGCCACGCCTCCGGGCTCGGCTGCAAGGTGCTGTCGGTGTAGATCCACGTCGGCTCGCCCCCGGGCTCGGTGGCCGGGCGGTACAGATCGACCTGGAGCCGATCCGCGAGGGTCGGCACCGCCATGTCGGTGTCGACGACGACCAGCACCTCGGGGTAGGGCACGAGCTGGGTCGGCTCCTGCTCACAACCCTTGGCGCCCGAGCAGCAGAACGCCGCGAGCGCACAGGCAATGGTCGCACGTCCCCGCGTCATTGAATGGGCACCCTCCACCCCAGGCTCCCG
>JAEUKE010000278.1 GCA_016794345.1 Myxococcales bacterium
CCGCGAAGGCTCGGGGATCGTCGCGATGAGCCCTCGTGTGTACGGGTGGTGAGGCTCGTCGAGCACCAGCCGCGCCGGGCCGCGCTCGACCACCTGGCCCGCGTAGAGCACGACGATATCGTCAGCGACCTCGGCGACGACGGCGAGGTCGTGGGAGATGAGCAGCAGGCTCGTGTCCGTCTCCTTGCGGAGGCGCGAGAGGAGCTCGAGGACCTGCGCCTCCACCGTGCGATCGAGCGCTGTCGTCGGCTCGTCGAGCAGGAGGAGCTTCGGCTGCGTGACCGTGGCCATGGCGATGAGCGCCCGCTGGCGCATGCCGCCCGACAGCTCGTGCGGGTAGCTGTCGAGCCGCTCTTCTGGGCCGGGCATGCCCACCTTGCGGAGCTGCTCGAGCGCGAGCGCGCGCGCCTCCTTGCGGGACACGTCGCGGTGGAGGCGCAGCGCCTCGATGATCTGCCAGCCGATCGTGTAGACGGGATCCAGCGCGGTCGCGGGCTCCTGGAAGACCATGCCGATGGAGCCACCGCGGACGGAGCAGAGCTCCTTCTCGGAGAGCTTGCCGAGATCCCGGCCGTCGAAGGTGACGCGGCCTCGGAGGGTGGCGCCTTCGGGCAAGAGCGACAGGATGGCGAGCGCCGTCATCGTCTTGCCGCTGCCGGACTCGCCCACGATGGCGACGCTCCCGCGGCGCGGGACCTCGAAGGAGACGCCGTTCAGGATCTGCAGCGGTCCGGCCGGAGACAGGACGGACACGCTCAGATCGCGGACGTCGAGGAGCGTCTCGGTCACTTGAGGTAGAGCTCCAGCCGCGGTCCGGACGAATCACCCGCGGCGGTGATGAGGCGCGCGCCGTAGGCGTCCGACCCGGAGGCGCGGAGGGCCAGCCCGAAGCCGGTTCCGCGCGTGCGCGCGATCGCCTTCGTCACGTCGATGCGGACGGGCGCGCGGCGGGCCTTCGGGACGATCGCCGAGCCGATTGTCGGGCCGAGGCGCGGTGCACGACCCCACGAAGGCTCACCAGCCTCCCAGGCCTCGAGCACCTCGGCCGCCTCGAGCCGGATGGGCTGGGTCGGGCCGGGGGATGCAGCTTCGGGATCGAGCACGACGAACGCCGACGCGACCTCCGCCTTGCTGCCGAGCTGACCGTCGAACTGCATCAGCACGATGACCTCGTCCGCGATGCGCGCGCCGAACGGCGTGACCGCGCCGGCTGTGTCCACGCTCTCGGAGGGCGAGAGGACGGCCACGTCGCGGGCGAGCAACACGACCCGCCGGCTCCGCTCCGGCGCGACGGCCTCGCGCGCGGGACGGCAGATACCGACGACACATCGCTCGGAGGCGGCGCACGGGTCGCTCGGCCCGCAAGGCGGAGGAGCGCCGGCCGCGCAGCCGCCGGCTGCGACGAGGGTCGCGAGCGCCAGGACCAAGGTTCGCGCGGCCATCGGCATGAGGCAGGCGGACGATAGCACCGTCAGTCCTTGGGCGGCGGGAGCAGCCGGGGCAGCCACTTGTCGAAGGTCTGTTTGACCGTCGCGTCGTGTGAGCGCGGCAGGTTGGGGAGCGAATCCAGCTCGCGCAGGACGCCCGCGCCCGCCGGGTGCTCCTTCACCCGCGCGTCAAAGACCGCGCGAAAGTGATCGAAGCCGCGGTCCCACGTCGCGGTCTGCCAGGTGACGACGACGTGTGTCTTCGGGCCGGCGCGGCCGAGCGCGTCCGCGAGCGAGCCCGGCATGCACGTGTCGATCGACACCACGGCGAGCGGGACGAGCTTGGAAGCAGTCGCGCTCACGATGCCACCTTTTGCGCTGCATCCGGCGCCCGAGTGCCCGAGCACGACGACGCGCTCGCGATCGATCTTCACGCGGTCACCCACTGCCTTCTCGGTCAGATCGACGAAGCGATCGAAGTCGAAGGTGGGGAAGCTCGCGCCGCCGGAGACGGCCGCCTTCTCGATCGAGCCGGGCCCGGCGAGCACGAGCGGCGCGACGGCGCCCGCGGAGACCAGCTCTCCCGCGATCCTTCGGACGTCGCCTTCGTCGCCCCCGCCCATCCACCGGTGCGGGATGAGCGCGCGGTTCAGGCCGTGGAAGAAGACGACGAGCGGGACGGGGCCCGCCGCGACGCTCGCGCGATCCGTGATGAAGACGCGGCCTTCGTAGCTCTGCGTCGGGTCGTCCACCGTCTTGCCGTCGAAGGGGAAGTCGATTGTCTCGCCCGCGAGCTCCCCGGGGGCACGCGCGGGGAGCGGACGCTCCGCCGGCTTCGCGGCGCTCGCGCTCGCCTGCGG
>JAEUKE010000290.1 GCA_016794345.1 Myxococcales bacterium
GGAGCGCTGCTCTGCGTGGCAGCTGCCCGCGGCGATGCGGCGCGCCTCGCCGGGCGCCTGGGTCGGCCCCGTGGTCGTCGAGGGAAAGCCGCGGATCGGCGAGGTGCTCACGCGCTCGCCGCGCGATCTCGGCGACGAGGATATCCGAGCGACCGTCCGCGATCGACTGCTCGCGCGCTGGCTGCGACGTGCGCGCGCCAGTTCCCACGTTCAATGGCATTGGCTCTGATGGGGGGCGGGGTGCGGGGGCGAGCTACGCGCGCCGCGGTCCGCATACGCCTCGTCGCCTCGCGCACGCGTTGCCGGTCCTCCGCAACGTTTGCCACCCTCAGTGCGGCACGCCGACCGTGAAGGTCAGCGAGAACATGAGGTGATGGCTCGCGTCCTGGATGATGTAGACGTCGTCGGCGGTGAGGCGCCGCATCTCGGCGGGGACGCGCTCGGCATCGAGCACGGGGGTGGCGAGGCTCACGAGCTCCTCGGGCGCGACGTCGTAGAGTCCGCGGGTCGAGAAGAAGAGGGTCACGACGACGGCTCCATCCTGCCACCAGGCCTCGACGCGGCAGGGCCTCTGGTCGGGGAGTACGTACTCGCGCACGGTGATTTCTTGCTCCGGCGCGCCATGCTTTGCGTAACGGGAGGGCGTCGCGCGGTCGGGTCGCGGATAGGGCGCGTCCGGCTCGAGCGTGCTCGGCTCGGCGGCTTGCTTGCCATCCGACCTGGGAGGCAGTCCCTCCTGGACGCGTTGCTGATTCCTGATCTCGAGGGCCCGCTCGGTGATCTCTCGCGCGGTCTCCTGGATGGATCGGCTCCCGGGCCTGAGGAAGATGTGAGGGGCTCTGGCCATGGCGTCCGGGATCGAAGCAGCGTCCGTGCCAGGGCGCACAGCTCAGCGCGAGACCTCGAAGCGAAGGACGACCTGGTCGTCGCGGCCGTCGACTGCGTTGGCCGAGACTGCCACCGTTGCTCCATTTTTCGCGAGCAGCGACTTGATCTCGAGGATCTTCGTCTCGTTGAAGAGGGAGCCGGGAAGCAGGCCTCGCTCGGTGGTCAGGACCAGAACGTCCTTGGCGAGCTCGGGCGGGTCCGTCTCGACGGCCTTGATGGTCACGGGCGGCCCCCGCACGATGATGACGTCGAGCGAGATCTCGGGCGACGGCGAGCCCGCCTCGATCTTTGTCGCGACGTCGATGTTGACGTTGGCGTAGCCGGCGTCCCGGTAGGCGCGCTCGAGGCGAACGCGGTCATCGACCATCACGCGGCGTGAGAACCAATCGCCGGCCTTCAAGGTCATCGAGGGAATGCGGATGGGCTTCTTCTTGCGCGCCGCCGCGTCGGGCTCCTTCACCGTGATGCCCTTCACGCGGAAGCGTCGGCCCTCGGTGACGCGGAAGACCACCTCCGTGACGCCGCCCACCTGCTTCACCTCGGGCGGGGCGACGTTCGACTCGACGAACCCGTTGTCGAAGAGGTTCGACTGGATCACGAGACCGTCGCGCGCGAGCGCCTCCTCGTCGTCGGCCGGGCACCGCGCCGTCCCGACGCAGAGCTCCTTGCGCGCGTCCACCTCCGCCAGCTGCTCCAGCCCCACGATCACGACCCGCACCGCCCCCGCGGCAGGCTGCGCGGACGGAGCCCCCGGAGGTATGGCAGCACCCTCCTCCCTCGTGGAGGCGGATGCGCTGGCCACCGGCTTGCCAGTCTTCTCGGGCGCCGCAGCAGGCGTCGTCGCCTCGCCCGCACAGGCCGCCGCTGCCAGCAGCAGCACAACCAGCGCTGCGCTCGACCCCTGCGTGCGGAGCGCCCGCACTCGCCTCACCGATGCTCTCTCGTGACGTCGCATGACGCAGCCTCCGGGCCCGCGCGGCCAGTCTAGCGCGGGAACCGCGGCGCGCTCGACACATGGGCTCGGGGTGTGGGCGGAGCGCCCCCGCGCGATCAGGATCGGGGAGATTGATCCAATCCGCCGCATCCTGATCGCTGAATCGGGGTCTCTGACGGCTCGGTCAGGCTCGACGCCGCCCGCACCACGCGTAAGTGCCTGATTCCTCGTCGTCGAAGCTCGGCGGCAGCTCGAAACCGCGATCAGGATCGGGCGGATTGAATCAATCTCTCGGGTCCTGATCGCGCGAGGGTGTCGCAGCCGATGGCACCAACGTTGGGGGGAATGGGTGCACCGGCGAGGCTCATCCTCGCTGCCTCCCCGAATACCAAGCTATCGCTCTCTTGCCGACCCGCGCCGTCAGCACCTTGTTGAGCCCGGCGCCGATGCCCACGCCGACGAGGGGCAGCGCGTGCGCGGCGAGTCTGGGAAGGTTGCGAAAGCCAACGATCAGCCCCGTGATGCCGAGCACCTTGAGGAGGAGCTTCTCGAGTTGGCGCGGCGTGTAGTTCGTCGCGGCCGTCAACGAGACAGCGCCGATGTCGAGGAGCACGTTCCGGCCCGTCGAAACCTCGCGTGTGTGAACGGCCGCGAGGAGAAAGGCGAGCTGACGTTCCCTGGTTTCCCGGATGTCGTATCCGTAGGCGTGAGCGAGCGCGAGACACATCTCCACCTCGAGCTTGAGCAGCGCCACCATCTCGGCGAGCGCTGTTCCGGCGATCGCGATGACAGGCCCGAGGCCAGGAAAGAGCCCTGGCATCCCGGCGATGCCGCCCATCAGCGCGCACCGGTTGCTGTAGTGGGAGACGATACGCGTCGCGGTCGTGCCGAGATCGCCACCGCCCTCGCGTCGCATCCGTTCGACGACGCCCGCGATTTCATCGGGTGTATCGAGCATTCGCTCGACGGCGTTCAAGAGGGTGCGGGCCTTCGAGTTGTCCGTGTCGGTCATGGGTAAGCTCCTGGGCTCGAGTCGCGCTCCCCAAGTGCAAGCGGAATGCCCGCGCATTTTCCCTGCAGAAACTACCCGGGAGACTGCTCCGATCAGGCCAACCGGCCCTGGAGGTGATCGCGATCACTCGCCAAACGCGCCGACCTTCGCTTCCATGGTTGGTGGTGAAACGACACGACACCACGACTATCGAGCACGTCCCGCCCTCGGTCGAGCCGGCGCGGCGGGCGGTGGCCGCGCTCCTGGTCGCATTTCCGAAGCCGATCGCGCTCGGTCTTCCTCGGCTGGGAGAAGCGGTCGGTCGGGCCTGGTTCTCCGAGCGCGGCCACGTGGACCCGGAGATCTCGGGCGAGCACCTCGGCTTCCTTCGAAAGGGCCCGCAGCTCTGCGTGATCGACGAGCGCTCGCGAAACGGCGTCTTCCTCGACGGCGTGCGCCTCCCGCCGGGAGAGCCCGTACCCTTGGACGACGGTTCCGTCATTCGGCTGGGGCGAACCCTGCTCGTGCACCGCGAGTGCCCCACGAAGCTCGAGCCCGCGAGCGCTGTAGGGAAGCTCGTGGGACCATGGGGTCTCTCGGGCGTCCGCAGGGCGCTCGGCCAGCTCCGCGCCTCGGGCGCGCGCAACGTCGTGGTCGAGGGAGAGACCGGCACGGGCAAGGAGCTCGTGGCCGAGGCGGTCGCGGTCGCGCTGCGACGAAGGGAGCGGTTCGGCGTCGTGAACGTCGCCGCGGTCGCGCGGGGCGTCTTCGAAGCGCAGCTCTTCGGCTGGAAGCGCGGAGCGTTCTCCGGCAGCGCCCAGGGAGGCCTGGGCGTCCTCTTGCGGCACGACGGCGGCGCGGTCTTCCTCGACGAGATCGGAGAGCTGCCGCTCGACGTCCAGCCCAAGCTGCTGCGGGCGCTGGAAAACCGAGAGATCCTGGCAGTCGGAGCGGAGACGCCTTCCACCATCGACATCGCCATCATCGCCGCCACGAATCGTGATCTCGACGCGATGGTCGCGACGGGGACCTTTCGGAGAGATCTGCTGGCGCGCTTCGACCGTCGTATCCGGATCCCGGCGCTCCGCGATCGGGCCGAGGACATCTACGCCATCCTGTCGGCTCTCGCATCGGCGCGCGGCGCGCCGCTCATCCCCGAGCGTGTCGAGATCGAGGCCGTCGAGCGACTGCTACTCCACGATTGGCCCGCCAACGTACGTGAGCTCGATTCGCTCCTCACCGATCTCGAGCCTCCGGGACGTCTGACCCTTCACGCCGTCGAAGCTCGCCTCGGAAGGCTCGAGCCCACAAGGAGCGGCGCCCCGCTGACCCGCGAAGTGCTCGAACGCGCCCTCGCGGCAGCCGGCGGCAACCAGGTTGCGGCCGCGCGCGCCCTCGGCGTCTCGCGAGGACGGTTCCTGCGCGCGTTGAAGGTCGTCAAGACGTAGCGGCGGCCGTCGAACATGCCTGGTGCTTCATGGGCTCTTGGAGAGCTTGTCGCGACGAGCTCGGCCTCGGTGACAACCGGCCTCGCGAGCCGGCTCTTCCCGGAGGCCAACCGGTTGGGCGCCCGCCGGAGCACGTTTTTCGCGCGCGGCGTGCCCACCCCCCACGAGGCCCCCCTTGACGAACGGCCGCCGGTCGCGAAGCTTTGCGTGAAACCATGGGCTCTTATTCTCGGCTTCTTTTCCTCACGGTGGCGCCTCTGCTCGCGGGCGCGGTGGCCTGCAGCCCCGGCAACGAGGCCACGGACGACGACGGCCCGGGCGGCTCGGGCGCCGGGGGTAGCGTGTCGAGCACGTCGAGCGCGGGGCCGACGGGCTCGACCACGAGCGGGTTCATGGGGTGCCAGGGCACGGCCTGCGGCGACGGGCTGTGCTGCGACAGCGGCACGGAAGAGTGCGTGGAAGACGTGTGCCTGCCTGCGTGCGCGTCGGCGGTTCGTTGTGGCCCCGACCTGGCGACGTGTTGCGCGACCGGGGAGGTCTGCATCAACGACGCCTGCACGATGCCGGGCGGCCCTTGCAGCGACTTCGCCGACTGCGAGGAGGACGAGTTCTGCGAGCCGACGCTGGGCGCGTGCCTTCCCCAACCCGACGACGTGGCCTGTGAGTACGTGCCGGCCGTCGGACCGCTCACACCCGAGATCGAGTGGTCGTGGACCGACAGCCCCATCCAGCCGAGCTACAACCAGGTCGTCAACACGCCTGTCGTGTTGGATCTCGAGGCGGGTGATCCGGGCCTCGCCGGCTACGGCACCCCCGACGTCGTCTTCGTCACGTCGACCTTCTACGACGAGACCGGCTTCGCCTACCTGCGCGCGCTCGACGGCGCCACGGGAGACGAGAAGTGGGGCGCGGCGGCGGGCGTCTACTCGCTTTCGAACCGCGTGCAGCCGCGCGTCACGCCGGCCGGGGGCGACATCGACGGCGACGGCTTCCCCGAGTTCATCACCGGGCGCGCAGGCGGCGGCCTGATCGCGTTCGAGCACACCGGCGCCTTCAAGTGGCGGTCGACGAACGCCGGCGGCGGGACCTACTTCACGACCGACATCAACTCGGGCGCGGTGGCGCTCGCCGATCTCGAAGGGGACGGCACCGTCGAGGTCATCCTCGGCGGAGCGGTGTTCGATGCGGGCGGCGAGCTGAAGTGGAACGCGGGCGTCTTCGTCGGGTCCAGCAGCGGCAGCTACGGTGCTGTCAGCATCGTGGCGGACCTGGACGGCGGCGGCCAGCAGGAGGTCGTGAGCGGCAGGCGCGCCTACCACGCCGACGGCACGCTCTACTGGGACAACGGCCTGAGCGACGGCTACCCGGCCATCGCCGATCTCGACCTCGACGGCCTGCCCGAGATCGTCGTCATCTCGAGCGGCTCCGTGCGCGTCCAGGCGCCGACCACCGGCGCGCTCCTCGCGCAGCTCGACATGCCCGGCGACGGCCAGGGCGGCCCGCCGACGATCGCGGACTTCGACGCCGACGGCGTCCCCGAGATCTCCGCGGCCAACGGCACCGCGTATTCGGTGTTCGAATACACCCCCGGCCCGCCGGCGGCGCTCTCCGTCAAGTGGAGCCAGGCAACGCAGGACGTCTCCTCGAACCGCACGGGCTCCAGCGTGTTCGACTTCCAGGGCGACGGCTCGGCGGAGGTCGCTTACAACGACGAGTGTTACTTCCGGATCTACGCTGGTGATGACGGTGCTGTCCTCTTCGAGGAGCCCAACGCCTCCGCCACGATCCACGAGTATCCGATCATGGTGGACGTCGACGGGGACAACAACACGGAGATCGTCCTCACCGCCAACGACGCCAACCACATCCCCGGGGGCGTCAGCTGCCCCTACAGCTCGGCCCTCGAGCGCCACGGCATCTACGTCTACGGCGACGCCGAGGACAAATGGGTGCGGACGCGGCGCGTGTGGAACCAGCACGCCTACCACATCACCAATGTCAGCGGCACGGGCGCGGTCGCCGGGCCCGAAGCGCCGAGCTGGATCGTCCCGCCCGGCCTCAACAACTACCGCCAGTCCAGCCAGGGCGCGGCCGTGTTCAACGCGCCCGATCTGCAGGTCGACCTCTCGGTCGGCCTCGATGACTGCCCCAACGTGGTCGAGCTCGGCGCTCGGGTCATCAACCAGGGCAACCTGGGCGTGCCGGCCGGCGTCGTGGTCCGCTTCTACCGCGGCACCTCGGAGGCGGGCACGTTCATCGGCGAAGCGGCGACCACCACCGCGCTCCTCCCCGGCCAATACGAGAAGGTCCTCATGCCGTACACGCTCATGGCGAGCGGCGACGCGACGATGACGTTTTTCGTGACGGTGGACGAGGACGACATGGGCACCTCCGCGTTCAACGAATGCCTGGAGGACAACAACGCGGCCGGCATCGGCGGCGTCTCGTGCCCGTCGGTCCAGTAGCGGGCACAGCGAGCCCGAGCGGCGCGCCGCTCAGGTCGCTGGCGTCTTCTTGCCGCTCCCCGCGCTCGCCAGGCGACGCCACGTGCGCCACCTCCGCACGCCGGCCCAGGTGCAGGTCGCGAGCGCGCCGAGCTCCATCGTGAGGAGCGCGATGTCGAAGGCGCGGTTGCCGTCGTCGATGTAGACGGAGGTCGGTCCATAACAGTGACGGTCGCTCTCCAAGCAGCGCACCTTCAGGGTCTGCCCGAACCGAACGTCGCCGATGTGCCGCTGCTCGACCTGAATCCGATAGGGAGCCGCGTCGGGTTCGTTCGGATCCACCAGCTGGTACACCGCGCTCTTGCCGCTGTACCGCTGGAGCTCCCGGGAGAACGCCAGCTCGCGCTGGGGGATGCCCTCGATGTCGCCGCGCAGCTGCGCCATGACGATGAGCTTGTTCGACGTGAACACCGCGAGCCCGCCTGCGAGCAACACGCCGAGCGCCAGGCCGAGGAGCGGAGGCAACGGCGGAGGCGGTGGCCGCCAGGGCTCGCGGTAGGGCGTGCCGGACGGCGCCGACGAGCTCATGGCGGGATGCTAACATCGCCGCCATGAAAGGGTCGTGTGCGCCGTGGGCGCTCTGCGTGCTGATCTTCTCGACCGTCGGGTGCAAGGGGCTGGAGACCGGCGCGAAGGAGCACTTCGGTGAGAAGTTCAGCTGCCCCGAGGATCGCGTCGAGGTCCGCGCCCGACCCGACCTCAAGTGGAGCAAGGTCGTCTTCGGCGACAGACCGCAGGAGGGGCCTCCGGACGAGGTGAAGAAGGACCCGGGCCGACTCGCGAAGTGGCACGAGGACCACAAAGACGACAACGCCATCATGGCCTGTTACCACCCGGGCGACAGCGAAGGGCACATGGAGACCAACCGCGTGGCGTGCACCGACGCGCCGGAGAAGCCGGCGGCGAAGAAGTAGAGGGCGGCGCGACCGGCTCGCGCGCGGCTGCTGCCACGCGGCGCACGCGAGCGCACCGGCGCAGACGCGCAGCCCTCGAAGCTGCCGAAACGTACGTTTGCTCAAGTTCTTGCGGAACGGAGCCGTTCAACGCCACGTGGCAACGGGAACAGGGGACCTAGGCCGGTTTGTGCTCTTCAAGCTCGGCGGCGAGCTCTGCGCCCTCCCGGTGGCAGTCGTCCGGGAGATGGTCCGGAGCCAGCCAGTCGCGCGACTGCCTGGGACGAAGGAGTTCATCCGCGGCGTCATCAACCTTCGAGGCACGATCCTCGTGCTGCTCGACCTGCGCATCCTCCTCGGGATGGGCTCCGTCGCGGAGGAGGTGGAGCAGCTGCGAAGTCTCCTGCTGGACCGGCAAAGGGACCACGAGATCTGGCTCGATGCGCTGGAGCACTCGGTCCGAACCGGGGAGCCCTTTCAGAAGGCCACCGACCCGCACCAGTGTGCCTTCGGCAAGTGGTACGACAACTACCAGACCGAGAACCTCGTGATGCGCACCGCGCTCAGCCGGCTGAACGCGCCGCACAAGGCCATCCACGCCACCGCGGGCTTGGCCCTTCCGCTCGCGGCGGCCGGCCGCATTGACGACGCCCTCCGCGAGGTGGAGGCCGCGCGTCACGGGGCGCTGGCCGACCAGGTCAAGAACCTGAACGACCTCCTCGCGCTCGGATGCGAGACGCAGCGCGAGCTCGTCGTCGTCATCGAAGAGAACCGCACCTGCGTCGGCCTGTGCGTCGACTCCATCGAGGGCGTCGAGATGCTCCCGATCCACGGCACGACGATGGACGTCGATCTCGGCATCGGCAAGGAGATGGTCCTTCGGCCGGATGGCGGCGCGCCGGTTCGCCTCTTCGAAGCGGGTCAGATCCTCGCGCAGATGAGCGACGCACACTGAGCCGGCGCGGCGCGCGCGTGTCTCGTGCTCGAGGACCGCGGCGTCACGTTCACACCGTGGCGTGGTTCGTGCCCACGCCCAGACATGGGCGAAATGCGCTCCAGCGCCGGGCGGATCTGGCGTCGTCGTGCGTGGCACGGCGCGCGCTGGGGCGTCTCGGTGGGGCTGGTGGCGTACGTGCTCTCGAAGATCGACCTTCGCGCCGCCTGGTCGGTCGCGGGACGTCTCGGCGGAGCGGCCGCCGCGCTGACCGTCCTCGCGCTCGCGGCGAAGCTCGCGTCGGGCGCGACGCGGTGGCTCTTCATCCTCTCGGCGCTCGGCGAGCGGCTGCCGTGGAGGCGCGGGGTGGCCGTGTTCCTCCTCGGCAACGCCGTCGGGCAGGCGCTCCCCGCTTCTGTCGGCGGCGACGCGGCCCGGGTCTGGCTTGCGCGCGAGGAGGGCATCGACCTGCGGGTCGCGGCGCGGAGCGTCGCCATCGATCTGCTCGCGGGGTTCGCGTCGCTCTGCTTGATGATGCTGGCGGCCACGCCCTCGCTCTACCGAGGGCTGGCCCCGCGCGAGGTCGCAGGGACGGTCCTCGCGGTGGCCCTGCTCGGCGTGGCCGTCGTCGCGGCATTATGCGCCGCCGGCAGGTTCGTACGCGGCGCGACGGCTCGGCCGCTACGCGCGCTCGAGACCGTGGCGAACGACGGCCGGGCGCTCCTGTTCGATCCTCGAAACGCGGCGCCGACGCTCGGCCTGTCGCTCCTGTTCCAGTCGACGCAGGTCGCCGCGGTGTACACCTTGGCGCGTGGCCTGCACGTGCCGCTCGGGCTTCATGACGCGTTTGTCCTGGTTCCCGTGGTGCTCGCCGCGGCGACGTTGCCGCTCGGGATGGGAGGCTGGGGCGTACGCGAGCTGGGCATGGTCTCGGTGCTGGGGCTCGCCGGGCTCAGCGCGGAGAGCGCGGCGGTCATCGCGGTGCTCTTCGGGCTCTTCAACCTCGCGCTCGCGCTGCTGGGCGGAGCAGGCGCCTGGGCGCTGAGGCGCGGGGGCACGCCGGGCCGCGCCCCGGTGAGGGGGGCACCGTGAACGTCCTCGTCTCGGCGACGCGACAGCCGTTTGCGCTCGACGAGATACGCAAGCTCGGCCGGGCCGGGCATCGAGTCGTCGCGCTCGACAGCTTCGCCAGCTCGCCGGGAAGTCACTCGAGATACGTGAGCCGTCGGATCACGACCGCGGGGCCGCGCCTCGATCCGGCGCGTTTCCTCGCCGACGTGCGCGAGGTGGTCAGACGCGAGGCCATCGATCTCGTGCTGCCGACCTTCGAGGAAGCGTTTTACCTGGCGGGGCACGTGGGCGAGCTCGGGCCTCGTTGCGAGGTCTTCACCTCGACCTTCGACACCTTGCTCACGCTGCACCACAAGGGCTCGTTCAACGCGCTCGTGCGCTCCCTGGGGCTCTCGGCTCCCCGCTCGATCGTCGTCACGAGCCGCCGGGCGCTGCATGAGGCGCTCCCTCATTTCCCACGTTACGTGGCGAGGCCGGTCTATTCACGAGGCGCCACCCGCCTGCTCACCAACGAAGGTCCGCTGGCCGGCGTGGTCTACGTCGGCAGCTGCGATCCGACCGAAGACCTTCCGTGGATCGTGCAGGAGTGGATCGACGGCCACGACATCTGCACGTTCAGCGTCGCGCGGCACGGCACGTTGACCGCCCACGTGAGCTACGTCCACCCGGTGGAGCTCGAGCACGGCAGCGGCATCGTCATCGAGGCCGTGGACGCCCCCGACACGCTCGAGCCGGTCCGGCGAATCGTCCTCGCGGTCGGCTATCACGGGCAGATCTCGTGCGACTCCCGCCGCCAGCGCGTCCGCCTTGCCAGGCTCTCCTTCCCGAGCTACGTATGAAGCGTCCGATACGTCCCTGGCTGCTTGGCCCGTCGTTCTCTCTTCCGAAGCACTTCTGAAGATACGGCTCGCTCGGAAGACTTGTTGACGCAGCGTACGCGCCGCCAACGACCCATCTAGGGGTCGGGTGACGCAGCCTGGTCGTTCTCCGAGGCATGGGCGACTGGGCTAGGCCGCACGGCAAGTGCGGCGCACGAAGCCTCGAAGGCACTCTCAGCCATGGGTAATCGTCTCTACGTCGGCAATCTCTCGTTCAACACCACCCAGTCGACCATCCAGGACACGTTCGCCGCTTGCGGCGAGGTCCGTGAGGTCGCTCTGCCGACCGATCGTGAGACCGGTCGTTTCCGCGGCTTCGCGTTCGTCACGATGGGCAACGAGGCTGCGGCCAGCGAGGCCATCTCGAAGCTGAACGGCCTGATGGTGGACGGCCGCCCCATCCGCGTGAACGAGGCGCAGGAGCGCCCCGCTCGTGGCGGCGGTGGCGGCGGCGACTTCGGCGGCGGCTCGCGCGGCGGGCACCGCGGCTGGTGATCGGAAGAGCCCGCGGCGAAGCAGCGCTTCACCGCGGGCTCGGCCAAGCTGAATCATGAGCGCCAAGGGCTCCAGCGCGGAAAACCTCCGCATCGTCGACCAGCTCCGGACCCCACGGGCCCGTGAGTACGATCTCGCGTGTGGGGACGGCCGTTTGACCGTCAACGTGCAGGCGCTCGACGCGGGTGAGGTGGGCTGGCGCGTGGAGATCCGCGGCAAGCGCGTGGGCGGCGAGACGCTCACGACGGTGGAATCGGGGGCTACGCGCGTGGACGCGCTCCGGGCCGCCAGCCGCGAGTGGCAGGAGGCCGCCCGGCCGCGCGGGCTCGACCTGTTCGACTGGGCGATCGTCGAGAAGCTCCTCGGCGACGTGCGTGCCCTGTGAGCGGTGGCGAGAAAAACGCCATCACCGGGCGCATCGTCCGCGCCAAAACCGAAGTGGAGACCGCAGAGCGAGAGCTCGAGGCGGCGCTCCACACGATCGAAGTGCTCCCGCGTGAGCAGAAGCGCGGCGTGAGCGAGCTCGTGACGGATGCGTTCCAGAAGCTGCGCGACGTCCGCGAG
The DNA here is from genome assembly GCA_016794345.1 of Myxococcales bacterium. GTDB lineage: Bacteria > Myxococcota_A > Polyangia > Polyangiales > Polyangiaceae > Xiheicaenibacterium > Xiheicaenibacterium phototrophicum. Next base: position 11,601 of record JAEUKE010000290.1, read on the forward strand.
CAGCTCGCGGTGCTCGAGGCGGAGCTGACGAAGCTGGACGAGCCGTAAGATCCGAGCGCGTCCCCTGGCGCGCGCCGTCACAAGGCGCTCGACGAATACGTCAGGTTCCAGCCGTCGCCATTCGCGTCGGTCATCTGGATTCGCGTCTCGATGGTGCCGGGGATGGCCGACATGCCGTCGAACACCACCGCGTTGAACATCGGGAAGTGGCTGTGGCCGTCCACGGTGAACGGGGGATCGAGCGCGTCGTCGAGCGGCGGGACCTCGAAGCCGAAGCCGTAGCCATCGAGCTCCATGTCGTCCTGATAGGCACCGACGGTGACCGCGATCGGAAAGACGGTGTTGGGGATGATCGGACCGGAGGCCGAGTCGGGGGAAGAGCCGGTCGGCGCTCCCGCGCTCGGGACGATCATGAAGACCGACATGACGCCGAACGGCAGGAGGCCCTCGGCCTGCGGGTAGCTCTTCTTGTCGAGGTAGCCCTCGGCGAGGACACCCGCAGCAAACTCGTCGTCGTAAGGGCCTGCGTGCGCGGCGCCGGGACCGACGCCGAGGTCGGGGTGATCGACGTGGTTCGGCGGGGGCAGCAGCGCAGCGGTGATGGTGCCGAAGTTCGCGAAGCCGTCGCCGAGCTCCACCGAGAACTGGTGGTAGTCGACGGGCTCCCAGAGCGGATTGCCGACCTTCTGCGAGTCCAGGGTCGGAAGCTCCGGACCGCCGCCCGTTCCGCCCGAGCCGCCCATCCCGCCGGTCGTGCTGGCCGTCGTGGTCGCCGACGTCGTGGAGGTGGTCGCCGACGACGTCGCAGTCGTGCTTCCACCACCTCCGCCGGTCGAGCTGTCGCTGTCGCTGTCGCCGCACCCCACCGCCGACGCGAACAGGAGCGAGCCGGCGAGACCAAGGAGGAAAGAGCGAGTCGGGATCATCGTCATGGGCCGCGCCCACGCAAGGTCCGCGCCGACACCAGGACGGCGCGGATCTCGCCGGAAGATGGCGCGCGCGCCCGAGCTCGAGCGAGCGCGACGCGCGCCGAAGCGCGCAATCGGTTGCACTGAGTAGGTGATTGCTCGACGTGATCGCCGTTACGGCGTCACTTCATCTTCTTCAGCTCGGCGACGACAAAGGCTGCTGCCTGCGAGAGCATCGCCTCGGGGATGGGGAGCTCGAGCACCACGTCGCTCCCGTCCATGCGGGTCTTCACCGTCTTGAAGAGCATCTCTTCGAGCGATCCGGGTTTCTGGTCCTTGGCGAACTCGCCGAGGAGGAGGGCGACCAGACCGTCGAGCTTCTTCGCGTCCTCCGGGGAGCCGGTGACGAGGCGAACCTCCGCCTTGCCCGCGCCGAGATCGATGAAGCCGCTCGCGCCGTTCATCGCCTTCATGGGCTCGGGCGTCTTCTTGTCGTCCTTGATCGCGGTCTTGATCAGCTCCTCGCTCACGACGAACGAGAAGTCGCGGCCGGCGTCCACCTTGTAGGTGGGCGCGGACGCGGCGTTCATCTTCTTGAAGACGTCGGTGTTGGTGGCGAGGCCCGCGACGCCGTCGGCGAACTGACCGCCGACCATGCCGTTCTTGGCCTGGAGCGCCTTGCGACCGTCGACGTCGAGGACGGTGGCCCCGCCCTCCTTCTCGAAGGCGGGCACGATCGAGTCGGGCTTGAGGTCGGCGCCGATGGCGAGCCCCCAGGTGTCGCCGCCCTTGCCCTTCGAGAAGCCGATCCCGCAGAAGGCGCCGTCGTGCAGGCCTTTCAATGACAGCCCCGTCACCTTGAGGAACTCCTGCAGCTTCTTGACGTCCTCGTCGCTGCCGGGCGGCGCGCTCAGCTTCTGCTCGATGAGCGGGACGATCTCCTTCGCCACGATCGGGTGGGCGAGCACCTTGCTCGCGTTCAGGGTGAGGACGACCTGACAGCCGGCCGGCATGTGCTTGAGCGAGGCCGCGGCGCCGGCAGCGACCGGCATGGCGGGTGCGCTGGACGGGGCGCCCGAAGACGCCGGCGTCCCCGACTTGGCGTCGGCTTTCTCGTCGTCCTTCCGCTTCTTCTTCTTGGTGTCCCGGTCGTCGTCGTCCTTCTCCGCCGAGGCCTTTTTGTCACCGGAGAGGTCCTTGATCTTGTCGCAGCCGCCGAGGACGACGGGCGCACCGAGCGCGAGCGTGAGCGCGAGGAGGAGAGAACGCATGGCGAGCAGGATGCCCCTGATGGGGTCGGCCCCGCAAGGGCGGGCTCCTCGCGCGGATCACGTCTTCTTTCTTGTTCTTTTTCTTCCTCTGGTGGCACCGGCCGCGAGCTCGCCGCGACCCTAGGGATATGCGGATGGAGCTTGCCCACGTCTCGACCCTGAAGGTCCCCTTCGGCTTCACAGAGGAGGTGACGCGACGCGCCTACCTCCACTGGGGCGCCGTCCTCTTCCTGCTTCGGTACGCGGTCGAGGCCGCGCTCGTGGCGCGGCTCGCGGGCCGGGTCCTGGACCCGCTGACGTTCCTGACCCCGTTTTTCGCCCGGCCCGAGGCGGTGATGGGCCCGGCAGGCCTGGCCTTGACGCTCTCGGCGTTGCCGTTCGTCTGGGTGGCGGTCTCGATGAGCGTTCGGCGCGCGGCCGCAGCCGGAAGGCGCGAGTACCTCGGGTTCCTCGTGCTGGTGCCGGGCCTCCACTACGTGGTGGTGGCGGTGCTCGCCGCCCTGCCCGACCGCCCGGAGCCGAGCACCGCCAAGCCGACGGGCCCCTTCCGGGAGGCCTGGGGTGCCGTCCACGAGGCGCTCGAGCCCGCCGTGAACGCGCCGCAGCTCCGCGCGGCGATGGTGTTCGCGCTCCTCTGCGTGGTGTCTGTCTTCGTAGTCTGGCCGGCGGACCACGACCCCCTGCGCTGGCAGCTCCTCTGCTGCCCCGCCGCGGCAGCCGGCATCGCGACCTGGTTCTACCGACGCCCCGCGGCCAAGCCTGTCGAGCCTGTCGATCGCGCGACTGCGCCCACGCCGATGAAGAAGCGGCGCGAGGTGAATCTGCCCGCGCGAGGCGCGTGGGTTGGATGCCTGCTCGGCTGCATCTTGGTCGTCTGGGTGGCGTTGAGCGCCGAGTTCTGGAGATACATGAGCGGCCCTTTTCTGCTCGTCGTCGCCCTGACCGTCATCTGCAGCACCTTCGCGGCGATCGGCGCCACTGCCTGCGCGGGCGAAGGGAGGCGGCTCAGCTGGCTCCTCGTGCTCTCCATCCTCGCAGGCCTGGCCGGTATGGGGTTGGGCTCGGCGCTGGTCGCGATCGGAAGCGCGCTCGTGTTCCTCGGGTCGCTCCTCGGGGTGCTCATCCGGGCGCTCGTCGTGCCCTGGGGCGCGAGCTAACCGACCACCATATTCCGGAAGATGCGAGCGAGCGCCGCTGCAGGGTCGTCGGTGAGGCCACCGTGGGCGCAGGACGTCTGTACGACCGCGTTGCGTGGGGCGACGACCCATTGAAAGCGCTCGCGAGCCGGGAGCAATCCCAATGGGCCCTCCCCGCGGCATACCCGGACGATGGCCTCGACATGTGCGCGGAGGAGCTCGAGGTCGGCCCGGGGGGCGAGGGCGCGGATGCGGGCTTCGTCGAGCTCGGCCGCACCCTCGAGGTAGCCTCGCGACGCGCAGAAGACGACCGCGCCGACGTTCAGGAACTCCTCCCGGACGATGTCCGGCACGACGCGGATGATGGCGTATTCGTACGGATCAGCCACGAGCCCGCTCCGTCGTCTCGACGAGGAGACCGATCGCTTCGCGCCTGGCGCGCAGCCACGTGCGGTAGGCGTCGCGATGAGAGGCCACGTCCGGGAACGCGCGGTCGACGGCGAGCCAGGCCTCGGGGATGAGATCGACGACGCGGTCCAGCGTCCCCACCTCGAGCGTGCGCGCGAGGTGGTCCCCCGCGGCAGACACGTCGCCCGCGCGCGCGAGCAAGACGTGATCGCGCACCTCCTCGAACGGGTCTGCGCTGCCGGCGCGCACGTCTTCCGGGCCCCAGCCGTGGTGGAAGTAGAGGGCCGCGCCCTGATCGATGAGCCACGTGCGCCGCTGCCACGTGAGCAAGTTCGCGTTTCGTGCGGTTCGATCCACGTTGGCCACGAACGCATCGAAGAGGACGATGCGCGCCGCCGTCTCTGCGTCGGGATGCGGCCCCACGAGCGGGTCGTAGGTGATGCTGCCCGGCAGGAAGTCGAGGCCGAGGTTCAGCCCGGCGCTCCGCTCGAGAGGCAGGCACAGCTCCGGGTCGGGCTCGGCGTCGGCGACGGCGCGGTCGAGATCGACGAAGACCAGCTCGGGTACGGCCAGACCGAGCGCTCGCGCGAGCTCTCCGGCCACGAGCTCCGCGATGAGCACCTTCTCACCCTGGCCTGCGCCGCGCAGCTTGACCACGTAGGTGCCGTCGTCGTCGGCCTCGACGAGCGCCGGAACCGAGCCGCCCTGCTTGAGGGGCTGGAGGTACCGGGTGACGCGGACGGTGCGCAGCGGGCTGGTCATGACGGCCGTGACGGCGAGCGTGCGCCGATTCTGACACGTCGCGCATGCCGAGCGCCGACCAATCTAGCGGCGCTCGAGCCACTCTCCGAGCTTGAGCTTTCCCAGGTGCGCCCCGGGCCCCGGGGTCAGCGACTGGTCGTCGAGCTGCGCGTCGAAGCGGGTTCTCTCCGATCCGGCGTCAGCGTCGGATGAGCGGCAGGAGGTCTTGGTTGATGCGGTCGGCGTGTGTGGTGGCCATCCCAGACCGGGATAGGTCTTGAGCACGCAGTTCTTGACGATCTTCGCCGTGACCCTGGCCGAGGCGGCGATGGGAACGATCTGGTCGTCCTCGCCGTGCAGGATGAGGATGGGCGCCTCGATCATCTGCAGGTCCTCCGTGAAGTCGGTCTCGGAGAAGGCCTTCACACATTCGTACTGGGCGAGCGCGCCGCCCATCATGGCCTGGCGCCACCAGTTCCGTCGCACGGCCTCGTTCGGAGTGGCCCCTTCCCGGTTGTAGCCATAAAACGGGATGGTGAAGTCTCAATAAAAGGCCGCTCGATTGGCGGCGTACGCCCCGCGGAGGTTGTCGAAGACCTCCTTCGGAATGCCGTCCGGGCTTCGCGGCGTCTTGACCAGCAGCGGCGGCACGGCGCCGATGAGGACGAGCTTGGAGGGCGTGCACGGCACGGGCCACAGGCGAGCGCCCTCGTCAGCCACGTACGGCGAGCGGCCGATTGATCACGCCCCGACGTCAGAACGTGCCGGCGCCGCGTCGCTCGCAGAGGTACGCCGGGCGAACGTCCGCGCAATCGTGATCGTGCCACTTGGCTTCGGCGTCCATGAACATGCAGTGCTCGATCCCGGGGTAGTTCGGCTCGCCTGCCTGGAAGTTCTCGAAGACGTACGGCGTGCCGTCGACCCAGGCCCAGTCTCCCCCGAGATCGTCGGCGCCGATCCAGGTGTTGGTCACGCTGAGCGGGGCGACGAGATCGTTTTCGGCCTGGTCGGCGATCGACGCGAGGTGGCCGAGGTCGGGCCCCCCTCCCCAGGCCTGGCAGCTCGACTCGGCCGTGGGGCGGTCCACCGCGGAGGGGAACACCGCGTAGCAGTTGCCGGTGGTCGGATCCTTCAGCTCGGTCGCCTCACAGTCGATCTCGCAGTCCGTGCAGCCGTCCGCGTCGATGACATTCTGGTCATCACACTCCTCGCCCGGGTCCACCGTCCCATCCCCGCAGGAGGGGCCTCCGCCTGTCCCGGTGCCCGTCGTGCCGCTCGAGGTCGTCCCCGAGGACGCGCTGGCGCTCTTCGTCGTCGAGCCCGAGGAGCCGCCGCTCGGTGCGTCGGGCTCGCTGCGCGGATCGGGCGGGCCGATCGGGTCGGTCGTGTAGCAGCCCGCGAGGGCCAGCCAGAAGGCGGCGACACGGACCGACATGAAGGCATCTTACATCGCGGCGCCACGATGGCGTCGGGGAGTTGTGCCTCCGTCCGGCTCAGGGATGGAGCCGCGCGAAGTACAGCGCACCGTCACCCGACGGCACGTGCGGGGAGTCACCGAAGTCGAGCGGGATCCCGTACGGCGGGTACATCCCGAAGGTCCCCCCGAGGAGCAGGTGGCCGGATGGGAGGGCTGTGACCACGCCATCGACCATGTAGCTGCCGTGCCAGATTCGGCGGCCGGCCGCCCTGGCAAGGTGACAGGAAACTTCAGCTTCACCGCCAACTCGATGACGGCTCCGGCGACCTCCGGCCCTGCTTGGGGGCTCGAGAAGAAGGCTCGGCGCTGAGTGTCGGTGGCGGTGTCTCCCTCGCTCGACCGACCGATGATGCCGTGGCCCGCGTCGCGGGACGATCGCGGAGCCCCGGTCCCGCTGCAGGTGTAAGCTGCGCGAGCGCATGACGTCGTCGGATCCCCTCGGCTGGTTCGGCACCACCGTCGACGAGCGCTACCTCATCGAGGCGGCCGTCGGAGAGGGCGGCTTCGGGATCGTGTACCGCGCGACGCACCTCGGGTTCGAGGAGCCCGTCGCGGTGAAGTTCTTGAAGCTGCCCGCCGCGCTGGGAGAAGAGGAGCGGGCGACGTTCCTGCGGGAGGTGCGCGACGAGGCGAGGCTCCTGCACAAGCTCTCGCGGAAGACGACCGGCATCGTGCAGGCGCTCGACGTGGGCGCGGCGGTCTCGCCCGCCGGCGTCTGGATGCCCTACATGGTGATGGAGTGGCTGGAGGGGCTGACCCTCGACGACAAGCTCAAGGAGCTCGCCGCACGTGGCGGTCCGATGCTCGCCCCCCGTGACGCGCTCAACCTCCTCGCGCCGGTCGCGGAGTCCTTGGCGATCGCACACGCCGAGAAGATCGTTCACACCGATCTCAAACCGTCCAACATCTTCCTGCTCGACGGCGGAGGGGCAAAGCTCCTCGACTTCGGGATCGCCAAGGTGATGCACTCGAGCGGGACGATGGCGCGCGCCATCACCCGCGCGGGGACGCTCCCACCGTTCACGCCCGCTTATGGCGCGCCGGAGCAGTTCAACCCGAGGCACGGGGCCGTGGGGCCTTGGACCGACGTCTTTGCGCTCGCGCTCCTCTACATCGAGGTGTGCTCGGGCAAGCTCGGGCTCGACGGCAAGAACCCGGTGCAGTTCTACGTCGCGTCGGCGAACGAGCAGGTCCGGCCCAGCCTCGCGACCCGCGGCGTCACGGCGAGCCGGCAGATCGAGGACGTGCTCCACCGCGCCGTCCAGGTCGACTCGCGGCGCCGATACCCACACGTGCAAGCCATGTGGGAGGCCCTGAAGGCAGCCGTGGATCTGCCTTGGACACCGCGCTCGGCGCCGCGTATCTCGATGGGCCCCGCGCCTCGCAAACCGCGCACGGAGTCGGCGGACACGGTGCGCTTCGAGACCATTCCGCCGAAGACCGGCCTGAACCGCCTGTGCACCGTCTTCTTCGCCGAGATCTCCTGCGCGCACGCGGCCGAGCAGCTCGACGCCGAGCAGGTGGCGGAGCTCCTCGATCAGAGCCTCCGCATCCTCAGCGGCGCCGTGACGGCGCTCGGCGGCGCCGTGGAGCGCGTCCTCGTGGACGGCATGATGGCCTACTTCGGGCTCTACGAGGACAGCGCGACCGCGGCCGAGCGTGCGGTCCACGCCGCCCTCCGCTGCCAGCGTGAGCTCGGGGAGCTCGCGACGAAGATGGGTCTCGCTTCGGACCTCGCGCCGGCGGTGCGCGCGGGGATCTCGACGGGGAAGCTCTTCGTGAGCCCCGAGCAGGTCACCGGCGGTTACAAGCTGCACGCCATCGGCGCGCCGGTGAAGCTCGCCGGCCGGTTGCAGCAGACGGCCGCAGAAGGCGAGCTCCTCGTCGATCGCGACACGTATCGGCAGGTGTCCGGGCGCTTCGTCGCCGAGCAGCTGCCCCCGCCGGTCGGTCAGACGGCCTCGCAGGGCGCGTACCGGATCACGGGGCCGAGCGAGAGCAAACACGCGCTCGACATGGGGGGCACGCGCGAGTTTTTTGGGCGCTTCACGCGGCTGGTCGGACGCGTCGCGGAGATGGATACGCTGCTCGGCGCGGCGGAGACCGCCGCCGAAGATCGGCGGCCCCAGCTCGTGACCGCCGTCGGTCCGCCCGGGGTCGGCACGAGCCGCCTGTTGGTCGAGGTCGCCGACGAGCTCAGCCGGCGACAGTGGCTCGTCCTCTCGGCGACCGGCTCGGTCCTCAAAGAGCAGGCCGGCAACGCGCTCGTCGCGACGGTCCTTCGGTCGGCCTTCCACATCCACGACGACGACGGCGCAGACGTGGTGAGCTCGAAGCTGCGCCGCGGCCTGCGCGAGATCCAGGAGCGGACGAAGAGCGACTCCGACCTCCCCCCGCCCGTCGTCGCGACCAATCGCCTGCTGGGCGAGGTCGAAGACGACGAGATCGTGGAGCAGATGTTGAAGCTGCTCGGTCGCGGGGCGGATCGCTCCGAAGCGACGAGCTCGGAGGACGAGGCCTTCGCGGTGAAGAACCAGCTCGCCGCGTCGCTCGCCACGCTGCTGTCGCGAAGCCGCGCCCCCGTGGCGATCGTCTGCGACGACGTGCATTGGGCCGACGAGTCCTCGCTGCTCCTCCTCGACGATCTCTGCGTGCGCCTCTCGGGCTCGCCGGTCTTCATCCTCCTGGGCGCCCAACCCGAGCTCCTCGAGCGGTTTCCGGGCTGGGGTGAAGGGGCGCCGCACCACCAGCGGCTGTCGATTCAGCCGCTCGGGCGCCGACACCTGGAGGAGATGGTGCGGGATCGGCTGCAGCGTGTGGCGGCGCTGTCGGCAGAGAGCGTACGTCGATTGGCCGAGCACGCGGAGGGCAACCCCCTCGCTCTCGTCGAGACGCTGCACCTGCTCATCGACACGGGGAGCATCGACACGCAGACGGACGAGTGGATCTTCCACGCCGAGCGCGCGAGCCTCGTGGAGCTCCCCGCGACCGTGATGGGTGTGGTTCAGGCGCGGCTCGACAGGCTCGCGTCGCCCGCGCGGCTCTTGCTCGCGCGCGCGGCCGTCGTCGGCCCCGCGTTCTGGGACGGGTTGCTCGCGGTGCTCGACCCGGACTCCGATCTCCAGGCCGATCTCCAGCCGCTGCTCGGCATCCTGCGTGATCGCGGTCTCGTCCGGGCGCGCGCGTCGTCTACGTTCCCCGATCAGCGCGAATACGTGTTCGCCGAGTCCGCGACCCACCGGGTCGCCTACGAGATGCTGGGCCGGAAGGACCGCCGCCGCCTGCACGCGCTGGTCGCGCGTTGGCTCGAGCCCCGCCTCTCGCCCGACGCCGGCGCCGCGCTGATCGGCCACCATTACGAAAACGCCGCCGATCTCGGCCGCGCCCTCGCCGCCTATCGACGCGCCGGGACCAGCGCCGCGTCGCTTGGTCAAAACGCCGAGGCGCGCGACAGCCTGGAGCGCGCGTGTCGCATCGACGAGTGGATGGCGGGGGACGGCGAGCCGACCGCCGGCACCGCCGAGCTCTACCAGGCCTGGGGGAGGTCCGACGCGGAGCGACCATCGTGGCCCGATCGCGTGCGCTTACGCGCGGAGCTGGGCGACGTGCTCCGCCGGATGGGACACTTCGAGCTGGCCGAGCAGAGCTACCGTCGCGCCGAGTCGCTCGTGCCGGAGACCGATCGCCCCAAGACGGGCGACATCGAGGAGGTCCCGCGGTGGCGCGCGCGCCTGTTCTACCGGATCGCGGTCCTCCGTAAGCTCCAGGGCCGGACGGACGTCGCGCTCGCGGAGATCGACGACGCGCTCGCCGAGGCGCAGTTCGGCGACGTCGGCGAGGAGGAAGCCGAGATGTGGGCGCTCGCCGCTTCTCTGCACCGGCGAGAGCGCCGTTACGACGCCTGCCGTGATGCGTGCCTGCGGGGCCTACGAAAGTGCCGGCGCATGCCACAACACGGAAGCCGATGGCGGCAGGCTGTCTCCAAGCTGTTGAACGCGCTCGGGGGCATGCTCCAGGCGCAAGGGCACCTCGTGTCGGCGCACCGTTGTTACACGCAAGCCGTCCGGGTCACGAACGAGCGGCGCAACCCCGACCAAGCGAGCCGCGCGCTCAACAACGTGGGCGCGGTCCGGTACGCCCAGGGCGACCTGCACGAGGCGCGCACGTGTTTCCGCGAGGCCTTGAAGCTCGCCGAGCGGAGCGGCGACTCGTGGGTGAAGACGACGCTCCTCGCGAACGTCGGCGAGGTGGAGCTCGCGATCGGGAGAAACGAGACCGCGCTCGACTACCTCGGCGCCGCGCTGAAGCTCAGCACGGAGCTCCGCGCGAGCATCGACCTCGCCGAGATCAACCGCAACCTCGCGCGGGCTCACGGCGGGCTCGGCGCCTTCGACGCCGCCCTCCGCCACGCGGACGAGGCGCTGCGCATCGCGGACGCAGACGCGAGCCAGGCCTACCGCGCCGGCGTGCTCCTGACCGCCGCGGACACCAGCGCCGCGGCGCTCTCGAGCGACGCGCTCCGATCGCGCGCGGAAGATCTCGCGCGGCGCGTGCTCGCGTCGCTCGACGCCCGGCCTATCGCGCCCCCCGACGACACGAGGTGTCGCGACGTGCTGAAAACGAGCGGCTTCGATGCTACGCTCGCGGAGCCTCGGGGCGCTTGACCGCTTTCGCTACTGGAGTCGCTTTCATGGTTTCACGTCTGCGGAGGATCGCTCTCCTCCGCGCATCTTCGGCGCTCGCCGCCGCGCTCGCCGTCACGAGCTGCGAGGAGGGGACCTCGCCTCCGGTGACCTGCGAGCCGTCCGAGAGCGATGCCTGCATCGGCGTCCCGGAGGGCGCGCTGTGTGAAGACACGTTCTGCACGGACGGCGTCTCCTGCGCCGAGATCATCGAGGTCGGCTCCACCAGCGAGCTCGCGGGCGCGCTCGGTGACGCGAGCAGCGGCGCCTGCATCGCGCTCGGGCCGGGCGAATACGGCGCCGTCGAGCTGCCTGCCGGGGTCAGCCTGCTCGGTCGCGGCGCCGCGTTCGTGAAGGTGGAGTCGGTGCGGCTCGGCGCGGGCCGAGGCGCCACGCTCCGCGGGCTCACGGTCACGGGCGGCATCGACGCGGGGAGCGCCACCGAAACAACCATCGACTCGGTGCTCGTCTCGGGGGGCCAGATCGGCCTCAAGGCGGGCGCCGGGGCGGACGTCGTGGTCACGCGCTCCGAGGTTCGCGCCGCAATCGAGGTCGGCGTCTTGATCGAAGGCGCATCCAGCGTGACCGTCAGCCAATCGATCGTGGCGCAGACCGCCGGCCCCGGCATGTGGAGCGTCTGCGACCCGTCGCTCGCGGACGCGTGCGGTTGCGCCGTGCAGCCGACCGTCGTCCTCGAGCACGTCGTCATCCAGCAACCGACCTACGCCGCCGTCCATTTCGCGGGGACCAAGGCGAGCATGAACGACGTCACAATCACGGACGTCTTGCCCTCCGGCACGTCCATCCAGAAGCCGGGCGGCGGCCTGAGCGTGACCGCGTGCTCCACGCTCGATTACCGCGACGTGTCGATCGAGAAGGCCGGCTCCTACGGCATGCTCGTCGACCACGCCGCCGCGGCGCCGAGCTCGGGTATGGCGGAGCACGGCATCATCATCATCGACACGAAGCCGGGCCTCTGGATCAAAGGCACCGACGACACCACGCCGGTCGTGCTCGACTCGATCGACATCCAGGCGTGCCGCGGTACGGGCCTCGGGATCGATCTCGACGCGAAGGGCATCATCATCATCGACACGAAGATCAAGGGCACCCAGCTCGAGTCGGTGCCCGTCGCGGTCGAGCCGAACCAACCTCCGGCCGTCGCCCAGATCGGCCTCGGCCTCGCCTGGCGTGCCGGGGCTGCCGTCCAGGTGAACGGCATCGAGGTCGCGGACAACGCGACGAACGGCATCCTCATCGACGGACCGGTGGGCGCGCAGAGCAGCCTCACCAACGTCGTGCTCGGACCGGGCGACGACACCGAAGGGGTCGTTCAGCAACAGGTCATGAGCCCGGCGGACGCACCCGCCACGATGGGCGTCGCGTTGACCCAGACCGCGCAGAAAATCTCCGACGTGCCAATCGGGCCGGAGGCGCCGACGCCATGACGAACCCGAGAGCGCTGCCGTTCCTCCTCTTCTTCGCTGTCGCGGTCGCGTGCGGCGACGACGAGCCGCGACCGGATCCCGAGCCCGATCCGCAACCGCAGCCAGAGCCTGAGCCCGAACCCGATCCGTGCCCGGCGCCGGGGCGGGTCGTCGGCGAGGTGTGCCTTCCGCCGGGCGTGGCGGATGACGGCTGCCCCGCGGGTACGCTGGGGCAACCGGACGGGACGTGCCGGCCTGCAGGCATCCTCGCGGGAGCATGCGCCGACGGCTTCGCGCACGTGCCGTTCGAGTCGCAGCTCGACGGTGCGGATGGCGTCGCCGGCACCTGCGAGGCGATCCTGCCCGCCGCGCCCTGCGACGACGGAAGCTTCGCCGTTCCCGGAGAGGCCAGCTGTCACCCCGTGGGCGATTGCGGCACCGGGCAATGGGGCAACATCCCGGTGGACCAGGACACCGTCTACGTCGACGCGAGCTTCGTCGGCGTGAGCGACGGGTCGGCCGCTGCGCCATTCACGACGATAGCCGACGCCATCGCCGCGGCACCCGCGGGTGGGCTCGTCGCGGTTGCGGCGGGCTCCTATGCCGAAGACGTCACGATCGCCGGCAAGGCCGTGGTCGTCCAGGGCGTGTGCGCGGAGCAGGTGGAGATCTCCGGAGCGGCCGCGGCCGCCGCGGTCACCATTTCGACGGGAGCCACGGGGACGACGCTGCGGGGGCTCGCCGTCCGCGGCGCGGGCCGAGGCGTCCAGGTCGAGGACGCGACCGACGTGCTCCTGTCCGAGCTCTGGATCCACGACGGCGGCAACACCGCCGTCTTCGTGACCGGCGAGACCGGCCCCACAACGGTCCGCGTCGAACGCTCGTCGATCGACGCGAACGTCGGCTACGGCGTCGTGGCAGTCGGTGCCGAGGTCGAGATCGAGCAGTCCGCCGTGCGGCGCACGCAGGAGCGCCCCGACGGCACCGCGGGGCAAGGCATCCTGACGACGACCACCACGGAGGGCGCCCCCGGCTCGCTCATCCTGCGCCGTGCGCTCATCGAGCAGAACCACGATATCGGCGTCTTCCTCTATGGTTCCAGCGCGCTCGTCGAAGGCACCGTCGTGCGCGACACCGAGACCGACACGGCAGGGATCGGAGGCGAGGGTATCGTGGCAGGGCAACACCAGGATCTAGGCCTGCCAGCCGACTTGGCGGTCCGACGGTCCGTGGTCGAGCAAAGCAAGGGCGTCGGCATCAGCGTGACCGGCTCCAGCGCTTTGATCGAAGATACGGTCGTACGGGATACCGAGCTGCAAGCGCAGGGGGCTGGGAGGGGGATCGTGGTCCAGAACAGCCAGGTCACCGGCGACGCATCGACGGCCACCATCATGACTTCGGTCGTGGAGGACAGCTTCTTCACGGGGCTCTTCGTGGGCGGCTCGCAGGCGACCGTCGAGTCCACCGTCGTCCGGCGGACCAAACAAGCCGCGCTCGATCAGGGTCGCGGCGTGAACGTGCAGCGCAACGCGAGCACGAGCGAGCCTTCGGTCTTCGTGCTTCGCGG
>JAEUKE010000297.1 GCA_016794345.1 Myxococcales bacterium
GTTGCGTCGATTCCGTCACGCTGCCCCTCTCCCTCAGGGAGAGGGGCCACGGGGTGAGGGTTCACACCCGCGGCTCTTTCACCGTGACCAAACTCCGCTCCCCACGCCGCTCTTCACCTGAAGTCGGTGCGCGCATGCCACGAAGAGCCTTCACACCTCGATAGATGCACGATCCCGCGCTTGATCACGGACTAGAGCGTGAACTCGAACGCGCGCTCGGCGGCGTCGCCGCCGGGCGAGAGCGACAGACGCATCGCGTAGGATCGCTGACCGACGCGTGCCCCGAGACGCACCTGGATCGGGGGCTGCGCGCCGCCGAGCTTGTCGAGCTTGACCACGACCTTGTACCGGCCGCGCTCGGGCTCACCGCCCATGAGGTAGACGTTTTCGATCGGCTGCGACGCGCACTGCGGTCGATCGCCGGGGCAGTCGTAGTCCTTCACGAGGCCCGACGAGGTCGGCTCGCCGGGCTGAACGACGTCGCCGGACGCGTCCGTCACGACCAGATCGACGTCGGCCTCGGGCGCGTCCCACGCGATGGTGAACTGCAGGATGCCGGTGTGGACCCCGCAGCCCTCGTCCAGGATGCCGTTGCAGTTGTTGTCGATGGCGTCGAAGCACATCTCGGGACCGCTCGGCGTGCAGGCGGACTCCAGCGCCTCGCCCGTGGGCGTCACCACGTCGCGGATCGGGTACTTGTCTCTCCGGGCAGGCCCTTGGACCTCCAAACAAGACGGGAGGAGGGCGAACAGAACGAAGGCTGCGCAGCGGACCGAAGGCATCGTCTCGCTGCGCAGCCTACACCGCCGAGCCGGTCTCGGCCGGCTCAGTTGATCTGGAGGTTCGGGCTCGCGGTGCCGTCCGTGCCCGGCCCGCCGACGCCGCCCTGCGGGTTCGTGCCGCCGACGCCGCCGTCGCCGGGGAGGCCCGTCGTGCAGCTGTTGCTCGAGAAGGTGAAGGTCGCCGCGCTCGCGCGCCCGAGGCAAGCGCTCGGACCGCCGCCGCCACCGCCGCCCGGACCGCCGGCGCCGCCGTTCGAGCCGGGACCGCCGAAGCCGCCGCTGCCGCTGTCGTCGTTGCCGCCGCCGGGCGAGCCGCCGTCACCGCCGGTCTGGCCGGAGGCGCCGTTGCCGCCGTTGCCGCCGTTGCCGCCCGCACCGGAGAGGATCTCGTTGTCGGTCACCACGACCTTGCCGGCCGCGACGAAGACACCGAAGCTTCCGCCGCCGCCGCCGCCGCCCGTGCCGAGGTTGCCCCCGAGGCCGCCGCAGCCGCCGCTGCCGCCGCCGCCGCCCTTGTCGGAGTTGCAGAAGCCGCCCGCGTTGTCGCCGCCGCCACCGCCGCCGCCGCCAGCGCCGCCCTTGCCGTTCACGCCGAGCGCGCCGTTCTGACCAGCCGACGGGACGTAGAAGCCGCCCGCGACGGTGCCCAGCGCCTGACCGCCGGTGCCGGACGTGCCCTGGCTGCCGTTGCCGCCGCCGCTCGAGCCGTCGCCGGCGTCGTTGCCACCACCGAAGCAGTCGCTGCCTCCGGCGCCGGGACCGCCGGACGTGCCGCCGCTCCCCGGGCTGCCTGTCTGGCCGCCGTTGCTGTCGTAGCCGCCGTCGCCGCCCTTGCCTCCGAACTCGGTGCAGACGGTCTGCGGCCCGCCGAACCCGCAGTTCGTACCCTGGCAACCGTTCGTGCCGTTGTTGCCGTTCGGCGCCTTGCTCTGGGCGTGTGCGGCGCCGTTCGTACCCTGAGCGCCCGCGGCGCCGGCGCCGACCTGGATGACGTTGTAGCGAACGTAGAGCGTGGCCTGCTGTGTGCCGTTCGCCATGCGGACGCCGTAGGTGCTCGCGCCAGGCGTGACGGGCGTCGTCGCCACGATCGTCAGGCCTTCGAGGTGCGTGTCGAGCGTCAGGTCGGGCACGTTGAAGACGGTGCCCATCGCCTGCACGGTCGTGGTGATGCCGGCCTTGCGACGGAACTTGAAGTCCGGATCGTTCTGGTCGAAGCCACCGTAGATGCTGATGCCGGGCACGACGGTGACCGCCTCGTTGTAGATCTCGCCCGAGAGGCAGACCGAGGGGACGCCGTTCGTCTGCGCTTGCGCGATCGCGGCGGCGATCGTCTGCATGGGCGCCATGCGCGTTCCCGGGTTGCTGTTGCTCCCCTGCGAAGCGGAGACGTAGACACACTGCTCGACGAGGCCGTCCCCGCCGTCGCAGTTGTCGTCGGTGAAGCTCTCGTCGATCGGATCGCTGTCGGTCGACGTCTGCGTGCAGGCGTATTCGCAGCCACACTCGCCGGTCAGCGGGTTGCCGTCGACGTCCCACGAGTTCGTCGGGCAGCCCATCGCGCACGGATCCGATCCGCCGGCGCCACCCATTCCGCCCATTCCCTCGCCGCCCGCGCCGCCCTGGCCGCCGGTGCTCGACGTGGAGCTGGCGGTGGTGGTCGACGAGCTCGTCGTCGAGCCGGTCGTCGGGTTGGTGGTCGCGGTCGAGGCACCTTCACCGCCCGAGCCGCCCGTTCCGAGCGGATCGCCGTCCGCGCAGGCGAGCGCGAGGAGGGTGGAAGCGACGCCCAACGGCAATGCAGCGGGAAGGAACCAAGAAGAGCGCATGGTGGTCATGATCCTCGCTTGCCGGCTCCGGCACAAGGGCCAGCTCTCGTGACGTGACCTCGAAAGGCCGCCCGGTTACGATGCCACGATGCTTCTCGTCACACCTTCCTTCTCGCGGATGGGCGGGTGGGTCGTCCTCCTCGTGGTCGCCGGCTCGGCGCTGGCCGCTTGTGGGGCCGGCAACGAAGGGACCTCGGACACGGGCTCGACGACGTCGAGCGGGTTCACGACGAGCACGGGCGGAGGCGGCAACGGCTTCGGCGGCGAGGACAGCTGCGCCTCGGTCGACCAGGACGCGGCGCCGACCCCGCTCAACCTCTACATCATGCTCGACCGGTCCAGCTCGATGGTGGGCACGAAGTGGGACGCGGCGGTCGCAGGCATCTCGGCGTTCCTCTCCGATGGCGCCTCGGCCGGGATCGAGCTCGGCTTCAACTCCTTTCCCGACAGCATGCCGATCTGCGATCAGACGGTCTACAAAGCCCCCGCCGTCGGATGGGGAGAGCTCCCGGGCATCGCGGCGCAGGTCGACGCAGAGCTCGCGACGCTCGGCCCCGACGGCTTCTCGACGCCGGTGTACCAGGCGCTCGGAGGCGCGCTGCTCGGAGCCATCGAGATGGCCGAGAATTTCCCCGAGGAGTCGGCGGCCGTCCTCCTCATCACGGACGGCTCGCCCCAAGGCCCGGCGGGGCTGTGCGGCGGCGTCAACCCGGAGGACCCGCAAGCGATCGCCGATCTCGCCGACGCAGCGCTCGGGTTCGGGGTGACCACGTTCGTGGTCGGCCTGCCCGGCGTCGACCAGTCGTTCGCCAACCTCGTCGCGCAAGCCGGCGGCAGCGAGTCCGCGATCCTCGTCGGCACGACGAACGTCGAGCAGGAGTTTCGCGACGCGCTCGCCAAGGTGCGCGGCGATCTCCTCCCGTGCGAATACGCCATCCCCGACGCGGTCCTGAACGGCGAGGTCCAGATCACCGAGGTGAACGTGAAGATCGGGCTCGAGGGCGGCGAGCCGGCCATCGTCCCGCAGAACCCCGACTGCGAGGGTCCGGGGTGGTACTACGACGTGCCGGGCGACCCGACGCAGATCCTCCTCTGTCCGGCGACCTGCAGCGCCGTCTCGACGGATCCCAACGCGAGCATCCGAATCGCGCTCGGCTGCGCGACCATCGTCTTCTGACAAACTTGTCATTCTCATCGTCGCGCGGGCACCCGACGTAGCCGGCCGAGACCCACTCATGCCCTCGTTGCCCGCGCCTCTCCTGCTCGCCCTTGTCGTCGGGCTCGCCTTCACGATCGAGGCCGCGATGGGCTTCGGCGCGACGATCGTGACGGTGGCTCTCGGCTCGCTGTTCCTGGCGACGGCGGAGATCCTCCCGGCCTTCGTCCCGCTGAACCTGGTGCTCTCGGGTTACCTCGTGGTCCGAGGGAGCCGCTTCGTGGAGGGGAGGCTCCTCCTCTTGGAGGTGCTGCCCGCGATGGCCGTGGGCATGCCGCTCGGAATCCTCGCGTTCCGCCACCTCGACGAGGTGACGCTGCGGCTCGCGCTCGGCGTGTTCGTCCTCGTCGTCTCCGCTCTGGAGCTCGCCTCGAAGGCGGGCGCCCGCGCGCTGGCCAAGCCGCTCGCGTTTGGGCTGCTCGGCCTCGGCGGCGTCATCCACGGGGCCTTCGGCGCCGGGGGACCGCTCGTCGTGTACGTGCTCGGGCGCAAGCTCTCACACGACAAGGCGGCCTTCCGCGCGACCTTGAGCGCGCTCTGGCTCGTCCTCAACGTCGTGCTCGTGGCGAGCTACGCCCAGGCCGGCCAGCTCTCCGCCTCGACGGGCCTCGTCACGCTGTCGCTCTCCGTCCCGCTGGCCGTGGGCCTCGGGCTCGGCGAGCTCGTGCACCGCGCCGTCCCGGCTCACCGGTTCCGCCCGCTCGTGTTCGGGCTCCTCCTCGTGGTGGGACTGGTCCTGGTCGCGCGCAGCGCCCCGCATCTCTTTTTCTGATGGCGCCTGGTGGCGCCCCCCACGCACGACCTCAGGAGGGTCCTGATGCGATCACTGCGCGCTGTGGGAGGTTCGATCCTGCTCTTGTGTGCCGGCTGCAACGAGGTCGCCGTCGGGGGTGACGATCCGCCCGAGGACGTGCCGGACGATCCGCCGGTTGCCGAGGCGCCCCAGGCGATCGTGGCGGAGAAGGTCGACCTCCTCTTCGTGGTCGACAACTCCATCAGCATGGCCGACAAACAGGCCATCTTGGCGCCGAGCGCCCTCAAGCTCGTCCACGATCTGGCGAACCCACCGTGCCTGGACGCAGACGGCGGGCGCATCCCCGAGGAGCAGCAGCCCGCTTCGCCGGCCCTGGACTGCCCCGAGGGCTCGACCCGCGCGTCGAGCCCCGTGACCGATCTGCGCATCGGCGTCATCAGCTCGAGCCTCGGCGCGCTGACTGCAAACCAGTGCGACGGCGCGAGCGGCGCGGACCCGACGGACAACGACGGCGCGCGCCTCCTCTCGCGCGGGCCGGCTGGCCCGGTCCCCACCTACGAAGACCGGGGCTT
>JAEUKE010000013.1 GCA_016794345.1 Myxococcales bacterium
GCGGGCAGCTGCGCCAAGACGAGCGCACGCGTCCGCTCGTCGGGCCAGTGTTTGATCGTCGCCGCGATGCGATCGATCTCGACCGCGTCCAGGCGGGCGAAGAGGGCGCCGAGGTGGCGCGCGGCGACGAGCACGGCCTCCGCGCGCAGCGGGCCGTCGCTGCGACGCGCGAGCTCTTCGAGCAGAGAGAGCGCGCTCGCGCGATGGAACCGGTTCGTCGAGTGGAGACGCGCGCGCAGGATGACGAGCCGCTCCACCGGCAGGGCGAGATCGATCGGCGCCGACTCGCCCAAGCTCGCGATCTCGGCCCGGGAGAGCACGAACGTGGAGTCGTGGCTCGCGTGCTCGAAGAGCGCTGCGAGCAGGCGCGCGGTGGCGTGTGTGAGGAGCGCACCGTCCGACCCGGCCGCGGCGACGACCCTTCGCCAGGCCTCGATCGTCCAGGCGGTCGTGGGACCCCCGAGCTGGCCCTCCGCGACGAGGCGGAGGTAGGAGGCCCGAGGCGCGCCGGACCTCTCCTCCTCCGCGCTCGCGAGCATCATCGCGAGCTTCGGCTTCTGGCGTCGGAGCAGGTCGCGCGCAAACGGCAAGGCCGAGTCCTCCGCCTCCCGCGCGGTCCTCCACACCGAGCACAGATCGACGACCTCTCGCTCGTCGTCGAGCGCCACGGCGCACCGAAGCGCGCCGTGTGCGGCCTTGGCGCGGACATCGGGCGGACCGGCGAAGAGCCGCTTGTAGGAGGCGAGGGCGACGTAAGGTCCGACGCTCTGCTCCAGGCTCTCCGCTGCCCGGAGCCCGATGTCGTCGAAGAAGCTCACCGCGGGCCGCCGCCTCGTTCCGTGACGAGCCCGAGCGAGGGCAGGCGCTCGAAGGCGGCCTCGATGCGCTCGAGCTCGCCGCTCGCCTGCTCGATCTTGCGGCGGGCCTCGACCGGATCGCCGAGCCCGGCCTCCTCGAGCGGGCTGATCACGGCGTCGACCTTGACGCGCAGCGCGTCGATCAATCGATCTCGCTCGGCCGATTGAATGGCGGCGACGTCGCTGGCGGCGGAGACGACGAAATCCACCAGGTCTCGCTCGACGCGCGTCCGCCAGCGCGACACGTTCGTCAGCCTCTGCTGGACGTACGCGGGGTCGTCAAGGCGTCGGGTCGCGAACTCTTCCTGCACGGCGGTCTCGTACAGGGCCTGCACCTCGCTGCAGACGCGACGCCAGGTGGGCGCGTCCACGGCTTCGTACGCCCGCGCCGCCCGCTCTTCGAGATCACGAATGCGGTCCTCCCAGGCGCTTCGGTCGAGGCCCACCAGGACACCGTGGCTGCGGAACACGACGCGTCGCAGGGCGTCGAGCTCGCCTTCGAAATGGTGCATGGGCGGGTGGAGTGGGTCCGCCGGATCTCCGGCGTATTCGTCGAGCAAGCGGCGGAGATTGGTGGAGAGCGCGGAGAGCTTGGCGGGATCGGTGTGGATGACCTCCCGGATGCCGGCGATCAAATGGTCCGCCTCGCGACGGAACACGTCGCCCAGGCCACCCCAGAGGTTCTTGCGGGCGCGCTCCGCCTCGTCGAGCAGGTCTTCCACGGCGCCTGCGCGGTCGACCTCCATCTGGGGCGCGGGCTCCACGGTCGCCCAGAGCTCTTGCTGGCCGATGAGCGCGCGGGCCTCGATGCGCATCGCCTCGTCGCACTTGAGCGTGAGCTCGACAGGCGTGCCAACGGGCAGATCTCGGTCGACGGTGAGCGCGAGCGTCTTGATGGGCAGCCTGCCCTGGAGCAGCCGAAGGACGACCGTCCCGCTCTGGTCGGCGGTGTAGAACGTGTGCTTCGACTCGGCGGGCAGTCCCGTGCCGCGCTCGAGGAGCACGCGGCGCTCCCGGCGGCCGGCCTTGATCACCTCGAGGCCGATGTCTTTTGCGATCACGCTCGCGCGGCTGAGGCCGGTCGCGCGCGGGCGGAGCTCCCCCCGGTAGACCACGAACGGGATCGACGCGAGCTTGGTGTCGTCCGCGCCGAGGAGGTCGACCGCGAGCTCCGCGTCCGCGCTGCCCGCGGGGGTGACGTCCAATCGAAGCGGAGCGGTGCGCTCCTCGCCGAGTTGCGCCTCCGCCAGGGTGGCGTCGCCGTCTTTGACGGCGAGCTTGTCGGCGCCCGCCGGGGCCGCGTCCACGCGGATGCCCAGCCTTATCTTCGCGCCCGCGGTCACAAGCGGCGTCGTGAACGTCACCCGGGCAGGAGGCTCGCTCGTCGCGATGGTGAGCCCGCCGACCTGAGCGGCGTGTACGGCCGCGCCGAGGGCAACGATCGTGTCGACCTCGTCCGAGAGAGGCTCCTTCGAGCGGCTCGCCGAGGCGAGGGCTTCGGTCACCCGCCGCGTCACGAGGGGGACGCGCGTCGAGCCGCCGACAAGGATGACGTGGTCGATGGCGTCGATCCCGACGTCGGCCGTCTCCTTGCTCCGCTCGAGCGCGCGTGTCGCGCAGGCGATCGTGCGCTCGACGAGATCCGCAATGGTGCTCTCGTAGTCCGCCCGGCCGATCTCGGACTCGAACGAGACCGACTCGCCGTTCTGGTCTTCGAACAGATCCTGCTTGGAGACGTTCACGACCTCGCTCGTGGAGAGGCTCTCCTTGATCTCCTGCGCGAGGTGCACGAGTCGCTCGAATCGGTGGCGGTCCTCCACGCTCTCGCGGATGTCGAGATCGAGGGCATAGCCGCGAGTGACGAGGTCTTTTCGAAGCCTCTCGGCGAAGCGGCGATCGAAGTCGTCCCCGCCGAGGTAGTTGTCGCCGTCGATCGCGAGCACCTGATATTCGCCCGCCACGCACCGCAGGATGGAGACGTCGAAGGTCCCGCCGCCGAGGTCGTAGACGAGGAAGTTGCCGCCTTCGATCTTGTTCTTCCACGTGTGGTAGATCGCGGCCGCCGTCGGCTCCTGGAGAATGCCGACCACGTCGAGACCTGCGAGAACACCCGCCGCGCGGGTCGCCTCCACCTGCGGAGCGTCGAAGTAGGCGGGCACGGTGATGACGGCGCGGTCGACGCGCGTCTGGATCCCCTCATTCGCCTTCTCCGCCAGAAACGACGTCATCGCGGCGCGGAGCTCACCGAGGATCTTGCCGGAGACCTCGGCGGGCGTGAGCTCGTGAGGGCCGACCGAGACCTTCACTTGCTGGCCCATTCGACGCTTGACCGACTCGATCGGCGGCGGCTCCTTGCCGCGGCGCGCGCGCGCGGCGCGCCCTACGACGAATGTCTTCTTTGTCGGATCCCACGCGACCGCGCTGGGCACCGTGCGGCGGCCGAACTTGTCGGCGTAGACGAGGATCTCGCGCTCGGAGGGGACGAGCATGGCGATCTCCGAGTTCGTGGTTCCGAGGTCGATTCCGACGGCGCGGTCGAGGATGATCATCGATTGTGTTCCTGCACGAGAGGGTCTTCGAGGATGGGGACTGTGGACGAAGGCAGAGGCCGGACCGCGGCGCTCGACAGCGCGGGGACGACGCCGGCGAGCGGCAATGCGTCGAGGAGCGAGGGGCTCGGCTCGGCCTCCGCCGGGAGCCGCGTCGCCGGCGGTGGGAACGCCTCCGGCGCGGGGGTCTCGGGGACGAACGTGGTGATCGCGGCGGCGATGCGGCTGCGCGGATGCAGCGTGAGCGCCTCCCAGAGCGCGCGGAGCTCCTTCTTTCGAGGCTCGTCGGCGTCCTCCGAGAGCTCGCGCACGCGCTCGGTGATCTGCGCGATGGTGGCGAGCGGATCGACGCCCAGCGCTTCGAACGGGTTGGTCATGGGGAGCCCCACCGCGCTCGCGCGTCCGCGAGGCGCTGGCGCGCCTCGGGGATGGCTTTGCTCTGCGGGTACGTGTCCTCCGCGCGTTGCACGAGGCGCGTCGCCTCGGCGATGTCCGTCTTGGCGCTGAAGAAGCTCGTCTGATCGAGCAGGCCGATGGCGCGGCGCGCACACAGGTGCGCCAGGACGAGCCGGCCGTTGCGGTGGCTGGGGCAGAGCCGGAGCGCGCGCTCGGCGAGGAGCCACTCCTTGTTCTTGTCCTTCTCCGTCTCCGACAAGAAGACGAACATCTGGGCGCAGTCTGCCGCATAAGCGAGGTGCCGGACCGGATCGCGCAAGATGCGCGCCTCCATGGACTCGAAGAGCGGAATGCAAGGCGTGAGCATGGCGCGCAACGTGTCCCAGCTCGATTGTTTGTAGATGGGCCAGGCGAGCTCCGTGATCTGGTCCATCGCGAAGTGCTCCACCGCTTCGTCGCAGCCGGACCAGGCCCAGGCAGAGGCGACACGCTCCAGCATGGGGCGCGCGTGTGCGCCGCCGTCCTCTCGCGTCTTGAGCTCGGCCGCCTCATCGGACATGGGCGCGAGGGCCTCGTCGACGACCAGGGCGCGGATCGAGTCGGCGCGGGCGACGTAGGAACGCGCGGCGGTCGCGTCGAGGCCGGCCAGGTTCGCGGCCGACTGGACACGCCCGAGCGACGCGAGGGCGCGCGCCGACCGAGGCGAGAGCTCGCGCGCGCCCGCGAGGGCGGATTCGCGCAGCTCGTCGAAGAAGCCGAGCGCGGCCGTGCGCGCCATCGTCTCGGCCTCGTCCGGCTTGGCACCGTGTGCGAGGCGACGGCCCAGGGAAGCGAGGTAGGTCCGTTCGTCGTCGAGCGCGAGCCAGGCGGCCATGGATCGGACGCTCGCGAGCGCGGCGTGATCTTCCCCCTCTGGGCCGGCGAGCGCCCAGGCCGCCGCGAGGCGGCCGAAGTAGACGGCCGACGCGTGCACGAACGGCGCGGGCAGGTCGCGGTACCGGTCCACGAGCAGCCGCGCGGCGAGCGATCGTGCGTCGCCCCTCGCGGCCGCGACGACCGCTGCCGCTCCGTCGGAGAGCTTGCGGGTCGCGGCGGCGAGCGCAAACGCGGCGCCGGCCGGGACGGGCGCGTCCTCCGGAGCCTGGAGCCGCCAAAGGTGCGCCACCGCCGCCTCGTCCTCGAGGTGGACGAGCAAGGCCTCGTCTTCGGGGCGCCACACGACTTGGAACATTCCGGGGGTCGGAAGTGTACTGCTACACCGAGGACCGAATGCCCTGATTCGGTCCTCGGTCGGAAGTGAGGACCGCCGGATGCAGAGAGTACGCCTGTGCGCCGCTTCCGCGACCCTCACCCCTTGGGGGTCGCGGAAGCGGCGCACAGTCACCGCATCCGAATCGCGGTAAGGTCGGGTTCCCGCGATGACCTCGGCGACGAGCTGCAAGCACCACCCCACCGTCGTAGCGATCGCTCGCTGCAGTCGCTGCGGGCAGCTGCTCTGCGACGAGTGCTACGAGCTCCTCGTCGACGATCGACCTGCGTGTCGGGTCTGCGGGTACGAGGCGTCGACCCGGCAGCAGCGGCGAGTCTCGCTCGCGGCGACGTTCCTCGGGCTCGGGTTGGGCCTCTCGTATTGGCTCTGGAAGAGCCCGAGCACCCACGAATCGTTCGGCGCGCTCGCGTGGCTCATCGGCGGCGCGGTGGTCATCGTGGCGGTGCTCATCCTCGCGTTCTGGGATCGTGGCGGCGCTCGAGCAGCGCGACGCGACCGCGACGTCGAGGACGACGACCCCGAGGTCCTGCTCGCGGGGCCCGCGCACCCGTATCGCGCGCGTGTTCGAAAGGCCGCGGTGCGGCTCGGCCCGCGGGTCTCGGGGAGCGCGACCGTGGCCATCCTCGGCGCCGCTTTTCTCCTCGCCGCCGTCGTGCTGCCGCTCTCGTTCGATCTCGCCCGATGGGTCGAGGTGGAGCTCGTGCTCGGGGCGTGGTGGGCCGCGCTCGGCGCAACCTTCTCCGTCTTGCTCTATCGCGGGTTCCGGCTCCGTGACGACGGCGTGTTCGTCCCGTTCTGGCAGAGGCGGCGCGAGGCGGGGAGCAGCACCGAAGGCGGGGGCTCGAGCCTGGGCTGGCTGGACTCGTGCGGCTGTGACGGGTGCTCGGGGGTGGACGGCGAGGGGGCCCTCTTCGCGCTCGCGCTGGCCGTCGTCCTGGCGGTGCTGTTCGGAGCCGCGTGGGTCGTGGCGGAGCTCGCGTTACCCCTCGTGCTCTTCGCCGGCTACGCGGTGCTGCACCGGGCGCTCACCCGCGTCGCCCACGACACACACGACTGCACGGGCAACCTCGGCCGCTCGGTGGGCTGGGGCATCGCGTGGTCGACGATGTACCTCGTGCCGCTCGCCACGATCGTGTGGTCGGTGCACCTCGCGACGCGTTGACTACCGCCGCCGGCGTCGACCCCGCAGCGCGACGACGCCGGCCGGGACCGGGTCGGGCTCGAGCGGCGGCAGCACGAGGACGAGGCGCTCCACGCGCTGCAGCGAGTCGCGAACCGCGCGCTCGGCGCGGATCTCGTCGAAGGCGTGGTCGAACACCACACCGAGCACGTAGATCCCGGCGAACGATCGCACGACGTAGCCGAACGTCTCCTCGCGCAGGCTGAGGGCGAGGTGCCCGCCCCGGTGCAGCGCGGCCATCTGCGGGAGCGCGCGCAGCTCCGCGATGGCGCGGAAGCGCAGCTCGCGCGCCTTCACCGCTTCCTCCTCGGTGTCGTCGTCGTCCGTGGCGCTGGCCCAGACGACCGGCGAGTGCGCATCGATGACAGTGGCGTCAGCACCCCGGCTCCGCTTCACGAGCGCGCGGAGCTCCTTCTTGAGCGAGAGGGCGGGGGGCTCGCGGCGCTTCTGCTGCGCCTCCTGGCCGGTCAGCCCTTCGAACGCGCCCACGAGCATCTCGAGCCGTCGCGTCATCGCCTGCACGTCGTCCGGGGTGTCGGGGAAGACGGCCTCCACGAACCTCCCGTCGGGCAGCTCGACTGCGACCGCGTCCTCCTCGGGCGCCTCGCCCTCGTCGTGGAACGTGACCGACTTGGCTCCCAGCTCGCGTTTGACCAAGGCGACGAAGCGCTTCGACGGATCCTCCGGCACGAGCACCATTTCGCACGGGTCGGCCCCGGGGTCCATCACGGCCCTCTCTTTTCGAGCACCCTGGTAGAGTACCGCCCGTGCGCGGCGTCTCCCTCTTCGCCTCGGTCGTCAACGAGCCTGTCGGGATCGGCTATCGAGCGCTCTCCTTGCTCGGCATCGCCGTCATGGTGGGGCTCGCCTGGCTCATCAGCTTCGACCGCAAAGGCATCTCGTGGAGGCCCGTGCTCTGGGGCATCGGGCTCCAGGTCGTGCTCGCCGCCGTGGTGCTCACCCCGGCCGCGCAGGCTGTCTTCTTCGACTCGATCGACGCCGGCGTGCACCGGCTGCTCTCGTTCTCGGAGGCCGGCTCGACGTTCGTCTTCCAGTCCATCGAGCCCCACCGCGTGCTCGAACCCTCCGGCGAGAAGACGGACGTCATCGCGGGGCAGGTCTCGCCACCGGTGAAGACCTTCGCCTTCTGGGTGCTGCCGACGATCGTGTTCTTCTCGTCGCTGATGAGCGTCCTCTATCACGCGGGCGTCATGCAGCGCGTCGTGTACGGGCTCGCGTGGATCATGCAGCGCACCGCGCGCATCAGCGGGGCCGAGTCGCTCTCCACGGCGGCGAACATCTTCCTGGGGCAGACCGAGGCGCCGCTGACGGTGCGCCCCTACGTGGCGACGATGACGAACAGCGAGCTGTTCCTCGTCATGGTCGGCGGCTTCGCGACCGTCGCCGGCGGCGTCATGGCCGCCTACGTGAGCTTCCTGAAAGACATCCCCGGCATCGCGGGGCACCTGGTCACGGCCTCGATCATCGGCGCGCCGGCCTCGATCGCCGTCTCCAAGATCATGTTGCCCGAGCGGGAGGTCCCCCACACGCAAGGCAAGCTGGACTTCGAGGTCAAGCGCATCCACGGCAACGTGCTCGAGGCCGCGGCGGACGGCGCGAGCGAAGGGATGAAGCTCTTCCTCAACGTCGTGGCGATGTTGCTCGCGTTCGTGGCGCTCGTGGCGATGGCCGACTACTTCCTGTCGCTCATCCCGCTCGCGGGTGAGCCGCTGAGCATGGCGCGCATCATGGGGTGGCTCTTCTCACCCATCGCGTTCGCCATGGGCATCCCCTGGAACGAGGCGCAGATCGTCGGGCGCCTCCTGGGCGAGAAGCTCGTCCTCACCGAGTTCATCGCGTACATCCACCTGGGGCAGGTCGTGCAGTCGCCGACGATCGCCATCAGCCACCGCTCCGCCATCATCGCGAGCTACGCGCTCTGCGGCTTCGCGAACTTCGCGAGCATCGGCATCCAGCTGGGTGGCATCGGGGCCATGGCGCCGGATCGCATGAAGGACCTCTCGCGCATCGCGTTCCGCGCCATGCTCGCCGGCGCCATCGCGAACTGCATGATGGGCAACGTGGTGGGGCTCTTCTTGTAGGCAGAGCGGGGCCAAGCGGCGCGGCGGTCAGGGGTTGCACCCCGCCAGGATCGCCTCGTGCGCGGCCTTGCACGCCGTGGTGAGCGTCTCTCGCGCCGTCGGGTCCTTCGCCGCGTCCTTCCAGGCCGCGCGCATGATTCGCGTCGACTCTGCCGCCGCCGCCGCCGCCTCGGGAAACTTCGTCAAGCACCGCTCGAGCGTGGCGATGTAGGCGTCGCACTCGGGCACGCCGACCTTCGAGTCGGCGTCTTCGGCGGTCGAAGCGCTCGGCCGTGCGGCAGGGACGAGGAGCGGGTCGGACGTGGCAGCACGCGGCGGGGCGATCGCCACCTCCACCGGCTCGGCGTCCCGCACGGCGGGCCCTTCGACCGCGTTCGGCTGCGATGCGCAAGCGAAACACAGCGCTGCTGCGAGCCACGGGGATCTCACGCCCACGATGCTAGCTCAGCTCGGCGCGCGCTCGGCGCGCGCTCGGCGACGCCTTCGGCCGAAGTTGGACGACGGTCTCGGTGCGAGATCAGGCCGCGCGCGGGCGCAGGGTCGGACCCTGGCCGTGTTGTACGACGCTCGCTCGCAGCTCGCGCGCCTCCTGGAGGAGCGCGACCAGGTCGAGCCAGAGCGCGTCTTGCTCGACCGGCGTGAGCGCGCGGAAGGCCTCTTTCACGGCCCCGATGCGCTCCATCAAGTAGTCGAGCGTGTCGCGCGCGTTTCCGCCCATCGCGATCTCGTGCCGGCAGCGCTCGGCCACGAGCTCGGTGCCCGCCATCAGCTGGGAGAGGCCGGCGAGCTGCGCCGACCAGCCGGCCGGTAGGTCCGTCGCCGTGTTCTCGTCATCCGTCAGGAACGTCATGACCGGGCCCAAAGCACCGACCGTGCCCGGTCTCGAACGCCGGTTTTCCCCTGAAATGAGGTCGTTGACGGCGCTCGTCGAAGCCGTCTCGATCTGGTCCCGGGACAGCTCGTCTCGATCTGGTACCGGCTCGCGCTCCCCCCCTCACGCGAGTGAGGGGGGCAGGGGGATGAGCCCACGGGACCAGCGCCAACGAGCACCGGACCTTGCCTGGTTCTCCATCAGGTCACGAGACGACGAGGAGGGCGCTCAGGAACACGCCTGCCAGGATCGCGAAGAGCCCCAGGATGGCCACGCCGAGCGAGCCGTTGGGATGACGGTCGACGAAACGTGCCCAGCGACCGGTCATCGACTTCATGAGGGTGATCGGGCACTGGATCGGGATCTCACCCATGGCGCGGGCGCGGAGCCGGGTGAGCATGGCCTCGACGTTGGGGAACCGCTGCTGGGGATCCTTCTGCAGCCCCTTGCGGATGAAGTGCCCGAGCTCGGCGGGGACCGGGTCGGGGCCGGCGCCGCAGATCGCGAAGACGGAGGGCACCGGGTCGGAGGTGACGCCCTCGAGCACGGCCTCGAGCGACTGCTTCTTCTCGAGCGGGTGCTGGAGCGTGAGAAGCTCGTAGAGGAGGAGGGACAGCGCGTAGACGTCGCAACGCTCGTCGACCTCTTGTCCCTTGGCTTGCTCGGGCGACATGTACATCGGCGTGCCGACGATCGCGCCGGCGACGGTGGAGAAGCCGCTCGAGGAGAGCGAAGGCGCGCTCGGGGCGCCGGAGTGGAGCGGCTCGCTCCTGCCGCGGACCTTGGCGACGCCCCAGTCCATCAGCACCACCTCGCCGTAGGCGCCCACCATCACGTTCGCCGGCTTGATGTCGCGGTGGACGATCCCCTGTGCGTGCGCGAACGAAACGGCCTCGCAGAGCGCCATGAAGATCTCGACGCGCCGCTCGATCGTGTACTTCGCCAGGTAGGCGGGGTCGCGCGCGGCGAGGCGCTCGATGATCTTCTCGAGCGTCTCGCCGTCGACGTATTTCATGACGAAGAAGTGATCGCCCCTCTCGTCGATGCCGACGTCGTGGATGGGGACGATGTTCGGATGCTCCAGCTTGCCGATGGTGCGGATCTCCTCCGCGAAGCGGAGGAGCGAGGCGTCCGACTTCACGTCCTGGCGCAGGCGCTTGACGGCGACACGCCGGCCGATGTCCTGGTCGCGCGCGCTCACGACCTCTCCGATGCCGCCTTCGCCGAGCTTGCTCTCGCTCACGTAGCGCTCGCGTGCTTCGCTCACCACCCGCGGCTCGGCGCCGATCATCTCCACACGCGGCAACACGGTGACCCGCCCCGCCGAGCCGGGGCTCACCGAGATGGCGCCGGTGGAAGGGATTGTGGTGCTCGGCGCCAGCTCGGTCTCGCCCAGGAACGAGGTCGGAGCGGCGATGGTGACGGCCGACTCCAGCGCGCCGGGGGTGACGAGGGGGATCGTCTTTCGCCGAAAATCGGGTGCGCGACTGGTCATCGTCGAGCTCTCCTGCTCCGAGTCCACCGCAAGGTTGGTGTCGCGTGGAGCTCAAAGCGTTACACGATTTTCTCGAGGTCGGTGTGCGAGCGTTAGGTAAGAAAGGGTGCGACTGTCGCCCCTCTCTTCTCTGCTGCCTTTGCGTTACCTTGCCGCCCGATGGATCGGCTCATCCTCGGGACGCGGAAGGGAACCCTCATCCTCGACAAGAAGGGCGGCGACTGGGCGGCCCGCCCGATCGCGCACGCAGGCATGTCGATCAGCTACGCAGCCGCCGACCCGCGCGACGGCAGCTTGTGGGTCGCGATGGACCACGCGCACTGGGGGCCGAAGCTCTCGCGCTCGAAAGACGACGGCGCGACGTGGGAGCACCTGAACGACATCGGCTATCCGAAGGGCGCGCGGTTCATCGAGCAGCACCTCCCCAGCCCGGACCAGTTGCCCGAGTCGGAGCGGCCGACCGCCTACAAGGACGCGAGCCTCCTCAAGGTGTGGGTCCTCGGCTTCGGAGGCGCGGACGAGCCGGGGACGATCCACGCCGGCACGTTGCCCGGCGGCCTGTTCACGAGCCGTGACGGCGGCAAGTCGTGGGAGCTCAACCGACCGCTCTGGGATCACGAGAGCCGCGGAGGTGATCTCTTCCGGGGGGATGCCACGAGCAAGAACCAGTGGGGCGGCACGCCGGCGGCCGTGGCGTACGGCGAGTTCGTCCCGGGTATTCACTCGATCGCGGTCGACCCGCGCGACTCGCGGCGCATCCTGGTCGCGGTCTCCTGCGCGGGCGTGCTCGAGACGCGCGACGGCGGTCACACGTGGGCCGGACGCAACCGGGGCCTTCTCAACGACTACCTGCCAGACCCCAACGCCGAGTGGGGGCACGATCCGCACTTCATGACCATGTGCCCGGGCGCGCCCGACTGGCTCTGGCAACAGAACCACACCGGTGTCTTCGTGAGCCGAGACGGCGCAGAGAGCTGGTCACGCGTCAGCGCGAGCGATCACGGCGTTCACTTCGGCTTCCCGGTCGCCGTCGACGAGCGCGACGGCAAGACCGCCTGGGTCGTCCCCGCCAAGGGCGACGACCAGCGCATGACCCTCGACGGAGGACTGTGTGTCGCGCGCACGACGGATGGCGGCCAGACATGGCAGACGCTCCGTCGAGGCTTGCCCCAGGAGCACGCGTACGACGTCGTGTACCGGCACGCGCTCGACGTTCGCGGCGACACGCTCTGCTTCGGCAGCACCACGGGCAACGTCTTCGTCTCCGACGATCGCGGTGACTCGTGGCGGTGCATCGGCAACCATTTCCCGCCCGTTCACTCGGTGCGGTTCGGCTGAGCGCGATGCCCCACGTCACCTTCACGCCCCACCTTCGTCGCTTCTTCCCCGACCTCGCGGACGGCGCCTTCTCCGGCACGACCATCCGCGAGATCATCGCCGACGCGGACCGCCGCCACCCGGGCCTCGCCTCGTACGTCCTCGACGACACCGGCCGGCTGCGCCACCACGTCAACGTCTTCATCGGCGTCGAGCCCATCGGCGATCGGTCGTCGCTCAGCGACGCCGTCGCGCCGGGGGACACGGTCTCGATCCTCCAGGCGCTCTCGGGCGGGTAGACCGGCGCTGCGCGAGGCGCTCGCCCGATCAGATCCGCGCGCCGCGCGTCGCGGCGTCCGCCGCCTCGTGGCTCTCCGCCGCGCGCCGCATGGGGTCGAGGATGTCTTCTGCGGCATCTCGAGCACGTGCGCGGAGGTCATGGTCAGCGCCAGCG
Source organism: Myxococcales bacterium (assembly GCA_016794345.1). Classification (GTDB taxonomy): domain Bacteria; phylum Myxococcota_A; class Polyangia; order Polyangiales; family Polyangiaceae; genus Xiheicaenibacterium; species Xiheicaenibacterium phototrophicum. The sequence continues at coordinate 12,492 of JAEUKE010000013.1, forward strand.
CCGTGATGACGAGCGCGAAGAACCGATGGACGCGCATGCACCGCCTCGCCTTCTTCCCGAGATCGGGTGCGAGCGGTGCGCCAGAGCGCCGCACAAAACAGCGACGCCCGAGCGAGAGCCCGGGCGTCGGTCGGTTTCGCGTCAACCCCCCTCACGAACCGTGAGGGGGGCTGGGGGGTGAAGGAGCGGCACCTGCGTCAGCGATGACGACGATGGCGCCAGACTCCTCCACTCGTCACGGGTTGGGCTGGCCCCAGCTGTGCGCCCCTGCTGCGTTCCAATCGGATGCCTGCATCGTGTCGAGGCCCGGCTTGCGGCTCACGCTGTTGCCGGTCGCCGTGGTCCCGCAGCCGACGTAGTTCACCGAGATATCAACGGCGGACGGTGTCGTCATGTAGTCGCAGGCCACGCCTCCGCAGTTGGCCGGCAGCCAGAGGCCGAGGCCCTGAAGCGTGGCGAGATCGGTGAGGTACGCCGCCGTCGTCTGCCCCGTGAGGGCGACAGCGACTGCGTCGATGATGACGCCGCCGGGAGCCTCGACCCGAAGCACGCGGTTCGAGAACGAGAGCCCGGTCGTGCCGCCGTGGAAGTCCCACGCGTTGTCGTAGTTGGCGCTGAACGTCGCGAACGGGTGCTGCGTCTTCGAGGTCGTCTCGGAGCCCGGCGCGGCGCCGGTCGCGCCGGCGGGGTTCAGGTGGACGACGATGAGATCGCCAACCGCGACGCTGACGTCGGGGAACGTCGCGAGCGTCTCGACGTTCGAGCCGTCCTGGATGAGCGTGATGCCGTTCGTCGTGCCGGCGCCCGTCACGAGCAGCTCGAGGAGGTCGCGGCTCGAGCCGATGTTGGGGTTGATCTCGTTGATGACCATCTGCGCGATGGTCACGAAGCCGCTGAACATCGCGGTGTTTGGCGCGACGACGGGCGAGCCGAGCACGTCCGTCAGGTTCTGCGCGGTGACCGTGTAGGTCGTCCCGCCGGTCTGCATGCTCGTCGTGATCGTGACATCCTTCCCGTTCACGCTGACCGCCTGCGCCGTGAGGCCGTTGTCGAAGGTGAAGTCGGCGGCTTGCACGCTGGCCGGGTCGAGCAGGCGGCTGAAGCTCACGACGACGCTCGTGCCGGAGACGGCCGCGGCGCTCGAGACCACGGGAGAGGGGCAGAGCACGACCGAGAGATCGTTCGCGTCCACCGTGGACGGCTGGGCGACGCCGTTGAACCGCCACATGACGCCGTAGTCGAGCGTGATCGAGCAGCCGGCCTCGAGATCGTAGGTGGCGCGCACGTCCTCCGGCATGCGGAGGCGGAGGTTCGGATCGTCGAGGCCCATCGTGGAGATCTCGCCGGCGACCTGCGGGAACGACGCGTTGACGAAGTTCGCGTCGATGTCTGCGGTCAGGGAGATCACGCGGCTCTCGTAGCCGGCGAGGTTCGTGACCAGGTCGTTTGCGTTGCTCACGTCCGCCACGAGCGGCATGATCGAGTTGCCTGTCGAGAGCTCCGACACGCCGGTGACGGCGGTCACCATCTTGAGGCCGGCGACCGTGGTCACCTCGGTCACCGTGAGCTCGAGCTCGTCACCCACGTTCGCGACGGGGTTGAGCGTCGTCGGGTCGACCGCGACGAAGATCGCGGGGCCCGCCTGGTCGGCCTGGAGGAAGAAGCCGGCCGGGTCCATCCCCAGGGCGGGCTTGGTGTAGGTGACGAGCGCGCCTTCGATCGGCAGGCTCAGGCCCGTCCCGTCCGGCGTCGCGATGACGTCCGCGATCTGCTGCGACGGGTTCGCGCCGCCGCCGCCAGCGCCGCCGTCGCCACCCTGACCGGCGCCGCCGCCGCCGAGCGCACCGCCACCGCCACCTTCCGCGGCACCGCCGCCGCCGGACGAGGAGGACGAAGACGAGGACGACGACGAGGACGAGGTGGTCGAGGAGCTCGAGGACTTCGTCGAGCTGGACGTCGAGCCCGTCGTGGTCGTCGAGCCGCCTGACGCGCCCGCGCCGCCTGAGCCGGTGTCATCGCCGCAGGCTGCGGCGAGCGTGAGGGCCAAGCCAACGGTGGCCCAGCAGAGGGAACGAGAAGCTTGCATCGTGGTGCTCCAGGAAAGTTCGTACCGGATGGCGAAGACGAGGGGACCCTACTGCGGAAGCCCTCGGGGTTGTAGTCCCTCCGAGCGATACCGAGCATCGCCGGGGTGGGATCGGTTTCCGCGGCGTCGCAGACGGTGCCTCGCCATGACGTCACGGCAGACCTCCGCGATATTCGCCGCTGCGCGCGCGAGCTGAAGCGGCAAGAGCCGCTTCAGCTCCTCCAGGTCGAAGTAGGAGTGGACCTCGAGCCCCAAGGCGAGGCCGACGTACACGACGGATGACAGTTGTGTGACGAGAATGTTCGCGTTTGCGATCATCTCCTCTGCCGAGCCCTCCGCGAACACGCGCGCGCCGGGCACGTAGCGATTGATCTCGCGGGTCGCGCGTGCCTCGTTCTCGTTCGGGTGGAGCTTGAAGATGACCTCCCGCGTCCCCGCGAGCGCCGCCACGCCTCTCAGGAAGCCGGCGCGGTCGTCGTACCGCAGTGTCTCGCGCAGATCCGAGGTGCACACCTGGACGTGGTTCTTGTGAGGGAACGGGTTTTCGAGCAGTCGTCGAAAGTTGTCGAAGTTGGGGATGCCGGTCACCACGATGCGATCCGCCGGTACCCCCTTGCCGATGAAGAGGTTGCGGTAACCGGCGCTCGCGACGCAGAAGCGGTCGTATTGCAAGCTGAGGCCGGTGAGCGCGCTTCCCGCCGCCCATCGGGGCATGATCTTGACTGTCCGGCACAGGGAGTATCGCCAGTCCTCCGGATCGGTCATGCCCTCCTGGACGAGCACGATCGGTGTCCCTTCGACGTTCTTGGGGACGATGAGGTCGCTCGCGGTGAGCACGAGATCGTATTGGCCGGCGTGGCGCGTTCCCTCCAGGTCGATCTGAAGCGCTTGGTCCTGCAAATAGCTCATGCATCGCCGGCGGTGACGCTCGCCGAGCGCGACGAACTCGAGCGCGCCGGCGCGGCGTAGCCAATCGAGCGGCGGGTCGCAGTAGTAAGGCGTGAACCACGCGTCGCACTCCGGCAGCTCACGTGCGATCTGATGCATCTGCGTGGTGTGATTCATCGTTCCGCAGATGAAGAGCACCCTGGGTCGGACGTCTCGATTCGCCACGGCACCCGAAGCTAGGCTTCGGTCGTGTCGGCGACGCGCGTGGTCTGTGACATGTCGCGCCCGTTTCGCCGTGCACGTCAGGGAGGCGAGGCGTGCGCTGCGCCCAACCGAGCGTGCTGCTCCGGCCTGCTGACCGTGACCCGTTCGTAGAGCCGCCATTCCCCCTCCCGGGCAGCGAGCCGAAAGCCGTCTTCGTCTGTGAAGAGGGGCTGGGGCTCACGATGGACGAGCACGAAATCGTACGGCGCTGCATGCACCTTCGGATCGAACTGCTCGTGGTGCCAATAGGGTGGGGCCGGCAGCGCTCGTTTGGTCCGAAAGAGCGTTGCGGTGTCGTGCCAGCCGGCCTGGCTGTACCCGCCTCGGAGGATCTGCACCCAGGCGCCGATCTGGTCGTAGACGGTCACGTTCACGGCGGCGTCCGTTCGCGGTCCCATCCGCAAGCAGAGGATCGACGCGCCTTCGGGGGTGCTCTCCACCATGCGGACGAACGGCGCCATGCGGGCGTCGAACTCCGCGTACTTCTCGGACACGTGGAGCGGGAGGACGAACGCACAAGCAACGCCCGCGACGTTCATCGGGATGCGGAGCCGATTCATCGTCCCCGACGGCACGAGCAGGAAGAAGAAGAACGCGAGCGGAGCGAACCGGAGGCCTACCCACCACCAGGCGAACGGGCGCACGATCTCGAACGGAATGGCCACGTAGAGCGCAGCCATCGCCAGTCCGAGGAGCGCCGCCCGGTGGTGGAGCAGCTGCGCCCGAGGCGACCGGATGGGCTGGGCCTGGACCAGGTCGACCAGCAGCAGGCCGGCCGTGCAGACGACGAGCGCCCAGAAGACGCTCGTGTCGACCTTGCCCGATATCGGATCCAGCGTGTGCTCCGGCAGTCGACGGAGCAACGTGTCGATCGAGAGCCTCTTCACCTCCAGTCCGCCCGCTCCCGCTCGCGGTTGCACCCAATCGACCGATGGGCGGAGCGTGCTGCAGAGAAACAGCGCTGCAGCGGGGCCCAGGGCCAGCAAGGCTCGTGCGGCGCGCGCCGGTCGCGGTCGATGGACCCCAAACAACACGACCGTCGTTGCTGCGAGCGCGACCGCGGCGAGCGGATGTCCGAGCGCGCAGCCGACCGAGAGCAGCCCGGCGACGAGCGTCCGCCCGAGCGTCGACCGCTCGAGGAGCGCGTCCACGCTCGCGGAGGCGAGGAGGAAGAGGCCGATGGCGACGTTGAAGGGGTGGAACCCGAACGCCCAGGAGGTGCTGAAGGCGAGCGGGAACGTGGTGAGGGCGAGCCACGGACCCCGCTGCGTGCGCCGCGTCCACCACAGTGCGGCGGCAGGAACGGAGAGCACATAGGCGCAGAGCACGATCTTGTTCGCCCACTCTACGCCCGTCGCGAAGGCGAAGAGGTGCACCAGGAGGTGATAGGAGAGGTACGGCACGAGCCTCAGCTCGGCGTCGTAGTAGGGGCTGAGGTTCTTTCCCGGCCTCGCGAGGTCGTGAAAGATCGTGATGGCTGCCAGGTGGTTTGGCTCGTCCAGGAGCGGCAAGACGCGAGCTCGTAGGATGGGCAGCAGCGCAATCACCGAGGCGGCCGCGAAGAGGGCCCAGAAGGTCCGCCCGGTCGACGCACCCCGTCCCGGCGCGCTGGTCGCTTCCTCCGAGTGGTGCATCGCGTCCCACGGTCGCCTCAGCGCGTGAGGCTGGCGCGAGGACAACGAAACTGGTTCGTGACGATTCGCTCACGGCCACGTGAGCGCGAGCCCGTGCCTGACGAAGATGTCAGCTGGGTCACGCATAATTCACCGAGGCCTCCACGTCGCGACCGCGTCTCGACACCGAAGGCACGTAGAACGGCTGAGCATGAACAGGCCGACCACGACGTCCGCGCGGGCCGCGGCCGTCGCGTCTTTCGTGCGACGCGCGCTCCCGCGGCGCGGAATGCTCCTCACCTCCTGGACGGCCGCCGCCGTCGGCTGCGTGACGATGGCGGCGCCGATCGAACCGGACGACTTCACTTCGACGGCATTCGCCGCCCCAAGCTGCGCGCACGACCCCGAGCTGGGGGTCATCCTCGTCGCCATCGACGGGGTGCGCTGGCAGGACATCTACCGTGGCACCGACCCGGACCTCGTGGCGCCAGGCAGCCCGCTCAAGCCAGCCGAGGCGCTGGCGCCGCACATTCATGCGCTCGCCCGGCGAGGTGTGGCCCTCGGGGCGCCGGGACACGGCGCGCCGTTCGAGGTCAGCGGCCCGAACTTCGTCTCGCTCCCGGGGTACACCGAGATGCTCACGGGCCGCACGGCGCCCTGTCAGGAGAACGACTGCACCGAGAGACCCAGCTGGACGTTGCTCGACGCCTTCGCGTCGAAGGGTCGGCCCGTCGGGGCCGTCAGCTCGTGGTCGGCCATTTCCTACGTGGTGGCGCGCGATCCCGCCCTCGGCCTCGTCTCGGCCGGTCGAACCGGCGGGGGGACGCGTGACCGCGTGCGAGAGCTACCGGGCCTGCGCGATACGTTCGACGCGGGTGAGGCGGCGATGCCGGAGCCTGGCCACGGGGACTACAGGCCCGACGCCCATACGCGGGCCCTGGCGCTCGGCGTGCTCCGGCGCGAGCGGCCTCGGTTCTTCTTCGCCGGCTTGGGCGATACCGACGAGCACGCCCATGCGGGCAACTACCCGGCGTATCTCGACGCGCTGGGGACGGCCGACCGCTTCGTGGGGGACGTGATGGAGCTCGCAGACGAATGGCGACGCGACGGCCGGGAGACGGTCATCGTCGTCACGACCGATCACGGACGCAGCGCCGACTTCCGCAATCACGGCCGGGACTACCCCGAGTCGTCGCGAGGCTGGCTCGTGGCGGGCGGCGGCCCGGTTCCGGCTCGCGGCTACGTCGCCTCGTCGCACACGCGGCGCCTGCGTGATCTCGCACCCACCCTCGCGGCGATGACGGGTGTTCCCGTCGAGCTGGGAAGCGACGGAGGGGCCGTGATGAACGAGCTTCTCGCCTGCCCGTAGGAACTTTCTCCGGGCCCGGTACTCTGAGCCCGCCAGATGGCCAGGCTCCTCCGACCAGCGTTGCGTGCCGGAGCCGTCGGGATCTCGTCCATCCTCCTCCACCTCGGCCTGGTTGGCGCGCTCGGCTCGCTCGAGCCCCGGCGCCCGCCGGTCCCTCGTGCTCTCGCTCACCTCGACCGGGTGCTGGAGGCGGCGGGTCGGGTGGAGCGGCCGGTGCGCGCGTATGCGCAACGAAGGGCGCTGGTCGAGGCGGCGCGAGCCGCGCAGCGAGAGGGCAAGCTCGAGCTGGGTGCGTTTCTTCTCGAGGCGAACGCGATCGACGCCGCCGAGGAGCAGGTCCCGTTCGACCTGACGACGGCACGGCGCGCGTTCGCTTCGCGTGTCGAGGGCCTGCGCGAGGCGCTTCGCGAGAAGCCGATCCGAGAAGCGGCGCCTGCGGTGTTCGGTGATCTCGCGTACACCGGAATGCCGGGTGGGCGCATGGGAGATGCCCTCCTGCGCGGCTCCGGGTCTTGTGAGCCGACGAGCCACCTCGTGGCCTCCGCGCTCCACGACGCGGGCCTCGGCGATCGCGTCGCGCTGCGGTACTACGGCGGTCCGACTGCGGGCGTCACGCACCTCACGGCGGTGGTCGACGTCGGCGGCGAGGAGATCGATCTGCTCACCGGATCGCCGAGCCGGCCTGGCGGGGCGCGCTTCGCGGCGAGCGAGCTCGTCGAGACGTACGCGCGAGCGCACGGCCTCGAGCCCAAGGCGCCGGGGATCACACGCTCGGCGCCGTCGAGCGAGCGGCCCTTGTTCGAGGTGCCGGAGACGCGCTCGCTCACGGCTGGCTATCCGCCGAACGCAGATCGCTTCGACAGCCCGCTGCCGCTCTTCGGCGCGCGCGCCGTCGCAGCGCCACCGATTGCGGGCGAGAAGCCCGACGCTGCGGGCGCGTCGACCGAGGACGAGCTCGAGCAAGACCCCACCTCCTGTGTGATGGATGTCTCGCTCGCGCTGCTCGATCCTCCGAGCGCCGCGGCGATGGCCGAAGACGGCTCGGCGATATCCGTCGAGCTGGCGCTCCAGCCGACGCCGCAGGATCTCGAACGGATCGCCACGACGATCCTCCACGTGGAGTCTTCGCGCGCACCGCTCGCGGCGGGCTCTGCCGCCGCCCTGATCGTGGACGGATGTCTGGCCGGTCTCTACCAGGAGGCTGCGCTCGAGCTCTCGCTCGCCGGGCAGGCAGACGTGGCGGGGCGTGCCGTGGCCGAGGGCGCTCGCGTCCGCGAGCGGGCCCGGGCCTCCCTCGCGCGGCACGCCGCACCTGCCGCGACACCGGCGTTCCGCCGCGAGGTCCTCCTCTCCTCGAGCGGCCGCGCCTGGGTGCTGCTCTTCCTCGAAGGCACGGAGCCGCTGTTGCTCGAGCTTGGCAAGGACGCGGCAGACACCTACTCCGAGGTGCTGCTGTATGCCGGTCTCGTCGTCTCCCCGAAGACCCGCGCCGTGGCTCTCGAGCGCGCGGGCAAGATGACCCCGAGGCGCCGGATGGACGTGATGCACGAGGTGTTTCGGGCGCACGAGCACGTCGCGCTCGGCGGCGCGTCGCGCCGGTGGGCCTCCAACTACGTGCTCGACGCACCGGAGAGCGCGTCGGCCGAAGCGCGTGCGTTCGTCGACGCGTATCGCGTGTTCCGTCCGCTCGCCTGGCGCCTCTGGGAGGCGCCGTCGTCCCCGGTGGACGGGGTGAGCGCGCTCGCCGCGGGCCTGCGCGAGCGGCGCATCGAGCCCGCCACGGCCAGGGCCATCACGAGCTACTACGTCCGCAACTTCGTTGCTCTTCACCGGACGCGAAGCCGCGGAGGCGAGCAGATCGGCGCGCTCGATCGGGCGCTCGCCGCCGCGGCGCTGCCGGGCGTCGCCGACGCCGAGGACCTGGCGCTCAACCCGAGCGAGCTCGAGGCGTTGGGCCTCGCGGCACGTTGAGGTCTACGCGCAGCATTGACTCGGAGCCCGAGCGACGGAATCATGTCTGCATGCTTTCCTTGATTGGTCGTGGGGGTGGGGTGTGTCTCGTCTTGGCTCTGGGGGCCTGGGGTTGTCTCGGCTCGGATCCGGAGCTCCTGTCGCAGACGCCCCGAAACGAAGCGGCGGACGCGCTGGCCGAGGCGATTTGCCGCGGCGCCGAGTCCTGTTGTACAGCCCTCGAGCAGGACAAGCCCTCGGAGGTCTGTCGCAGCACCGCGCGCAACGACATCATGAAGGCGATCATCTTCGCCGAAGGCGAGCGCCGCGAAGTCGTCGCCGACGCGATCGACGCGTGCGTCGCCGCGTTCGAAGCGGCGAGCGAGACGGCGCCGACCTGCATCGACCTCCCGAGCGCGGCCGACCTGGACGCGCTCTGTCCGGATCTCTTCAGCGCCATTCCCGAGGGCAAGAAGGCGCCCGGCGAGCGCTGCGAGGGCACCTTCGACTGCGCGTCGCCGTCGCTGCCCGGTCAGCGTGGTTGCGTCCCGGCGGACGGCTCGATTCCGATCTGCGTGTGGTACCTCGACCGCGCGCTCGGCGAGTCCTGTGCGCCGAGCCCGACGGAGATACCCCGGTGCGCAGCGGACCTCGCGTGTGCCCCCGATTCGCGAAACAACCTCGTCTGTGCCGAGGCCCCGGGCTCCGGTGCCGCGTGCACGCTCGGGGATGGCACGTGCGCCACCGGGCTCTCGTGCGAGGAGACCTCGCCGGGTATCGGGGTGTGCCAGCCCTGGCTGGTCGTCGATGCGTCGTGCGGCCCGATGGTCTCGGGTAGCTGCGAGCCCGGCGCCTCCTGCGTCTCCGGACGCTGCCAGAAGATCGCCCAGCCCGCCCAGTCCTCGGGCTCCGCCCTGGCCGAGCTCTGCCGCTGAGCTCCTGTCAGCCCGTGTTGCGCATTCCGGCGGCGACGCCGTGAACGGTCACGAGCAGGGCGTCCACGAGCTTCGGCTCGGCCTGTTCGGGGCCGGCTGCGCGCAGGCGCCGCAAGAGCTCGGCCTGCATCAGGCTGAGCGGGTGGAGGTACGGGTTGCGGACGTCCACGCCGAAGCGCAGCACCGGGTTCGACTCGAGGAGCGCGCGCTGATCGCGCAGGGTCAAGATGGCCTCACGCGTGCGCTCGAACAGCCCCATCAGCTCGCCGCCCAGGCTCCGTAGCTCGTGCGGCACCAGCGTGCGGTCGTAGAGCGAGGCGGTCGTCAGGTCCCCCTTGGCGACCACCATTTCGAGGAGATCGACGAGCGCCGCAAAAAATGGCCATTCTGTCATCATCTCGTGGAGCACCGCGCGGTCCTCGTCCGTCCTCGGCTCGAGGGCTTCGTGCGCGCCCAGCCAGGACGGCAAGAGGAGCCGATTCTGCGTCCACGCGAAGATCCAGGGGATTGCGCGGAGCGTGCCCAGCCCACCCTGGGCCGACCGCTTCGCCGGGCGGCTGCCGATGTTGAGCAAGCCGAGCTCGCGCTCCGGCGTGGCAGCCTGGAAGTAGTCGAAGAAGCGCGGATCTTCGAGCACACGGCGATAGCTGGACGCGGCCCGCTTCGCCATTGCGTCCATCGCCTTGCGAAAGCGCTCGGGCGGCGCGGGCGGGGGGCGGAGCGAGCTCTCGAGGGTCGCCGTCGTGTAGAGCTCGAACGTCTGCGCCGCGATCTCCGGAAGACCGAAGGCGGCGTCGATCGCCTCGCCCTGGATCGTGACGCGGAGACCGTCTCTCACGGAGCCGGGCGGCTGCGACCAGATGGACAGCGTGATGGGCCCGCCGCCGCGGCCGATCGTCCCGCCGCGGCCGTGGAACAACGTGAGCGTGACGCCGTGTCGCTCGGCGACCGCGAGCAGCTTCTCCTGAGCCTCGAAGAGGGCCCACGCGGAGGCCACTCGCCCCGCGTCTTTCGCCGAGTCGCTGTAGCCGATCATGATCTCCATCGAGCCGCCGACGCGCCGCCGGACAGGCTCGATCGAGAGGAGCGCGTCGACCACCGCGGGCGCCGACTCCAGATCCGCGAGGGTCTCGAAGAGCGGGACCACACGAAGCGGGGGCTCGAGGCCGCCCTCGCGCTGCAGCAGATGGACGGCGAGCACGTCCGAGACGTCGCGGCAGCCCGAGATGACGTAGGCACCGAGCGAGCCTTCGGGCTGCTCGGCGCACGCGGTGATGGCGCCGATGACGTCGCGCAGCGCCTCGTCCTCGGGGAGGCGACGAGGCAAGAGCGGCCTCTTCGAGGCGAGCTCGTCGAGCAAGAAGCGCCTGCGTTCCTCCTCCGACCAGGTCGAGTACGATCCGAGATCGAGCGCGCGCGTGACCGCGTCGAGCGCCCGCGTGTGCACGTCCGCGTGCTGGCGGATGTCGAGCGGCGCGAGCGTGACGCCGAAGGTGGCGACGCGGCGCATGACGTCGAGCAGCCGGCCGCGCGCCACGATGTCGAGCCCGACCGACGAGAGCGAGCGGTGGAGGAGGGCGAGCGGCTCGGCCAGCTCGCGCGCCGTGACGAGCCGCGACGCGCTCGAACGGAGCGACCGCGTCGGTGAAGCGACCCCGAGCGCCTCTTCGCAGGCGCGACGTGTGTCGCGCACGCGCTCGATCAGGCCCTTGAGGACCTTCCGGTAGGGCTCGCCGCTGTCCGGGGCGAGCGCGCGGAGCTCTTCCGAGGCCGTCCCCACCGAGAGCTCGTCCTGCAGTCGGCAGAGCTCGCGCTCGTAGAGCTCGGCCGCTTGCCAGCGCGCCAGGAGGCAGGCCTCGCGTGTGACGTCGGGGGTCACGTACGGGTTGCCGTCGCGGTCCCCGCCGACCCAGCTCCCGAATCGGATCGGCGCCGCGTCCAAGGGGAGCGGCTTGCCGGTGACGGTGAGGAGCGCGTCGCTCCACTCCCGCAGGAACGCCGGAACGGAGTCCCACAAGACGCGCTCGAACAAGGAGAACGTGGTCTTGGCTTCGTCGATTGGCGTGGGACGGAGCCGTCGCAGATCTTCGGTGTGCCAGAGCGTGGCGATCTCGCGGCGCACGCGCTCGTCGACGCACGCGCTCTCCGCCTCGGGCGCGGCGGCGCGCTCTGCCAGCGCCTCCGCGATGCGCTCGTACTTTGCGAGGACCGTTCGTCGCGTGGCCTGCGTGGGGTGCGCCGTCAGGACGAGCTCGATGGGCTGGCGCAGGGCGCGCTCGTGGATCTCCTCCGCGGACACGCCGCTCGCGACGAGGCGCGAGAGGATCCCCACGAGGCTCGTCTGCTCGCGTTCGTGTGACCTCGCGCGGTGCCGGCTCTCGGCGACGTTCGCGAGCGCGAGGAAGTGCGCGAAGGCGCGAGCGACCGCGTGTGCCCGTTGTGTGTCGAGCTCGCCGAGGAGCGCGTGGAGCGCGGCCTCGTCCTCCGCGCGCCCGGCGCGCGCTCCCTTGGCCAGGCGGCGCACCTCTTCGACCAGGTCGAGGAGCCCGGGGCCGCCGCTGGAGCGCAAGGTGTCGCCCAGTCGGTCCCCCAAATATCGAACCTCTTCTCGGAGCTCGCGCTCGGGATCGGCTGTCACGGGGCTAAGCGTACTCGCGCCCGCGCGCCGCGCCCTTTGGTATCCTCGCCCGCCATGCGCGCCCTCATCGCCGACGCTTTCCCGGAGAAGTACCTCGGAGCCTTCCGTGCTCTGGGGATCGATGTCACCTACGACCCCAACGCCACGGCGGAGGATCTGCCCGAGAAGGCGGAGAGCGTGCAGATCCTCATCGTGCGCAGCACGAAGGTCACGCGCACCACGATCGAGCGCGCCAAGGGGTTGTCGCTCGTCCTGCGCGCTGGCGCGGGCTACGACACGATCGACGTCGCGGCCGCGAGCGAGCGCGGCATCTACGTGGCGAATTGCCCCGGCAAGAACGCGGTCGCGGTGGCGGAGCTCACGTTCGCCCTCCTCCTCGCGCTCGACCGCCACGTCGCGGACGGCACGGCGGATCTACGCGCGGGGCGCTGGAACAAGAAGGCCTACAGCAAGGCGGACGGCGTGAAGGGCAAGACGCTCGGGGTCGCGGGGCAGGGCGCGATCGCGCAGGCCGTGATCGAGCGTGCCAAGGGCTTCGAGCTGGACATCGTCGTCTGGTCGCGCAGCCTGACCGACGAGCGCGCCGAGGAGCTGGGGGTCGCGCGCGCCGGCTCCGTGCTCGAGCTCGCCGAGCGGAGCGACATCGTCTCGGTGCACCTCGCGCAGACGCCGGAGACCAAGGGGCTCTTCAACGCCGCGTTCTTCGCCAAGATGCGGCCGCGCGCGATCTTCCTCAACACGAGCCGCGGTGGCCTGCACGACGAGGCCGCGCTCGTCGCCGCCATGAAGGAGAAAGGCATCCGCGCAGGCCTCGACGTGTTCGCGAACGAGCCCGCCGGCGGGACCGCCGAGGGCCTCACGAACGAGATCTTCAAGCTCCCGGGCTTCGTCGGCACCCACCACATCGGCGCGAGCACCGAGCAGTCACAGGACGCGATCGCGGAGGAGGCCGTGCGGATCTGCCGCGAGTACCTCGCCACCGGACGGGCTCCCAACGTGGTGAACGTCGAGGTCCGCGCGCCCGCCAAGAGCGAGCTGGTCATTCGGCACTACGACAAGGTCGGCGTGCTCGCGCAGGTGCTGGGCATCGTCCGCAAATACGGAATCAACGTGGCGGACATGACCAACACGATCTTCCAGGGGCAGAAGGCCGCGGTCGCCGTGATCCGCATCGCCTCGGAGCCGCCGGCGGACCTCGTGAAGGAGATCGCCGCGCTCTCGGATCTGGTGATCCAGATCGACGTGAAGTCGGTCGCAGCGTGACGCGACGGGTGAGCGCCGCGCCTCAGGCGCGCTCGACGTAGGAGACCAGCTGCGAGGCGTTGACGAGGCCGCTCTTCTCGAATGCGACCTCTCCGCGCTTGAAGACCATGAAATGCGGGATCCCGCGGATGCCGAACCGATCGGCGATCTGCGGGTGCTCCTCCGTGTTCACCTTCAGGACCACGGCGTTCTTGCCGAGGTCCTTGGCGGCCTTCGCGACCTGCGGCGCGGCGGCGCGACACGGCGCGCACCACGGGGCCCAGAAGTCCACGAGGACCGGGACCTTCGAGCCCTTCACGACCGCGTCGAGCTCCTTCGGGCCCGCCTCGAACGGGCCGGTGAGCGCGGGCAGCGGCTCCTTGCAGCCGCCGCATTTCCCGCGTTGCCCGAGCCGCTCCCAGGGGACGCGGTTCACTGCCTTGCACGCCGGACACTCGATTTCCATCGCGACCTCGAACGAATGTAACTAAGACGGGTACAATCTGCGTCCGGCGTGCGGGGCTGTCCAGGGGCTCTCAGCCCTTGCCGGTGGCGGTCTTCCAGGACGAGCGCTCGCTGATGCGCTTCCACCAGGCGAGGGTCTTCGGGAACTTCTCGAACAGATCGCCCTGGCCCGCCGCGAACAGGTACTCGATGTACGGCATGAAGCCGATGTCGGCGATGGTGAAGGTGTTGCCCGCGATGTACTCGGTCTTGCCGAGCTGGGTCTCCATGGTGGCGCAGACCTTCTCGAGGGCGGTGCGGGCGGCGGCGACGACGGCCTCGTCGGTCGGCTTGCCCATCATCGGGTGGAAGAACTTCTCGTAGATGATCTTCATCGCCTGGGGCGTGAACTCGCTCGTCTCGACGCTGACCCACTGCTCGACCACCGCGCGGCCCTTGGCGCCTTCGCCGTGGAGCTTCGTGCCGCCGCCGCGCGTCTCGTCGATGTAGCGGAGGATGGCTCGCGACTCGAAGAGCTGGAAGCCGTCGTCGTCGATGGCCGGGACGCGCCCGAAGGGCTGGCGGCCGAGGTGCTCGGGCGTCTTGCCCTCCCCCTTCATGATGTCCACCACGACGAAGTCGGGCTTCTCGCCCTTCTCCGCGAGGGCGGTCAGGACTTTGCGCGTGCAGGTGCTCATCGGGTGGCCGAAAACCTTCATGGATCGTCTCCTTCTTGGGGGCCCTGAGGGCTACGAGATGACGGTCGGGTTGTCTACGGCCCCAGGGTGGCTTGTTTCTGCAACAACGTTGTCGCGTGGCTGGGCGTGGCACGACGCAACCGGTGCACGTGGCGCGCGCCGGTTTCGCGCCGCCGCCCACCAAGCCCGCGAGAAGGATGCGACGAGCGACCCCGAGGCGCAGGAATGCGAGGTGCATCCACCCCGCCGATGGTCTTTGGTGCAAGGCGTACCGCTGTTGCCCTCGTGTGTCTGGCGGTCGCTTGCGGTGACGAGACGGCCCCGGTCGGCGGCGCCGGCGGGGGCGGCGGGACCGTCGACTTCCCCGATCCGCTCGGGCCCGTCGCCGCGGTGACGTCGACCAAGACGGACCGCTTCGCGACGTCGGGCGCTTGCCGGCAGTGTCACCTCGCCGGCGAGGGGCCGGAGTTGCTCGACCCGGTGACCGGCGAAGATCTCTCGCCGGTCGGGCAGTGGCGCTCGTCGATGATGGCGTTCGCCGCACGCGATCCCCTCTACCTCGCGGTCGTCAGCGAGGAGCTCGCAGCTGCTCCCGATCCAGAGCCGGTCGAGGCGCTCTGCATTCGTTGCCATGGGCCGGCCGGCTCCGAAGAGGCGGGAGCGGCGAACGCGCACCTCGGTCTCGACGAGCTCCTGACCGGCACGACTCCGGCGGCCAACCTCGGACGAGACGGGGTCACGTGCTCGCTCTGTCACCAGATCCAGGACCGGTCGCTCGGCGACGTCGAGAGCTTCTCGGGTGGGTTCTCGGTCGGCTACGACCGCGAGATGTACGGCCCGCACGAGAGCCCGCGCACCGACCCGATGGAGTTCTTCGTCGAATACACGCCGGCGTTCGCCGACCACATCGGAAAGAGCGAGCTCTGCGCCACGTGTCACACGGTCATCACGCCCATCGTGGAGGACGGCGAGCACGTCGGCGATTTCGTCGAGCAGGGGCCGTACCTCGAGTGGCTGAACTCGTCGTTTTCGCCCGGAACCTCCTGCGCCAGCTGTCACCTGCCGACGGTCGACTCCGCGGGCGACCCGCTCGTGTCGGCGATCGCCACGTACCCCGAGACGATCGGGCCGCGCGAGCCATTCGGCGTCCATTCGTTCGAGGGCGCAAACGCCTACATGCTGACGATACTGTCGCAGAACATCGAATGGACGGGCAGCGACGTCCTCCCGAGCGAGCTCGAGGCCGCCGCGGAGCGCTCGCGGCTCCACCTCGCCACGGCCGCCGACCTCACCATTGCGGTGCCCGCGGTCGAGGCCGGCGTCACCAAGGTCACCGTCACCGTCGAGAACCGCACCGCGCACAAGCTCCCGACCGGCTACCCGGGGCGAAGGCTCTGGCTGCACGCGGTCGCGACCGACGCGGGCGGCGCGACGGTCTTCGAGTCGGGGAGCTGGGACGGCGCCGGCGCGATCCTCGGCGCGGGCGGCGCCCGGCTCGACGGCGCGGGCGTCGTATTGCCCCACCGCGACGTCGTCACTTCGAGCGCCGAGGTCGCCCTGTGGGAGTCGGTGCCCGCAGGCTCCGATGGCGAGCCCACCTTCGTCCCGCTCTCCGCGGTCAGCTACGCAAAGGACAACCGCATCCTCCCGTCGGGGTGGTCGAGCTCCGGCCCGTGGACGAAATGGACGCACCCCGTCGGGGTCGGCGGCGACTCCACGTACGCGCCGGGACGCGACTCGGTCACCTACCACCTGCCCAGCGCAGCGGCGGCGCTCGTGATCGAGCTCGTCTACGAGTCGGTCCCGCCCGCGCTGGCCGAGCACCTGGCGAAGGTACCCACGCCCGCGGCCGTGCGGTTCTCCCAGATGGCGAGCCAGACGCCTCCGCGCCCGGAGGTCATCGCGACCGCCCAGCGCGCGTGGTGACCTATTTCTTGAACCGCTTGTAGAGCGCGCTCGTCACGCTGGGCTTCGGTGGCGCCGCGGGCGGCCTCGGAGGCGGCGGCGGCGGCGGCGGTTCGGAGTCTCGCTCGGGCGGTGGAGGAGGCGACGGCGCCGGGAGACGCGCCGGGGGCGGGGCCGGCGGCGGCGGGGAAGGCGCCGGCTGCGGCGATGGGGCCGGTGGCGGTGGCGGCGCGGAGGCCGTTCGCGGCGCGACCGATGGCTCGCCTCGCGGGTGCTCGATCACGCCGGTCGGGGGATCGTCGGTGAGCGGGTCCTCGAGGGTGTACCCGGAGCCGTCCTCCGTGTCGTCCATCCCGAGGGTGGAGGTGAGCGCCGTGGCCGCAGGACGGACGTGCACCGGAGACGGGCCGGCCCAGGGCGTGGCCGCTTTGTTCTCCGTCGCCTGCATCTCGGCCGTTCCCCCGAGCCCGACGGGCTTCTTCTGGAACGGGAGCGACTTCGGCTCGAACTCCGGCTCGATCACGAGCGTGGACTGATTCGGGTTCTTCTGCGGCGCCGTGTCCGCCGGCCGCGGCTCGGCGGCCTTCGGCGGGGCGTCCGGCTCGATGATCATCGTGCCCGCGTGGCCGCGCGCCGGATGGGCCGCGGGGACCGGTGCCGGCTGGGGACGCGGCTGCGCGAAGAGCTGAGGCGCGCGCTGCGCGGGCGGCGGCTCCTCGGCGATGACGGCTGTCGAGCCGAGATCGATCTGGCTCGGCATGCGCGGGCCCGCCTGCGGGACGAGGCCGCCGATCGTGGCGAGGTCGGGGAACGCATAGGGCGCGTCGGGCTCCTCGAGCGCGCCCGCGAGGCGCATCTGGTAGAGCTGGTCTTCGCTGACGACGGCGGCGCCGCGGTAGACGATCTCGGCTCGCATCACGTCGGGCTGGATGTGTACGGTGTCGATGCGGAGCGCGAGCGGGATTCGATCGCCGCTCCGCGTCTGCGCGAGCGCCACGCCGCGCGCGGTCGGCAGCGTGCAGCGCACCGTGCCGAGCTCGGGGTGCATGTTCACGATCGCGATGAGGTCACCGCCGAGCAGCTCGGAGACCTGTTGGTCGGCGGGCGCGGTCTGGAAATAGGCGTCGTCGAAGTCGTCGGGCACGTCCACGTCGAGCAGCGTGTTTGCCGCTGCCCAGCTGAGGCTGCCGCGTTTCTTCTGGCGAATGGGCCACGCGCTGGGGATCGGGCCCAGACCGGTCGGCGTCACGCCGCCCTGGGCGGGCGGGTTCACGTTGGGCAACGTGAGCAGGCCGTCCGGATCGGTCGCCAGCCCCGTTCCGACCGGGTTGTCGCGGCTCGCGATGCCGCCGAGCGCGCGCTCGTAGAGCACGGGCATCTTCTCGAACGGGGTCGGCTCCGGGGGTGGCTCACCCGGCCTCGCTCGGCGGTCGCCCACGATCTCGAGGCGCTTGTTGATGAGCATCGTCGTGCCGCGCGCGACCGCGAGGCGCACGGTGGTGCTCTGCATCTTCTGGCCGGGCCCCGAGTAGGCGTGACCGACGACGACCACCTCGGGCTTGGGGACGAGGAGCGCGAGATCGCTCGCGCGGACCAGGCTCGCGACCGGGTTGTTCCGGTAGTGCCGCTCCTCGGTCACGACGGGAGCGGGCTGGGTCACGCTCATCTCGCCGTCTTGGTTGATCGTGAAGCTCGCCTTCACGATCGCGGTGAGGAGCCGGCGGCCTCTGTGCCGCCACGCGCGGGCGCCAACGGCCACCGGGCCGAGCGGGATGACCTCGATCGAGATCGACATTGCCGGGCGCCAGGCTACCAGCAATCCGTCGGTGCTTGTCGAGCGCGCATCCGGTCAGTACGGTCTTTCTGCGTTGCGACGCGCGGCTGTGCTCTCGGCTTGTGTGATGGCTCTCGTCCACGCGAGCGCGTGTGAGACGGGCAGTCTCCGGTCGAGGGCGCCTGGTCCGACCGGTGCATCGATTCCGATCCCGACCGGGGCTGGGACCATCCGCGTCATCCGCTCGAAGTCGGAGGTCGAGCTCGTGGGGCCGCGGGTCGACGCGGAGCCCGGCGACTACCTCCTCGAGAACGAGGGGATGATCGCCGTCGTCTCGGCAGAGTACGGTAATGTCATCGACTTCGGACCGCGCGGCGCGCGTGACGAGCTCTCCGGGATCTCGCCTCAGCTCTTCGACGGCCTCTCCGCCGTGCGCGCTCCGGTCGTGCTCGGGAGCCAGCCGGCGCCAGCCGTGCTCCGCGTCGAGCACCGCGCGTCGACGTTGCCGGTGTTGCTCGTCACGTTCTTCGCGTTCCAGGGCAAGACGCTGCTCGTGGACTCGGTGGCGTTGCCGGAGAACGGCTACGCGAGCCACATGGCGGTCGGGTTGGGCGAGCGGCTCTCGTGGGGCAACGTCCCGTCCTGGATCGAGGGGACCGGCTTTGCGCCGGAGCGCGGCGGCGACTTCTCCGCGCGCTTCATCGGTCGCGACGGGCCCGGCCTCTCCTACGCGATCACGTTGCTCGACGGGACGCGCGCGTACTCGCGGTTCTCCACCGTCGGCGTGCCCGGGTATTACGCGCAGGCGCGCGCTTCCGAGCTCGTCGTGGCAGACGGGACGGGCAACATGCGGCGTCGGCTGCTCGTGGCCGCGTCCGAGCGATCGATCGGCGGCGCGGTGACCGAGCTCGGCCTCCCTGGCCGCCGCGTCGCGCTGCCCACCGGGCTTCCGCGCGGCGCGCGTGTGGAGATCGCAGCGTGCCTGGATGACGAGGGCGTGCGCCGGCCCTTCGCGCGGTTCGCGGAGGGCGACGAGGACGCGCTGGTGCCGGAGGGTTGTTACGAGGGGCGGCTCGTCGCGCCCGGCCACGCCACCACGAGCTGGATGAAGCCGGAGTCGCTCGTCACCGCTTCGTTGCCCCGTCCGGGGGACATCTCGGTTCGTGTGACCGAGGCGGGCGCGCCGCTCCCTTCGCGGATCCAGCTGCGTGGCCTCGGCGGCACGCCGGATCCGAGCTGGGGAGACGACCCGGACGACGGCGCCGCGCTCTCCGCCGTCGTCACGGAGAACGGTCGCGTCGACCGACCCGTGCCGGCTGGCCGCTACCGCGTCGTCGTGGATCGTGGCTTCGAGTACTCGTCCTTCGAGCGGATCATCGACGTCGAAGCCGGCGCCCGCGTCGAGGTGAACGCCGAGCTCCGGCGGGTCGTCGACACAAAGGGCTGGGTCGCGGCCGATCTCCACCTGCACGCCGCGCCGTCGCCCGACGCGCCGCAGTCCCTCGCCAACCGGGTGCGCAGCCTCGCGGCCGGCGGCGTCGAGGTCGGCGTCGCAACCGACCACAACCGCGTGACCGACTACCGGCCCGCGATCCAGGAGCTCGGGCTCGGCAAATACGTGGCGTCGATCGTCGGCGACGAGGTCACGACGGAGGAGATGGCCTTCGGGCACTTCAACGTGTTCCCCCTCGCCGCCGGCTCGGCCCCGCTCCGCTACGAGGCCACCAACCCGAACGACATCTTCCGCGAGGCGCGCGCCCGCCCCCCGCGGTTCGGCTCCACGGTGGTCCAGGTGAACCACCCGCGAATGGGGGACATCGGCTACTTCGACGTCATGCGCTTCGATCGAAACGAGCTCGCGGACTTCGCCGCGCGCCGCCCCGGCTGGCTCTCGTTCGATGCGGTCGAGCTCTACAACGGCGATGACGCCGTCGATATCCCCTCGGTCGAGGCGTGTATGCTCGATTGGTTCGCGCTGCTCGACGGTGGTTATCGCATCACGGCGACCGGCAACTCCGACTCCCACCGGCTCACCTTCCACGAGCCCGGCCTGCCTCGGACGTACGTGAAGGTCCCGGTGGACGATCCGGCGCGCTTCGACGAGGACGCGTTCGTGGCGGCGGTCCGCGCCGGACGAGCGATCGTCTCCGGCGGTCCGTTCGTGACGCTCGAGGTCTCCGGCGCCGGACCGGGCGACACCGTCGCTCCCGGGACGCTCGAGGTCGTGATCACGGCGGACGCCCCCGACTGGATGGATGTGTCGTCCCTCGAGCTCCTCGTTCGCGGACGCCTCGTCGCGCGCGAATCGGCCCCCTTCGAGGTCGGCCCCCATCGGGCCGAGCTGCGGGAGCGCGTCGCGCTCGAGCCGGGTGATTGGGTCGTCGCCGTCGTGCGCGGCGAAGCCCCGATGGCCCCGCTCTTCCGACGCGGCGTGATCCCGTTCGCGTTCACGAACCCGGTGTGGGTCCGATAATGCGATAAGATGGGTCGGTCCTTGCAGAGCCCTTCGCCATGATGATCCGCCAGCCGCAACGACCTCACCCGGCCGGCTTCCTTGCTGCATCGGTGCAGCAGGCTGCGGCACGGGTGCAGCACCGAGCAGGAACGTAAGGTGCCTCCGGAGCCGCCCGACTCCACGGCGACCTTCGTTCGCGGCTCCTCGCGCACGAAGCCGCTCGAGATCCTGGTCCGCGTCGTCGGCGCGCAGGGCACGCCGCCGCTGTTCCGGCTCCGGTCCGGGACCTGCGTCATCGGCTCGGCCCCGCCGTGTGACATCGTCATCGCCGACTCGACCGTCTCCCGCATGCACGCCGAGCTGAACCTCGTGCCCGAGGGCGTCGCCGTGCGCGATCTCGGGAGCCGGAACGGCACGTATTACCTCGGCCAACGCGTGGAGAAGATCGTGCTCGCGCCGGGCGCGCGGATCGAGGTCGGCGCGGCCACCCTCTCGATCGAGCCCGACACGCAGGCCCTCGGCGAAGACCTCGCCTTCGACCGCGACGAGTACCGCGGGGCGGTCGGGCGGTCGGCCGCGATGCGGCGCCTCTTCGCGATGCTCACGCGCCTCGAGGGCTCGCTGGTGACGGTCCTGCTCGACGGCGAGTCGGGCGTGGGAAAAGAGGTCATCGCGCGCGCGCTCCACGAGGGCTCGCAGGTCGCCGCCGGCCCGCTCGTCACCGTCAACTGCGGCGCGATCCCGCGGGAGCTCGTGGCGAGCGAGCTCTTCGGCCACAAGAAGGGCGCGTTCACCGGCGCGGTGGAGGCGCGCACAGGGGCCTTCGACGAGGCGGACGGCGGCACGCTCTTCCTCGACGAGATCGGCGAGCTCCCGATCGATCTGCAGCCGGCGCTCCTGCGCGTGCTCGAGACGGGTGAGGTGCGCGCCGTCGGCGCCGATCGTCCGCACACGGTCCGCGTCCGGGTCGTCGCCGCGACGAACCGCGATCTGGCGGAGGAGGTGAACGCCGGTCGGTTCCGCGAAGACCTGTTCTACCGCCTCGCGGTCGTCCGCCTCTCCATCCCACCTCTCCGGGAACGCATCGAGGACATCGAGCCGCTCGCGAGCCGGTTCGCCGCCGCCGCCGGGCTCGCCGGGCTGCCAGGGCCCATCGTCGAGGCGCTCAAGGCGCGCTCGTACCCGGGCAACGCGCGGGAGCTGCGCAACGCGGTCCAGGCGTACGCGGCGCTCGGTGTGTTGCCACAAGCCGCGCGCAAGCCGGGGGCGACGCTGGATCTCGCGCTGAGCGAGCTCGTCGACACGAGTCGCCCTTACGCCGATCTCAAGGAGGACCTGACGGATCGCTTCACCAAGCTCTACATCGCGGCGCTCCTCGCTCGAACCGGCGGGAACCAATCGGCGGCCGCGCGATTGGCAGGGCTCGATCGGACCCACCTCGGCCGGCTCGTCGCGAAATACGGACCGTTCGGCGGAGGCAAGACATGATGCGGCGCGCGCTCTGGGGACTCGTCGGCGGTCTGTTCCTCTTCGCGACGACGGTCGCGTGGGCGGGGGATCCGAAGGCGGCGAGCGAGGCCTACAACAAGGCGGCCGAGGCGTTTGCCCGCAAGAGCTACGCCGAGGCGGCGGCCGGCTTCGCCATCGCGGACGGGCTCGAGCCGAACCCGGTGGCGCTCGAGTCCGCGCTGAAGGCCGCCATCCTCGCCGACGATCCGGTCCTCGGGATGGAGCTCGCCGAGCGGAGTGAGTCGCGACCGCCCGACCCGCGCGTCGAGCAGCAGTCGAAGCGCGCGCGGGAGAAGTTCGCTTCGCGCGCCGGGCGCCTCTCGGTCTCGTGCCCCGACGAGCGCGGCTGCACGGCCAAGCTCGACGCCGCCGCGCTGACGCTCGGCAAGCGGGTCTGGGTGAGGCCCGGCACCCAGCGTGTCGAGGTCACGATCGAAGGCGTCGCCAGGGCGTTTCCGGTGGAGGTCGCCGGCGGCGCGACGGTCGACTTCGTCCCGCCCGCGCCGTCGCGCGCCGCCACGACCCCGGAGCAGCCTTCGCCTCCGGTCCCGCCTCCGCCTTCGCCCACATTCGTCCCAGGGCCGGCGCCGAAAAATGACAAGCCCGTCATGAGCGCAAGTGGTCGCAGCGCCGGTATATCGCCGGCCTGGTTCGTCGTCGGCGCCGTGGGCACCGCCGCGCTCGCGGGCGTGACGATCTGGTCGGGCATCGACACGCTCGACAAACACGACGCGTTCCTCGGCGGGGACGACGGTCAGCTCGAGCCCGGACAAGACGCCCAGCTCCGGACCAACATCCTGCTCGGCGCCACGCTCCTCAGCGCCGCCGGGGCCGCCGTCACGGGCATCTTCGTGGACTGGGGCCTGGACGGCGGGACAGCGTCCGTCCCGTTCCCCCGTGGCGTCGCGGTCCAGCTACGCTACTGAGCCAGGATGGCTGGCCAGGCCTCGCGTTACGAGCTCCTCATGAAGCTCGCCTCCGGCGGGATGGCCACCGTGTACGTCGGCCGCGTCCGCGGGCCGCTCGGGTTCTCGCGGCTCGTCGCCATCAAGCGGGCCCACCCCCACCTGCTCGAGGACCAGACGTTCGCCAGGATGCTCGTCGACGAGGCGAAGCTGGCCTCGCGCATCCACCACCCCAACGTCGTCGCCGTGCTCGACATCGAGCGCGACAGCCGCGCTTCCGAGTCGACCGACCTGCGCCTCGTGATGGAGTACGTGGAGGGCGCGTCGCTCTCCGAGCTGCTCCAGGCGGCGGAGTCGAAGCCGGGGTCGCTGCCGGCGGGCGTCGTCGTCCGCATCGTCCTCGATGCCTGCGCGGGCCTGCAGGTCGCCCACGAGCTGACCGACGAACAAGGCAAGGTGCTCGGGATCGTTCATCGTGACGTGTCACCGCACAACATCCTCGTGGGCGTCGACGGCCTCGCGCGCCTGAGCGATTTCGGGATCGCCAAGGAGACCTCGAAGCCAGGCTCGACCACGACCGGCTCGCTCAAGGGCAAGCTCGCGTACATGGCGCCGGAGTACATCGGCGGCGGGGACATCGACGCGCGCGCAGACGTGTTCGCGCTCGGCGTGGTGCTGTGGGAGGCGATCGCTCAGAAGAAGCTCTTCCGCGGCTCGAACGACCTCGAGACGCTCCAGCGCGTCGCCACGGCGATCGTCCCCTCGCTCGTGGAGGTCTCGCCGGCGGCGGCGAAGGCGTTCGACGAGCTCCTGCAGGTCGCGCTCGCCCGCGATCCGAAGGAGCGGTTCTCGAGCGCGCGCGCCTTCGGCAACGCGCTCGAGGCGGAGGCGGGGAGCGCGGGGCTGCTCGCGTCCCACGCGGAGGTGGCGACCGTGGTCCGCGAGCTGGCGAAGGACACGCTCGAGTCCCGGCGCGAGCAGATCAAAGAGGTCGTCCGGAAGCTCGACGCCGCCCGCACCGGCGCCTCCACGGCGGACGGGCCTCTCCGCGGCTCGGTGGATCGCGCCGTCGCCCTCATCGAGGCCGAGCCGACCACCCCCGACGCGGGCGCCCCAGGCGGGGTGGACGCGACGCTCGGCGGAAGCGGGATCTCCCGCCCGACCGAGGTGCCCGCCGACTCCGAGATCGTCGTGCCGCGCCGTTCGTCGGGCGCGCTCAAGTGGTTCGCCGCCGCCGGCCTCGGCGGCGCTGCCCTCGCGGTCGGTCTGTTGACCTTCTCGGGCGGCGCCGGCCGAGAGAAGAGCGCGGCGACCGCCGGCGACGCCGCGACGAGCGCCGCCGTCGCGGAGCGGTCCCCGAGCGCGGCCCCGTCCGCTCCGGTCGGCGCTGCGCCATCGGCCTCGGCCTCGGCCTCGGTCAAGCCCGGGGCGTCGAGCCCATCGATGACAGCACCGTCCTCCTCGTCCTGGCGAGGTCCGTCGAGCCGGCCGGCGGGGCAGGGACCTCGCCCACCGACGGCCGGCCCGGCCGAGACGGTCGCACCGAACCCGTACCACCTCTGACCCGGTGTTCGGGTGGCGTCCCGGGTCTCCCCCCCGCCCGAACACGTGCTAGAGAGCTGACCCATGGCGTCGGTCGAGGAACTCGAGAACGAGCTCAAGGGGCTCGAGCAGGAATACGAAGCGGCTTACACGGGCAAGGATCGCCACACGGTGGATCTGGGCCCGCTGCGCGAGCTCATCGCCCGAGCGGACAAGGCAATCCGCTCGCTCGAGTCGCTTGGAGCGCTCACGGCCGGCGAATCGGCGGCGACCCTCCACAAGGCGATGACCGATCGGAAGGCCTTCTTCGAGCGCGAGGTCGTCCTCATCACCTCCGCGAAGGACATGGGGCCCGCCTTCGAGCGGTTCGCGTCCGAGGGCACGTCGGCGAACTTCGTGTTCGATCGCTACGTCCGCCACTTCGCCGGTCAGTCCCGCGACACGCGCGACCTCGGCCTGCTCAAGGAGCTGATCGACGAGCTCAAGGGCATCAAGAAGCGGATGCTCGCAGTCGGAGGCAAGAAGATCCCCGAGGCGCTCGAGCGGGACGTCGACATCGTCACGCAGAACATCGAGCGCTACCAGGTGGAGGAGCGCGAGATCCCCAAGGCGCAGGCGTCGGGCTCGGTGGAGGAGCAGGCGGATCGGCTCGCCATGCTGGCCAACCAGCAGTTCGCCATCTACCAGCGCTTCTTCGCGGGGCAGTCGCGCGTCACGCGGCGTCCGGGCCTCCTCGTGCGGCTCATCGACAACCTGAAGCGCTACCGCTCGGCCATGTTCGAGCTCAAGAACAAGGGCCTGAACAGCGAGGCGAACGTCGGGAACATCGGTATCGTCGACGGCCGGCTGCAGGCGTACGAGAAGGAGCTGGCGGAGATCCGGAAGGTCCGCAGCCAGGTCAAGCTGTCCGACATCATGGGCTCCCTGGGCGGCTCGGCGAACGAGCTCTTCGAGGAGTACCGCCGCGACTTCGCCGGCAAGGACCGCACGAGCGTCAGCCTCGAGCAGCTCTTCGATCTCGTCGACAAGCTCGACGAGATCCGGCGCCAGATGGAGGAGCTCGGCCGCGTCGAGAAAAACGAGACGAACGCGAAGAACCTCGTCATCGTCCGCGACTACCAGGGGAGCTGGGTGCGCGAGTTCCAGTCGGTGAAGGCCGCGCAATCCAATCCTGCGCTGGCCAACCCTGCGCTGGCCAACCCGGCGGCCACAAAGGCCTGACGCGTCAGATCTGGCAGGCGAAGCGGGCGAAGCCGCGGTCCGGATCGATGTCCGCCACGGTCACGCGCCCGCTCGGCGCCGCCACGCGCAGCGCCGTCTGGAAGGCGCCGGCGTAAGCGAGCATGTAGCTCCTGTCGGCCACGGTGGAGGGCTCCGCGCCGGTCAGCTCGAGCCCGAGCTCCCCGGGCCGGTCGACGAAGCTCAGGGTCCCGTTGTCGCGGTGGACCAGGTTGAAGCCCTTGCAGAGGATGGCGAGCGCCGGCTTCGGCTCCAGCCCATAGACGTGGGTCACCCCGAGGAGCATCGGGCGGAAGAGCGGCTTGTCCAGGTGCGTCCGGATCGTGTGGTCGATCACCTTGGCCACGCCCTCCGCCCCAGCGTGCTGGAAGATCGCCCGGATGATCCGTTGATCGACCGCGGTCGGCAGGCGCCCGATCCGGATGGCGTCCTCCACCTGATCGAGGAGGTCACGCCCCAGCGCCTCGCGGATCGCCTCCGCCTTCATGGGGCCGAGCAAGCCGATCCCATGCAGGTTCTCCTTGACCATGGCCGCGATGACCGTGGGCTCCCGGTGCCCCATGGAATGGGTAACGGCGCGTTCGGACGTGGTCCTAAGCGGCCGTTTCATTCTGCTCGTCTTTCCGCCTCTTTGCGCGCGCGCGGTAGAGGCGCAGGCCGCCGGCCAGGAGCAGCAGCGCCGCTGCGTAGGGGAGCCACTCCGTCACCGGGCGGCCCTTGATGAAGTCGATGGCGTAGCCGGAGGCCCAGACCGCAGCCGCGATGATGGGCACGTAGGCGGCCACGGACGCGAAGAGGTAGTCCGAGAAACGCACCTTGGAGATCCCGAAGAGCGCGTGCACGAACGGATTGCCCCAGAAGATGAGGCGCATGACGAAGATCGTCGAGAAGGCGCGCTCGCCGACCTTCTGGTCGACGCCGCGCAGTCTGGGGGGCAAACGCGACGCGATCCACTCCCGCGCGACGAACCGGGCGAAGCCGAAGCCCAGGCAGCTCGAGCCGACGATCCCCGCGACCGAGAGGCCAAACGCGATCGGCTTCGGCCACACGTAGGAGGCGCCGACCACGAAGGCCATCATCGGTATCCCGAGCGCCTGCAGCACCACGAACGCGAGGACGAAGACCAGGTAGCCGAGGGTGCCTTGCGTGAGCAGGAGATCGCGCATCCGCTCGGGATCCGCAAAGAGCGACAGGACACCCGAGCGCCAGGCCGCGACGCCGAGCGCGATCACGGCGACGAGGGCCGCGATCTTCATCGTCGTCGAGCGGGCCGGCAAAGCTCGCGCAGCGTACCACTTTGCGAATGGTGCATGGTTTGCTACAGCGCTTGCCGGAAGGATAAGGAAATGACCGCCAAACGTCCGCTGCGCGCGCTCCTCGTCGAAGGCATTCACCCGAGCGCACGGGAGATCCTCGCGGCGGAGGGCATCAGCGTGACCGCGCTCGACAAGTCACCGCCGAAGGCGGAGCTGGCCGAGCTCGTGCGCGAGTTCGACCTGGTGGGCATCCGCAGCAAGACGCGGCTCACGCGTGAGGTCCTCGAGGGGGCGAACAACCTCCTCGCCGTCGGCGCGTTCTGCATCGGGACCAACCAGATCGAGCTCGGGGTCGCGAACGCTTGCGGTGTTCCCGTCTTCAACGCGCCGCTCTCCAACACGCGCAGCGTCGCGGAGCTGATGATCGCCGAGATCATCATGCTCGCCAGGCAGCTCGGCGATCGCACAATCGAGGTGCACAAGGGGCGGTGGATGAAGCGGGCCGTCGGCTGCCGCGAGATCCGCGGCAAGACGCTCGGCATCGTCGGCTACGGCCACATCGGGTCGCAGGTCGGCGTCCTGGCCGAGGCCATGGGCATGCGCGTGGTGTTCTTCGACGTCGTGACGAAGCTCCCCATGGGCAACAACCGCCCGGTGCGCACGCTTGACGAGCTGCTCCACGAGAGCGACTTCGTGACGCTGCATGTCCCGGCCACCCCGCAGACCGCCGACATGATCGGCGGCAGCGAGCTCGCCAAGATGAAGCCGGGCGCGTGCCTCATCAACGCGAGCCGAGGCAACGTCGTCGTCATCGACCAGCTGGCTGACGCGCTCCGCAGCGGCCACGTCGGCGGCGCCGCGATCGACGTCTACCCGGAGGAGCCCGAGGGCAACGGAGAGGGCTTCGAGTCCGCCTTGCAGGGCCTGCCCAACGTCATCCTCACGCCGCACATCGGCGGCAGCACGGAGGAGGCGCAAGAGGCCATCGGTCGTGAGGTCGGCACCGCCCTCGCCAATTTCGTGACCCGCGGCGCGACCACCAGCGCGGTGAACTTCCCCCACGTCGACCAGCCCCTCATGGAGGGCAAACACCGCATCCTCAACGTGCACCGCAACGTGCCCGGCGTGCTCGGCGACATCAACCACATCGTGTCCGAGAGCCAGGCGAACATCTTCGCGCAGGTCCTCGCGACCGATCCGAACATCGGCTACCTCGTGATGGACCTCGATCACGAGGTCTCGACGGAGGTCTGTGATCGCATCGGCGCGCTGGGCACGAGCATCCGCACGCGCATCCTCGACGATCGCTGACGCACGAACCGCGGGGCGAATCGCGGTATAGTCGCACTCGATGACCGCCGAAGACGAGGCGCCGCAAGAGCCCCAGCCGCCCTCCTCGAAGACCGCCGTCGACGTCGTCGCGCCGAGGCCCGCGCCGTCGGACCCAGGCTCGATCGATCTCGGATCCACGGGCGAGCTCCTCGCCATCGCGGACGCGGAGCTCCCGGTGGACGAGCAAGCGCTCTCCGTCGACGGCGCGGACGACTACGTCCCCGCCTCACCGGTCGTCACGGGGCTGCGCCCCCGCCTCGCGGACAGCCGTGGCGGCACCTCGGTCACCGTGCTCGGCGCCGGGTTCGCCGCCGGGTGCCGTGTGCTCCTCGACGGGGAGGAGCTCGTCGCGGAGGTGCTCGACGGCTTCATGATGCGGTTCATCGCGCCGGAGCACGCCGTCGGAACGGGCCTGGTCGAGGTCGAGTCCGTCAGCGGAAAGCGCTGCCCACACGGGGCCGAGCTCGACTTCGCGCAGGGGCCGGAGCTGCGCCGCGCGGTCCCCGACGAGGTCCCGCTCGAGGGCGGCGTGCACGTCACGGTCGAGGGCGACCGCTTCGCGGACGGCTGCACGTTGAGCCTCTTCGGCATGCACGCGCCGGAGGTCGTCTTCGACGGTCCGCAGCGCATCAGCTTCCTCGCGCCTCCGGCGAGCGAGGCGGTGCTCGAAGGCCTCGTCGTCGTGACAAACCCGAACGGGCTCTCGGGCCGGAGCGAGACGCTCTTTCGGTATCGGCCGCTCGAGCCCACGCTCGCGAGCGTCGAGCCGAGCCGCGGATGGGTGACCGGCGGCAAGGTCCTCTCGCTGAGCGGCGCCGATTTCCATCAGCGCGCGCGGGTCACGCTGGGCGGGCGACCCGCGATCGTCCGCTACAAAGATCGCTCGACGGTGGAGGTGGAGATCCCTCCCGCCGACGCGCCGGGGCCGGTGGACGTGGTCCTCACCAACCCGGACGGTCGCACCACCTCGCTCCTCGGCGGGTTCACCTACGAGCCCGTCCCGGCGCCGCCGAAGATCATCGACGTCATCCCGCGTATGGGCCTCACCACGGGCGGGGCGACGATCCGCATCACGGGCGACAACTTCACCGACGACGTTCGCGTCTTCGTCGGGGAGGTGACCGCGGTACGCACCGTGGTGAGCGCGAAGCTCATCGACGCGACGCTCCCCCCGCGCCAGCTCCCGGGCCCGGTCGCCATCGAGATCAAGGTGGAAGGCGTCTCGGTCCGCGCGGAGGACATCTTCACGTACGAGTCGCCGCGCGCTCCGAAGATCACCCACCTCGAGCCGCGCACCGGTCCGGCAGGCGGTGGGACACGTGTCGTCCTCGAAGGCGAGGGCTTTCCCGCCAACGCGACCGTCCGCTTCGGCGGTGAGCTCGCCAAGACCGTCGTGGTGAAGGGAGCAACGAAGATCGAGACCGTCACGCCGAAGCACGCGGCGGGCATGGTGGACGTCGAGGTGAGCTCGGCGGAGACAGGCGCCGGCGTCGCCAAGGCCGGCTTCAAGTACGAGATCACGCCGCCGCCCACCATCACGCTCGTCGCCCCCAACAAGGGCACGATCGACGGCGGGACGGAGCTCTCGATAGAAGGGAAGAATTTCGCGGAGGGCGCCGTCGTGCTGGTCGGCGGGATCGCCGCGAAGACGAGGCGAATCAGCGGAAGCGTGCTCGAAGCAAAGACCCCCGAGGGGGACGACGGCAAGCTCGTCGACGTCGCGGTGAAGAACCCCGATGGGCAGCAAGCCGTCCAGAAGCGCGCGTTCCAGTACGACGCCCGCTATCGAAGCTGATCGTCGCGGCGGCGGTTGACAGTCGCCTCTCCGGGGCCAAGACTCTGCGGCGAGCACGGCACTGTCGCCTGCTCGCTATTGCCCGCCGGGAGCGAACGCCTCGGCGAGGAAGGTGACAACACGATGCATCCGGGTTTCTTCGGTTGGTGGAAGAAGGGGTTTGGTCCGTCCTCGTGCGGGCCCGACGAGCACGCTCACGCTGGCGGTTGCGGGCCGGGACGCGGCTGGCACCACGGCCACGGCGGCCATCACGCATTCATGGGCGGCGGTCCGCCCTGGCACCACGGTGGCCCGCCCTGGGGCCGCGGTCCCGGCGACCCTGACGACGGCGGCGGCTTCGGCGTGAAACGGCCGCTCCGTTTCCTCGCGTGGAAGCTCGAGCTGGAAGAGGAGCAGGTCGCGAAGCTCGCGACGATCCTCGATGAGCTGAAGACCGAGCGCGCGCAAGCTTCGGTCGACAATCGACGCAGCATCGGCGCCTTCGCTGACGCGGTCGAGGGCGGCACGTTCGACGAGGAGAAGGCCAAGGCCGGCGGAGACACGAGGGTGAAGAGCGCGGAGCGCCTGCGCGAAGCCGTGTTCCAGTCCCTCTCGAAGATCCACGCCATCCTGGACGACGAGCAGCGCAAGAAGCTCGCGTATCTGCTGCGGACCGGCACGCTCTCGATCTGACCCAGCGCGCCTTGCCCCGACGCGATCGACCGGGTAGCGCTGGGAGAGCTTGAGCGAGCTCACCCTCAACGCCTCGTCGGTCGCGTCGGTCGCGCAGGGGACGCTGACCATCGCGCTGGCCGGCATGCTCCGCCGCGGCGCGCGCACCGCGGCGCGCCGGAGGCTCGCTCGCGCGCTCGCCTGGCTGACCGTCTATTCGGTCGCCATCTTCATCACGTTCTCGGCGATCCGCGAGGAGCTCGATGTGTCGGCGAGCACCGTCGCCCTCCTCGCCGGGTTGATGGCCACCCTCGATCTCGTCTCCTACGCCGGTTGGCTCGACGACGGCGCGGCCCCGGAGGCACGGCTCGCGCTCTCGAAGCCGCTCTGGGCCGTCGCGGCCCTGGCGCTGAGCGCCACGGTCGTCGGTCTCGTCGCCGCGTGGTCCAGTCGACTCGAGATCGTTCGGGCCGCGGGGATGAGCATCAACGTGATGCTCCTCGGCCTGTTCGCGCTCATGTTCGTGCGCCTCCGCTCGGCTTGGCGCCGCCGGGTCGCGGGCGCGAAGAGCCTGGCGCGGGCCGCCGCCTGGCCGGTGGTCGCCATCTGCGCGAACCTCGTCGCGAGCGCGGCGATCCAAGCCGGGCTCGCCGTGCCGGTCGGGCTCTATCAGGCCACACGCGACGTGGCGCTGCTCTTCTTCGCCTTCGGCATCCTCACCACGTACCTGGATCACGGTCACGAGCCCATGAGCCTGCACGCGCGGCTCGTCGCGGGCACGCTCACCGTCGTCGCCGTCCTGGTGACGGCGAGCGCGCACCTCTTCGAGGCCTACCTGGGAGGCAAGCTCGGGCCGAGCCTCGCTCCCGAGATCGGAGACGGCATCGCTTGGCGCCTGTTGCTCCTCCTCGCGCTCGGCGCCGCGCTCGTCTTCGGCCTCTTGCCGCGCATCTTCCGGAGGAGCGTGCTCGAGCCGCTCGACGCGCTCATCGGCGCGGTCGAGACGGTCGAGCGCGGCGAGATCGCGACCTTGCCCGCCGAGCGCGCGGACGAGCTGGGCCGGCTCAGCAAGTCGTTCAACGCGATGTCGCGTGGGCTCGCGGACGGCAGGCGCGCGCTCGAAGAGAAGGTGACGCAGCTCGAGACCCGCCAGCGGGAGATCGAGTCGCTGAACGAGGAGCTCCGCCGCCAGATCGCCTCGCGCTCCCGGAGCCTCGCCGAGTCGCTCGAGCGCGGAGCGCTCGGCCGCAAGCCCGTGCTCCCCGAGGACCAGATCGGCGAGCGGTACCGCGTGATCCACAGGTTGGGGGAGGGCGGGATGGGCGTCGTCTACGAGGTCGAGCGAACGACGGACGAGCGGCGCTTCGCCCTCAAGATGCTCGCCCCGTCCGCCACGCCGACGACCGCGGTGCGCCTCGCGCGTGAGGCGGAGATCGCGGCGAGCGTGTCGCACGCGAACCTGGTCTCGGTGGTGGACGTCGGCGTCCACGACGGCTCGGTGTACCTCGTGATGGAGCTCGTCGAGGGGGGCTCGCTCGACGACGCGAGACCACGCTTCGGCGATCTCGACTTCGCCCGCGCGGTGTTGCCGCAGATCGCTCGCGGCCTCGCCGCGCTGCACGAGAGCGGCGTCGTCCACCGCGATCTGAAGCCGGCCAACGTCTTGGTCACGGAGAAAGACGGTGTCGTCATGGCGAAGATCGCCGACTTCGGGATCTCCCGACGCGACCAGGTCGACGTGCTCGGCGCCACCGCCGCGATGCTCGGCCCCACCGCGCCCGTGGCGTCGGGGCTGACCAAGACCGGGTTCATGATGGGCACCGTCGCGTACATGGCGCCGGAGCTCGCGAGCGGAGCGAGCGGCGTAAAAGCTCCCGCGGACGTGTTCGCCTTCGGCGTCCTCGCGTACGAGGTCCTCGTCGGAAGATACCCGTTTGTCATGCCGCCCATCCTGCTCGTCATGAGCGGGCAGGGATTCCCGGTAGCGCCGCCGCTCCCGGACGCGCTGCCACCCGAGATGCGCGAGGTCGTCAGCCTGGCTCTCGACGCAGAGCCGGCGCGGCGTCCGACGGCCGCGCGGATCGCCGAGCTGTTGGCGTCGGCTGCTCCCCGGTCGCCGGAGCGCTAGCTGGCGCGTTGGCCAGCGCGACCCCGGGGTGAGCGGCCGCGCAAAGCGTTGCGTAGCGCAGAAGTTTGCTTGGCGCGCCGAGCCGATCCCCCACGTTTCGGCCGCGTCGTGGGGTGGTCCGGGTCTCGCATCTGGAGCCGGCAATGCTCGTGCAAAGCAAAGGTGGAATGGAACGCGCGGAGTGCCTCTCTCGGCGCCGGTTCGTGGTCGGGCTGATCGGGGTGTGGGCGACTGGGTGCAAGACCGAGAAGGACAAGAAGGACGAAGAGCTGGCGAAGCGTCGCAAGGACGCGGCCGACGTCGTCGAGACGCTTGGCGAGATCGCGAAGGCGGCCAAGAAGGACAAAGCCGACAAGCCGCCGAAGAAGGGTGCAAAAGGGATCGGCTACGTGCTGCTCGAGGAGCTCGAGGTGACGCTCGACGGCGAGCCGCGGCCTGATCTGAACCTGGATTACATGTCCGCCAATCTCTGGCTCGATGCAGTGCGAGACGTGAGTGGCGGGAGGAAGGCCGATCTACGCCATTTCGAGTCGCTGGGTCGGCTTGCCTACGTCGGTGTGGTCGTGCCGCGTGAGGTCAAGAAGCCGAAGCTCACCGACAACGGCTTCAAGTTCGACGGCGGGACGTTTGCGGGAGACGTGCTCATCTACTCGGTGCACGACGGCAAGCGGCTCGGCGGGGCTTCGTTCGCGGCGCGCAGCTCGGAGAAGGTCGACTTCAAGCAGACCGGCTCGCGAGAAGACAACGCCGCGTATTGGATGATGCACGATTTCGGCGAGCAGATCGCGAAGGCGGCAAAGGAGGCGTCGAACGCAGAACCATGAAGACCGCAGCGACGCGGGCTCGTCAGCCTAGCTCTCGATGAAGAGCCGGCGCGGCGGATAGCGGCGGCGCAGATTGCCGAGCTGTTGTCGTCGGCTGCTCCCCGCTCACCGGCACGTTGGCGTCGCGGTAGCGGGCCCAGAGCCAGGCCAGGAAGCGCTCGACGCCGTGGATGACGAACGCCGTCCGGAGCGACGGAAAGATCTCGAACGCGTGCTGCGCGCCCGGGATCTCGGCATAAGCAATCGGCGCCTTCGTGCGCTCGCGCAGCTCCTTCACGAAGTTCCGCGCTTCGCCGACCGGCACCATCGTGTCCGAGTCCCCGTGGATGACGAGGAACGGAGGCGCTTGTTCGTGGACGCGAGAGAGGGGAGAGGCCTTGTCGAACTCGGCGTGGCCGTCGACGAGCGACTTCTTGAAGACACGCCGCTCCAGGAGGCGCGTCAGGCCCTTGTGTTGCCAGACGCCGTGGCGATCGGTGAAGTCGTAGACGCCGTAGAACGCGACGCACCCGCGGACGCTCGTGTCGATCGCCTCGAAGCCGGGCTGGTATTCGGGCTGGTTGGCGGTGAGCGCAACGAGAGAGGCGAGGTGTCCGCCGGCCGAGCCGCCGGTGACCACGATGAAGTCCGGGTCGGCCCCGAGCTCCTCCGCGTGCTCGCGGATCCACCGCAGCGCGTGTTTCAGATCGATCAGCGGATCGGGGAACGTGGCCTTCGGCGCCAGGCGGTAGTTGGCGCTGACACACACCCAGCCTCGTGACGCGAGGTGGAGCACCAGCGGGAGGCCCTGCTCGTCTTTGCTGCCGAGCACCCACGCGCCGCCGTGGACCTGCAGGAGCACCGGCGCGCGCGGCTTGTTCCCACGACGTTTGTACACGTCGAGCTTGACCCGGTAGCCGGGGCCTTCGGTGTAGACGACGTTGCGCGTTCGCTCGACCTCGGGGTGTCGCACCGGGATGGGCACGAGGAGCGACCGCCAATCGATTGTCGGGGCGAGCGGGCCGGCGAGCTCCTCCGGGATGTCCGCCGCGTAGGTGGCGCCGAGGCCGTCCTTCAGGGCGACGTCCATCACGCGCTCCGCCTCTCGCGCCTTGCGCTGGCACCGGAACAAGAAGAACCATGACACGAGCGTCATGCCGAGCGCCACGAAGCCCGGCCACGCGGCGAGCCCGCCGAACACGACGAAGCCGGCGGTGGCCGCCGCTTGCCAGATCAGGTGGTGGATCGCGAGCTCGGTCGTCAGCCAGCCGGCGAAGAAGGAGAGCGCGGCCAAGACGGCCGGCCGATGGAATGGCCGGTACGCGTTCAGCGTGAACCAGGCGCCCACGGACGCTGCGCCGAGGAAGAGCCACGGAACGATCTGCGTGAGCACGAGGCCCGATGTTTACCACGGGTGCGCCGGGGCGCATCGTGTCGGAACGGCACGTCTACCGCGCCCGCGGGCTCTCCGAGCCCTCTCAGAACGAGGAGCCGGGCTGCTTCAGGAACTCGGTCTCCTCGGGCGTCGACTCGCGGCCGAGGATCTCGTTGCGGTGGGGGAATCGACCGAAGCGGACGACGATGTCGCGGTGTTTGACGGCGAAGTCGACGTTGCGTTCAGGGCCGTTCTTGGTGAAGAGCGCGACGCACCGGTGCTGATCGTCCACCGACTCGCTGTGCATGAGGGGCATGTAGAGGAAGGCGCGCTCGTCCGGCGTGAGCTGGGCGTCGAAGCCCGCGTCGATCGCCGTCACGGCCGCGCGTCGGGCCTGCTCGTCGGTGGCGAAGGCGCGGGGCGTGCCGCGGAACATGTTCCGGGGAAACTGGTCGAGCGCGATGACGTAAGCGAGCGCGCCGCGCGGCGTGGTGCGCCAGTCTTCGTGATCGCCGCGCGCGACAGCGGCGTGTAGCTCACCGAAGCGCGCCGTGACCTCCGCGTCGAAGGCAGGGTCCTTCTTCCACCAGCGTGCCTCGTCCGCAAACCAGAACGCGAGAACGTCTTCCATCGTCGGCCTCTCAGATCACCTTGCCGGGGTTCATGATGCCCTTCGGATCGAGCGCGGCCTTGATGGCGCGCATGGCGGCGATCTCCCCGGGCGAGCGGGTGTAGCCCAGGTAGGGCTGCTTCAGGAGGCCGATGCCGTGCTCGGCGGAGATGCTGCCGCGGTATCGGCTCACGAGCTCGAACATGACTCTGTCGACCTCGCTCGTCTTGGCGAGGAAGCTCGCCTTGTCGAGGTCGTCGGGCTTCATCACGTTCACGTGGAGGTTGCCGTCGCCGATGTGGCCGAAGAGGCAGACCTCCCAGCGTGGGTATTTCTCGCCGATGGTTTGCTCGAGGTCGCGGCAGAAGTCCTCGAGCGCGGCGATGGGCAGGGCGATGTCATTTTTGTGCGGCAGGCCGGTGCCGCTCAGGCTCTCGCTGATGCTCTCGCGCAGCTCCCAGAGCTTGGCGGCTTGTGAGGTGTGTTGCGCCATCGTCCCGTCGGTCACGAGGCCCTGCTCGAAGAGCTCGGCCAGCCATGTGTCCGCCGCGGCGTCGTCGCGCCACTCCGCCTCGAGCACGACGTAGTGGCTGGCTTGCTCGGCGAGCGGGCTCACGAGGCCGCGGTGGCGGCTGACGCGGGCCAGGCACTTGTCGGTGAAGAACTCGAAGGCGTCGAGCGTCATCGGGGCCTGTCGCGCCGCGCGGAAGAGGCGGACCACGCCGGCGAGATCGGGCACGGCGAAGAGCATGACCTTGGTGTCGCCCGACGGTCGCGTGAGGCGCAGGGTGGCGGCGACGATGACGCCGAGGATGCCTTCGCTGCCGATGAAGAGCTGCCGCAGATCGATGCCGGTGTTGTCTTTCTCCAGCGCGCCGCCGATGGTGAGCACCTCGCCGCTCGGCAGGACCACTTCGAGCCCGGCGACCCAGCTGCGCGTGAGGCCGTAGCGGATGACCCGGATGCCTCCGGCGTTCGTCGCGATGTTGCCGCCGACCTGGCTCGAGCCCTTGGACGCGAAGTCGACCGGCCAGGTGAGCCCGTGCGCCGCGCAGTGCTCGTGGACCGCCTGGGTCACGGCGCCCGCCTCCACCCGGACGGTGCGTCCGAGCGTGTCGACCGGGCCCATCGCGTTCATCCGCGCGAGCGAGAGGACGAGCTCCCCGTTGGCCGCCACTGCGCCGGCGGCGAGGCCCGTTCGCCCGCCCGAGGGGACGACGCCGACGCTTGCCTCGTTGCAGCGGCGGACGATCGCCGAGACCTGCTCGGTGGTGCGCGGCCGCGCGACCGCGAGAGGACGTGGCGTGTGCACGCGCGTCCAGTCGCGGCCGAGCTCGGCGAGATCGTTCGCGTCGGTCGTGACGATGTCGTCGCCGAGCGCGGCGACCAGCTCGCGAACGAGGGGGTCCGTCATGGCCCGTGGACCCTACCGAACCTGGTCCTCAGGCGCCACCGCGCTCGCGGTCGTCGTCAGCGCGCCGCGTTCTTCAGCTTCGCCGCTTCCGCCCGCGTCCACGCCCAGGCCTCCTTCTCGTCGAGGAAGACCTTGAGCTCCCCGAGGCCGACCGGCGCGCTGGACGCGAAGCGGGTCGCTTGCAGCCGCCCGACCGGCGTCTTCATGAGGATGGCTCGAGCGGCGAACTTCGCAAAAAACCGAGGGATAGCGGCCATGAGGGCCTTCTCCGCGGCTTCGTCTCGCACCATCGGGCTCTCCCGAAGATCCTGGAGGATGACGAGGCGCGGCCGCTCGCGAAGCGGAATCGAGAGCTGAAGATCACCGATCGCGCGCTCGATGACCTCGGGCGTGAACGGCACGGGCTTGCGGACGAGGAGGACGATGTGGGCGTCGCGGTCCAGCTCGATGCGCGCGAACTCGTTCTCTTCGATCTCGATCATCCGTCCGCCCTCACCGGTTCTCGTATTGGTCCAGGAACTTCCCCTGAGCCGAGTAGTCGACTCGCCCGCTCGCGCTGCCCGACTTGAAGAAATAGTGGATCTCCAGCGCGTGGCCCACGACGCTCCGGCCGATGTTCAGCTGGGTCAGCTCTCCGGGGCTGATCTTGGCGCGTTTGACGGCGTCCGCCATGACCTTCGGCAGCTCGGTCCAGCGCACCTCGTCGACCGAGAACTCCTCTTTCTGGAGCTCCTCCGGCTTCGCCTTCACGCCGGACTTGAAGCCCATGTCCCGGAAGCCCCCGCCCTTGTACTTGAAGTGTTTCTTGGCGCCGGGGACGTCGGGGTCGCGGATGACGATGACGGCATAGTCAGGATGAACGGACACCGACAGGAGGCGCGCGCCTTTGCCGAGCTCCTCGACGCAGGCGGGGCCCACGTCGGCGGCCTTCTCGAGGAACCCAGCATCGCTCCGGGGCCGCGGCTTGTCGGGGAGGTCGTCGACGATGACCGGGCCCCTCGGCGCGGGGGGCACCGAGGGCGCGGGGGCGGCCCCGGTCTCTTCGGCGACGGCCTCCTCTTCGGCGTCCGCGTCCTTCTTCTTCTTTTTCTTCTTCTTCTTGGCGCCCGCCAGGAAGGGGATGGAGTCACACGCGGTCGAGAGGGCGCTCAGCGAGCCGAGGAGCAGCGCGAGCCGCCGGCGCATGAGCTCAGACGAGCAGCTCGGAGAGCGGACCGGTCGTGAAGCCGGGGTCGCCGAACTCGGTCGCCTCGATGCCGATCGCGTGGAGGATGGTGAGGAGCAGGTCGTTGTGCGGGCGCTCTGCGTAGCTCAGGAACTGGCCCTGCTTCAGCGCGCCGCCGCCGCCGCCGGCGATGATGAAGTGCTGATCGATGTGGCTGTGTGTGTTGCCTCGCACGATCTCGCTGCCCAGGAGGAGAACCGTGTTGTCGAGCATCGTGCCGTCCCCTTCGGGGATCGCGTCGAGGCGCTCGACCAGGTACCGGAACTGCTGCAGGTACCACTTGCGGATGATGGCGATCTTCTCCCAGCTCGCCGTGTCGCTGTCGGGCATGTGACCCATCTGGTGCTCGTCACCCATGATGGGCGCGCCCTGGTACTCGAGGAACGGGTAAGGGCGGTTGTTCGTCGAGGCGGACCACTGCAAGGTGCCGACGCGCGTGAGATCACACGCCAGGGCCATGATGAGGAGGTCCGACTGCAGGCGACCCACGGTGCCGAAGTTCGCCGGGTCGTTGATGTCGATGGGCGTGCCCAGCTCCGGCTTCTGGCAGTTCTCGCCGATGACCCCGCCCGTCGCGTCCAGGCGCTTCTCCACATCGCGCACGGAGTCGAGGTGCTGCTCGACCTTCGCGCGGTCTTCTTTGGAGACCTTGTCGCGCAGGCCGTCGTAGCGGCGGTCGACCAGGTCGAGCACGCTGCGGCGCCGGCGGCGCAGTTTGGCGGCCGCGACGGGGTCCATCTCCAGGTTCTCGAAGAGCTCCGAATAGACGATGTAGGGGTCGGTCTCGTTCGCCACCGGCAGGTCGCTGCCGAGGTAGCTGACGATGGTGCGCACCTCGGTGCCGCCGTACGCGGTCGACTGGACGCCCAGGTTCAGCGTCTTGCGCTTCGTCGTCGCGCCGATGTGGTTCGCGATCTCCTGGTCGAGGGAGATGCCGCTGGCCCAGCCCGCGAGCGAGCCGTCGCCGCCGATGAACGTGCCCTCGTTGAGCTTGCGCCCGGTGAGCAGCGCCATGCCCTGCTGGTGTGGCTCGCCGGGGGGCTGATCTTGCGCAGCGAGATCCAGCCCGAGCAGGATGGAGAGCTTGTCCTTGATGGGGCTCAGCTCGCTCCAGTAACCCGAGAAGCTCGAGTCGGGCGTCGCGTAGTTCCCGTTCGGCGTGTACATGAACACGAACCGCTTGGGGAACGCGCCGGCACGCTGCTGCGCGCGGCCGACCTTCTCGATGACCTTCTGTTCCTCGGGCGAGCAGCCCAGGCTGGAGAGGAGCGGAAGCGCGAGCGAGAC
Source organism: Myxococcales bacterium (assembly GCA_016794345.1). Classification (GTDB taxonomy): domain Bacteria; phylum Myxococcota_A; class Polyangia; order Polyangiales; family Polyangiaceae; genus Xiheicaenibacterium; species Xiheicaenibacterium phototrophicum. Next base: position 51,824 of record JAEUKE010000013.1, read on the forward strand.
GCCTCCCGCTCCGCGGAGGAAGTTTCGCCTCGCGAATCGGGTGCGGCTCACTTCTCACCTCCGCCGGGCATCGAGGGCATGGTCAGGGTCACGCCGCCTGTTCGATAGAGGAATGCGTCGGTCTGCGTGAGGGCCACGAGGAGCTCTTTGACGTTGCCGTTCGCCTCGGAGAACGTCGTGCCGAGCTTCTCGATTGTGCACGCGTCTTCTTCGGTCTCGGCGCGCCCCGAGGCCCAGCGGAACCACATCTTCGCGTAACACGCCTTCACGTCCTCGCTCTGGACGAGGCGCTGCGTGAGCTCGGTCACGCCGTTGAACGTGCCTTCGATGTCGGTTCCGACGATCTCACCGCTCGCGTCGACCGGCTGGCCATTTTCGGTCGTGCGGAAGCGGCCGACCGAGTCGAAGTTCTCGAAGCCGAAGCCGAGCGGATCCATCAGGTTGTGGCAGCCGGCGCAGGCCGACGTCGCGTGCTCCTTGAAGCGCTCGCGGGCCGTGCTGTTCGGGTCCGGCATCGGGAGCTCGAACTTGATGTTCGGAGGCGGTGGCGCGATGACCCCGCACAGGATCGCCTCCCGCACGAGCTTGCCGCGGTGGACGGGCGACGTCTGGTTCGAGTGCGCGTAATACGCGAGGAGCGCGCCCATGGTCAGCAGGCCCGCGTGTTGCCCGGCCGGGAAGTCCAGCTTGACCAGGTCGGTGCCCGACGCGCCCTTCGCGCCGTAGAACGCGGCGAGATCGCCGGGGGCGATCGTGTAGGGCGCCGAGAGGAGCGTCGCCAGACTGCCGTCCCCGTCGAAGACGACGTGGTCGATGAAGGCGCGCGCCTCCTCCTGCATCATCGCGCCGATCGCGCTCGACCAGTCCGGATAGAGGGATGCGTCCTTCGCGACGTTGGCGATGCGGTCGTAGTCGAGCCACTGCTGATGGAAGGTCGCGACCGCCTCGCGTGCCTTGGGGCTCTCCACCATGCGCCGCGCCTGGGCTGCGACCTGCTCTTTGGTCGAGAGCTCGTTCGCTTCGGCTGCTGCGAAGAGCTCCTCGTCCGGCATGGAGCCCCAGAGGAAAAACGAGAGGCGCGAGGCCATTTCCCACGAGCTGAGCGGGACGACGCCGGTCGTTCCGCCGGCCGCGGCGTCGAGGGGCATGAGGCCCTCCCCGAGCTCCACGCGGTAGAGGAACTGCGGCGATTGGAGCGCCGCTTCGATCACCATCTCGATGCCGGTCCGGAAGCCTTCGGGCGTCGCCGGCTGATCTTCCGCAGGGGCGCGTGGGCTCTTCTCGAGGTCGATGCCGGCGAGGTACGCCTGGAAGAAGTCTGCCTTCTCTTCGTTCGTGAGCGGGCGCCGGAACGCACGCTTGCCGAAGACGTCGATGAAGGTGCGCGCGCACGCGTCGCGCTCTTCGTCGGGGGCGCTCGGGTCGCAGCCGGTGAGCGCTTCGATGTCCTCGGCGGCGCGCTGCGCCACGCCCTCGGCCGCGAGCATGTATTTCTCGGCGGCGGTCGGCGTGACCGTGAGCGCGTAGGCGTTGTTGTTGAAGCCGAGCGCCTCTTCCTCCGCCGCGAAGTCGTTCGCCGGCCGGGTCGTGTCGCCGACGAGGTCGCGGACGGTCGCGTTGTACTCGGCGCGCGTCATGCGCCGGAGCGGCGAAGGGCCCGGGCGGACCTTGCCGTCGTCCACGCAGATCGGGGCTTCCACCTCTTCCGTGGGCTCTCGGCCCCCGATGTCACCCGTGCAGCCGGCCAGGGCAGGCGCGATGCCGGCCAGGGCCAGGGGACCCAGAAAGGCAAGGAAAGCGGACCGCATCCGGCCGAAAGGGTAGCAGAGCATGTCCTACCGGGCGACTCCTTCCTGGCCTTGGTTCATGAGGATATCTCGAAGCGGAACCCGGTTCGAGACCTCGCCCGCGCGCGTCACGGCGTGGACCGCAGCAAGCAGCGTGCTGAGCGTCCGCTGCTCGAGGATGCAGTCCGCGTCGATCGCGGCGAGGTCGCGTGTCTTGAAGTTCCGCGGGCAACAGTCCAGAACGGGCAACGTGTGGCGCGTCGGTCCCGAGAGGCGCACGACCACGCCGTGGGAACGGCAGACGAGCGGTCGCACGGGGTAGATGCTGCAGCGACCGTCGCCGCCGAGGGCGGCGCAGCGTGTCTCGCCGCCGCCCTCCGCGTGCTCCGCGATCTCCGCGCGCTGCTCGTTCTCGAGGCTGCGCAGGTACGCACCGATCGCCTGCGCCTCGACCGGCGTGACGGTGAGATCGGGCGCGCAGCAGTCGTGGCAGCCCGCCTGGCACGCGAGCTCCCCCGGGTAGCGAGCGGCCACGCGAGCAAAGAAGCCGTCGACCTTGTCGAAGACGGCGTCGAGCGCGGCAGCCGCTCGCGTCATGTCACTTCTCCCCCTCGGTGAGCAGCCGCTCGAGGTCGGGCTGCGCGCCCCCGCCCAGGCGACGCAACGTCGCGAAATGGTAGAGGAGCGTGGCGCGGCTGTCGCCGATGCTGAGGTTCTGGACCTCGAGCGCACCGATGCGGTCCTCCGGCGAAAAAGCCGGCTCCTCGACGCGCTCCATCGAGAGCTTCTCGGGGGCGTAGGACATGTGGTCCGCGCGGGTCGCAACGAGGGTGTAATCGTCGCCACGGCGCAGCTCGATCTCGATTTCGCCCGTGATGCTCGTCGCGACCCAGTTCACCAGGGCTTCCTTGAGCATCATGGCCTCGGGCTCGAACCAGCGGCCTTCGTAGAGGAGGCGGCCGAGGCGACGGCCCATCGTGAAGTAGGTGTCGAGCGTGCTCTCGTTGTGGACCGCGCTGAGCAGGCGCTCGTAGCAGACGTGGAGCAGGGCCATGCCGGGCGCCTCGTAGATGCCGCGGCTCTTCGCCTCGATGACCCGGTTCTCGATCTGATCACACATGCCCAGGCCGTGCCGGCCGCCGATGCGGTTGGCCTCGGCGAAGAGCTCCCACAGCGTGCCGAAGCGCGCCCCGTTCAGGGCGACCGGCCGGCCCGCCTCGAAGGTGACCTTGACCGTCTCCGGCTGGATCGCGACCTCCGGCTTCCAGAAGGCGACGCCCATGATCGGCTGCACGATGCGGATGCCCTTGTCGAGGTACTCGAGGTCCTTCGCCTCGTGTGTCGCGCCGAGCATGTTCGAGTCGGTGCTGTAGGCCTTCTCGACGCCGGCCGGGTGCGGCTTGCCGCGCCGCTCGCAGTACTCGCTCATCTCCTTGCGGCCGCCGAACGCGTTCACGAACGTCGGGTCGAGCCAGGGCTTGTAGATCTTGAGCTCCGGGTCGACGAAGGCGCCGTACCGGTAGAACCGCTGGATGTCGTTGCCCTTGTGCGTGCTGCCGTCGCCGAAGACGTGCACGCCGTCCGCGCGCATCGCCCGGACGATCGAGGTCGCCGTCACCGCGCGGCCGAGCGGCGTCGTGTTGAAGTACTTCTTGCCGCCGGTCGAGAGGTGGAACGCGCCGCACTGGATCGCGATCAGGCCCTCGCGCGCGAGCGCCTCGCGGCAGTCGATGAGGCGGGCGGCCTTCGCGCCGTGGTCGAGCGCGATGGGCGGGATGTCGGCGGGGTTCGCCTCGTCCGGCTGGTTCAGGTCGGCCGTGTACGCGTGGACGTCGAGGCCTTGCTCGGACAGCCAGAGGACAGCGCAGCGCGTGTCGAGGCCACCGGAGAAAGCGAGACCGACTTTCGTGCCTTTCGGCGGGAGGGAGCGGTAGATGCGGCTCATCGTCGTGGGCGCGCCTTACCATGGTCGCCGCGACCTGTCGTTATGACCGCGAAGCCGCTACAAAGGGGCATGAGCTATCGGTCGGCATCGGGCCAAGGCCCGCTCATCGCGGGCTTCGGGGGCAAGGTCTTCGGCCTCGACCCCGAGACGGGCAAGCGCCTGTGGGCTTGGGACACCGGGTCGAGCTCGGCGGTGCGCCTCGCGATCGAGGAAGGTGCGGTCTTCCTCCTCACGCGGAACTTCCTCGCGCGCGTCGAGATCGCGACCGGCGCGCTCGTCTGGCAGACCACCATCCCCGCCGCCGACACGCTGCTCGTGGATCGCGGGCGCATCTTCGTCGGCGGCGCGGGCGAGGTGCGCTGCTACTCGTTCGACGGCAAGCTCCTCTGGGAGGACGACTTCAAGGGCATGGGCCTGGGCGCGGTTGCGCTCGCGACGGAGGGCAAGGCATGTCAGGCCGATCTCTGGGGTTGAGCGGGGCGTTGTTGGTCGGCCTCGCGGCGTGCTCGCCAGCGCGCCGGGAGCCGGAGCCGCCGGACGGCCCCGACCCGAACGCCGTCCAGGAGCAAGCGCCCCCCAAGGGGGAGCAGTGCGCCGTGGTCATCGCCATCGTCAACGGCGGCATCCAGCACGTCGACAACGAGGCCGCCAAGGCGAAGGCCGCCGGCACCTCGGAGCTCACGGCGATGAAGGCTGCCCTCGGCCGCGTCGCCGACGAGATGGAGCAGACCCTGCTGGCCGACCCCGACCTTCTGCGGTTGGGTGGCTTCTACGCTGGCGTCCTCCGGGTCCAGGCCACCCTCCTGGAGGAGCTCTCGGTGGCCCTCGCCCGGGGAGACCAGGGGCTCATCGACAAGAAGACGGGCGATCTGGCGAAGGTCGAGCAACAGGAGGCGGCCATCGTCGACGAGATCAACAAGGTGTGCCCGGAGGGGCTGCGGGTCCCCGTGGCGCCGGGGCCCGCTCCGGCGCCGGGCGGGGCCGGGCCGGGGACTGCGCCGCCGCCGGCACCCATGCCGCCGGCACCGACCGCGCCGCCGCCTCCGTCGACTCCGGCGCCGTAGCTCCGGAACTACACCTGGGCTCGGTGTAGGTGTGATCGCGGCGAGGCCCCGGGGTACCGATGATCCGCTCCGGGTCGAAACCGATCCATGCGACCATCGCACAAGACCGAGATCGGGCGCGGCTCAACCCTCGTTTCCGCGAGGTTGGGCCATGCCGGTGGCTCGATCGTGGGTGGCCCGGGCCGTGCTTGGAGGAGGACACCGTGACGACGCCGAAGCAGAGCAACACAGAATGGGTCCGCTGCTACTACGACGCCTTCAACCGTCGCGACTGGGAGTGGATCGCGGCGATGTTGGCGCCTGACGTCGAGTGGTTCCACGCGTCGCGTGACGAGCGCGTCCGCGGGACGAACGCCGTCATCGCCTGCTTCCGCAGCTTGGTCGAAGGAACGCCCAGCGCGCAGATCGAGGTGCGGGCGATCCACGACGCGGGCCCCGTCATCATCGCCGAGTGCGGCATCCGCCACGTGCAGAAGCGCATCTCTTCGCCGCCTCCGCTCCGTGGCGCGTCGAGCTCCAACCGGCCGCCGCCGATCGAGCCGGCCACCTTCTGCGAGATCCTCGAGGTGAAGGGCGGTCGGTGCAGCCGCGGCACGACCTACGCCGACTCCGTGCGCTTGCTGATGGACATCAACCAGGCCGCCGCGGCCTGACGTTCCTGCTGAGACCCGAGAGGTCACGCCGGCAAGCGGCGTCGCCCTCTCTGCTCACACAAGAAGCCCCCGTCGCCGCAGGTGACGGGGGTGTTCCGTTTTTCTGGTCTGCATGCAGAGGTGTGCACGCATGCACGCGGCCGCGCGCTCGACAGCCCGGCGACGCTGGGGTACTGACAGCCCATGCCGCGTTTGGTCCAGTGCATCAAGCTCAAGCGAGAGGCGGAAGGCCTCGAGAAGCCGCCGCTCAAGGGGCCCATGGGCCAGAAGATCTTCGAGAACATCTCGAAGGAAGCGTGGCAGCAGTGGCTCGAGCACTCGAAGATGCTCATCAACGAGTACCGGCTCGACCTCGTCTCGGAGACCGGCCAGAAGATCTGGTTCACCGAGCTCGAGAAGTACTTCTGGGGGGACGGCTCCAAGCTTCCCGACGAGTTCAAGCCCGTCGAGCCCGACGAGAAGGGACAGTAACCTCTGCCATCCGGCGGGGAAGGTGCTGCACTTTCACCCCCCCGGCCCCCCTCACTGGCGTGAGGGGGGAGGGGCCCATCGCCTCGTTGACGCCGGTCAGCCAGGCCTTATCTTGCTCGTCGTACAACCACCCACGGGGGCGATCGGCTTCGACGTGGGGACTGAGATCGTATCTGCGTGTGGCGGCGCCCGATCCGCTCATCAAGCGGGCCGTTATATGTGCGAACGACAATGACGCACTCGCTCTCGCGGCCTGAAAACCGCTGAGCCGTCCGACGGAGAGATCGTCCTGGTATCCCGAAGGCGTTAATTACGAGGGCTGCGTCGCGCGAGGGTGCTCTCGATAGCGCGAAAGACGACAGCGAGAGATAGGTCGCGGCCGAATCCGCGGACCCAGTCGTTGGGGACGCAACGACTACGCACGTGAACGAAGGTACGGTTGACGCCTCGCGGACCAGGGTTCGATTCCCTGCGCCTCCACC
>JAEUKE010000029.1 GCA_016794345.1 Myxococcales bacterium
TTGCGCGCATCGAAGCCGAGCGAGGACGTCGCGCCGCCGATGTCCTCGTACGACGTACGCGGTGACTCGCTCGAGAGCGCCGTCCTGCTCGTGACCGAGAAGTTCCCGGACCCCGACGTGAGCCCGCCTCGAAACGAGGTCTACCGGATGCGTGGTGGTACGTGGACGCGCGAGGCCGCCCCTCCCCGGTCGCGGTTCCTCGACGTCGCGGCGGTAGGCGCCCACACGGTTGCGATCTCCTGGGCCGGACGCTCGAGCCCCTCGACGCTCGTTGCGGTCGAGGGGGGAGCCAAAGCCAAGTCACGCAATCTCGTGTCGAGCCCCCCGCCATCGACGGAGAGCTGCTCCCCGGGAGGGCCGAGCTCCCTCGCCGTGGCGCCGCAGGGGCTGGTGGCCACGATACGAGCCGGCTGTGTGGGGCGTCGGGAATGGATCGAGATCATCGACCCGAACCAGGGCTCGCTGGGCCACGTGCCGGTGCCCGAGCCCCGCGGCGGTTGGGTCGCGCTCGCGTGGCTCGGAGGCGGCGCTCTCCTCGCGGTCGTGGAGATCCCGGAGGAGCCTCGCCCTCGGCGGGCCCTCTACAGGATCGACGGTCTCTCGGCGACCCGCTTCCAGGACGTGTCGCTCGACTCGGGATCGACCGTCAGCCCGGGGGCTGACGGAAGCGTCCTCGTCACGACCGAGACGGAGTACGTGGTCATCGACGCTACCGGCAAGCAGGTGGAGCCCCGACGTTGGCCCGCAGCGCTCGGGCTTCGCTCGCTCGGGTCGAGCGCCGCGGGTCGTGTCGCACGCGGAAAGGACGGCGCGCTCTACGTCGAGATCCGCGACGACACTTCGCGGGTGATGCGGTGCGCGCCGCCAGGGCCATGAGCGTCGAGATCGGGACCGACGTGGAGTGGGCGCTGGCCTGGCCCGTCATGGTCTTCGGCGCGATCGTCCTCGTCGTCTTGACGAGCTGGGCGCTCTGGTCGAGCGCGAGAGCGGCGCGGGCCGACGACGCGAGGATGCGAGACTCGGCTGTCCATGGCGCGGGCACGCTGACGTGGGTCGAGGACGTGTCGGAGAACGACTCGGCCTACCGTGAGCGAATCGTGCACGTCGACGCGACGCTCGCCGATGGCCGTCGGTACGAGGTCCGGGTGTACCTGCATCTGCAGGGTGAGCGTGAGCCGGCCATCGGCGACGTCGTTCGGGTGAAGGTCCACCCGGACCGCCCGGGGGAGGCGAAGCTGCTCGAAGCGCCGTTCGAATGGTAGCGACACCAACGAAACGGAGCCGGGCAGCGAGCTCGCTGGGTTATCATCGGCGCCCTGCTTCGTTGCCATGGCTGACGATCGCGCATCCATCAACAGCGTGGCGCTCCGCTTCCTCGGGGTCGCGGCCATCCTCTACGGGCTCGTCCACGCGGGCCTCGCGGCGCGATGGCTGCCGGAGGCCAAGCCGGTGCCCGATCCGTTCTTCGAGAAGCAGCTGGAGGTCGCGTCGAACGGCGCTGCCGGGCTCGCCGCCGAGACGCTGGAGGTACCAGCGAACACGCGCCGCGTCGGCGTCGAGCTGCGGATCGATCACGAGGGGAAGGGAGAGTATGAAGGCCATTTTGCCTGGGTTGGCGAAGCTGGGCGAGCGCTCGAGGCTTCGTATTGGGAACGGAACAAGCAGGCCTCGACAGGGCTCCGCATGAGCCTCGGGACGGTCGACGTCGTCGGCGCGTCGTCGTTTGGCGTGTCGGTGACGCCGCCGCCCGGCGGTCGCGTGCTCGCGGCGAGGATCGAGATCCTCGCGGACCCTCCCGAGCACCGGCTCGTCGACACGATCGTCGACGTCGTCATCGGCCTCCTGGCGGTGGCCTTCGGGGTCGGCTTGGTCTTCGTCGCGCGGTGGGTGCGCCGCGACGCCGACCGCTCGCTTGGGGGCGCGACGTGACGCAGGTCTGTGCGGCGTGTGGTGCGCAGACGGAGGCCTCGGCGTTCTGCCCGGCTTGCGGAAAATCTCCGCTGCTCGACGACCGCTACCGCCTCGAAGCGATCCTCGGCCGCGGTGCGAGCGGGATCACCTACGCCGCGACCGTCGTGGCGACCTCGGCCCGGGTCGCCGTGAAAGAGCTCCCAATCCGCTCCTTCGACGGGGTCAAGGCGTTCGAGCTCTTCGACCGGGAAGCACGGGTCCTGCGGCAGCTGGACCATCCGTCGATCCCGAAGGTCTTCGACGATTTCGCGTTCGGCGAGGGAAAGGCGGCGTCGCTCTACCTCGTCCAGGAGCTGATCGACGGGCGTACCCTCGACGCGGAGCTCGAGACGCGCCGCATCGACGAGCGCTCCACGCTCGAGATCCTCGCCGAGCTCGCCGACATCTTCGTCTACCTGCACGGGCTCTCGCCGCCGGTCGTGCACCGCGACCTCAAGCTCAAGAACGTCATGCGGCGCAGAGACGGTCGACTCGTCCTCATCGATTTCGGCGCGGTCCGCGAGTCGATCGAGCTGAAGGGAGGCAGCACGGTGGCCGGGACGTTCGGCTACATGGCGCCGGAGCAGCTCGCGGGGTACGCGACGCCAGCGTCGGATGTCTACGCGCTGGGCGCCCTGGCGCTCGCGCTGCTCACGCGGCGCGATCCGGCGACGCTGCTCGGCAGCGACAACACGCTCGACTGGGAGGCGTCGGTGCAGATTTCGTCGAAGGCGCGCGACCTGATTCGCGAGCTGCTCGACATGCGCCCTGACGCACGACCGGCTGCCGCTGTCGTCGCTCAGCGCGCGCGGGACCTCGCCGAGGCATTCCAACGCCGCGCTGCCGAGCCCGCGCAGCGCCCGCGCACGAAGGAGCCCGCGGCCCCGCCTGGCGCGCCCAGCCCGGTCGACGCCGCGCCGGAAGCGCCCGGTCCGCGTGCTGGGCGCCGCGAGAAGCCGAAGCGAGGCCGTGAGGGGTTCCTCGCGCGACTGCACCGCAAGACCATCGGCTCGGGCGACTACCGAGTCCTCGGAATCCCGATCGTGCTCCTTGCGATGGCCAGCCCGCTGCTCTGGGGCTTCTTCAAGGAGCGCGGCTGGTTTGCGGGTCACGACCTCGCTTTGCTCTCGGGCCAGGAGATCGTGAGTCCGGAGATCTATGCGAAGCCCGTGCTCGCCGATGTGGACGGCGACGGTACGCTCGACGTCGTCTTCGCCGGCGGTCGAGACATCGGTCCGCATCCGGAGGTCGACGGAACCGACACCCATTGGAAGGAACATGGGCGCTACGCGACGGTGGTCCAGGCCGTGAGCGGGCGAACGGGTGAGCCGCTCTGGACGCTCGACGGTCTGGATGGGACGTACGGTCCGGATCCGAAGGTGAAGGGCTTCGTCAAGGTCGGGCTCGCCGCGATCGACGAAGACCTCGTGATCGTGAGCGTAGGGCCGTCGGGAACGCGGGTGCACGTCCATCACCTCCGGAATGGCGAGCTGCGCAAGACGCTCGAGCCGCCGCGCCGCCTCTCGGGGCGCCTCTGCGTCGTCGAGGGTGCGGTCGTCATGGAGGCCGAGGTTGGCTTCGTGGCGCTCGACGCCGCGGCTCTCACGCTCGACCCGAAGACCACGCGAGGCTGCGACGGCAAGGCCGACGACGCCCGCGTCGCCTCGGCGCCGGTCGATCGCATCAGCTCGCGGGCCCCGCTCGAAGCGGAGCTCGAAGAGGTGCCCGTGCCGTCAGGCCCCTATGCCGCGCGCCGCGCACGGTCCAACGGCGAGCGCTTCGCGCTCCTCGACGACCATTCGCCGCCGCCCTACGCGGGCGCGCGTTCCCCGAGCTTGGATCCAGGCGGGGGGCTCGCGCCTGGCTTTCGCTCGGACAGCCGCGAGATGGACCTCGTCGTGCTCGATGAGCGCGGCGTCGTCCACGCCAAGCGGAGCCTGTTCGACCTCGGCCTGAGCTACGGCCTGCTCCACCGCATCGAGCTCACCGACCACCACGTCGTCCTCACGGCATTCGACGCCGTCGTCGTGACCAACCTCGAGGCCGAGGTCGTCGCGCGTTATGCGCTCCCGCGCAACGTCGAGCTTCGCGGGACGCGTTATCGCGCCGCGAGCGATCCGAGGAAGAGCTCGCTCGTCCTCGCGCTGCGCTCCGCCGGCAACACCGAGCACACCTCTCTCAGCAAGACCATCGGCCTGCGCTTCGTCCTCCTGGACCTCGGCACCGGCAACGCGCGCTCGCTGCAGCAGGTCGCCGAGACGCCAGCCGCACCCCCTCGGGCGCCCCAGAGCCTCGAGCCGGTCGCAGGGTGCCGCTGCCGTCACGCCGATGGCCCGACCGTCGAGCTTGCCATGGCACGTGCGGGTCTGAAGGGGGACGTAGCCCATCTGGAGTATGGCCTCGTGGTCGACGGGCGGACACTCCCGCTCGGGCCCTACTTCGAAGCACGCCGTGCACGCCTCGCGCCGCCGCCCTACGTCCGCGGAGATGCCGTGATGAGCATCACCTGCGAGCGAGACCGCGTCATCGTCCGTTCGGACCGCTACGAGACCGAATGGTCGCTCGACGACGGACGCGAGCTCGCGACGCGAGACCGCCCTGATGACCGTCTGGTGCCTACCGCCACGGCGGTCGCGGGGGCGAGCTCGGTCCGGTGCACCGCCGAGCCTTCGGTGTCCCCGCCTTGAGGGACTGCCGCCGAGTGCCCCGGCACCCTCCGAGGCGCGACGTCAGGAAGCTGGCAGTTTGCCAGCTTCTTCGACACGAGCTTGTCACACCGGACCGCAGACTGACGCTTCCCAGTCGTAGGGGCGGGGCGTAGTCTCGTTCGCAGGCTGGCGAGGGGACCGGCGCGCGGAGGGGGACAGGAGATCGTCTTTGCTCGTTCGGGCTGGCGCCCGAGCGAACACGCGCCATCCACGCAGCTCACGAACCCGGACGAAAGGTAACCCGCATGACCATCGCCGAAACCCGTGGAGCACCTCAGAACGGAAAACGAGAGTCTGCTCCGCAGGAGCAGCACGTCACCGAGCGCGAGTTCGAGCGCATTCTTCTGGAGCGGGCGCGTGGAGCCATGGATCGCTGGAGCGCGCGAACGGGCGCTCGCGAGGAACGCGCGCGGCTGATCGCAAACGGAGAGCTGCTTCAGGCGGACTCACCGGATCGGCTGGCCGCCAGGTTGAATCGCCTCCTCGGCGAGGTCCGCCGCAAATCGCGCGACCGGCGTCCGCCCGGGAACCGAACCCTGGTGGAGCTCATCAATCGATCCGCGGTGACGCAACACGATCTCTCGAACGAGCTCCTCAAGGAGGCCGTGCTCGAGGCGCGAGACTTCCTGTCCGTCGAGTTTCTCGAGCGCGGCCTCGCAGCTGCGCGCTGCGTTGGACGGATCGCGGTGCGAGCACCGTCGGGCTTTCGTCCACGTGGCACCGGCTTTCTGGTCGGGCCTGGCCTGCTGCTCACGAACGAGCACGTTCTCACCTCGGCCGAGCTCGCGAGTCAGTGCGTGCTCGAGATGGACTACGAGCAGAACACGTTCGGAAAGCCCAAGCTCATCAGGCGCTTCGCGCTCGACCCGCGGGCGTTCTTCCTGAACGACAAACCCACCGACTTCGCGCTCGTCATGGTGCAACCTGCAACGCAAGACGGCGCGATTCGGATCGAGGAGTATGGGTGGCTGCCGCTCGACGGTCAGCAGGGAAAGATCTCCCTCGTGCCGGACGACCTGATCAACATCATCCAGCATCCCCTGGGTCGCGAGAAGGAGGTGGTCATCCGGAACAACCGTGTGCTCGATCTTCGGACGGGCCCCAATGACGAAGCCATGGGGCCGTTCATCCACTACGAGGCCGATACGGAGAAGGGCTCGTCGGGCTCACCCGTGCTCAACGACCAGTGGGAGGTCGTGGCGCTTCACCACTCGGGCGTTCCCCGGCGTGACGACGAGGGGCGCATCCTGAACAAGCGCGGCGCCGCCTGGAAAGAAGACACGGATCCGTTCGAAGAGATCGCCTGGATCGGCAACGAAGGCGTGCGCGTGTCCAGCATCATCGCCGTGATCGAGAAGGCGGACGTCGGGCGAGCGGAGCGCAAGCTCCTGGATCGGCTGCTGTCTGCCCAGTCACCGGGGGTCTTGGCCATCCAAAGCGTCGAGGAGGAGGACCGCGCGGTGCGCGGGGACGGCCGATCTCGTCCGTCTGCGACGAACGGCGAACGGCGCAGCTCGTTCGAAGGCAATGGTCAGAGCAGAAGCGGTGTCTCGAGGAACGGCTCTTCCTCCGGCAGCGTGGTCGGAAGCAGGCTCTCCGAGATGGGGAGTGGCACGGCCGGCAGGAGCCACAGGATGACCGCGGCGCCCGAGGAGGGCTCCTTCGTCTACGAGATCCCCATCCGCGTCACCGTTCAGATCGGTGACCGGCCGCATTCGATCGAGCGCGTGCGATTCGAAGACCGCACGGAGCGCGAGGCTGGGCTGTTCGAGCGGTTGACGGCGGACGACCTGGCGGACCGCCCCGGGTTCGACGAGCGCTTCCTGGGCGCGCAGCTCGCGCTGCCGAGGATGAAGGCCCGTCCCCGGTTCGGCGGCGCGCTGGTCATCGACGAGTCCGCGGAGAACCCCTTCGAGCTCAAGTACCACCACTTCAGCATCATCATGAACGAAGAGCGGCGAATGGCTTACGTCTCTGCGGTCAACATCGACTTCGACGCCCCGGTGAACCTCGGGCGAAAGCAGTCATCCGTCGATTGGCGGCTCGACCCTCGCCTCCCCAGTCACGCCCAGATCGACAACTCCTACTACCGCAACAACGACTACGACCGGGGGCACCTCACGCGCCGGGACGACGCCGCGTGGGGCGAGACCACGCGAGAGGCCCGCGCCGCGAACGACGACACGTTCTTCTACCCGAACGCCGCGCCGCAACACGTGGACTTCAATCAGTCCGATGCGTTCACCGGCAAGGGCCTGCGGCTCTGGGGCGATCTCGAGAACCACGTCGCCGAGCAGGGGGCGAAAGACGGCGCGCGGCTCTGCGTGCTGAACGGTCCGATCTTCTCGGACGACGACAAGCCGCTGCGTGACATCTTGGTCCCCAAGCGGTTCTTCAAGATCGTCGTCTTCAAGGTCGGCAGACGGGAGCTCGGCGCCGTGGGGTTCGTGCTCAGCCAGGAGACGTTGGTCCGGAACCTGCCCGAAGAGAGGTTCGAGGTCGGCGAGTTCGTGGTCCGTCAGAAGGCCATTTCGACGATCAACAAGCTAGGCGATCTGGACCTCTCGCCTCTCGTGCAGCTCGACCGCTTCCGAGCGCCAGACGGAGGCGGCGTCCGAGAGAGCTTCGATGACGACGGCGTCCGGCTCGACTCGTTGAAGGACGTCTTGCTCTGACGTCCCCATCTGCGGGCCTTCGTCGGCCTCCGCGCGGAACCACTCGGCCGTGAGCAACTCGCGGACCTCGACCCCATTCACGGTGGGGTCGAGGTGAGGGCGGCCTTCCAGATGCGCCGATCGCCCGGGTCGCTCGAGTGCTGGAGGAGCATGCGCTCGATTGCAACGCTGTCGGCCGTGGGGGGGTCGGTTGGTAACGAGTCCACCGGGACCATGCGGCGGCCGACGAAGTTGCGATTGCGGACGTAGACGGACTGGCCGCCCGGGGTGGCGGGGAAGAACGTGAGGTCGTAGCGCAGGCCGTTCAGATAGACGAGGAAGATGTCGTTCGACACGGCGGTGAGCTGGTGGTCGACCGTGACGCCGGCCGCTTCGGCGTCGGGCATGGAGATGGTCAGCGCGTCGCCGGCGTCCTCGATGATGATGTGGCCGAGGTTGAAGCGGTCGAGGTACGTGCCGACATGCCGGCCGAAGGTGGACGGATCGACCGTGGCGCGAGGCGCGTCGATCGGCGCCGGGAGAGCGACGAGCGTCTCCATCGCTACATCCACGCTGTGATCGAAGTCGGCGTAGACGCCGCTGACGACGATGCAGAGAGCGAAGTCCTGCTCGGGGAGCACCCAGAAGTCGGTGGTGAAGCTGTTCGTGTTGCCGCCGTGGAACCAGACCGGCATGGGGTAGTAGGTGCCTTCGGAGGTGAGAAAGCCCTCCCAGATGGCCATGCCGTAGCCGTAGTGCCTGGTGCCGTTGAGGTACCCCGTGGTGACCTTGGGGGTCGTGATCTCGGCCCGGAGGGCGTCCGAGAGCACGGCCTGGTTGCCGTTCCGAATGAAGGCGGCCAGTTGCATCATCTGCAAGGGCGTCGACCAGAGGGTGGCGGCGGGCCGCGTCGACGCGGCGTCGGTCACCTCTTCCATGAGAACCTCGCGGAGCTCGCCGGTCAGCGTGTAGCCGTAGCCGATCGCGTAGTCGCCGTCGGCCTCGACCTCGTCCCGGCGCGCGAATGTTCGCGTCATCCCGAGCGGAAGCAAGACATCTTCGCGGATGAGGTCGGACCATGCACGCGTGTCGAGCGTCTCGCTGATCAGGCCGGCGTACGAGAAGTTCGGGTTCGAGTAGTTGTAGAACGTTCCAGGCGGCGCCATCACGTATCCGCTGGTCGCGTAGTCGCCGTAGAAGAAGTCGGCGAGGGCGCCGTCGTCAGCGGAGCCGGGCCAGTCCAGCGTGTCGACGAGGCCCGATTGGTGGCTGAGCACGTGATGCAGCGTGATGCGGTCGTCCCAGCGATCGTCGCGCGCGAACTCCAGCGCCGGCAGCACCACACCGAGCGTGTCCTCGAGCGCCACCTCTCCCGCGTCGACGTTGCGGAGAAGCGCGGTCGCCGTGATCGGCTTGGTCACGGACCCGATCTGCATCAGGGTGGAAGTCTCGAGCGGCTCGAGGCCTGCGGGGTCTTTGCTCCCGAACGCGTGCGCGAACGTGATCTGCCCGGACTCCATGACCGCGACCGACACGCCGTACGCCCCGCTTGCAGCCAGGTCTTGTTGCAGCGCATCCACGAAGGCGTCGAACCGCGGGTCCCATCCGCCGCCCTCCCCGCCCGGCCCGGCGCTCGAGGTCGTGGGCGCCCCGCCCGGCCCGGTTGCGTCATCATCGCAAGCCCACACCGCGGCCGCGAGCACGCCGAGCGCGCCGAGCCAGGTTGGCGTCAGGCGTGTGACCACGAGAGCAAGAGAAGCAAACGCGAACCGGGCGGTCAAAGGGCTTATTCCCTGCCCGCCTCGCCGCTATTTGTGGGTTCTCGGTCATGCCCCGGCCCCCAGTTCGTTCGAAGCTCCTGACGAGTCGACCCCTCGTGGCCGCCGTCGCGCTCTCCTGCTCCTACTCCGGCTCGGCGCTCGCGCAAGAGACGACGGACAAGCCGTTCCGGCTGGACGAAGCGCTGGAGACCGACCCGATCCTGCGCTTCGGGCTGGAGCACCGCATCCGCTTCGAGCACCTGGCCAACGACTTTCGCGCCGGGCTCGACACGAGCTCGACGGGGTTGTTCCTTCGGACGCTGCTCTCGGCGGAGCTCACGCTCGAACCCCTCTTTCTCGGCGCGGAGCTACAAGACTCGCGCGCTTACGTGACCGACGACACCCCTGTGAACCAGGGGCTCACCAACCCGTTCGAGCTCCTGCAAGGCTACGTCGGCCTTCGGTTCCGCGGGGCCTTCCAGCCCGAGGACGCGCTCTCCCTGAAGGTCGGGCGGATGACGCTCGACCTCTCCCGCGTGCCCATGAAGACCTCTACCGTCGAGCGCGCGACGCGCCGGCTGATCGCGCGCAACGACTTCCGCAACACGATCAACGGCTTCAACGGCATCGACCTGCACTGGCGAAGCCGCGAGGATCACTTCGTCCGCTTCCTGGCTGCGTTCCCGGTCACGCGGCTGCCGTCGGTGGAGGAGGAGCTCCGCTCGAACGACGTCGTGTTCGACGTCGAGAACGTGAACGCGCTCCTGTGGAGCGCCTTCTATTCGTCGCCCGAGTTTCTGTCCGGTGCGCGCGTGGACGGCTACGTGGTCGGGCTGGCCGAGAGTGACGCGCCGGACCTCGACAGCGCGAACCGGCGCCTCGTGACGCCCGGTTTGCGATTCTACCGGGCACCGGCGCCAAACGAGCTCGATTTCCAGATCGAGACGATGCTGCAGCTCGGCACCTCGCGGGCGTCGAACAAGCCGGAGGACATCCAAGACCTGCGGCACATCGCGGCGTCTACCGCGGTCGCCGTCGGGTATCAGGTCGCGGCGCCCTGGAAGCCTCGGCTCGCGGTCCTGTACGACTTCGCGAGCGGGGACGAGTCCCCCTACGACGAGCTCAACAATCGGTTCGATCCGCTCTTCGGGGCGCGCCGGTTCGACTTCGGTCCGACGAGCCTCTACGGGGCGCTCGCGCGTGTGAACCTTCACTCGCCGGGGGTTCGCTTCGAGATCACGCCTCATCGCGTGCTCGACGCGTTCGTCGCGTACCGCCTCGCCTGGCTTGCGTCCTCCACGGACGCGTGGACGTCCGCCCAGCTCTCGGACAAGAGCGGCGAGGCGGGGAGCTTCGTCGGCGCGCAGCTCGAAGGCCGCGTGCGGTACCAACCGTTCCCACGCAACCTCGCCTTCGAGGTAGGTGGCGCGCTCTTCTCCCGAGGCGATCTCCCGCGCGAGGCCGAAGGGGGACGCAGCGAGCCCGCGGTCTATGGCTACACGCAGATCACCGGCGCGCTCTGAAATGTCGTGCGGGCCAGCGTCGCCCGCTCCCCGCGCCTGCTGAAGGTCCTCGATCAATTCCCCGCGCCCCCCTTGGGTGCCGGGGGAATCGCGTCGCAACGGTGCGTCGAGAGCACGCAAATCGCGGAGTAGCCTTCGCACACGTTGCGGTTCGGGCAGCTCTCGTCGCATGCGATCCGCTTCGGTGCCGAGACCACGACGCCGACGCAGGCACAGCCGCACTCGTCGCGCAGCGTGCAATCGTGCGCGCTCTCGCACGGGCCACGGTCGGGTGGTCCGTCGTACCGTGGCACGGCAGAAGGAGCGCTCGGCGCGAGGGAGGCGGCGGCTGTGACGACCGGGCGGCTGGAGGCGAGGGGCTCCTGCGGCGTCGGCGTCTTCGTCTCGGGCTCGGACCCGCACGCGAGCGGTGCCATCAGGAATGAGGCGAGGAGCAGCGGCCGAGCCGCGAGGCGCGAGGGTAGGCCGGGGCCGCTGTTCGACGCGTGCATCGGTTCGACCCAGCTCAGCTCGGCTTCATGTTTTTCTTTGCCCATTCGGCGAAGCCGGTGAATCCCTCCGGCACGAGGGTCCGGGCGTTCTCGATGAGCTTCGCGTGATCGGGGCCGAAGTACGTCTGCTCCGCGAACCACTGGAACATCTCCCGCATCTCCTCGGCGCCCGGGAAGAAGCCGTCGTAGACCTGCGGTGGCACCTCGATGACCTGCACCGAGTGGCCCTGCGCGTTGAGCGTCTCGACGAAGTCCGTCCACGAATAGACGCCGCCGCATACGCCGACGTACGAGCCGTTCGGGAGCGTCTCGGGCGAGGACTCGAGCGCCGCGGCGACCGCGCGGCCGACCTCCGTGACGTCGCCCGCGTGGATGCAGCGCTTCGCAGGATCCATCGGGACCGCCCAGCCCTTGCCGCCGTTTGGTAGCGGCTGCGGTCCCATCATGGTGAGGAAGTTCTGGAAGTACATCGGAGCCTCGACGAAGGAGAAGCGCTCGAAGCCGGCGGAGCGCACGGCGTCGTCCACCTTCGCCTTGCCGGTGAAGTGCACGACGTGCAGCCGCCCCTGGGTGTGTTTCTCGACGTCCGCGAGCGTCGACCAGACGAGGTGCTTCACCCCCGCCGCCTTGATCGCCTTCACCGCGGCGGTGCCGACCTCGGCCTCCCGCGCCCCCGTCGTCGGATCCCAGAAGCTCGTCACGAGGAACGCGCCGTGCGCGCCCGCGACCGCCTTCTCGAGAGAGGTGGGGTCGAGCATGTCCGCCTTCACCACCTCGACGCCGCGCGCGGCGAGCGCTTGGCCGGCGTCGCTGTCGGGGTTCCGCGTCGGAACGCGCACCGTGAACGTCCCGCGCGCCAGGAGCGCGTCGACGACGCCGCCTCCCTGCATACCCGTGCCACCGACCACCGCGATGATCTGCTTCGCCATGCGCGCAGCGTACAGGAAGACCCTCGCTGATGCGCAACGGTCACCGGTTACACCACAGGGCTACAGCGGTGTTCGGTTTCCTGGTGGGGTCGGGGGAACCGGATGCTGGCGACCACCGATTCCCAGACGGCGGCGCCACAAGTGGCCGAGGTTTGGCAGACCCGGGGGAGATATGGCGCGCGAAAGAGACCGAAGTGGCGCCGAAGGCTCGCAACCTGCGGACGCGACCGCGTAAGTGCGCGATCTTGGGTGAGCACGCGGCGAACGGGCCGCGTGGCCGCGCCACAACTGGCCTGGGTTTGCCAAACCTTGGCGACTTATGGCGCCGCCCCAGGGGGAATCGCTCGTTCTCGCCAAGCTCGCGTGCGGTGGCGGGCACATCTACAGCCGAAGCGTTGGAAAGAGCAGCCATAGCTGGTCGTCCGCCCGCATTCTTTCGGCTTCAGGCGACGTCGTCTTCGGAGGTCTCTTTGGTGGCGTAACACCTGGCGGGGGGATTGAGCTGGACTTCAGGGGCGCCTCAGGCTTCGCTCGGAGCGTGGACCGGGTTCGTGGCGCGCCTTACGCCTTGACCCCTCTTCATGTTGGTCGAGCGACCTCCTTGGTCATGAACACATTGAACTCCGTCGCGGTGTAGTCCGCGAACGGGCCGCACCACACGAAGCCATTGCGTAGATACAGCGCATGGGCCGCAGTGAAGGCTGGCCCCGTGCCGGTCTCCAGATAGAGGTGGCGGTAGCCTCTCGCTTCGGCGGTGCGGACGATCTCGTCGAGCACGGCATGGCCGACGCCCTTCCGGAGGAACGCGGGGCGGGTGCGCATCGACTTCACCTCACCAGCTTCGGTGCTCAAGGCCTTCAGGGCTCCGCAGCCGCAGAGCTGCCCGTCCAGCCATGCGGACCAGAAGGTGATGTCCGGGGCCCGCAAGCTCTCGATGGCGAGCGCATGGACATGGCCGGCTGGCGTGTTGCCGTGCATGCCGGCGAGATGCTCGGAAACGAGCGCCTGTACCTCGGGGGAGGTGAGATCGTCTCGGCGAACGTGGATCGTCATGTCGGCCTCCGCGTGTCGCTGGGCGTCTGCCCGAACATGCGCTTGAACTCGCGACTGAACTGGGACGGGCTCCCGTACCCCACCCGATGCGCCGCCTCGCCTGCGTTCAACCCATTCGCGACCATCAGCACCCGGGCCTGATGCAGGCGGAGCTTCTTGAGGTACTGGATCGGCGACAGCGACGTGGCCTTCTTGAAGCTGTGCTGCAGCGTGGATTCGCTGACACCGATGGCCTTGGCGATCGTCGCGACGTCGAGCTGCTCGGTGTAGTTGTCGCGCAAATACTGAACGGCGCGTGCGACGCGCTGTGACCCGCTCCCCTGCAGGGCGAGCCGGCGCAGGTTCTGCCCTTGCTCGCCAGACAGAATGCGAAACATCACCTCGCGCGCGAAGCCCGGGCCCAGCACCCGACTCTCGAGCTCGTTCGTCGACGCCTCAAGCAGTCGCGCGAGCGCATCCTTGAGTCGTTCGTCCATGATCGAGGTCTTGAGCGCCAGCTGCCCCTCGAAGGCGACCTCATCGCGACGACGGCTGGGCAGGGTCAACATGAGCTGAGCCACCTCCCCGAGATCCAGCGTCAGCACCAGCGCGAGCAGAGGCCGCGTGGAGCTCGCCTCCACGATGCGGGCCTCGACCGGCACAGACAGCGACGCGACCAGGTACTTGTCGGCGTTGTACTCGACCACGGTCCCACCAATCGAGACCTCCTTCGCCCCCTGCGCGACGACGCACAGCGACGGGTGGTACTCGACCGCGAAGGGGCCCGTGGTCTTCGACGTGCGGAACACGTGGAGCCCTGGGTAATGCGTATCGAGGCCGCCATCCTTGGGAACCATCTCGCCGATGAGCCTGGCGAGCCGCGACGTCGGAGCCATGAGCCATTCTCCCATGGAACGCGGCCTCTTGCAGGATCATGCGAACCTTTGCGTGAATCCGGCCGTGAACATGCCCTCTCATGCAGGATCAGGCAAGCCTTTGACCGCTTGTTGCTACCACCCCGAGCAGCCGATGCGTATCTTGCGTGACGTCAGCCGTCATCACGACCCTGAGCCTGCTGAGGAGGACCAGAGATGAGATTTCGTTTCTTGGGGAATACCGGTCTGCGCGTTTCGGAGCTGTGCTTCGGTGCAATGACGTTCGGCGAGGGCTTCTATGGCATCGGCGAGGTCGAGCAGGAGGGCGCGACAGCGCTCGTCAAGCGCGCCATCGAGGGCGGAATCAACTTCTTCGACACGGCCGACATCTACTGTTACGGGCAGTCGGAGACCATCCTCGGTCAGGCCTTCAAAGACCTCGGGGTGAAGCGCGACGACGTGGTCATCGCGACGAAGGTGCGTGGCCCGATGAGCGAGCTGGCCTCTTCGGGCAAGGGCGACGTCAACAACGTCGGTCTGTCGCGCAAGCACATCATTGCGTCATGCGAGGCCAGCTTGAAGCGCCTGGGGACCGACCACATCGATCTCTATCAGATTCACGGTTGGGACAACCTCACGCCGGTCGAGGAGACCATGCGCGCCCTCGACGACCTCGTGCACACAGGCAAGGTTCGTTATGTGGGCTGCTCCAACCTCGCGGCCTGGCAGGTCGTCAAGGCCAACGCGATCGCCAAGGAGCTCGGTGGTACGCCGTTCTGCTCGCTCCAGGCATATTATTCGATCGCTGGGCGGGACCTCGAGCTCGACCTGTTGCCGATGTGTCGCCACGAGGGCGTCGGGGTGATGGTCTGGTCGCCACTTGCCGGCGGCTTTCTCACGGGCAAGTACCGACGCGGGCAGGACAACCCCGAAGGCGCTCGCCGCGCCTCGTTCGACTTCCCACCCATCGATCGCGAGCGCGCCTTCGACCTCATCGAGGTGCTCGATGGGCTCGCGAAGGAGAAGGGGACGACGATCCCGAGGCTCGCTCTGTCGTGGCTGCTTCACCAGGATGGGGTGAGCACGGTCATCATCGGCGCCAAGAAGATGGGGCAGCTCGAGGACAACCTCGCAGCCACCGACGTGCAGTGGAGCGCCTCAGAGCTGGAGAAGGTGGCGCCCGTGGTCGCGCCTCCCAATACGTACCCCCACTGGATGCTGCGGAACTTCCTTCGGAAGGTCTGAGGCGAAGCTCGGAATGAGGGCCCGGCGCGGAGAGGTGAGACGTCAATCGACCGGCGCGACCCAATACGTCTGCTTGTGGTGCAGAGCCTCGAACGTCGAGAGCGCGGCGCGCGCGGTGCAGCTCGATGCGTAACGGCGGACCTCGAACACGTGGCCGTTGTCATCCTGCCTCATGACTGCCCAGCGTCCCAGGGGCGACGGTGGTTCGTTCGGCTCGTACAGGATGAGGTCCATGAGGGGGAAGGGGAGGTGCTCGGCGACGACCTCGATGTCGGTGGAGCTCGCCTGAAGCTCCACCCAGCTCGGCTCTTCCTCCGCGCCTTCGGAGCCGTCTTGCTTCGTCTTGAAGGCGAGCAGGATCATCTCCAACCCACACGAGAAGTGAAGCGCCCAGACGTCCATCAGTCCCACGCCGTTCGTATCGGCGTCGACCTCCTGCGCGGGGCCCAGGCTCGCGCGGAGCTGCAGGCGTGACTGCCGAAAGCTCCCGAGCGAGGCCCGGGGCCACGAGACGGGCGGGACGATCGGTTCCCAGGTCTCCACGGATGCTCCTCGGATTCTGCCAGACGCGCCGGGTTTTGCCTTCGCCATCGGCCGCCCAGTTTCTCGCGTGCCCCCCTGCGACGTTCGGCCGCTGGGCGTGTCTGTAGCGATCGATGCGGATTCCTGCGTTCCTGGCGGGCGTCGCCGGCTTGGTGCTCGCGGCCCCCGGGCTCGCTCAGCCCTTGGCGAGCCCGACGGCTCACGTGGAGCTTGCCGAGGCGCGCCGTGAGATCGAGCCGCCGGAGGCGGCGGCGCCGGTCTTTCCGGTGCACCGGGATCGCTTCGGGGACGGCCTGAGATCGTACGGCGTCCAGGCCACCGTCGGGGCCGGCCTTGCGCACGCGTGGGAGCTCGAGCTCGGCTCGATGCTCGGTTCGCGCCTCCCCGTGCCGATCGAGCGCGCACACATCTCGCTGGATGGCATCGGGTGGACCGCGGGCGGGACGGTCCGACCCTTCTACCAGTGGGAGGAGGGGTGGCGTGGATCGGTCGCGATGCATGCGCGCGGCTTCGGATCGTTCGACGTCACACAATCCGGCGCGGCGCGCGGGGCCAAGGTGCGCTTCGAAGGGGGCAGCGCCCTCGCCTTCGAGGCGACCTTCGGTCACGCCTTCAGCCTGCGCACGTCGTTCGCCTACGTCGAGCTCGGCATGGAGGCGCAGATCGTCTCCGTCGATCTGTCGGTGCACCTCGACGGGACGGGGTACGTCGGCGACACCCGACTCTACTCGCTCGCCTTCGCTCCGGTTCCGCGCGTCGGGTGGTTCATCCCCATCGACAACGACTTCTACGCGGACCTCACCATCGACTACCGACCGACCGGGCTCGGCGGGGTGGGCGCGGGTATCGGGATCGGGATGTCGGACTAGAGCTGGGCTAGGCTGGCGCGCCGCAGCTCGAGGCAACACAGGCGAGTCGTCGTCACCGAGTCCGGCTCGGGTCGAACGGCTCGCATCCGTCGAGATCGGCACGGCGGACGGCGAGGCTGACGCCGGGCAACAAGCGTGCTCCGGGGAAAGGCTGGATCGCGAGCGGATCCTCCGAGGGGTACGCGTGCGGGTGGCGGAGCACGAGATCGACGTACTCGTATTCGAGCGGCTCACGCACGGTGAAGGGGGCGCCACGGGGGAAGCGGCCGATGTCGAGCCGAGCCGAGCCGGTCTTCGCGATCACCGCGACATCACGTGGACAGGTTATCGCGGGAGTCGGGTCGGGCGTCGTGATGAAGACGCGACCGCCGCCGCTCGAGCCAGCGAAGCCGGCCCCGCTCCGTGGTGTGGAGAGCAACTTCTTGTCGACCCAACCGAAGGCGCTTCCGTTGCCGGCGTCGACGAGGACGAACCGACGGGCTTGCTCCGTCTGGAACGCGTAAGTGATCACCCCTTCCTTCGACGCGTCCACACGAAACTCGGGAGTCGGACTGGTGGCGCTCGAGAAGACCTGCACGGTCGAGCGCGGCAGGACGGTGACCTCCTCCTTGCCCGCCCCACCGCCGAGCTGCGCGAGCTCGGCCGGCGTGCGCCAGCTCGACTCGAACCGTACCTCGTCGCAGGCGACCTTCGCGCGAACCTCACGAGGCGAGAACGGTTCGCCCAGATCTGCGACGACCTCGAGCTCCTCCCGTGTCGCCCGCTCGAGGGTCAGCCGCTCCGGGAGCGCAAAGCCGGCCAACGGGCGCAGCTGGGTGCTCCAGATGTGGATGCCCGGTGCGTCCACGAAGCCGCGGACCCGCATCCGCTCGTACACGATCTCGACGAAGACAGAGGCGGGCGATCCTGTCCCGATGACGATGTCCTGACCGTCGGCGAGTCTGCCTTCGGCCATCTCGAAGAAACACGACCCTCCGTTGGCTGCGCAGAGCCGGATGGTCGAGCCCTTCGGGTAAAGCCGGCTATTGCCCACGTAGCGGCACGCGACGCCGTCGGGCGGCACGATCTCGTCGATCGAGGGGCGCGGAGCAGGCAGGGAGGAGCTCGTTCGAGTGGGTGGAGCCAACGCGCCGGGCGGCACGTCGAGGTGTTGCGGCTCGATCGTGGCGGCGCACCCGGTCAACGCGAGCGAGAGTGCAAACCAAGGCGGGCGCATGGAGCTCGCTCGGACACCGCACGGCGAAGAACCTTGGTTGAGGGAGCCGCTCCACGCTGCCTTCGCCGCTGGCTCGCGCGGGATAGCGACCCCATGGCGCGCAACGTCGGGTTTGCTGGGCGGCATGTCAGGTGCCGAGGGCGACGGGGCCGCCCTTTTCGATCGCGCGCCGGTAGGCGGGCCGGGCGCGTATCCGCTCGAGGTAAGCCAGGAGCTTGGGCCGCGACGAGGACAGGCCCGCCCGGCCCACCGCAGCCTCGAGCGGGTAGCTCATCTGAATGTCTGCAGCCGTGAGCTCGGGGCCACAGAGCCAGGCGTCACCCACCTCGCCCTCGAGGAAGTCGAGATGGTGCCCGAGCTGTCCGCTCACGTAGCTGCGCGCGGGGAACCCGAGCGGCCCGAGCTTCTTGATCACGAGCGACAGCAGAAGGTACGGCATCAGCGAGCCTTCGGCGTAATGGAGGAAGTAGCGATAGCGGGTGTACGCGGGCGTGCCGCGCGCGGGCACGAGCCGGCCGTATTGCTCGGCGAGGGCGTCGAGGATCGCACCCGACTCGGCGAGGATGGTCCCGTCGACCTCCACCACCGGCGACTTGCCGAGCGGGTGGATCTTCCGCAGCTCGGGCGGGGCAAGCAGGTTCTTCTGTCGCCGGTAGGTGACGAGCTCGTAGGGCTCGCCGATCTCCTCGAGCATCCAGAGCACGCGGGTGGAGCGAGAGTGGTCGAGGTGGTGAACCCTGATCATGCGCGTGACGGTAGCCGAGGCGTGCGCTCTCCAGAAGGACGCTGCATCGGCTCGGTGCTCGGCCAGGTGAACACGAGCTCGCCTCCGACAGGCAGGGCGCGCCACAAGGGCGCCAGTACCTCCAGGCGAGCGACGACGCGCTCGATGGAGCCGACGTCCTCCGGCAAGAACGCGGGCGCTGTGCGCTGTCCGTCCGGCTTCTGGCCGGCCCTCCGCCGCCAGGTGACGTCGCAGAGCGCTGCGAGGCGCTCCGACCTCGCCATCTCGCTCGCTGCCTGCTCGTCCTGCGACTGAAGCGACTGCTCGCGCCGCCGCTGCTTCCGTTGCTGTCGCGCGCGCTCACGCGGCGATGCGTCCTGCCCCGCGATCCCGATGAAGGTCCCTGCGCCTCGTGCGGCCCTCCCGAAGACGCCGCTCCTGAGACCCAGCTCCGCCTCCACCACGTAGTGAACCAGGTCGTGTGGGATGTCCTCGTCGAAGCCGGGCGCAGGATCCGCCGCGCGTGTCGGCTCGCCGGGCACGGCGACCGCGACCGCGTAGCGACGCGCACCGGTTCGCTTGAAGGAGACGTTCACGGGGGAAAGGTGGTGGACGGCCGGGGGCCGGGCAACCTGACGGCGCGCTCCGGTCGTCCTGCTCGCTGATCTCGCAGCCGTGCTCACCCCATCAACCGCCCGCGAGCACGAGCACCGCGAGCGCATGCGCCAGGTTGTCGTTGCCTGCGTAGTCCTCATAGGCGTTGCTCGCGACGAAGACTGTCACGCCGGCGTCGAGGTAACGCCAGAAGTCGGCGAAGAAGTAGCCGTTGCCGCCGTTGTGCCAGACGAGCTTGCCGTGTGAGGTGTCCTCCACCACCCAGCCGTAGCCGTAGAACGTGTCGCCTCCGGGGCGCTCCTCGACGTACGGCGTGAACATCGCTTCTTTGGCCTGCGCGCTGAGCACGTCGGTTCCCAGCAGGGCCT
>JAEUKE010000060.1 GCA_016794345.1 Myxococcales bacterium
CGCATCAGCCGCGTCCGCTCGCGCGATCGGCTCGAGCTTGCGATTGACCGAGCGCTTCGGGGGCGGTCCCGCCTTCGCCTCCGCCGGCACCGCATCGCGCCGCAAGAGCTCCACCGCGTGCCGAAACGAGATCCCCTCCGCCCGCATCACCCAGTCGATCACGCTCCCGCCCGCCTGGCACGCGCCGAGGCAGTGCCAGAGGTTCTTCTCCGGCGTGATCACGAGCGACGGCTCGCGGTCGTCGTGAAACGGACACAGGCCGAGGAGGTTGTCGCCGCTCCTCGTGAGCGAGACGCCCCGCGCCTCCGCGAGGCGCACCACCGAGATCTCCTTCTTTAGCCGCTCGATCTCGTGCTCCGGGACACGGGCCATCGCCGTTCTCCTTCCAAGAAGCCGTCAAGCGAGAAGTCCCCGCTCGGAAACTTTCTCGACCCGCTCCACGTGTAGAAGTATACTCCTACAAAGGCAAGCCGAATGGCTCCCACCACCCGCGATCATGGAAGGCCACACGTACACTCGGGGCGTGCCGAGAAAGCCGAAGAAGCTGCGTGCGCGACCCGCTCAAGGGGCCCGCCTGCTCGCATTCCGAAAAGCCGCCGGTCTCACCCAAGCCGAGCTCGCTCAGCTCGTCGGCGAGACCCAGGCCAACATCTCGTTCTGGGAGCGCACCGACAAGCCCCCCCGTTCTGACGTCCTCCCCAAGCTCGCCAAGGTCCTCGGCGTCCGCATCGAAGACCTCCTCGGCGAGCCCGCTCGCGCTCCCGCAGCGCCTCCCCTCGCATCCAGCCCGGGCCCCGTCGGCGAGGTCCAACGCACGTTCGAGGAGGTTCGCAGGCTCCCTCGCCGTCAGCAGCGCAAGGTCGTCGAGATCGTCACCGCCCTGCTCGAGCAATATCGACGGAAGGCGAGCTGATCATCGCTGCTCCGCCGCGAGGGCGAAGCCGAACTCGCGTTCGAGCAGACGGTCACGGTCACTCGCGCCTTCGGCGCTCGCTCCCGTGCCCGCAGCTCAACGCAGCGTTCGGCATCAGAGGCGCGGGGCTGGGGTTGCTTGCGGCCTTGGAGGCTGGCGTGGCGAGCGAGGACGCGGCGAGGCCCAGGCCGGCGCCTGCGGCGCCGGCCTGGTGCCCGCCGCGGAAGGGTGGGACGGCGGTGTGGTGGTGATCGGGGTGCGGGGCGGTGACGGAGATCGCGACGTGGGCGCGAGGGCGATGACGGCGCGCGGCGCGATCGCGGAGAAGGCGTGCGTGGCTGAGGGCCTTGCTATCTCCGCCCAATGGGATGCGTTCACCTGCGGGTGAGCGAGCGAGCCGCGGAGCGAAGCGACGCGGCGACGGGAGTGAGACCGGCTGGTGCAACGCGCGGATTGGGCGGGAAGTCCTCACCGTCTTGTTTGTGCCCTGCTCGGTGCCGCCACGGCAATCTCCAGGCTGCGACAAACGAAAGAGATCGAGCCGCTCTCGTAGTCCTGGACTTCGAGGCGGACGCCCTCCCAGCCACGCTCCGAGATGTCATCGACCGCGAAGCCGCGGACCCCCAGCGGGAACGCGTCTGCTTTCATCGTAATGCGGCGAGCTCCCCTGAACCTTAGGTCTACGCTCTGAAAGGGCGCGTCATGGCGAGGCCAGGCTCCACCGCTGCCGTGGCGAGGTTGAAAGAGTACGGAAAGCACCACCTCCGTTTCCTGGTCGTCGTCCACCAGGATCAGAGCGCGATCGATGCTTGCGACGGCTGCCGGGTCCCACTCAAGCCCGATCGCTTCCAACTGTTCTTTGCCGGTAACCGATGACATACGCGCGCCTCGTTACTTAGAGAAGAAGTTGTACGTCGTCTCGCGAAACGGAGTGAAGCCAGGGCCGTACTCGTATTCGTGGAGATGCGGATTGCTGTGGGCCTCCGGCCGCAGATGGGTGGTTTTGTCGAGCCGGTACCTCTGACGTCCGAACTCGTCGTAGATGACGCGTGACTCCTCGAACCCGCCTGTTCGCCCGCTGAAGCGTCCGAAGTCCACGCGAGTCGTTCCAGGTGCCACCTGCTGCGGCGCGTATCGCGTCCAGTACTCCGGCGGGACGAACGGTGTCCTCGGAGTTCCGGCCGCGCTCGCAGGGATCGAAGACGTTCCCAGCTGCGGGACCTCCGCCAGCTCGAACGTCGACAATCCCTTGAAGGCATCATCGACGCTCTTGCCCAGGTCGCCGACGCTCAGGCTGCGCAGCGTCGGTCCGAGCAGCCGCCCGCCGCCGTAGACCGCCGCAGCCATCTTCGCAAACGACCACGCGCCCTTCCCTTCAGGGTCGGGATCGCTCGAGGTCAGTGACTCGTAGCTCGTGAGGACGTCGTTCGGCAGGTCGAGAGTCTCGCCGGCGGCGGCCAGTGCTCCCGTGTGCGGGTGAAGCGCATAGGCGACGGCCTTCTCCGCGCCGGTCCCTTCGGCAGCGAGGCGTCTCACCTCGGCGTAGGGAAGCTTGAGAGCTTCGGGGATCTCCCACTGCAGGGCGTTGGAAGGTTGGAACGTCCGGTTCGCATCCTCGGGATCGGGAAGCTGAAGCTCCTTTGCCGGAGCGTGCGTACGCGAGGCCTTCCACGCTGCCCGATCCTGAGGAGCGACTTGCGAGAGCTTCTCCCCCTTCTCCGGAAGTCTCGCCTCCAGGTTGGACTTCTCCTGGGCGGTCAACTCCCCGCTCTGCGCGCGCCCGAGCAGTTGCATGGCTTCGGTGATGTCGGTCCCATTGGGATCCACCATCACCACCGGTGACGCCCGCCCGTACAGGTACAAATTCAGCCCCGCCTGCAGCCCCAGCGGATCCGCCGTCGTCCACCTCCCGAGCCAGGGCGCGTAGTACCTTGCGCCAAAGGTTTTCTCCGACGCACTTTCCGGCCTGAAGACACGAGATCGCGCGCGAGATGCACGCTCCCACGCGATCCGTACCCGCCGCTTGTGTGTTCAGAGATCGGGACGCGAGCGCCGTGTACGACGCTGCGTCGAGGTCGATGCTACGCGAGGTCGCGAGGGCACGCGACAGCGGCGGGCGTCACGGCTTGCGTCGCGTGAAGCGCGGGCCGCGAGCGCGCTTGGCACTGCGGACCGAGAGGACCAGGATCGTGCTGTCCTCGAAGACGTAATAGAGAAAGCGCTGCGTCTTGGGCATGAGGACGCGGCGGACCATCTTGCCCTGACGCGCGCCCCAGGGTGAGCCGCTCTCGGGCTCGCTGAGGACCTGGTCGATCGCGACGGCGATCTCGTCGACGAGGGCGTCGGGCGCGGCGGGGCGGTTCTTGCGCCACCACCGCTCGGTTCGTTCGATCTCGAGCGCGGCGCGACGGCTGAAGCGGTAGCTCACCGCGCTGCTCGGAGCCGCGCGAGGAATTCGGGACCGTCGATGGTGTTGCCGGTGCGGAGGTCTTCGAGGCCTTCGGCGATCGCTTCTTCCAGGTCGGCGCGCTCGGCGTCGGTCATGTCGTCCGCGTCGGGCGCGGGCACGAGCCAAAACTCCGCGCCCTCGGGGAGCGACGCGGGCTCTTCGAGCTCGAGGTGACCGTTGCGGACGCGCGCCTTGAGAGCGGACATGGGCGAAGCGTAGCGCGCTCTGGTCGCGGCGTCAGACGCACGCGCCAACGGCATCCTCCTCGGCGGCTTCGGCGGCTAAAGAAGAGAAGAGCTGGTCCTCCGCTGCACCGCCGCGCGCGAGCTCGTGTGGGGCGGCTCGCGCGCTCTCCGCCGTGGTGGCTCCGCTTCGAGCGTCCTGCCGGGGGAGCCTCGCAGCGGGGTGCGTCGCATCGTGGACGGCCTTGAGGTGGCGGATGGAGACGCGGGTGTAGATCGCGGTCGTCGAGAGCTGGGCGTGGCCGAGGATCTCCTGGATGTGGCGGACGTCGGCGCCGCCCTCGAGCATGAGCGTGGCCATGGTGTGGCGGAAGACGTGGCAGGCGCCGGACTTCCCGAGCTTCGCGGCGTCGATGTAGCCGCGCATCAGCGGCGTGAGGAGCGGGAGGCTGAGCTTGTCGCCGCGCTCGCTCAAGAAGAGCGTGGGGTGCTCGGGCGAGGCGACGAGGTGCGGCCGCGCCTCGTCGAGGTACTTCGCGATCCACGCGAGGGCGCGCTCGCCGATGGGCACGACGCGGTCTTTGCGGTTCTTGCCCTGGCGCACCGTGAGCGTGCCGCGCGTGGCGTCCACGTCGTAGATCTCGAGGTTCGCGAGCTCGAAGCGGCGGACGCCGGTCGAGTAGAGGACCTCCATCATGGCCCGATCGCGCAGGCCGAGGACGTCGGTCGTGTCGGGCTGCTCGAGCACCTTGAGGACCTCGGACTCGGTGAAGACGACGCGCGGCAGTCGCTTCTCGATGCGCGGCATCTCGATGTCGGCGGCGGGGTTCGAGGGGATGACGTTGGTCTTGGCGAGCCACTTGAAGAAGGCCCTCAGCTTGTGGAGCCTCGTGCGCTGCGAGAGGAAGGAGAGCGGCTTGCCGCTCGGGCGCCGGAAGTAGAAGAGCCAGCGCTGGTAGGCCTCGAGGATGGGCTTGGTGATCTGTGTCGGCCGGGTGAGGCCGCGGTCCTCCGCCCACTCGATGAAAAGCCGGACGTAGCCCTCGGTCGTGACGAGCGTG
>JAEUKE010000084.1 GCA_016794345.1 Myxococcales bacterium
CGCGAAGTCGTTCAAGCCGGCCTTCACCTGCGCGATCGCGGGCTCCATGCTGTTCGAGTTGTCGACCATCCAGATGATGTCGACGGGCAGGGTCTCCACCGTGGCCGCGGCGGTCACGCCGGTGCAGGCCATTCCGCCGCCCTCGCCGGAGCCACCCTCCCCGAACGTCGAGGTGGTGCCCGACGCGGTGGTGGTCGTGTTGCTCGCGCCGCCGCTCCCTCCGGCCGCGCCCGCCCCGGCCCCGCCGTCGCCGTCCGGGGAGACCCCGGCGTCACAGGCGACCAGGAGGCAAAAAGGAGCCAGGAGGCCGAAGAAGCAAGGGCGCAGCATCGTCCTTTGGTACCACGGCCACCGGGGGCGGGCGACCGACAACAACGTGACGAGTCAGAGACGCGGCGCGGTCTTCAGCCTGGCCATCGGGAAGCGGCCGACGACGTTCCTGGCGCGCTGCA
Organism: Myxococcales bacterium; assembly: GCA_016794345.1. GTDB lineage: Bacteria > Myxococcota_A > Polyangia > Polyangiales > Polyangiaceae > Xiheicaenibacterium > Xiheicaenibacterium phototrophicum. Next base: position 453 of record JAEUKE010000084.1, read on the forward strand.
TCGTCGGTTCGTCGAGGCCCGTGCCGGCGACTTGAGCGCGACCGTTCTCGAGGTGGACGCGCAGCGCACCCTCAGCCCGGGCGCGCGCGAAGACGTCCTCGAGATCGCGCAGGAGCTCGGGCGGGACACGGCCGCGCGCCGAGACGACCTTCCCCTCGTGGACGCGCAGCTCGAAGAGCGTGATCGCGCGGCGCGCGGCGTAGCCGATCGCCGCGACGACCGCGATCAAGATGGCGAGCGGGACGAGCCATGACATCGGTCTTCGGATCAGTCGCAGCTCTTGCCCATGGCCTTGGCCGCCTGTTTGTAGCCGTCGAGCGCCTGGCGGCAGCCGGACACCGGCATACCCTTCTCGAAGTTGTCGCAGGCGCTCGCGGCGGTGCCCTGCCCGATGACCTTGCAACAGGCCGCGGCCTGCGAGCAGACCCCGCCCTTCTTCTTCTTGGGCTTCTCCTCGTCGTCGGAGGCGCTCTCGTCGTCGTCCGACGAGCTCTTCGACGACGACCCGCCGAACATCGACTCGAAGTCCCAGAAGACGTAGAGGAGGATCCCGACCGTGGGGACCGTGGTGAAGAACATGATGATCGCGATCATCGGGACGGCGCTTTTGTATTGGGGCGTCATGACCGCGACGGGCATCGGCGCGCCCATGGGCGCTTGAGGCTGCGCGCCCCAAGGCCCCGGCTGGCCCATCGGCTGCTGGCCCATCGGCTGCTGGCCCATCGCGCCGGCTCCGCCCACGCTCGCGAGCGCGATCCGGCTCGGGTTCTGCGGATCGACCCGGAGCTCCACCTGCGCGCCGGGCTGCACGCTCGGGAGCTGCAGCTCGCTGATGAGCTGCTCGAAGGTCGCGGTGTAAGGCTGACCCATCTGCGGCCAGACCTCCACCGTGAGGATGAGCTTGAGGTGGCGGTGCCCCATCACGGCCACCGACCCGCCCGTCGTACCCAGCTGCAGGATGCGCCCGCGCGCGGGCGTCCCGCGCTGCAGGAGATCGTTTGTCGCCTTCTGGCCCTTCATCAGCGCGCCCATGATGAAGACCACCAGGGCAATGGGGACGATCGCGCTGACGAGGATGATGACGATCGTGGAGCTCATGCCATCAAGCTATCGGAACGCCCGTCGATCGAGCAGCACCAAAGAGGCGAACCCGAGCGCCGCGAGCGCCGCCGCGCTGGAGAACATGACTCGATAGCTCGCGGCCTCCACCACCGCGCCGAGCGCCGGGCCGCCGAGCAAGGTGCCGGCGTCGAACAGCGCCGTGAAGACCGCAAGAGCTGCGCCCCGCTCGGTCGGCCGTGCGCGGCCGATGACGAGGCCCAGCAAGATGGGGAACGTGTAGCCGTGGCCGGCGCCTGCGAGCACACCGGCGAGCACCAGGTCGGTGCTCGAAGAGGCGTAAGCGAGCAAGAGGAGCCCGCCTGACAACATGGTCATGGCGACGGCGAGGACACGTTTGGGCCCCGCGCGCTCGGGGAGCGACCCCGCGAAGACGCGGAGCAGGCAGGCCGTCACCGCGTACGAGGCGAAAAAATGGCCGATGGTCCCGACCTGGCTCACGAGGACGTAGGTCTTGAGGAGGATGAAGTAGGCGGCGATGGCGACCGCGAAGAGGAGCCCGGAGACCCACAGCGGCACGAGGTGGGAGTCGAGGACCGCGGCGACGACGCCGCGCGGCGGCTCCCCTTCTGCGCGCGCCGGCTCCGGGACGAAGACCGACAGCGCCACCGCCGTGCCGTTCGCCAGGGTGCCGGCGGCGAAGAGCGCGGGGAAGTCCCCGGCCGCGAGGAGCGCTTCGCCGACCAGGCCCGCGAGCGCCATGGGCAAGAGGCCCGAGACGCCGAACAGCCCGATGCCCTCGATTCGCCGAGAGCTCGGGACGATGTCGGCTGCGATGGCGAACAGCGAGGCGAAGAGCATCGCCTCCGAGACGCCGTGCGAGACACGAACGACGTAGAGGAGTGGTCCCCAGTGGTCGACCGCGAAATACGCGCCGCAAGCGGCCGTGCCGAGGACACCTCCGAAGAGGAGGACGGGGCGGCGACCGCGCACGTCCATCACGCGCCCGACCGGAGGGCGCGCCAGAATTGCGCAGCCGCTCATGACCCCGGAGAGGACGCCGATGTCGAGCTCCGTCGCGCCGAAGCGCACGAGGAGGCCCGGAAGGTGGAAAAACAGGTAGAACGAGAGCGCAAAGAGGAAATGCGCGATCGCCAGGACCACGAACGTCCGGGTGAGGAGGGGCTCGCGCACGGGGGCGCGGAAGGATAGCTTCTCGGTCGCGAGAGATGCGTAACTCTTCCCTCCTCCTCCTCGGCTCCCTGACGGTTGCGTCACTGCTCTGCTCTTCGTCCGCCTCGGCGCAGAGCTTTCAGACGACGACGGTCGACCTCCCGAAGTTCAACCCGTCGGTCCCCGGTGACCGGTTCTTCGGGGTCCCTTCTCCCTATGCCGCCGGCGAGGCGACGCTCCACGCCATGGCGCTCCTCGACTACGCGCGGGAGCCGCTCGTCATCGTGCGGTCGAGCGACGACGAGGAGGTCGCGGCCATCGTCTCCGACCAGCTGCTCATGCACGTGGGCCTCGGCTTTTCGATCATCGACCGGATCAACATCAACGCCGACATGCCGTTTGCGCTCGTCTCGACCGGCGACGAGCCGACGACCGGAGGTCCCTCGTTCGCCGAGCCCTCCGGCGCGGGTGTCGGCGACCTCCGCCTCGGCGTCCGAGGGCGTCTGTGGGGCGAGATGGATGAGGCGTTCCAGCTCGGCGTCGGGACGTACGTCTGGCTCCCGACCGGGGCGGACGACACCTACGTGACGGACGGCTCGGTGCGCGGCCAGCCCCAGGTCCTCCTCGGCGGTCGCGCCGATCGGTTCATCTGGAGCTTCCTCGTCGGGCCCACGCTCAAGAGCTCGACCCGCGTCGGCGACGTCACGCTCGGCCACCGGATGGACTGGGGTGCCGGCGCGGGCGTCCTCCTGCTCGAGCCTCGCTCGCTTCAGCTGGGGATCGAGACGGCCGGCGGCGTCGACCTGGAGAGCCCGGACGAACGCTCGACCCACGCCGAGGTCCTGGGCGGCGTGAAGTGGCGCATGGCTCCCTTCGCGGACTTCCTCGAGCTCGGGCTCGCGGGTGGGCCCGGCCTGTCGAGCGGTGTCGGCACCCCGGCCGGCCGCGTCGTGTTCCAGTTCGCGTACACGCCGAACGTCGAGAAGAAGGCCGACCGCGACGAGGACGGCATCTTCGACGACGTCGACGCGTGCCCGCTCGCGAAGGGCGTGAAGACGAACAACCCGTCGACCAACGGCTGCCCGCCGCCCGTGGATCGCGACAATGACGGTATCGTCGACGCGGTGGATGCCTGCATCGACACGCCCGGCAAGCCCGACCCCGATCCGCGCCGGCACGGTTGCCCCGAGCTCGACTCGGACGGCGACGGCATCTTCGACAAGGTGGACGCCTGCCCGACCGAGCCCGGCCCCGCGAACGCCGACCCCCGGAAACACGGCTGCCCGTTCCGTGACCGCGACGGGGACAAGATCGAAGACGACGTGGACGCGTGCCCCGACGCTCCGGGCGTCGCGAGCGCGGACCCGTCCCAGAACGGCTGCGCGCCCGACACCGACGGGGACGGCTTCCGGGACGACGTGGACGCCTGCCCGCAGGAGAAGGGCGTCGACGATCCCGATCCGAAGAGCAAGGGCTGCCCCAAGCTCGTGCGCGTGACCGAAGGTGAGATCGTCATCCTGGAGCAGGTCCAGTTCGACACCGGCAAGGCGACGATCAAGAAGGAGAGCGACGAGCTGCTCGACTCGGTCGCGAAGGTGCTCACCGAGCACCCCGAGATCCTCAAGATCGAGGTGCAGGGCCACACCGACAACAAGGGCGCCAAGGGCCTCAACAAGAAGCTCTCCGAGAACCGCGCCAAGGCCGTGAAGGAGGCGCTGGAGAAGCGCGGCGTCGCCGCTGACAGACTTGTCAGCAAGGGCTACGGCCCCGAGAAGCCCATCGCGGACAACGCGACGGACGAGGGCCGTGCGAAGAACCGCCGCGTGCAGTTCATCGTGCTCGAGAAGCGGCCGCGCCCGGTCATGGTCCTGCCGCCGCCTCCGCCCCCGCCCCCGGCTCCGCCCGGGGCGACTGCGCCTCCGGGGGCCGCGCCGCCGCCGGCGTCGGCGGCGCCTGCCGTCCCGGCGCCGCCGCCTGCCTCCCCGGCGCCGCCGCCTCCTCCGGCTCCGGCCCCTCAACCGCCGAAGCAGTGAGCGCCGGTTCGGTCCAGCAGCTGAGCGTCGCGGCTCTCGTCGCGATGCTCGGCTGTTCGAGCGCCGGCCCCGCGCCGGCGCCCGCGCCCGCCGCATCGGCCGCCCAGCCCCGGTCGACCGCATCCGCTCCCGCGACCACGCTGGCCGCGCCGTCATCGGCCTCGCCCCTCCCGTCATCCAATCCGCCGGCACGACTGGGCGTCCACCTCGTCCACTTCAAGGCCGAGACGCCCGAGCCTCGCCTCCTGGTCGAGCCGGTCGAGAGCGCCCGACCGAGCATCGAGCGATGTGTCGAGGTCGCTGCGAAAAGGGGCCCCGTCACGGGATGGCTCGTCGTCGAAGGAACGTTCACCGCGGCAACCAGCGCCGAGCCGCGCGCCAGGGGACATATCGACTCTCTCGTCGTCCGCGCGGAGGGGAACGCCTCGAGCGTCTCCGCCTGCGTGCAGGCGGCATTCGCCGGGCTGTCCATTGCCGAGCCGCCGCCCAAGCCGGCCGGCTTTTCGCTCTGGCTCGCGATCGCGGAGCCGAGGCCGGACCTGGATCTCAAGGATCCCTTCGAAGCGCTGATTCGAGGTGAAGATGGCCGATGCATCGGGCGGGAGAGCTCCACCTGCCCCGCGAACAAGGTCTGCGCACCGGCGCGCGAACGCGACGTCGCCTGCCCGACCCTCGATGGGACACCCGCGAGGCCGGCACCGAGCGAGGCCGAGAAGCGGCTCGATCTCGGCGTGAGCGGCGGCAAGACAGGTCAGGGAAGCGAGCGGCTTTCCCTCTTTCGCGAGCGAGGCCAATGCGCGGCGCTGAAGGTTCGCGTGGACATCATGGTCGATCCCCCGAAGGAGACCCGCGAGGCCGTGGACATTCCGTGCGCGGCATTCGAAAAGACGCTGAAGCTCGCCCAGAGCCGGCTGCTGGGGAGGAGACCTCGCGGCGACGATCGGGTGCTGCACGCGGTCGGCAAGACCGTGTCGTACCTGCAAGCCGGCAAAGGGGGCGCGCCGATCGTGACCGAGCTGCGGTGGACTGGGCCCGATGCCGCAGACGAAGCGTTCTCTCTCGTCGCGAGCGAGGCAGCGAAGGCGGTCGAGGGGCGCGGCAAGCTCCAGCTCTCACGAATCCGTCCGTGAACACGAAAACACGACCGCCGGGCACGGACCCCATTGTCCGTGCCCGGCGTCGCTCACTACGCGATGGATTCAGGGAGGAGATGGAGATCGAAATCAGGGAGGAAGGATCAGGCAGGTGTTCTGACCGTCGATGCA
>JAEUKE010000116.1 GCA_016794345.1 Myxococcales bacterium
ACCCCTCCCGCCCGAGCGGCCCCGCTCGAAGGAGGGCTCAGTGAACCTTTTCGCGCTCGATGCCCGGGTGCCCGGCTTCGCCCGGCTCCTTGCGCGGGTTCTGCGTCAGGCGCGAGCCGTCGCGACCGCGCATGCCCATCAAGAGCTCGCGATCGAAGATGAACTGCTCGCGGGAGTCGTACGGGACGGCGTGCAGGCCCGTGTCCATCCGGATGGCATCGCAGGGGCACGCCTCGACGCAGAAGCCACAGAAGATGCAGCGCAGCTCGTCGATGACGAACTTGACCGGGTACTTCTCGTAGCCGTGGCGCTTGTCCCCCTCGGGGTACTCGCCCGACTCGATGTGGATGCACTGCGCCGGGCAGACCGTGCTGCAGCAGAGGCAGGCGACGCAACGAGGCGAGCCGTCCTCGCGGAGGGTGAGCCGGTGCAGCCCGCGGAAGCGCTCCGGGTAGGGGCGCTTCTCCTCCGGGTAGGAGATGCAGGTGATGGCGTTCGAGAACGGCTCGAGGACCGGGTCGCTCTTCTGACCGAGGACCATCTCCTTCGTGTTGCGGAAGAAGGTGGACATGGTCTGGGCGAGGCCCTTGGCCACCGACGGCACGTAGGCCTGCACGAGCATGTCGCGCTTCGGGCGGGCCATGACCTTCGGCGTGAAGGGAGCGCCCTTCGGCTTCGTCCAGGTCTTCGAGGCGCCTCGGTCGGACTCCCCCCTCACGTGTGAGGGGGGCTGGGGGGGTGAATTGGCGGCCATATGTCTTCCGGTTGGCGATGGCGGCTCAGGCCGGCGCTCTTGATTCCGCAGCGGCTGCGAACCGCGCGGAGGTGGAGTTGAGGAACCGCGTGCGCTCGGTCGGGCGCAGCGCGAGCCAAGCAAGGCCGACCGGAATCGCCGCGAAGCCGATGGCCACGACGAAGTTCGTCAGCTGACCGAGCACCTTCAGCACCGGCTGGAGCCCCGGCGCCTGATCGAGCGCCACGACGACGACGCCGGAGATGGCGAGGTTCGCGATGGAGAGCGGCAGGAGCTTGGTCCAACCGAACTTCATCAGCTGGTCGTAGCGGAAGCGCGGGAGCGTCCAGCGGAAGAAGATCTGGAAGAAGGTCATGAGGATGACCTTGCCGAAGAAGGCGACGATCTGGATGACCGTCACCGCGAGGTGGTTCATCTTGTAGGTGAAGAGCACGCTCGAGCCGAGCGCCACCTCCACCCCGTCGCTGTAGAGGAACGGCAGCGAATAGCCGCCGAAGAACAGCGCGACGATCACGGCGCTCGAGGTGATGATCTCGACGTATTCGCCGGCCATGAACATGCCCCACTTGAAGCCCGAGTACTCCACGAAGTACCCGGCGACGATCTCGCTCTCGCCTTCCGGCTGATCGAACGGGACGCGCTTCGTCTCCGCCGCGCTCGCGGCGAGGAACATGAGGAAACCAAGCGGCTGCACGAAGACGCCCCAGGCGAAGGCGTTTTGCCACTCCGCCATCGGGCCGAGGCGGATGGTCCCGTAGATGAGGAGCAGACCCATCAGCGAGAGGCCCATGGCGACCTCGTAGCTGACCATCTGGCTGGCCGCGCGGAGACCGCCGAGCAGCGAGTATTTGTTGTCGCTCGACCAGCCCGCGATGGCGGCGCCGATGACGCCGGTCGACGAGATGGCGAAGAGGTAGAGGATGCCGACGTTGAGGTCGGCCACCTGCAGCGTGACCGCGTGGCCTTCGCAGACCGCGTCGCGCGCCATCACGGGCGCGAGGTGCCCGAGGTCGCTGAAGTTGAAGACGCCGTTCTTGTCGGCGTCCTGGAAGCACATGACGCCGCCGAACGGGACGACCGCCATGACGACGAGCGCCGGGAAGATGGCGATCATCGGGGCGAGCGCGTGGAGGAGGCGGTCCGCGTTCTTGGGAACGAAGTCCTCCTTCCAGATCATCTTGATGGTGTCGGCGAGCGCGTGGAGCGTGCCGGCGAGGCGCAGCGGGTAGGTTCCCTTCGGGATGCGCAGCGCGGCGTAGACGCCTGCGCCGGCCATCGCGGCGCCGAGGATGGCGCCCATGCCCTTGGCCAGCAGGTACGCGGTGCTCGGGTCGACACCCCCGGCGGCCTGCTGCTTCGAGAGCATGAGGCCGATAACGGCCGCGACGCCGTGCGCGGCGAGGCCGGCGAAGAAGTAGCTGCGCGGCGGAGCGGACCCGACGGCCTTCTCGAACGCGTTGAGCGCGCCCTTCTGCTCGACACGCCAAGAGAGCACGACGAGGTTGAACCAGGAGGCGAGCACGAGGAGCTGCAGGCCGAGACCGAAGCGATCGATGGCGACCTCGGGCCGCGACGCCGAGCCGATGCCGAGCGCAGCGAGCGCGCCGAGCAGGAGGCCCGGCGCCACGAGGATGCCCTGGATCACGAAGCTGGGCAGCAGCACCTCCGCCCGGTTGGGCCCGACGCGGTGCTGGATCATGGCGCTCTGCCGGCGGTCCGCCCACGTCGCCAGGGCAGACATGTTGAGGCAGAACCCGAGCACGATGGCGATCTTCACGATCGCGAGGACGATCTCGACGAAGCTCACGGAGCCCCTCCGGCGGTGGGTGCGGCTTGGACTGCCTTCGATTGTTCGGCCGGCTCGGCGCCGGCCATCGCCCTGCGGACCTCGGAGAGCTTCTTCCACGAGGTCGCATAGCCGAGCGCGCGTCCCAGCTTGCCGATGAGCATCCAGCCGGGCTGCGCGGAGCCGCGTGCGACGAGCGCGCGCTCGCTCGCCTGGGCCATGCCCTGCTTGTTCACGAACGTGCCGTCCGCCTCGGCCCAGCTGCTCGCGGGCAGCGCGACCTTGGCGACCGAGGTGAGCGGGCCTTCCCACGCGGCCACGGTGACGACGCGCTTGCCCTTGAGAGCGGCGAGCTCGGCCGCGGCGACCTCGACGTGAGCGCCGAGCGCGATGACGAAGTCGAACTTGTCGGCGTTCTTGAGCAGCTCCGCCAAGGGGCGCGGGGGCGTGCCTTCGCAGAGCTTCATGACACCGGCGGTGTTCGGGTTGCGGTCCTCGCTCATGAGGACGCCGTCCGCTTCACCGAGCGGCTTGCCGGTGACGTAGAAGGTCTCCACGCCGAGGTACGTCTTGCCCAGGGTGTAGAGGGCCCAGTTGTCCTCGAGCGAGTGCTGCGCGGACAGGACGATGGCGACCTTGGACGCCTTGCCTTCGTGACCGGCGAGCGCGCTCGCTGCCGCTTCGATCGCGCCGTCCACGTCGGCGGCGCCCTTCGGCTCGAGCAGGCGGCCTTCGACCGACCACTTGTACGAGAGCATGCCGTGGTCACACATCCAGTATTGGTTGACCTTCGCGTTCTCACGCGGGCGGTGCCGATACGGGGTGTTGTCGCGCGGGTCGAAGTCCAGGAAGGCGTTGCAACCGGTGGAGCAACCCTGGCAGACCGTGCGCGCCGAGCGGAGGAACCAGACGCGCGCCTTGAAGCGAAAATCCTTCGAGGTGAGCGCGCCGACCGGGCACACGTGCTCGGCCATGAGCGTGTAGTTGTTGTCGAGCTGGCGGCCGGGGGAGACGACGATCTCCTTCAGGTTGCCGCGCTCGCGCTGGTCGAGGACCGGGTCTTTCGCGACCTCTTCCATCACGCGGACGCAGCGCGTGCAGACGATGCAGCGCTCGGCGTCGTAGACGATGGTGGGCCCGAAGCTGACGGCCTTGGGCTTGTGGACGATCTCCTGGCGCATGCGCTTGCCGCTGCGCTGGTGCTCGAGCCAGTAGTCCTGCAGGCGGCACTCGCCGGCCTGATCGCAGATGGGGCAGTCGACCGGGTGGTTGAGGAGCAAGAGCTCCTGCACCTGCGCGCGCGCCTTGTGGACGTGCTCGCTCTTCTCGCTGAGGACCTCCATGCCGGGCGCGCAGGCCTGCTGGCAGGCGGGCTGGAGCTTCGGCTTCGACGCGGGCCGGTAGTCCTTGATGGCCGGATCCCACTGGAGCACGTCGAGCTTCATGGCCGCGCGCCCTGGAGGCGGCGGCAGCTCGACCAGGCACATGCGGCAGTTGGCGGCCACCGAGAGCCCGGGGTGCCAGCAGTAGTGCGGGATGTCGATCCCGACGCGGTGCGCGGCGCGGATGATCGTGTCGCCCGGCTCGAACGGGATCTCGCGACCGTCGAGCTTGATCGTGTTCGGGGGCTTCGGGGCGTCCGTAGGCGGTTGCGCTGTCATGTCAGTGGTCGCATTCCCCGCCGATCATGTTCATGGAGCCGAACGTCGGCACGACGTCGGGGATCATGTTCCCGACGATGAGCCGTTCGAGCCCCTGCACGATGGCGAAACAGGGCGGGCGGATGCGAACGCGGTAGGGCGTGCCGCTGCCGTCCGAAACCAGGTAGAAGCCGAGCTCCCCGTTGCCGCCCTCCGTGTAGGAGTAACACTCGCCGGCGGGGATCTTCACGCCCTCCATCACGATCTTGAAGTGCTGGATGGTCGCTTCGATCGTCGTGTAGACCTCGTTCTTCGGGGGAAGCACGATGCGGGGGTCGTCCACGTTGATGGGACCGTCGTCGGGCATCTGCGCGAGGCACTGCTCGATGATGCGCGCGCTCTGGCGGATCTCCTCCTGGCGGCACATGAAGCGGTCGTAGTTGTCGCCCGTGCTGCCGACCGGGACCTCGAAGTCGAGCTGGTCGTAGAGCATGTACGGGTGCGCCTTGCGCACGTCGTAGGCGACGCCGGTGGAGCGCAGACAGGGGCCCGTCCATCCGAGATCGAGGGCGTCCGCCGAGGAGATGCGACCGACGCCCTCGAGCCGGTCGAGGAAGATGCGGTTCGTGAGCAGGAGCTTCTCGCCGTCGCTCATGAGCTCGAGGACGGCGGGGAGCGCGGCGCGCACCATGTCCTTGAGGAACGGGGAGGGCGGCTTGGCCATCCCCCCGGGGCGACCGAACGAGTGCGTGACGCGCGCGCCCGTCTCCTCCTCGAAGATGTCCCAGAGCATCTCGCGAGCGCGGATGTAATAGAGGAACGGCGTGAACGCGCCGAGCTCCATGGCCATGGCGCCGTTGCACGTGAGGTGGTCGCAGATGCGGGCCAGCTCGCCCAGCACCGTGCGGTAATACTGGCAGCGGATCGGCACCGTGACGCCGAGCATCTTCTCGAGCGCCAGCGAGTAGCCGACGTTGTTGAGCATCGGCGAGACGTAGTTGAGCCTGTCCACGTAGGGGTAGACCTGGTTCCACGTGCCGCGCTCGCACATCTTCTCGAAGCCGCGGTGCAGATACCCGATCTGCACGTCGGCCCGGGTGATGGTCTCGCCCGAGAGCTCCACCACGATGCGGACGGTGCCGTGCATCGCCGGGTGGCTCGGACCCATGTTGAGCATCATCGGCTCGCTGGGCAGCTCGAGCTCCGCCTCGCCGATGTCCTGATCGAGCGGTTCCATGTCTCAGCTACCCTTCTTCAGCGCGCGTTCGATCGCCGGGAGCTCCGTGCCGAGGCCCTGGCGTGCGCCGATCATGACGGGGTCGTCACGGTGGTATTCGTGCGTCTGCCGCCCGAAGCTCATCCCTTCGTCCGGGCCGAACGGCGGGAGCTTGTCCGGGACGGCGCGGTACTCCACGAGCGGCTGGATCTTGTTGGCCGGGTAGTCCTTCCGGAGCGCGTGCCCCTTGAACTCCGGGTACATGAGGATGCGGCGCAGATCCGGGTGGCCGCGGAACACGACGCCGAACATGTCGAACGCCTCGCGCTCGAACCAGTTGGCGCCGCCCCAGACGGGCGTGATGCTGTCGATCTCGAGCCCCTCCGCGCTGTACGGATCGCCGACGCGGGCCTTCAGCCGCACGCGGTGGCCCTTCTCGAGCGAGCGCAGGTGCATGACGACCTCGAAGCGCGGGTCGCGATCGGGGTAGTCCACCGCGGTGAGGTCGATGAACTGGGTCATCGACGTGCGGGGATCGGTCTTGAGGAAGCGCGCGGCGTCGAACCAGACGTCCGGAGAGAGGACGGCGGTCTCGTCGCCGAACTGGGCGTGGGTCTCGAGCACTGCATCGCCGAAGCGCTGCTTCAGGACGTCGAGGACGACTTTGCTCATGATCTCACTCGTTGGAGGAGGGCTTCGGTCCCAATCGCAGGCGGTCGGCCGAGATGATCTCGCGCGCGGCGGGGACGGGGTCGGTCCGGGGCTTCACCACGGCCGGCGTGCGGTCGCCGCGGGCGATCTTGTCCTGCAGGAGCAAGAGGCCGTCGAGCACCGCTTCGGGTCGGGGTGGACACCCGGGGACGTAGATGTCGCAGGGGATGACTTTGTCGATGCCGGCGACCGTCGTGTAGTTGTCGTAGAAGCCACCGCACGACGCGCACGTGCCGAACGCAAACACCCACTTGGGGTCGGCCATCTGCTCGTAGATGCGGCGAAGCGCAGGGGCCTGCCGCTGGCTGATGGTGCCGACGACCCAGAGCAGGTCGGCCTGGCGAGGTGAGAAGCGCGGCGCCTCCGCGCCGAAGCGCGAGAAGTCGAAGCGGGGGCTGGCGACGGCCATGAACTCCATCCCGCAGCACGCCGTCACGAACGGGTACTGGAAGAGGGAGTATCGGCGTGCCCAGTTCAGGAGCGCGTCGAAACGGGTCGTCGCGAAGCCTTGCTCGGAACCCTCGATGACGCGTGTTTCAGACATTTTTCGTCAACCCTTCCGAGCCTATCGGTCCCACTCCATCGCGCCCTTCTTCCATTCGTAGATGAGGGCCACGATGAGGAGGAGCATGAACGGCGCCATGATGGCGAGGCCCTTCCAGCCGGTCTCGCGGAAGGTGACGACCCACGGGTAGAGGAGCACCACCTCGACGTCGAGGACGACGAAGAGAATCGCGGTCATGTAGAACTTGACCGTCGGCTTCACGTTGCGCGCGCCGGTGCTCTCGCTCCCGCACTCGTACGGGATCATCTTCTCGGGCGTCGGGTTCTTCGGCCCGATGACGGTGCTCAGCGTGAACATCGCCCCCGCGAGGACGGCAGCGATGATGAAGAGGATGAGCAGCGGGACGTAGGTCGCCATGATGGATGGAGGGCCGGTAACGTAGAGAGACCCTCTGGGGCTCCGGGTGTAGCTGCGGGGCTAGGCCAAGTCAACGGGGTGACAGCCGGGAGGGTCCGGTGGGCGAAGGCCGCAACTCCCGCGGTCTTCCGCGAGGTTATGCCTTGGCCTTGAGGACGACGCCACGCCAGCGGGTGAGCGCCGCGCCGAGCTTCTCTTCGATCTTCCGTGCCTCGGTCACGAGCTCCGGCTCCTCCACCCCGGCGCTCCGGGCCTCGCGCAGGCACGTGAGCGCCGCGAGGAAGCGGTCCCGCTCGACGAAACACTTGGTGAGGAGCGGCCAGACGAGCTTGGGGCTTGCGCCCAGGCTGATGGCGCGGCGGAGAGGTCCGATGGCCTCGCCGTGCCTGCCGGCGCCGAGCATGGCCTGGCCCAGACGCCTGAACAGATCGCTCGCGACCGGCCCGTCTTGCGCGTATTGGATGGCCAGCCGGAGCACCTCTTCCCCTTGCTGCGGCTCGCCGAGATCCACGCAGGCCGTCCCGAGGAGGCCGAGCCCCTTGGCGATGAGGGAGCGCGCCTCGGGGGCGAGGAGCTGCCCTTCGGGCGTGCGCAGGAAGATCGCCAGCGGAGCCGGCCAGCTCGCGAGGAGCTGCAGGACCCGGGTGGGGTCGCCTCGTTCGGCGGCGAGCTCCGCCTCCCCCACCTTGGTGAGGTCGATGGCCGAGCGCTGGCCCATGCTGGCCCGCTCGAGCTCTTCCCGGACGTGCGCCCGGATCCGCGCGCGGAACTCGTTCAGCTCCAGGCGCTCCTCTTCCCCGTCATGCAGGGCCACGAGCTCGCTCGTGCTCCCCTTCACGACGAGCTTGCGGAGGCTGTAGCCGTAGATGGGGGCGAGCAGCAGGTAGCGGACGCCGATGTGCTGCTGCAGACCTTCGATGTCGGAGTCCTTGTCGGGGGGCGGGGTCGGCGTGTCCTCGGTGAGGAGGGCGCCGACGAGGCGCTGACGGAAGTCGGCCAGCGTCAGGCGCTGCGGCTCCGCGCTCTCCACCTCTTCGTCGCTCGGGGCGCCGACGACGAAATCGACGATTGTGTTGTCCGGGTTGCGACGGTCGACGGTGAGGGCCGTGATGCGCGCACCCGTGATCATCGAGAAGGCGAAGAACGCCTCGCCGACGATCTCGCAGAGGGCCTGGAAGCTGCCGATTCCCTCGCCGATGCGCTCGAACCATCCGTCGGTCCGGACAGCTTCGAGGCCGTAAACACGCTCTTTCGGCATGGGTGAGGCGTGTCAACGTACCATCCTCTCTCGCTTGCGGTGCTAAGAAAGAGGACGTGCGGAGCGAGGGGACGCGGGGGTTGGTCTGGACGGCGGTCGGGGCGGGGCTCGCGGTCGCGGGCGCCTGCTCGGGCGCGGAGCGGTCGGTCGAGCGCTCCGCGGAGACGGCGGCGAGCGCCACGCTCCAACCGGACGCGCGGGCGAGCGCCGCGCCGCCGGCGCCTCCGCCTGCTCCGTCGTCCGCCGCGTCCTCGCAGGTGACCCCGCCCGAGGCTTCGAGCCTCGACGGGTGCATCATCGAGGTGCTCCGCGATCCGTTCCCGAACGGGCCGGCGCTCGACGAGCCATACCGCAAGGCGGTCGCCGCGCTCGAGGCGGGCAGGCAGGACGACGCGCAGAAGCGGTTCGACGAGGTCGCGACCTGGTCGGGGCCGGCGTCACTCGTGCCGATGGGCCAGCTCGGCGAAGCCGAGGTCGAGCGAACCCTGAAGGACCCGTTCTTCCGGACCTCGGTCCTCAAGCGCTACGACCTGATCCTCGCATCCAAGACGCCCCACCCGCTGCGCGAGATCACCCTCACCCGCAAGGCGCAGGGGCTCGCCGCGCTGGATCGACCGGACGAAGCGGTCGAGGCGCTCGCCGCGCTCGCGCCCTCGGGCTCGGACACCCTCGGTCAGCTCGGCCGGTGCGATGCGTCGGTACGAGCCGCCAGCGCCGAGCTGCTCCGCGCGTTCACGCGGGCCGAGCAGCTGGGGGACGTGGCCTGCAAGAAGGCCGCTGCCCTGGCCGAGAAACTGAAAGAAAGCGACGCCGCCTCCGCGCTCCGAGCGCGCTGCGGGCGATAAGTGATAGGACGGGACCATGCTCCTCGACGACATCAAGGCCCAGATGTTCTCCGCGATGAAGGCCGGCGACACGACCGCGAAGGAGGTCCTCCGCGTCGCGGTCGGGGAGATCACGACGGACGCCGCGCGCGACGGGCGCAAGGGCGACGACGACGAAGCGCGCGCGATCGTGAAGAAGCTCGTGAAGTCGATCGAGGAGACGCTCGCCCAGGTCACCGAGCCCGAGCGGCAGGCCGGCCTGAAGCGCGAGATCGAGGTGCTGTCCCAGTTCCTCCCCAAGACGCTCGGGGAGGACGACGTGGTCGCGCTGCTCGCGCCGGTGACGCAGGGGATCCGCGCTGCTGCGAACGACGGCGCCGCGACCGGGGTCGCGATGAAACACCTCAAGACGACCGGCGCCGCGGTCGACGGCAAGGTCGTCTCGGCGGCCGTGCGGCGAATCCGGGCCTGACGTCAGCGCTTGCCCTCGATCCACACGCGGCGAGGCTCGAGGCCGTGGTTCGCCGCCGCGCGTAGGGCTCGCGCGGGCGCGAGGCGGGCCGGCGCATCAGGCGTCGAGGACCTGGCGGACCTTGGCGTAGAGGTTCTCGAGGGAGACGGGCTTGGGCAAGAACTCGCAGCCGTCGTCGAGCACACCTTGGTGGACGATGGTGTTCTCCGTGTACCCGCTCATGTAGATCACCTTCAAGGTGGGACGCAGCTGGGCAAGCCGGTCCGCCAGGGCGCGACCGCTCATCCGGGGCATCACCACGTCGGTGATCAAGAGGTCGATCGGGCCGTCGTGCTGCTCGGCGATGAGCAACGCTTCGCCCCCGTTCTCTGCCTCGAGGACGACGTACCCCTGGCGCTGGAGCGCGCGCTTGACGAACGCACGCACCGCCGCTTCGTCTTCCACGAGGAGAATGACCTCCGTCACGCGTCGCGCCGGGCTCTGCGGGCGAGAAGGATCTCGGGTCGCCTCTTCGTAGACGCGCGGGAAGTAGACCTTGAACGTCGAGCCCCGACCGGGCTCGCTGTAGAGCCAGATGTGCCCGCCGCTCTGGCGCACGATCCCGAACACGGTCGCCAGGCCGAGCCCGGTGCCCTTCCCGAGCGTCTTCGTGGTGAAAAACGGCTCGAAGATGCGCTCGCGCACGGCGTCGTCGATCCCGGCGCCGTTGTCGGTGACCGCCAACATCACGTGCGGCCCCGGGGCGACATCGAGGTGCTGGCGGGCGTACTCCTCGTCGAGCTCCACGTTCGCCGTCTCGATGAGGATGCGACCGCCCGTCTCGGGTAGCGCGTCGCGCGCGTTGATCACGAGGTTCAGCACCACCTGCTCGATCTGCGCCGGATCCGCGCGAACGTTTCCGAGAGAGGATGCGAGGGCGAGGTGCAGCTCCACCGTCTCGCCCAAGAGCCGGCGCATCATCAGCTCCAAGGAGACCACGCTTCGGCCGAGATCGAGGACCTTCGGCTCGAGGATCTGCTTGCGGCTGAAGGCGAGGAGCTGACGGGTCAGCGACGAGGCTCGCTCGGCCGCCGCGACGATCTGATCCACGTCGGCGCAGAGACGATCCGTCGCCGGAAGCTCGGCGCGGACGATGCCCGCGAAGCCGAGGATCGCCGAGAGCATGTTGTTGAAATCGTGCGCGATCCCGCCGGCGAGCCGGCCGATCGCCTCGAGCTTCTGCGACTGGAGGAGCTGGAACTGGAGCTGCTTGCGGTCGGTCGCGTCGCGGAAGCTGCCGACGATCGCGGCGACCGCGGGGTCGTCGAGCCGGTTCTGGTAGGTGCCCTCCAGGTCGCGGTACGTGCCGCCGGTGTGGCGCATGCGGACCTCGACGGGCACCACGGCGCCCGGGGTCGACGAGCAACGCCGGAGGGCTGCTTCGATCGCGGCGGCGTCGTCCGGGTGGACGAGCGCGGCCTCCGACGCCACGAAGGCCTCCTCGTCGATGCCCAGGACTCGCGTCACGCTGGGGCTCACCCAGGAGATGGCCCCGGTCGCGGAGCGGAGGACGAGCAGGTCGTGACCGTTCTCGACCAGGGCACGGAAATGCCGCTCACGGTGCTCGGAGTCGAGCCGGGCCGCTTCGCGCGCCGCGAGGAGCTGCTGCTCGACGGTGACGTCCCGCAGCCCGAAGGCGACGTGCGAGATCTCGCCGTCTTTCCCGCGGAGCGGGAACACCGTGCCGTCGATCGCGACCCGCGGCCCCTTCGTCCCGTCGAGGCCGACGTGTTGGTACCAGATCATCGGGAGCCGGACGGTCTCTCCGGCGAGCGCGCGAAGCACGGGCTCGAGCGCGTTCTGCGCCTTCAGGGCAGGGTCCTCGAACAGGTTGTAGCCCGGCGGCGGCTCGGCGCCGTAGAGGGCGCGAAACGCGTCGTTCACGAGCAGGCAGTCGCCCGATCGGTTCCAGAGCGAGAAGGCCACGGGCGAGTTCGCGAACAGCCCGATGAGCAAATCGAGCGGCTCGTCGATACGCGCCAGCGCCGACCGAAGCGGAAAATCCAGTCCCACCTGTCGGACAGGCTACCAGCCGCGCCGCGTGACCAGAAGGTGTCGCAAGCGCGACGACCTGCGCCGGTTCTCGCCCGACGGCTCGCCGGGGCTTTCGGCCGGCCGCGTGGAGGGGTAACCGGGTTCGAGGTGACCGTGCGCAGCACAAACCCCTTCGTTCTCGACACACGACGGCATCGCGCGCTCGCCTGGCTCCTGGCGGGCCTTGTCGCGAGCTGCTCCGTCTACGGCGAGGATCTGCTGGAGTCCGGCGAAGGAGGGAGCTCGAGCAGCGGGAAGTCGACCTCGACCTCCGCGAGCACCGCCGGCGGCGCCGGCGGCGACGGCGGCGCCACGGCGTCGACCACCTCCGCGAGCACGACGGAGGCGTCCACCACCACTCAGGCGTCGACGACCACGTCGACCTCCACCGGGATGGGCGGCGATCCGTCGGGCGGCGGGGGCAGCGGCGGCGGACCGCTCGGCAACGACGCTTGGATCAACGAGATCCACTACGACAACGCCAGCGCGGACGTCGGCGAGGGCGTGGAGATCGCGGGCTCGGCCGGGCTCGACCTGAGCGGCTGGAGCATCGTCGTCTACAACGGCAGCAGCGGGATGGTGAGCGCCACCGGCACCATCGCCCTCTCCGGGACGATACCGAACCAGATGAACGGGCTCGGCACGCGCTGGTTCGCGATCGTGGGGCTCGAGAACGGCGCGCCGGACGGCGTGGCCCTCGTCGACGATAACAATACCGTCATCCAATTCCTCGGCTACGAAGGGACGTTCACGGCGACCGGCGGGCCCGCCTCCGGTCTGACTTCGGTCGGATTGCCCGTCGACGAGGAGCCGGGCCCCGCGGCCGGCACCTCGCTCCAGCTCACCGGCGCCGGCTCGACGTACGCGAGCTTCACCTGGGCGGAGAACGTCCCCGCGTCGCCGGATCAGATCAATCCGGGCCAGACCTTCAACTGATCAGCAGGCGCCCGCGCAGCCTTCTTCGGAGAAGAACCAGAAGCCCTCGGCGTCCTCGCAGGAGCCCTGGCTGTCGAGGTCCTTCACGCAGCAGCTCGAGGAGCCCTTGCACTTCGACTCGAGGAGCACGCCCTTGCGGATGCAGCAGTTTCCGCCGCCCTGTCCAGGCGGGAGCGGGACCTGCGGCGCGTCGGGCGGCGCGAGCTCCGGCTCCGGCGGCGGCTCGAAGGTCGGGATCTCGGGCGCCTGCGGGGCCTCGAGCTTGGGCAACTCCGTGGACGGCATCTCGGGGGGCTGCGGCAAGCACCCGAGCGGCGTCCCGACGGCGGCGGCCGTCCCGGTGAAGAGGGCGACAGCCAGAGCGGCTCGGACCAGGGTGACGGCGCGGTCTTTCACGGGGTCCCCGAGAGCGTAGATGCGCCCTCGAGGCTTGGCTAGTTTTCGGCCCAATGGCGGCAGATGGGGCGAACGCCGCAGCCCTCGCATCGCACCGGGTCTCGGCACGAGGGGCAGTCCTGGACCATTCCGAGGTGACAGAGGGGGAAGTCGAAGCGCGTCGGATCGGCCGGATCGATCGCGGCGAGCGAGCGCGTGAGCTCGAGCGCCGACTTCCACCCGGGCGCCTTGCGCGTCACCAGCCCCAGGTTCCGCCCGAGCTTGTGCAGGTGCACGTCGAGCGGCACGACGAGCGCGCTCGGGGGCAAGGGCCAGAGGCCCAGATCGACTCCGTCCGCCGGGCGGACCATCCAACGCAAGAGGAGCATGAGGCGTTTGTTCGCCCCTCCGCCCTCTGGGTTCGGAAGGATGTGGGCCGCCCCGTTGCCGCTCAGCCGATCGAGCCCCCCGAGGCGCCGCATCGCGCCGACCCACTCGACCAGCGCGGGCACCAGCTCGCCGTTTGCGCCAGCGAAGGCGCCGACCAGCGCCGCGCCGAGCGAGCCGTCTCGACGCTGGAGCCGTCGCGCGCCCAGGAGCAGCGCGGCGACGTGGCGCTCGTCGTAGAGGCGGTGTTTGAAGCCGCGCAGGGCTCGCTTCGTGCGCGCCGCGTCCTCGAGCGACTCGGCCGGCGAAGGCCCGAGCCGGCGGAGGACGTCCGCTATCTTGGCGCGCAGCGCCTTCACGTTGCCGAAGGCGAAACACGACGCGAGCAGCGCGACGATCTCCTGATCGGCCAGGCTCTGGTACTGGTGCACGAACCCGACCGGGTCGGCCTCGCGGCGCGCGGCGCGATCACAGCGCGCTTCGACGCCGCGGAGCACGCTCGCGATCCGCGCGAGCCTCTCAATCGAGGGCGCGGCAGTCGCCGCGACAGCCGTCGCCCGACGTCGTGTTGCCGTCGTCACACGTCTCACCGCCGTCGAGCCGCTCGTCGCCGCAGCGGGGGACCGAGCAGTCCGATCGACAGACGCTCGGGGCGTCGAACGCGGTGAGGTAGGTGGTCTGCGAGGCATCGAGATCGATCGGGGCGGACTCGTAGCTCCAGGTATCCCCCAGGACCTGCCAGGTGTCGATCCCGTCATCGAACTGGCTATCGACCGCGATCTCCCAGCTCCCCGGGAACGGGAGCGGCCCGATGACTCCGCCGTCGGTGTTCGCGCCGAACGACCAGTGCCCGTAAGCCGAGAGGCCGTCGCTCATCGCGAGCTCATGGAGGCCGTCGTCGGCGATGACGATCCCCGCGCCGAGAGGCAGGTCGGAGAAGAGCTGCTCGACGACGCTCTTCGGCTGCACCTCACCCGAGGCGTCGACGTCGACGCCGTGCACCGTCGCGAGCGCGAGCCCGCCCGGCCCGAGCGTGAAGAAGAGCCGGCTGTGCCTGACGGCCTCGAAGCCGGTGTGGGCGCTCTTGGAGGAGTAGGCGTAGAACGCATCGGGCAGCTTCGAGATGGGATGCGGGACGAGCGCCCGGAAGAGATCGCCTTGCCGGACCGCGAGCGCCGGCCGGTCGGCGTTGCCGGCGCCGAGATCACACGACTCGCCAGGGTCGAGCGCGCCGTCGCCACACGAGTCGAGCCGGCACGCGTCGCTGCAGCCGCCGTCGACTCGGCCGCCGTCGTCACACGCCTCGCCTGGATCGAGGTTGCCGTCGCCGCAACGCGGGCGCGGCTCCTCGACGATCTCGTCGGCGCCGAGATCGGTCCGAGCCCCGCAGGCCGCGAGGAGCGCCGCGGCGAGGGCGGCAGGGATGACGCGCATCGAGGACGGAGAGCTTACCAGTCAAACCGGACGCCCGCCCGCCCTCCGGCCGGCGTCGCGGCGGCGGTGACACGAACCGTCGGCTCGGTCCGCTCGACCACGAACATCACCGTCGCGGCCGCGGTGAGCGCTCCGCCGGCCGCGAGGAGCGCGGTGGACGCGTCTCGCCGAGGCTCCGCGTCGCGGGTCGGCGCGTCGAGCGCGATCAGCACGCTGCCAGCCGCGATGGCGGTGAGGCCGAGCGCGCCGGTGCCGATCCCGCACCAGAGCAGCGGCGATTGATCCCAGGTCGTCGGCCTGAGCGGCGGGATCGTGACCAACGGGGCAATCGCCGCACGCCTCATCCGTCCTCACTCAGAGGCGGGTTCGAAAGACGTGCTCGGCGTAAGAGGGGTCGCGCGCCTTGCGGGCGCGGATCGCGGGGGACACCTTCTCGGGCGCGCCCGTCGCACCGTCCTGCGCCGCCTCGATCGGGACCTCCGGCGCAGCGACGGGCTGCTCCTCCGGCGTCGCGACAAGACCGAGCCCTGCCGTCTCGTTCGTGAGCGGCTGCTCGTCCGACGGCTCGGCCACCTCGATCGCCGCCTCCGGCGGAGCCGAGGTGGGCTCTGCGGGCGACCTCGACGCACCCCACGCGAGGAGCCCCGCGCCGAGCACGGCGCTCCCCACCGCGGCGCCGATCAACGCGGTCGACCTGCGCCTCGGGGGGAGCTTTCCGATCGTCGTCGTGAGCAGCTCGAGCTTCGGAGGCGTCGCGGGCGGGGGTTGGCTCCGGCGAGGGGGGAAGCCGGTGCTCGAGGCCGGCCACCCGGCGACGAGCGCGGCGCGCATGGCGCGCGCGGAGGAGAACCGGTCGGGGATCTCGAACGAGAGCGCCTTGTCGGTGAACGTCGCGATCTCGCCCCGTCCATCTCCGAGAAGGTGCCGGAGCTACCAGCGCCCGCCTCGGTCGATCACCACACGGTGCAGCGATCTTTGGCCACCATCTTCGCGCCGGGTCGGCAGCTGAACGCCTCCGCGAACTCCGGGAGCATCGAGAGGGGGCCGTTCACGCGGTACTTGGGGTTCGCGTGCGGGTCGGTCTGGGCCATGAGGCGGGTCGTCTCGTCGCGCATCTTGGCGCACCAGATCTGCGCGGTGGACAGGAAGAACTGTTGGTCCTCCGAGTAGCCGTCGGCCACGACGGTCTCGGCCGCGTCGGCGCGGAGCGCTCGGTACGCCGCAAACGCCAGCTTGATGCCGCCCGCGTCGGCGATGTTCTCGCCGAGCGTCAGCTTCCCCTTCATGCGCACGCCGGGCATGACCTCGTAGCCCTCGTATTGTTTCTCGATGCAGGCGCCGCGCGCCTCGAACGTCTGCCGGCTGGAAGGGCTCCACCAGTTCGCGAGGTTGCCCTTGTCGTCGAACTGGGAGCCCTCGTCGTCGAAGCCGTGTGTGAGCTCGTGGCCGACGACCATGCCCATCGCGCCCAGGTTGACCACGGTGGAAGCCTTGGGGCTGTAAAACGGCGGCTGGAGGATGCCCGCCGGAAACACCATCTGGTTCTTCTGCGGGTCGTAGTAGGCGTTCACGGTGGGCGGGGTCATGTACCACTCGCCCCGATCGACCGGCTTGCCGACCTTCGCGAGCTGGTCCTTGATCTTGAACGCCTCGCCCGCGAGCGCGTTCTCCGCGTAGCTGGGCGTGACCGCGAAGTCGTAGGTCTTGTATTTGGCCGGGTACCCGATGAGGTAGGCCATCGCGTCGAGCTTCTTGTGTGCGGCGGCGCGCGTAGGCGCGTCCATCCACTCGAGGGTGTCGAGGCGCTTGCCCATCGCCGCGGCGATCGCGTTCACGAACGATTCGGCGGCCGCCTTGCTCCCGCCACCGAACCGCTTCTCCACGAAGGGCTGCGCAAGGAGCTCGCCGAGCGCGCCGTCGGTCGCGTCGATGCAGCGCTTCCAACGATCGCGGTTCACCTTCTGCCCCGTCACCGCCTGCGTGAAGCTGAACGCCTCTTGCTCGAGCTTCTTGCCGAGGGTGGGCGCGGTGGCCCGGAGCACCTGCCACACGAGGTAGCTCTGCACGGCCGCGGGCTTCTCCTCCGCGAGGAGCTTGGCTGCGCCGCCGAAGTAGCTCGGGCTCGTCACGCTGATGTCGGCGATGTTGGCGAAGCCCAGCGCGGCGAAATACGCGGTCCAGTCGATCGACGGCGCCGCCGCTTCGAGCCCGGCGCGATCGACCTTGTTGTACATCTTGGCCGGGTCCCGCCGCTCCTCGCGGGACTTCGAGAGGCGCGCGAGCTCGGTCTCGATCTTCAAGACGTCGGCGGCGGCCTTCTTCGGCGAGCCCACGCCGCCGAGCTTGAGCATCCGCTCGACGTGCGCGACGTATTTCTCGCGGAGCGCCTTCTTGTCGGCCTCGTCCTTCAGGTAGTAGTCGCGATCGGGCATGCCCAGACCGTTCTGGTCCATCATGCCGATCATCTTCGTCGCGTCTTTGTAGTCCTGACCGGCGCTCACGTCGAAGGCGGCCCAGACGCCGTGTTTGTGGAGCGTGGCGAGCGCGAGCGTGAGGCTCTTCTTGTCCTTGGCGGAGCGCGCAGCCGACAGAAGCGGCTCGATCGGCTTGAGCCCGGCCTTCTCGATGGCCGGCTCATCCATACACGCCTTGTAGAACTTGCCGAGGCGGCCGGTCGCGCTCGCGTCGTCCGGCGACTTCGCCGCCCCTTCGAGGATGTCGCGGAGGTCCGCCTCGTTGCGCTGATCGATCTCGCTGAAGCTCCGCATCCAGCGAGACCGGTCATCGGGGATCTGCGTCGCCTTCTCCCAGCCACCGCAGGCAAAGGCGTAGAAGTCGTCGCAAGGGTCCACGGCCTTGTCGAGCGCCGCGAGGCTCAGACCCTGGTCGTCGAGCTTGCCCGCGACCTCCGTCTTCTTCGCCTCGCCCGGCGGGTCCGGGGGCGGCGGGGTCTTCGGGGGCGGCGCGTCGCAGGCGGGCGACGTGAGGAGGGAGAGGACCAGGGCCAGGGAGCGTCGGGGCGTCACGAGGCGGCAACAGTAGCGGATGCGGCGGCGGCGCGCTTCTGCGCACGACGCCCGAGGAGCCGCCGGATGCCACCGACGGCGAGCCCGCCCAAGACCGCGAGGAGGCCTGCCGCGCCGATCCCGGCGAGGACGGCCGCGTACGTGGGGAACGGCGGGCGCGAAGGGCAGTCCGGCAGCTGCGGGTGCTTGAACCTGCAAGCGATCGCCTGATCGACATCTTTCTTGATGGCGTCGCGAGCCTCGGACTTGTCGAGCGACTCGAGCGACCCGGAGACGAGGCGCCACAGGCCGAAGGCCTCGCGGTCGTGGGAAGGGTCCACCGGCACGTCGAGCACGAGCTTCCCGAGGGCGGCCGCCTGCTCGGCCTGGTCTTCGATGGCCCACGTCTTGACGAGCTTCTGGCTCGCGTCACCCGGGAGCCGCGACGCAGCGCAGCCGGCGGCGCGGCTCTGCGCGTCCGTCAGGTAGAACGTCTGACCGTCCGTCAGCGTGTAGGGCTCGCTCGGCGCGACGATGATGGGGCGCCGGAGGCGGCTGCCGTACGCGGCGAAGCAGATGTCGAGCTTCGGCGGGTCGCGCTCGTATTGCTCGTGGTAGCGGTAATAGATGAAGCCACCGGGCAAGCCCAGCACCGCGGCCACGACGAGGACCCAGCGCATCCACCGCTGGTAAACGCGGGGAAGCGGCGCGTCTTCGGGGGCGCTCGGTCGTTTCTCGGCCATGGCTGGCGGCGCAGCTAAGCGCGGTCGGCCCTCGGGCGTCAAGGCGGCGGGGGCCGAGACAGGCGAGACGCGGCCTCTTCCCAGACGCGAGCGGGCTCTTCGTGACCGGCAGCCCGTGTGAGCTGGGCCAGGAAGCGCGCGCAGGCGTTCTCACCGCTCTTGTCGGCGTGAGCCCGCGTCACCGCGAGCGCCTGGAGGGCAGCGAGCAGCGCATCTTCGTTGCGCGCGGCCGCCGCGAGCCCGACCGCGTAGGCGAGCAGCGCGCGCGCGCGCCGATCGTCGCGCTCTTCCTGCTCCACGGCGCGGCGGAGGATGCGCAGGCCCTCCTCCTTGGCGCCCCGCGTGAGCGCGAGCACGCCGGCGAGGCGCGCGGCGAGGTCGGGGTTCTCTCCGGTGAGCTTGAGCTGGCGCAGCGCGAAGTCGAGCGACTGCGTGTCTCCGCGGACGAGCGCCTCGCGGGCGATGTCCGCCATGTGCATCGAGCCCGTCGGGTGACGCTGGAGCTCGTCCGCCTCCGAGGAGCTCGTGAACGTGTCTTCGTACAGGGTCATCGACTCACGGACGAACGGATGGGCGACGTCCAGAGACAACACCGCGCGCTTGCGGCCGCCGAGCTCGATCGCCTCCCCTACGTGTTTGGCCGAGACGGAGCCGTCTTTCGCGCCCTCGAGCTCGCCGTCGAGCAGGACCTCCCCGCCGCGCGCACGCGCGGCCAGCTTGGCGGCGCACTCGAGCGCCTCGCCCCACGAGAGCGAGACGAACCGGCCGGCCTCGAACAGGGGCGAGAGCTCCCCGCAGCCGACGCCGCCGGCGAGCTCACCCGACGCGTGCCGGATGGCGCGCGCGGCAAAGTGGACAGCTTCGTCATGATCCGCGCTGGCGAAGGCGACGGCGAGCTCACCCGACGCGAAGGCGCAGAGCAGCGCGCCGAGCGCCTCCGCCTGCTGCGCGGCGCGCACCGCTGCCTTCAGGCCCTGGCCCGAGCTTCCGTGCTCGGCGCTCCCGAGCTCCGTCCCCCACCGGAAGCAGACGACGATGGCGGTGCTCAATCAGCTCCCGATCCGGATCTTCTTCTTCAGCTTGGCGATCTCGTCGTCGATCTCGGGCGAGCCGGAGCCGGCCGCGGTGCTGCCGCCGCCCCCTTTGCCTTCGAGCTGACGGAACTTCGCTTCGAGATCCATCTCGTTCATGCCGCCGCCGATCGCGTCCTCCACCTCGCGGTGCGCCGCGACCTCTTGTGCGTGGTGCTCGATCTTGTCTTCCATGCGGCGGAACTCGTCGAAGGCGGAGCCGCCGGGCTTGGCGCCGAGGCCCTCCGCGCCGCCGCCCGCGCGCGCTTGTTTGAGCTGGGTGGCGAGCGTGCCCTTGCGGACCTCGTATTCCTTCTGCTTCGCCTCCATGCGCTCGAGCTCGGACTTCATGTTGAGGACGGCCGCGCGCTGCTCCGCTCGGAGGGCTTCGGCGCGGTCCCGTTCGCCGACAACGCGTTTCTTCTGGAGCAGCGCCTCGCGCGCGAGCTTCTCGTCGTCCGCCCGGAGGGCCAGCTCGGCTCGGCGGTCCCACTTCTCCACCTCGACGTCGAGGTCCTCCACCTTCTTGCGCAACACTTTCTCGGCCGCGATGCCGTCGACCAGCTCCTTCCGGGCTCCCTTGATCTGGTCCTTCATCTCGTCGACCAACAGATCGACGGACTTCTGCGGGTCTTCCGCCTTGTCGAGGAGCGCGTTGACGTTGCTGGAGATGACTTTCCCCATGCGGTCGAAGATGCCCATGAGCGAAGTCTGCGCGTTCAGGTGGGGTCTGTAAAGACGGCGGCACGCAAGGCCTCGCGCGCCAGGGCGAGACGAGCCGCGGGCACCAGCTTGGGTGCGCACGCGAGGAGGCCGCCCGGGTGGAGCGAGACGCGGCGTGTGGCCTGATCCAGGGTCTGCGCCTCGGCGAAGACCACGGCAGGACCACCCGGGTCGGCCGGCCCTGGGCGCCAGAGCGGTGGCGCGTCCGAGCCGAGGAGCAAGACGGAGCGGCCCGTGAGGCGAGACGCCTCCGCGGCGGCGAGGGTGACGGCGTCGCGCGTGAGCCCGGCGAGGAACGATGGGCGCCGCGCGGGGTCCACGTCGACGTGGAGGCGCTTGTCCGGTCCTGCGGCCTCGATGAGCCTCGCGAGCGCGCGGGCGAGCGACTCGGGCCTGGGATCGCGATCGGCGGAGAGGCAAACGGCCTCGGGGACGAGCACGAGCAGCCCGTCGGCGCCGAGCTCGATCGCGCTCGTGACGTCGTGCTCGTGTGCGACCGTCGCGAGCACCGGCGCGCGGCGGTGGTCGCTCGTCCAGGCGAGGATCTTCGAGGCGCCTTCGGGCATCTCGCAGCGACGCCTGCACGCTCCTCGAACGATCAGGCCCGTCCCGCCGTCGATCGCGACGCGATCGCCCTCCTCGATGCGCATGCCCGTCGCGGCCACCGCGGCGCCGCCGGCCAGGGTGAGCGCTGGCCCGCTCGCGACGCAGGGCTTCGCCAGGGCGCGCGCCATGATCGCCGCCTCGCCGGTGATTCCCCCGCGCACAGTGACGACACCTTGCGAGACGCCGAGCGCGCCCGAGTCCTCGGGGACGAGCTCCTCGACGAAGAGGACGGGCGAGAGGTTCGCCCGATCCAGATCGACGGCGCGGCTCGTGGCAAGGCAAGCGTGACCGATGGCGATCCCTCCGCCGGCCGCGACACCCCGGCCGACGATCTGACCTTCCTCGGGCTCGAGGCGGAGCTCGATGGCGCCCGTCAGATCGTTGGGGGCGACGAGCGTGAGCGCCTCGGCCTTCTGCAAGACGCCGCGATCGACGAGATCCGCGGCGAGCACGACCGCGGCTCGCCCGGCATGCGCGAGCGGCGTGATCGCGACGATCTCCACCCCACGCTCGCTCACCTGAAAGGCTATCCGCGCGGGTCTTCGGAGCTCCGCCTCCACCGTGGACGCCAGCGAGGTGAGCCGTTCGCGCGCCGCCGGAGCGAGCTCGCCGAGCTCGGTCAGCGGAACGAGCGGTCCCATCGGCTCGAGCAGCGCGCGGACGGATGGCTTGATCTGCCCCCGCGCCGGACCGAGCCCGCTGCGCAGATCGCGGGTGAGCAAGAGCCCATTTTTCGCGGCGGGGTCCAGCGTCTGACGCACGAGTATGGCGCTCGGATTGCGCGCGAACGCGCGCGCGATCAGGAACGCCAGCCGATCGGGGACAGGCGGCAGGGGACCGCCGAGCTGCGCTGCGGCGAGCCTCCCGAGCACGGCCTCCACCTCGTCGGCGGTCGCCTCGCGCGAGAGCAGGGTCGCGAACCGCGTGGGCGAGGTCCCGAGCGCGGCCTCCGCGAAGAGCGCGCCGACCTCCCGCGTGACCTGCGGGCTCTGCGCGGTCTCGGCGAGCACGGCGGCGAAGAAGGGCTTCTCCGTCGGCGCCGCGCTCCGGACGACATCCATCGCGCCCGGCGTGGGCGCCGGCGTCTCGCCAGCCCGGACCAATCGCGTCGGCACGACCGCGGCGGCTCCGAGCCTGCCGAACAGAGCGAGCTCGGACGATTCACTCCTCGCGAGCTCCGCCAGGGCCTCGTCGTCCACCGCGCGAGTCTACTTCAAGTGCGCGCGGCCGGCGGCCGGCCTCACTTCACGCGGCACAGCTCTTTGCCGGTGACCTTCCCGTAGACAACTTTTTTGTTCCGAGGGCGGACGTACACGTGCCCGCCCGGCTCGAGCGGGTGGATGATCGCGCCGCTCGCGATGGGCCGGTCGACGGGGAGGTCCTCGATCTCCACGAAGACGTCTTTTCCGCGCCTGTCGATGGCCGAGATGCTGGCTCGACGATCCGCGGGGTTTGCCGGCCCGCCCGGGCACTCGGGGACCACCGCCGTGATCGCGAGCGCGACGTAGCTCGGGTTGACCTCGGGGCGGGGTCCCCTCCACACGAACGAGCCGTCGTCGGGGCTCCCCACCGACACGCCGAGGCAGGCGCAGCTCGAGTCGGGCTTGCGCTCGGGGTTCAGGCCGAGATCGTGGCGAACGCCGACCCAGCCCGCGAGGCTCGAGTGCCCGAGCGACCGTGACCCGCTCATGTCGATCTCGCCGCTCTGGTCGGTGCCCAGGCTGTGGAAGCCCTTGCGCGTCTCCCAGGCCGTGTTGTCGGGCTTGCCGGTGCTGCCGCCGCAGCCCGCCACGACGAGCGAGGTGCCGAGGAGTGCGACGATGGAGACGGTCCGCATCGACCGAAGGATCGCAAGCCGCAGCCCGGCCGGCAACTTTCCACCGGGCGCCTCGGCTCGGCGGGTCATGGAAGCGGGAAAGCGCGGACGAAATCCGAGCCGGACTCGTGGCAATCCGTGCAGATGGAGGGTGCCCCCGAATAGAGCGCGGTCCCGTCCGCGTCGTACTCGGCCCAGTACCAGCCAGCGTCGCGCTTCTCCATGACCGCGACGAGCTCAAGCTCCCCGTCGTCCGTGTACCCGTCCTTCACGACGATCGAGCCCACGGGCCACTCGGCGAGGCCCGGGCCCGAGGCGAGGGCCGTCGAGACCACGTCGTTCACGAAGATCTCGACGGCGTCGCTGTGTGGGGCCGAGCTCGCCCGGCGAGCTTCGTAGCCCGGCGCGCGCGCCCACGAGCGGTAGCCGTCGGCCTGGACCTGCTCCAGCAAGCTCTCCGCGCCCTCCGGATCGTCGTTTTGCCGGCAGGAGAGGAGGGCGAAGACCAAGGCGAACGAGCTGGCGCGGAGCACGTCGAGCATACGGGCTCGACGACCAGCGGTTTCGCTCTTCGTTCAGTCCGCGGGGTGCTCGAACGCCGGCTCGGCCCCGAACCCGTTCTGCAGGGCCTCGCGGTAGTTGGCGAGCGCCCGGCTGAACTCGCTCACACGCGTCGGGAAGCTGTTCGGGTCGACCGTGGACGCAGGGCTGAAGAGCGACAAGTAGACGATGTCTTCGAACACGCTGAGCCGGAACGGGCCCGAGGCTTCGTCGTTCAGCGTGAGGAGGTGCCGGTAGACGTTTTCTGCGCCTTCGGTCGGGACGAGGACGATGGGCGCTCGCATCACGAGGTGGTCACCCGCTTCGTCGGTGGTCAAATCGACCTGCGTTCGGTCGTCCTGGCCTTCGAGGGTCGGGCTGAACCGCCACGTCCTCCGGCCGACCCGCGCGCGGTTGGCCGGGATGCCCATCGACGCGAGCGCTGCCTTCACGGCGAAGAGCCCCTTCAGCGGCGGGACCGTCGACTGGGTCGGGTGCTCGCGCATGTGTCGGTGCGGCAGGAGCGCCCCGCACTCCAGGCAACGGTCCATGTCGGGCTCGAAGATGGTGTCACAGCGGGCGCAGCCGTACTCCGGCACGAGCTCCAGGATCTCCTCCGGCGCGCCGTCGGCGCTCGTGAGGCCGCCCTCGAACGCCGCGTTGGGCAGGACGAGGCCGTCGACCCATCGGAACGCGCTCCGGTCGCCGTGGCTCCGCGCGCGGCGGGGGCGGACGAGCAGGCCGAGCGCGCGGCCCAGCGCGTCGAGCAGCGGCGCGCCGCGCAGCTCCTCTTCCAGCGTGCCGCCCACGAGCAGATGGGGAAAGCCCTCGAGCACCCGGGACGTCGAGACGATGTGTGTCTCGACGAGGTGCGGCTCCGTTCCGACCCGGCCGAGGAGGAACGCGGGCTCGCCGAGCTGCGGCTCCGGCGCCGGATCGATCGGAGGGAGGCCGACGGCCTCGACCGGCATGAGGAGCGCCACGTCGAGCGCGACGTTCGCGCGGACCACCTGCGCGGCGACCGACGAGCCGTCGTCCAGCACGAGCTGCACATCCCGTTCGTAGCCGACGACGTCCAGGCTGGTGACGACGAGCCCGTTCGGCAAGGCGCAGTAGCCCGAGCCGCGCCCCGTCGGCGACACGACGCCGACCACGCTCCGTCGAAGCTCTGCGGCGATGGGGGCAAACGAGCTCATGCCATCATCCTCGTCAGGGCCGTCATCATGAGCTCGATCGCCTGCGGCTTCGCGCCCTCCTTCTGGGCGTGTGCAACGATGCCGCGCAGACGCTCCTGGGTGGACGCGGGCAGCTTCGTCCGAACGAGGAGCTCGGAGAGCGCGCCGACCGCCAAGAAATGGCGGAGCTCCGGGTCTTGCGGGGCTTGATCGATCTCCGCGACGTAACGCGCGAGGTGCTGCTTCGCCTCCTGCGCCGTCGTGATGGGCGAGAGGGCGATGGGCTCGGCCGGCGGGGCCACCTCACACCGCGCCTCCGAGAGGCGCGTCATCAGCTCGAAGGCGGGCGCCGCGGGGGGGATCGCCATGGCGCCGCGGCGCAGGCCTGGCGCGGTGATGTAGATCTCCTTCGTCGCCTCGGCCGTACCGTGAAAGAGCTCCGCGACGGCGTTCGGGACAACTTTGTCATGCTCGAGGATCGCGCGGTAGACGGTGGCGCGGATGAGCAAACACATCGTGGCAGGTTGGTCCGCGAAGCTGAGGACCGCGCCGAGGGTCTGCGCCTTGTGCAGCAGCTCGCAGAGCCCGGCGCCCGGGCCCGAGACCCGGGGCGGGCTCGGTCGGGCCGCGCCGAGGAACGTGTCGGCGTGCGGGTCGGCGTGTTTGGGAGCCGGCGCCGCGCCGTTCGGGAACGCCGCGGCGGAGAGCCCGGCGGCTGCACCGGGAGAGGGCGCGGTCGCGGGCGTGGCCTCGCTGACGAGCGTCTTCTCGGGGCGTGCGGGGGCGTCTGGGCCGGCGCGGCCGGGCACCGGCGGGCGCTTGAGCGGGAAAGGCTTGGTGGACGGAGCAGGCGGAGGAGCGGCCATCACCTCGCTCCTGCGAGCGGCGGCGACGGTCGCGGCGGGGATACCCTGCACCGGCGTGGGGGCGCTCGGACCGGGAGGCGGCCGAAGCGGCGCGAGCCCGCCGGCGCCGGGCGCCGGTGTCCGCATCTTCGGGCGTTGCTCCATCCGCGCGGGTGTCGGGACCTTGGAGCGAAGCGGCGTCGCGCTCAGCCCGCCGGGCGGAAGCAGCACGGCCGGGATGCCGTCTTGCGAGAGGGACTGGAGCGGCACCGCCGGCGTGCGGTGGAGGTCCGGACCGGGCGCGCCGTCGTCCACCAGGGGCGGGAACGAGTCGAGCGAGACCTTCTTGCCACGCAGCGCCTCCGCCTTCGCCGGGTCGCGTTTCGGCAGGGCCCTCGCGAGCGCTTCGACCGTGATCTCCTTGTGACCGTTTGCGTCGATGGCGCGCGCCTGCAGCGCGCCGACCAGCAGCCGGGCCCCCGCGGATGCGCCGGCCACGACGGCTTCCATGGCGCTGCAGGCGTGAGCGGGCGAGAGCTCCGCCAATGTCCCGACGAACCGCGAGAGCACGAGATCGCGCCGGACCGAGTAGCGGATCGGAGCCGCGTCCCGATCCGACTGCTCCAGGAGGAGGCGAAGAGCCGGCACGTATTGCGTGAGGGGCAACCGGACGACCGGCGACTCGATCTCGATCTGGCCGTCCGACGTCCGCGCCCGCGCGAAGACGGCAATGCCGCGCAAGAGGCCCTTGAAACAAGGCCCTTCCGGAGTCTGGTGCAGCTTCAGATCGGCGGCGCCGACCGCGTTCAGGCACTGCGACAGGAGGCGACCGGCGTCACCCGCCCGCCAGGCCTCGAAGCCGAGCTCCAGCTCGGGGTGGGTCGGATCGGGCGCGTGCGCGCTGCCCGAAGCGGCGTCCCCGTCTGCCAGCGAGAGCGGCGACGCGGTGCCGCCGCAGGCCGCACACGTATCGCCGGCCATCGGGAGACCACACGAGCTGCAGTGCTGGGACGCTCCAGACACGGGGTCGCAGCGTATTCCGGGTGGGCCCCGGATCGCTAGCGGTTCCTCAGAGCATCGTGTTGACGCGAACGAATCTTCTCGGCGTGCGCGCTTCCCCGCGACGCCGAAGCGAGCCGACCGCGACCACGACGGCGGCGATCGACAGAGCGCCGAGCGTCGCGAAGGCCGTCGCCCGTTCGACCGCAGGCAGGAGCGGGTAGCGAGCCAGGAGCGCCGCGGCGCCGAGCGTGAGCAGCGCGAACGGAAGGAGCGCGCGATAGCCGGCGCGCATGAGCGCGGCGGGGGAGAGCAGCGGCAGCGCCGCGCGGAAGAGGAGGACGAGCGCCGCGAGCGCCCAGCATTTGATCAAGAAGAGGCCGACGCCGAGCGCCATGACGAAGCCGGATTGCGCGTGCTCGTGCACGGCGTACCCGGGCACGTACCAGCCGCCCAAGAACGCCACGGCGCCGATCGCGCACATCACGAGGACGTTCGTCCACTCGGCGAAGAGAAACGCGCCGCGACGGAACGAGACGCCGGCGGGGCTCGTGGTTCGCTCGGCGCCCGAGACCACACGCGCGCTCGAGCCGCCGTCCACCAGCACCGTGAGAAAGAAACACGCGAACAACAGGAAGAGGAGCGGACTCTTCACGGCGTTCCAGTGCCAAGGCATGCCGCCGATCTCCAGCCCGCTCCCGAGGGAGGCCACCTGCGCCGCGGCGATGTCGCTCGCTCGGACCGAGCCGGTCGAGAGGACGACCGCGCCGAGCGCACACGCGGCCGGCAGCTCACACACGATCACCGTCGCGAGGGCGCGGAGCCTGACCTTGATCCCGGCGCCGCCCTCGCTCCACCCTCCCGTCACCAGGCTCATCGTGACGAGGGACGTCACCGACACGAGGTAGAGCAGCGTGAGATCGACCTCGCTCGAGCCGCGCAGCTCGGCGTACGGCAAGATGGCGAAGGTCGCGGTCGCGCCCGCGAAGACGAGGAGCGGCGCCGCGAAGCCGAGCGCGGACTTCGCCGGCGCTCCGTCGGTGCGCGTCGCCTGCCGCACGAGCCCGACGAACGGACCGCCGAGCGCTGCGCGCGAAGCCGCCGCGCGATCGAGGCGATGCACCAGCCAGGACAACGCGCCGGACGCGCGCGTGCCGAAGAGGAGCAGGAGCAGCGCGAGCGCCCCGAGGATGGCGACCGCGCCCACCGCCTCGCGCGCGGCGTCACCTCGGTACCCCGCCATGTCGAGCGAGAGCTCCAACCGCTCGTCGCCGCGCATCACCACGACGGTCGCCGCGCGCTCGTGCCCGCTCGGCAGGACGTCGGTGGCGGCGAGCGCGCTCACCCCATCGAAAACGACGATGATGTCATTCTCACGCACGCCGCCGCGCGCGGCCGGGCTGTCGGGGCGCACGGCCTTGACGAGCATGCCGAGCCCTCCCGCCGGCTCGAGCACCAGGCCCAGGAAGGCGTGTGCTTCGGCGGCCTGCTCGGCGCGGGCCTCGACCATGGCCCGGCGAGGCGCTCGCGGCTCGATCTCCAGCACGGAGACGCCGTGGATGGATCCGTGCACGGGGAGCGCGCTGGCCGCGTTGGGGAACCAGACCTCGACCGAGCCGCGGAAGGTGGTGTGGAGCGCGTCGTCACCGCTCCCGCAGAACCGGTCGAGGAGCTCCGGCGTCAGCTCGAAGGTCACCTTGTCCCGCTCGATCTTGGCGTTCTCCACCTCGATCGACTGGCCGCGGAGCGGCCGCTCGCCGGGCCGCGAGACGTCGCCGCGGAACACGACGCGGGCGGCGCCGACCTCGCCGACCGGGAGCCCGACCCCACGCACCTCCACCACGTCACCCGCGGAGGCGCTCTTGGGGGCGAGCTCGGTCAAGGTGACCAGCTCGGGCACCGCGCGCTCGGAGGCACACCCGGCCATCGCAAGAAAAACGACGGAGAGCAGCCAAAAGCGGAGGACCGGAACGACCCAGCGGGCCATCGAACGACCGCTATACCCGGTGGCGCCCGAGCCGGAGAAATTTGCGGCCCTTTTCACGGGCTCGCGAAGGTGCTCCAATTCCCGTAGGAAGAGGACGGATGGAAACCACCAAGGAGGCCGCCTCCTCCAGCTCGGGGCCGCGGCGCGTCATCAAGCGCTACTCGAATCGCAAGCTCTACGACACGCGCGACAGCCGCTACGTCACGCTCCAGCAGATCGGAGAGATGGTCCGCGCCGGCGAAGAGGTGCAGATCATCGACAACAAGACGAAAGAGGACAAGACCGAGGTCACCCTCGCGCTCATCCTCTCGGAAGGCCTCAAGAGCGAGCCCCGCAGTGTTCCGCTCGCGACCCTGCGCGATCTCATCCAGGAGCGTGGGGAGAAGCTCTGGTCCCAGCTGAAGGAGACCCCCATCGGACGGCTCATCCCTGCCGCGGGGCCTGGCCAGCCGGGAGCTCCGGGCCAGCCCGCCGGCGCCCAACCCCCGGTCGAAGCGCCGGTCCCCGAGCCCCCGCCGATCGTGGCCGAAGACAAGCGCGTGGACGAAAAAGACAAGAAGGTCGACGACAAACCCGGGCGGCTGAGCGAGCTGATGCACAGCTCGCTCGCGTCGCTCGTGCCTTCGGCCAAGCAGTTCCACGAGCTCCAGGAGCAGGTCCAGAAGCTGACCCAGCGAGTCGAGGAGCTCGAGCGCCTGCTGGCTGAGCAAAAGAACAGCAAGAGCTGACGCTGGCGTTCCTGGGAATGAGACGCAAACTGGCCTGTTGAGAGACCAGGATGGCGTTCTTCTTTTTCAAACGACCCAAGAGCGTGGCGGAGGAGGCCCCCCGTTCAGGGGCCACGTCCGACCCGTTCACCGTCGAGCTGCTCGGCCACCTCGACACGCTCTATTCGGTCGCTTCCCGCATGACCCGCGGCTCGTCCGAGGCGGAAGACCTCGTGCAGGACACGGTCGTGAAGGCGATGCGGGCGCGGGACCAGTTCGAGCCAGGCACGAACCTGAAAGCCTGGCTCCTGCGCATCCTGACCAACACGTTCATCAACCGCTACCGCCGCGGCGGCATCGAGCGGGACCTCTTCGAGGGTCCGGACGCGGAGCCGCTCAGCGACGCGTGGATCTCGTCGAGCTCGATGAACAGCATCCGCGACCCCGAGACCCAGGCCCTCCGCCCCATCGTCGAGGCGGAGCTGGCGCGCGCGCTCGACGAGCTCCCCCCCGAGTTTCGCCTGGCGGTGATCCTGTCCGACGTCGAAGAACTGTCGTACAAAGAGATCGCGGAGGTCATGGGTTGTCCGATCGGGACGGTGATGAGCAGGCTCCATCGCGGCCGGAAGATCCTGCAGGGTCGCCTGCGGGACCACGCCAGGGCGATGGGGATCGTCGAGGAAGAGGAGGAGCCGAGACCCGCTCGTGCTCCGACGGATCTGACCGAGTACAGGAAGCGGCGCGCGGCAGTATGAACGCGGCAAATGCAAAGCAAACAGCCTCGTGCAGCACGCGTAGCGTGATGCTCTACGCCGACGGCGAGGCCGACCCAGCCCACATCCTCGAGATCGAGGGCCACCTCGTCTCCTGTCAGAAGTGTCGCGACGAGCTCGACCTCGTCCGAGCCATGCGCGCGAGCGTCCGTCGCTCGGTGACGCGGTGCGCTCCTTCGGGCCTCGAGGCGAAGCTCCGAGCAGCGCTCGACTGCGAGTCGTCGTCCGCTTCGCTCTCGATCTCCTCCACGGACGCCCGCTGGGTGTCCGGTGCGCGACCGGTCGAGGCGCGCGCGGCCGAGAAGCCCGAGCGCTCGCGGCAGTGGGCCGTCGCAGCCATCGCGATAGCCGCCTGCTTCGTCCTCGTCGTCGTTGTCTCGCAGAACGAGCGCGACCCGGGCAAGCGCATGGCGGCGATCATGACGGCGTCGATCCCCGTCGTGAACAACACCCCGATCGGAAGCGCGCTCGCCGCGAACGACGAGGCGCCGAACTTCGACTCCGTCCTGGACAAGCTGGTCGCGCTGCACGCCGACCCGCTCCCGCCCGAAGAGAAGGACCCGGAGCACCTCGCTCGGCTGGAGCCCTACGTCGGCGTCCCGGTGAAGCGCTCGGCGCTCTCGCTGCTGCGTGACTTCCGCGGCGAAGGCGGTCGCTTCGACGGCGCTCGCCTGCACCCCCTCCGCGACTCGAGGAGCTGTGCGGCGCTCCAGTACAACATGAAGGGCCACCGCGTGACGGTCTACATGTTCGATCCGCGCGTCATGCGGGTCGGAGCCACCCGGCTCACCCCGCGGATGTTCCGCGAGAACCCCGTCTACGTCGGCAAGCTGCGCGGCTTCTCGGTCGCGGCGGCAGAGAAGCGCGGCGTGGGCTATGCGCTCGCGTCGGACATGGACGAGGACAAGAGCCTGCAGCTCGTCGCGAGCTTCTGACGGCGCGGTCCTCGCGTCCCCGACAAACGCAAATCGCCCGGCTCGAGTGAGCCGGGCGATTCGTCGTTTGTCTGCCCGCGTGCAGAGGTGTGCACCTCTGCACGCCGAGGTCGCCCGAGGCGACGCCCCTCAGAGCTTGCTGGCCGCGTGATCCCAGTTCACGAGGTTCCACCAGCTCTCGACGTACTTCGGGCGCGCGTTGCGGTAGTCGATGTAATACGCGTGCTCCCACACGTCGCACGTGAGGATGGGCGTCTTGCCCTCCGTCAGCGGGCAAGCGGCGTTCGAGGTCGCGACGATCTCGAGGTTGCCGTTGTTCTTCACCAGCCACGCCCAGCCCGAGCCGAACTGACCGACGGCGGCCGCGCTGAACTTCTCCTTGAAGGTCGAGAAGCTGCCGAAGGCCTTGTTGATGGCGTCCGCGAGGGCGCCCTTGGGCTCCCCGCCGCCACCCGGCTTCATGCTGTGCCAGTAGAACGTGTGGTTCCAGACCTGCGCGGCGTTGTTGAAGACCGGGCCGGTCGTCGTGCGCATCAGGTCCTCGAGGCTCTTGCCCGCGAGCGACGCGTCGGCCGCGACGAGCTCGTTGAGCTTCGTCACGTACGCGTTGTGGTGCTTGCCGTGGTGGAAGTCGAGCGTCTCCGCCGAGATGTGCGGGGCGAGGGCGTCTTTCGGGAACGGCAGCTCGGGCAGCGTGAAGGCCATGGGATGTCTCCTTGCGGTTGAAACGGGAGTGGCAGCCTACGCCTCTGCCCTTCGCCAGCAAGGCCTTGTCATTCTATTGGAGCGCTGCCGAATGTTTTGACAAGCTCCGGTCACCTCGCCACACCGAGGCGCGCGTACCGGCGCTTCACCTTGTCGGCGATCCGCACGCCGAAGAGCAGCACCAGCACGACGCCGTGCAAAAACGCCTCGGTCACGTCCTTCTTGGCGCGAAGGAAGAAATGGACCACCGCGAGCACGGCGACGACGTAGACGAGCTTGTGAAGCCGAGCCCAGCTCTTGCCGCCGAGCCGCTGGATCGCGCGCTTGTTGGAGGTGATCGCGAGCGGGACGAGCAAGACGAACGCGGCCATGCCCACGGCGATGAAGGGCCGCTCGACGATGTCGCTCCCGATGGAACCGAGATCCCCGAGCTTGTCGAGGCCGGCGTAGATCGACAGGTGCAGCGCCGCGTAGACGAACGCGAGCAGGCCGAGGTGCTTGCGCGCGCGCATGGGCCAGGCCGACCCGGTGAGGATGCGGAGCGGCGTGCAGGCGAGGCAGAGGAGGAGCAGCTTGATCGCGAGCTCGCCGCAGGCGTTGAGCACCTCGGCGATCGGGTTGGCGCCGAGCTCGCCGCGGAGGGCGCGCGTCGCGTGGATGACGAAGGGCGCGAGCCCGCCGAGCCAGAGCGCCCAGGGCAGCCACGCGCCTCGCGCCGGCGAGCCGCCTCGCGCCTCGGCGGCGGCCGCGCTCAGAAGTACCTCCGCAGATCCATGTCCGCGTAGAGGTGCGCCACTTCCTTCGCGTAGCCGTTGAAGGGCAACGTGGGCCGGCGACCGAGCTCGCCGATCCGACGCTCGGTCGCCTGGCTCCAGCGCGGGTGATCGACGGCCGGGTTCACGTTGGCGAAGAAGCCATATTCGCTCGGGATGGCAAGGCTCCACGTCGTCGGCGGCTGCTGCTCGAGGAGCCGGATCTTCACGATCGACTTGATCCCTTTGAACCCATACTTCCAGGGGACCACGAGACGGATGGGCGCGCCGTTCTGGTTGGGCATGGTCTTGCCGTACAGCCCCACGGCCA
The DNA here is from genome assembly GCA_016794345.1 of Myxococcales bacterium. Classification (GTDB taxonomy): domain Bacteria; phylum Myxococcota_A; class Polyangia; order Polyangiales; family Polyangiaceae; genus Xiheicaenibacterium; species Xiheicaenibacterium phototrophicum. Next base: position 32,501 of record JAEUKE010000116.1, read on the forward strand.
GCAGCGTGAGCGGGTGCATCGCCTCGTCCATCCGCAGGCCCTCGACGTAGGGCCAATCGAGGACGCTCGAGCGCTGCCCGGGCATCTGCTCCGGGTCGTGCAGGGTCTCGAACGCCACGTATTTCGCGCGGCTCGTGGGCTCCGCGCGCTCGAGCAGCTTGGCGAGAGGAAACCCGAGCCAGGGCACGACCATCGACCAGGCCTCCACACATCGCATCCGGTAGATGCGCTCCTCGAGCGGGAACGCCTTCAGCACCTCGTCGATGTCGAAGGCCTTCGGCGCGTGCACCTCGCCCTCGACGCGGATCGTCCACGGACGCGTCTTGAGCGTGCCGGCGTTTTCGGCCGGGTCCGCCTTGCCGAGCCCGAACTCGTAGAAGTTGTTGTAGGTGACGATGTCCTCGAGGCTGGTCGGCGGCTCAGCTGGGGCGGGCGCCACGGCGGCCGGAGCCGAGGCGACCGTCACGCCGGACGGCAGCGCGGGGAGCGCCGAGACCGGGGGCGCCGAGACGCCCCGCTTGGCGGAGGCTGACCAGAGCAGGCCGCCGAACACCCCCGCGCCGATGACGGCGAGCCCCGCGTTCTTGAGGAGCTCGCGGCGCCGCACGTAGAGGCCCTCGGGTGTGATCTCGGAGGAGGGGATGCGGTCGGCCATCTGTCTCTGCCTACGGGCCGAGAGCCCCCTCGGTTACGGTCTCTCCGCGCCCGACCGTGACCGCCCCGCCTTTGCGCGGATCGAACACCGGCTCGAGCACCCGCACCCCTGCTTCCTCGCGGATCGCGACCGCGGTCACCGAAGAGAAGCTCGCCTCCGACACAGCCACGATCTCCCCGCGAGCGACGAGGTCGTCGCGCGCGCCCGCGAGCCCGGCGTCGAGCGTGAGCGCCCCGTTCGGGCCCACGTGGAACCGCGGCGCGCTCACGGCCTCGGTCAGCGCCTTTCCCCTCGAGAGGGAGAGCAACATGACCTGCGCGATGGCCGCCGGCGCCCGCAGGCCACCCGAGCCGCCCAACGCGAGCTCCGGCCGGCCGCCGCGGAGAACGAGGGTCGGCGTGAGGCTGGAGACCGGCCGCGCTCCGCCACGCGGGAAGTTGGGGCCCTTCGTGGCCGCGCGGAGCCCGTAGTCATCCGTCGTGAAGTCGGTGAGCGCGTCGTTCAGGACGAAGCCGCTCTTCGTCATCACCTTGGCGCCGAACATCCCGGTCAAGGTCGCGGTGATCGAGACAATCCCGCCCTCGTCGTCGATGGCGACGAAGTGGAGCGTGCCGCCGTCCGCGATGCTCGGCAGCTTGGGGAGCGCGGTCTCGTCCATCTTCACCGCGGCCCTCCGCTCGCGCAGCCGCGCAGGGTCGAGCATGGCAGGCAGGTCCATCTTCGTGAACGCGGGGTCGCCGACGAGGCGCGCGCGATCGGCGTAGGCGCCGCGGGCCCCTTCGGCGAGCACGTGCACGAGCGCCCCCGAGCCCCACTCGAGCGACTTCTGGTCGTCGGGCGTCAAGAACCCGAGGAGCTCCGCCAGGGTCACGCCGCCACCCGACGGCGGCGGCGCGGTGAGCACGACGTGACCGTCCCACTCGAAGCGGAGCGGGGCGCGCACGACCGCCTCGTAGGAGGACAGATCCGCCGGCGTGACGCGGCTCCCGGCGGCGCGTGACGTCATGACGATGTCGTCAGCGATCTCCCCCGTGTAGAAGCCGGCGCGGCCCTTCTCGGCCACGACGCGGAGCGCGCGGGCGAGCGCGGGGTTCTTCATCGTCTCGCCGACGCGGCTCTCGGCGTCGGTCACGAAGACGCGACGTGCGCCGTCGTCGTCGCGCACCCATTTTGCGCTCCAGGAGAGGGCCTGCGCCATGTAAGGCGAGAGGGGGATGCCGCCGTCCACGACGTCCGCCGCGCGCGAGACGAGTTCCTTCCAGGGGAGCTTCCCGCCGCGCTCGTGCATCTTCGCGAGGCCTGCGACGAGCCCCGGGACGCCGATCATCACGCCGCGACGGTTCGGCGGCGGCGTCTTCGAGAGGTGATCGGCGCGACGGATGCCGTGCGGCGCGACCTCGCGGAAGTCGACCACGTACGCGTCCGAGCCGACCGGCTGGACGAGCGCCACGCCGCCGCCGCCGAGACCACACGAGGATGCGTGCGCCGCGCACGCGACGAGCAGGCCCGAGACGGTGGCGTCGACCGCGTTCCCGCCCCGCTCGAGCACGTCGCGCGCGACCTCGACGCCTGTCGCGTTTTCGCTGGCGACCGCGAACCGGTCACGCGGCCGGCGCGCCGGCGACTCGGCGGGAGCGCTCAGGGCCGTGGCCTGGACACGAGGCGCTTCGGGAGCCGGCTCCACGCGCGGAGCGGCCGGCGCGCAGCCGGAGGCCGCGACGACGAGGAGCGCGCGGATAACGTGCCTGGCGGGGAAAGCCACCGTAGGAACCAGGCGGAGAGTATGACAAGGTCGAGGCCGCGATGCGATTCGTCTTCCTGATGGACACCCTCGATCGGGTCAGCCCCGACAAGGACACCACCTTCGCCTTCATCGAGGCGGCGCAAGCCCGCGGGCACGAGAGCCTGCATTGCCTGCCGGGTGATCTCGGGGTGCGTCGCGGCCGCGTGTTCGCCACCGTGCGCGGCGTCCGCGTCTACCCGGACGAGCCGCGGATCCGCCTGATCGGCGAGCGCCGCGAGATCGCCCTCGACGGAGTCGACGCGGTGTTCATCCGCAAGGATCCGCCGTTCGATCAGGCGTACCTCTACGCCACGCTCCTGCTCGAGAACGCGCGCGGCGGCCCGCTCATCGTGAACGACCCGCGCGGGCTGCGCGACGCGAACGAGAAGCTCTACGCGATGCACTTCCAGGAGTGGACGCCCGCGACGCTCGTCACGGCCGATCGGGACGTCATCTTTTCGTTCGTCGCGGAGGTCGGCGGCAACGCGGTGATCAAGCCGCTCGACGGCGCGGGCGGCAGCGGCGTGATGATGTTGCGTGAGGGCGACAAAAACGCCCGCGCCATCGTCGACGTGCTCACGGCCGAAGGACAGAAGGTCGCCATGGTGCAGGAGTTTTTGCCTGCGGTTCAGAAGGGGGACAAACGCATCCTCCTGCTCGACGGCGAGCCGCTCGGCGCCATCTTGCGCGTCGCACGCGGCGACGACATCCGGTCGAACATCCACGTCGGCGGACGGACGGAGCCTTGTGAGCTCACCGAGCGCGAGAAGGAGCTCGTGAAGTCGATCGCGCCGCGCCTGATCGCGGACGGCCTCTATTTCGTCGGGCTGGACGTGATCGGCGAGCGCCTGACCGAGGTGAACGTGACCAGCCCCACCGGGATCCAGGAGCTCGGCCGGTTCACCGGCACCAAGCCGGCCGACAAGGTCATCGCCTGGGTCGAGAAGAAACGCGCCTGAGCGCGGGTCGCCGGGAAGTTGGCCCGAGCGAGCCGGCCGCGCATGCTCGCCCCATGGCTCGCCGAAAGCTCCTCGCGCCGTGCGCTGCGTGCCGCACGATGACCCCGAGCACCAAGCTCTCCCGTGTCGTCATCGAAGGGCGGACCGTGTGCCTCTGCCGTGACCACGCCGCGATCGTGGTGGCGAACATGCCACGGACGTTCGAGGACCTCCGCGCGCTGTTCCCGGAGGCGCCCGAGACCGCGGGGAGCCCCGCGCGCCGATCGCTCATCGAGCGACGCGGCGCCGACGACCGGCGCATGTTCCCGCCCCGCCCGGAGGGGCGACGGATGCCCGGCGGACGCCGTTCGACCGACGAGAAGGCTGCCTGACGGCGCTGGGCGCCCGGCGCTGGTAGGCTCTCGGTCAGGTGCCCGAGACGGATCGCCCGCGGCGGAGGCTCCCGGTCCTCCAGAGCACGCCCGCAGAGGACGAGGCCGAGCTGCGCCCGGCGTGGCACTGGATCGTCCTCACCGGCGTGGCGACCCTCCTCGCGTGGCTGCTCTCCGCGTCGCTCGTCAACGCGCTCGGCGGCTCGGTCCTGGCGAACGCTCTGGCGCTCGCCGCCAGCGCCGCCGTGGCCGGCGCCATGGCCGGCCGGCTCGGCACCAACACGGGCGCGAGGCATGCGGCCCTCGGCAGCGTCGCCACGGCGACCTTCGGCTGCGCCCTCGCTTACCGAGCGCTCGCGGGCGCTCCGCTCACGTTCCTTGCCACGCTCGTCGTCGCTTGCTCGCTCGCCGCGGCGGGCGCGCTCCTCGGGTTCCGGCTCACTCGCCGTCGCGGACGCGCTTGAGCTCGATCTTGGCGAGCGGCAGGTCCGCGTAGACCGCGCCGGTCACCGCGTGTTTGGCGTCGACCGCGAGGTCGACCAGGGGTCGAAGCGCAAACGACCGCTCCGTCAGGCGCGCGTGCGGCACGACGAGGTCGCCCTCTTCCACCGTCTCGCCTTCGATCCACAGGATGTCGAGATCGATCGTGCGCGACGCGTTCTTCTGGGTGCGGACCCGACCGAGCGCGGCCTCGATCTTGAGGGCGCGCGCCATGATCTCGCTGGCGTCGAGCGAGGTGAGGATCAACACGGCGCCGTTCAGGAACGCGGGCTGGTCGGCGCCGCCTTCCGGCGCGGTCTCGTAGAGGGGCGACAGCTTCATGACGTGCATGTCATGATCTTCGCGGAGGAGACCCACAGCGCTGTCGATGTTCTGTGCGCGATCGCCGAGGTTCGAGCCGAGCCCGACGACGACGCGGCGGATGTGATCCACGATCTAGCGTTTACTACAGTCGCACCCGCTCTGCATTCACCTATCGCCGAGCCAGGCGCCGATCGCAGTCGTGAAAGGCGCCGGTCGCAGTGGTGAAAGACTCCGATCGCAGCGCCGCAACACACGCGATGCCTCGTTACGAGACGATCCGCGCCTCAGCTGGCCGGCTTCCGCCAGAAGCGTCGAGCCTCGTCGAACTCACGGCCGAGCCGTCGTTGCTCCTGCAGCAGCGCCGCGTACGCGCGCGGAAGTCGCTGGTCTTTGCCGAGCGCGTAGAGGACGAGGAGCGCGGCCTCCGCGTCGTCCGTCGCGCGGTGGGCGCGCTCGAGGCTGATGCCCAGCCGCTCCGCCACGTCCGACAGGGCTCGGCTCTGCTCGTCTTTGTAGATTTCGCGCGCGAAGACGAGCGGATCGAGCCACTCGACCTCCCGCCGGAACGCGGGCGGGAGCGCGCCCGTCCCGCCTCGCCCAGGCGAGCGGGCGATCTCCGCCAGGAGGAACGACTTGTCGAAGGTGGCGTTGTACGCCGCGGGGACGGCGCCTTCGAGCGCAGCTCGGATCTCCGGCAGGACCTCGTGGAAGGCGGGCTTGCCCACAACGTCCGGGTCGCGGATGCCGTGCACGGCCGAGCTCTCTTCGGGGATGGGGATCCCGGGGTTGATGAGCCAGCTCTTGCGCTCGAACACCTCGCCGCTGCGGCCGAGGATGACAGCCACCTCCACCAGCCGGTCGAGCGCCGGGTCTCGGCCGGTCGTCTCGACGTCCACGAAGGCGATCACGCAGTCGACCCAGGGGCTGTCAGCCGGGATCTCCTCCGCCACGCCCACCGCGCGCACCTGGATCAGGTGGGCGATGCCGGGGTAGTGCCTCCCGGTCGGAAAGCACCCACAAGGGTCGACGATGCGCATCCTTCGGGCTTACTTTCCGGGCGCGGCGCTCGCGGACGGCGCTGCGCTCGCGGACGGCGCGGCGCTCGCCGAGGGCGCGGGCTCGGCGGAGGGCGCGGCGCTCGCGCTCCCCGAGGGCGCCGGGGCGTCGAGGCCCATCTTCTTCGACAGCTCCTCGTACTTCTCGGAGGGCTTCGCTGGGGTCTTGCCGGCGAGCTCGATGTCCATGGAGATCCAGTCCTCGAGCTCCGTCGGGCCGAGCTGGAAGAGGCGGCCGTTGATCCAGATGAAGGGCGTGCCGTCGAGGCCCAGATCCTCCGCCTGCTTCATGTCGTCCTCGACGCCCTTGATTGTCTCCTTGGAGGAGAAGTCGGTCCGGAACTTGTCCATGTCGAGCTTCAGCTTCTTCGCCATGGCCGTGAGGTCTTGCGGGCCGAGCTCGTTCGTCTCCTGGGCGGCGAAGAGCAGATCGTACATCTCCCAGAACTTGCCCTGGTTGTACGCAGCGACGGCCGCTTGGGCTGCGCCCTTCGCCTGCGGGTGCTTGGAGAGCGGGTAGTGTTTGAATACGAGCCGCACCTGCCCCGGGAATCGCTCGAGCATGAGCTCCACCCACGGCTTCATCGCGTAGCAGCCGCCACACTGGAAGTCGGCCCACTCGACGATCGTGACAGGCGCGTCATCCGGGCCCTTCGCGGGCGACGAGCCGACGTCGACCGTCTTGAGGCCCTTGGGATCGAACCGCGCGTCGTAGACCTGCTTGATCTGCCCGCCGTCGAGGCCGAGTCGGACGAGCTTGCCGAGGTACTTCCCGGCCGGGACACACGGCTTGCAGTCGCGGCTCTCCGCGATGCAGACCGCGAGCGTGATGGGCTCCCCGCAAGGTGCGGTGAGCTTGCCCAGCTGCGAGGCGAGCTCCGTGCTCTCGCGGGAGGTCAGGCCCGAGAGGCCGAGCTTGCCGACCGCGGCCTCCGCCACGCCGGAGGGCGCGGGCTTGGCCGCGGCGCCCGAGCCGGAGGCCGGAGGCTTGTCTGCGCTGGCTGAGAGCGGCTTCTCCGAGTCGGAGCAGCCCAGGAGGAGCGCGATGGCGAGGGCACCCAGGGCGAGCCGTCGGCCGAGCCCCGGACGGGAGGAGGCGTCGAGTTTGCTCACGGGTCAGAACGAGAACTGCGCGTTGACGTTCACGACACCGATGGTCTGCGTGTACTCACCACCGGAGTCCGGCGACCGAGTCGGCGGCTCGAAGTCCGGGTGGATGCTCTCGCCCGTGGTGTCGCGCGGGGCATAGAAGAAGTGCGTATACGTGAGGGCCGCAGCGAAGAGCTCGCCCGTCGAGAAGCGCACGCCGCCTGCCACGTTCGCCTTGTGGAAGTCGGTCAGGGCGATCTCCAGCGTCTCGTCCGGGATGGCGTTCGAGTCGTAGCCGGCGCCGAGGTAGAGCTCCACCTCGGGGATGACCCAGTAGCTGCCGCCCGCGCGGACGCCGAAGGCGGTGCCCCAGTTGCGCGCGATGTTGATGAGGATGCCCGAGGCCGGGTCGGCGCTGCCGTCCTCCGCGACCGGACACTCGTCTTTGTCGGCCGTGATGACACACTGGTTATCGAACGTGCCCCACGTGGTCACGTCGCCGAACACGCGGATCTCGACCTTCTCGACCGGGCGCGCGCGGACGCCCATGCGGAAGACGTCCGGCAGCTCCTGGATGAGCTTGACCTCCTGCTTGGAGACGCTGCCGCTCAGGTTGGTGGAGAGCGTGCCCGACAGGTGCATCTCCCCGAGGCCGGGTCGAGCCTGGTACGAGGCGCCGATCCAGACCTTCTCTTCGGCGACCTCGCCGATCACGCCGACGCCGAACGCCGCGTGCCAGCCGCCGACGTCGATCCACGAGCGGCCCTCCGTCGCGAGGTTGTTGCTGCCGTCCGCGGTGCGCGCGCGGAGCGTGTCGACGTCGCTCTTCACCATGTTGAATGACGCGCCGATGCTCACGCGGTCGAGGATGTCGTAGGCCGCGGCCAGGCTGAAATACATCGACCGGATGACGCCCTGGATCGAGTGCCAGCGCTGCACGCCGTCGACCGGCCCCGCGTAGTTCGGGTTGTCCCGGAAGCTGTCGTTCTGGTCGTAGACGCTCTGCCCGCCGAACGGGACGAACCAGCCGAGGCCGACGCCGAAGTTCTCCACCTGGAAGGTCGCGCCTGCCATCGGCGCGGTGACCACGTTGAAGAGCTCGGCCGTCCCCGAGTTCGCGCCCTGCGCGTCGTCGGGCTCCGGCACGTCCTTCGGGGACTGCTGGTGGCTCCAGCTCGCCCAGCGGAGCGCCACGTTCGCGTCGGCGAAGATCTTCACGCGCCAGAACTTCTTCTCGAAGCCGGGCGTGTCCTCCGCGATGCCGGCCGGATTGTAGTAGATGGCCGTCGGGTTGTCGGTCGTGGGGTGGCCGTGCTCGCCGCCGAACCGCGCGGTAGCGAAGCCGGAGGCCTGCGCCTCACTGGCGACCGAGAGAGCCGCGCCGGTGCCGAAGCAACAAAGTAGGGTCTTGCGCCAAAGCGTCATCTTCGTCCTCTTCGGTCTCGGTCAGTATTCGGCCGGTTCTTTTTCGCAGTTGATGACCGGCGCGGGCGCGGCGCCCGCGACCTTCTGGATGGTGAAGGTCGAGCCGGTCAGATCGAAGTTGGGGATCGGCGTCTTCACGATGCCGGTGACCCCGCCACAGATGAACCCTTCCTGCGCGCCGCCACAGATCGTCCCGCTGATGGCGAGGCCCGTGAGGATGTCGCTCATGGAGATCGGGTTGGCCGCGCCGCAGAGCGTGAGGCCCGGGTCGTCGGCGGCGAGCTGCCAGTTGAACGAGCCGTCCGCGTTCACGACGAGATCCGTGAACGAGATTGTCGGACAGCTCGCGGGCGTCGTCTGATCCGTGGCGGAGAGCGGCTGCAACGTCATGTCGACGAGCATCGTGCCGTCGTCCTGCATCTCCGCGACGATGTCGGCGGTGAGGACAAAGGCCTTCTTCTTGTCGAGGCGCGCGCTCAGGGTGAAGAGCCAAGCGCCCGTCACCTCCGCGTCGTCCATCACCGGAGTCTCGCACTGGCTCGGGCCTGTGCTGACCGAGGTGCCGGGGTTGATCTTGTTGTAGCGCTCACCGAACGCGTCGAACTCGCCGCCCGTGTCGGGGCACGCAGCGAGGAGAGCGGACGAGCCGAGCACGAACAAAGACGACAAGCAGGTGGCCATTCGCATGGAGACAGCCTCGGGTAAGAGCCGGCCTGGACCATAGCAGAGGTGCCCTTTGTCTAGGACCCCCCACGCGCGCAGGATGTGTGTTTGGCACGACGCAGGACAGGGTTGTCAGGGGCGGGGCACGAGAGTAGGGCCGCCGGGCCGCAGACCGGGCGGCGCCGCTCGGTGCGCGCGTTGGCACGGAGTGTGGAAGGCCTGGCTTCGAGTGCTAAGCTCGTCGTGCTTGGCCTGCTTCCCCATGGTGAGAAAGCTCCTCTTCCCCGCCCTTTTCGGGCTCCTCGCCGGTGCGTCGAGCGCCTGGATCGGGGCGTGTGCGGCGGACGGAGTCGACGGGGGCGCAGGCGGCGCGGGCGGGGGCGGTTCGTCGACCGGCACGGGGCGGAGCGACGCCAGCGTGGACGTGGCGCCCGACGCGGAGCAGCCGCCCGGGCCCATCACGTACGAGGCGCTCTGCGGCGAAGGTCCCTGTGTCCCCGGCGTGCGTGGCCGCCCGTGTGAGCCGCCGACCACGTCCACCGGGACCGGAGCAGGCGGAGGCGCGTCGAGCTCGGGCGGGGGCGGCCAGGGTGGCGCCGGAGGCGGCGGCCAGGGCGGAAACGGAGGCTTCGAGCCGGTCGCGTACGGCTGCCAGGTCGACGTGAGCGGCGCCGAGCCGGAGAGCGTCTGCGCTCCGATCGACACCGGCATCGCGCTGGGGGCCGCTTGCGTCGCTTCGTCCGGCTGCCCGGAAGGAGCCGGCTGCGCGGGTGACATCTCGGGGACCTGCCTGGCCTACTGCTGCGCCGACCTCGACTGCCCCACCGAGCACTTCTGCACCCCGCTGCCCGCAACCGAGAGCTTCAAGCGGGGCGGGGATCTGAAGATCCCGGTGTGCAAGCTCGCGGACAACTGCGTGCCGTTCTCGGACGCCTGCCCCGAGGGCGAGACCTGCACGATCGTGAAGAGCGACGGCACGACGAGCTGCGTGCCGATCGGCACCGGCCAGGCCTGCGATCCGTGCCCGTGCGACGAGGGCCACATGTGCAACTACAGCACCGGCCGCTGCCAGAAGCTCTGCAAGACGGGGCACAGCGACGAGTGCGG
>JAEUKE010000124.1 GCA_016794345.1 Myxococcales bacterium
GGCGTGGGCGCGGGCCGTGGCGGATGCGCGTCGGCGCGCCGTGGATGTGGCGTGGGTACACGGGGTGGATGAGGAACGGTGGCGAGGGCGGCTCGATGCGGTGGCCCGGGCTCGCGCGGTGGCGGAGGCGAGCGCCCGCGCGGAGGACGAGGCGTGGCTTCGCGCCGAAGAAGAGGCACGGGCGCGCGCGCGGCTCGAAGCGGAGGCCCGCGCTCGCGCGGAGGCGGAGGCCAAGGCCCGCGCCGCGGAGGAAGCACGACGCGTCGCCGAGAATGAGCGGCGCGAGCGCGCGGAGCTCCTGGCGCGGGCTCGAGAGGAAGAGGCGCGGGAGCGAGCCGAAGCCGTCGCGCGCGCGCGCGCCGAGGAGGAGGAGCGCCTCCGGGCCGAAGAGGAGGCGCGCGCCAAGGCCGCAGCTGCGCGCGCGGAGGCCGAGGCGAGGATCCGCGCGGCCGCGGAGCGGATCGCGGCGGAGCGCGCGGAGGCCGAGCGGATCGCGGCGGAGCGCGCGGCCGAGGAGCAGCGAGAAGCCGAGGCGCGTGAGGCGGCGGAGCGCGCGGCCGAGGAGCAGCGAGAGGCCGAGGAGCGCGAGGCGCTCCAGCTCGCCGCGCAAGCCGAGGCCGCGGCCGAGCGCAAGGCGGTGCTCGAGCGCGGCTGGGCCCCGAAGAAGCGGCGGCGCTGAAGCCGGGACCGAGACCAAAATGACGGCGTGCTTCGTGTACGCTCGCAGCTCACCGAAAGCGAGACGGCTCCATGCTCGACACTCGAATGATGCCCTTCTCCCTCTCCGTTACGCACTTGCTCGAGCGAGGGCGTGCCATCCACCCCGGCTCCGAGGTCGTCAGCCGGTTGCCGGACAAGTCGCTCCACAGGCAGACCTACCGCGACACCTACGAGCGCAGCGAGCGCTTGGCCAAGGCGCTGACGCGGCTCGGGATCGGGCGAGGTGACCGCGTGGCCACGCTGTCGTGGAACCACCGCCAGCACCTCGAGGCCTACCTCGGCGTCCCGGCGATGGGTGCGGTCGTGCACACGTTGAACCTGCGGCTCTTCCCGGCCGAGATCGGCTACATCGCCAACCACGCCGATGACAAGGCTGTCATCGTCGATCGGACGCTCTTCCCGCTCTTCGAGAAGTTTCGCCACGAAGTGAAGAGCCTCCGCCACGTGCTCTGCGTTCGCGACGACGGGGGACCGCTGCCCGACGGCGCGCTCGATTACGAGGTCTTGCTCGCCGAGGAGGCGCCCACCGCACGCCCCGACGGGTTCGGCCCGCCGGCGGGGTCTCCGTTTTTTCACCCCGACGAGCAGGCCGCGGCGATGGTCTGTTACACGTCCGGCACGACGGGCAACCCCAAGGGTGTCGCCTACACCCACCGCTCGACGGTGCTCCACGCGCTGGTCGCGTCGATGCGGGACAACCTCGGCGTGGGAGCTGACGATGTCGTCATGCCTGTCGTGCCGATGTTCCACGCGGCGGCCTGGGGCCTTCCTTACGTGGCTTGGGTGAACGGCGCCAAGGTGGTCTTCCCCGGGCCGCACCTCGATCCCGAGTCGCTGCTCGATCTGATGCAGGCCGAGCGCGTGACATTCGCCGCTGGGGTGCCCACCATCTGGAACGGCATCCTGGCGAAGCTCGACGCCGAGCCGAAGCGGTGGGACCTCTCCGCGATGCGGACGATGGTCATCGGCGGCTCCGCCGCGCCGCCGGCCATGATCCGGGGTTTCGCCGAGCGGCACGGGCTGCTCGTCACACACGCCTGGGGGATGACGGAGACGAACCCGCTCGGCACGGTCGCCAGCGTCAAGGCGAACGTCGCGGAGCGCGGCGCCGACGCGGTGCTGCACGCCCGGTCCTCCCAGGGGCTGCCGGTCGCCTTCGTGGAGACGCGGCACGTCGACGAGCGAGGCGCGATCATGCCTTGGGACGGAAAGACGATGGGCGAGCTCGAGGTCCGCGGGCCCTGGGTGGCGCGGAGCTACATGGGTGACGAGGGGCCCGATCGGTTCACCGCGGACGGATGGTTCAAGACCGGAGACGTCGTCACGATCGACGGGGACGGATACGTCCGGATCACCGACCGCTCGAAGGACGTCATCAAGTCGGGCGGCGAGTGGATCAGCAGCGTCGCGCTCGAGAACGCGCTCATGTCTCACCCCTCCGTCCTGGAGGCAGCCGTGTTCGCGAGAGAGGACTCGAAATGGGGTGAGCGCCCCGTCGCGGCGATCGTGTTGCGCCCCGATCAGGAGGTGACGGAGAAGGAGCTCGAGGGGCACCTCGCGCCACACTTCGTGAAATATTGGCTCCCGGACAGCTACGTGTTCGTCCCGGAGATCCCGCGGACTTCGACGGGAAAGTTCCTGAAATCGAAGCTCCGAGAGGAGTACGGAAAGAGCTAGGATGCCCAGCATGGGGCATCGGCATCCGAGCATCCTGCGCGTCGGCAGCGAGGTGCTGAGGAACAACGCCCTCGGCGATCCGCACGAGCGCGAGGCGTGGATCTACACGCCGCCCGACCACGATCCGTCGGTCCCCATCCCGGCGCTGCTCGCGCTCGCCGGGTTCACCGGCCACGGCCCGATGTTGTTCAACACGGACCCGCTTGGTGACTCGCTCGGGGCGCGGCTCGACCGCCTCATCGGCTCCGGGGGGTGCCCGCCGTGCCTGGTCGTGGCGCCCGACTGCTTCACGCGCTTCGGTGGGAACCAATACATCGACTCCACGGCGACCGGTCCCTACGCGACCCACCTCGTGAAGGAGGTCGTGCCTGCCGTGGAGGCGCGGTACGCCGTCTCGAGCTGGGGGGTGTTCGGCAAGAGCTCCGGCGGGTATGGCGCGGTGGTCCTGGCGATGCTCCACCCGGAGACCTTCCGCGCCTTCGCCGATCACTCCGGGGACGCGAACTTCGAGCTCTGTTATCTGCCCGACGCGCTCGACGCGCTCGATCAGGTCCGGCAGGCCGGCGGCAAGCGAGCCTGGCTCGAGGCGTATTGGGCAGGAGCGCAGCGGCGAGGGAGCAAGCAGATCAAGGCGCTCAACTTCCTGGCAATGGCCGCGCATTATTCGCCGAACCCCGACGCCGAGCTCGGCTTCGACCTCCCGTTCGACGAGTCGGGGCGCTTCCTGGCCGACGTGTGGGCGAGGTGGCAGGCCTGGGACCCCGTTCGAATGGTGGCGCGCCACAAGGAAGCGCTCCGGCACCAGCGAACCATCTTCCTCGACTGCGGCTCGCGCGACGAGTTCGGCCTACATTGGGGCGCGCGCGCCCTCTCCGAGGAGCTGACGAAACATGGGGTGGCCCACGTTTTCGAGGAGTTCGACGACGGGCACATGAACATCCCTTACCGGTTCGAGCGGAGCGTGCCGGTGCTGGCGCGCGCGCTCGGCTCCTCGGCGGAGCGGCGGGGTTGAGTCGGCCTCGCGACGACACGCGGTTCGAGACCCTCGAGCGCGTCGGCGCCGGAGGGTCGAGCGCCGTTCATCGCGCGAGAGATCGCGAGACGGGCCACATCGTCGCTTACAAGGAGCTCTTCGGCCTGGGCCCAGACGACGGCGCTCGCTTCGCCAGGGAGTGCGCGCTCCTCTCCACGCTCTCCGCGCCGGGTATCGTCCGGTACGTCGCGCACGGCTTCACGCCGACCCCGTGGCTCGTGATGGAGTGGGTGGAGGGGCCGACGCTCTCGAAGCTCCTCCGAGCGCGCGGGCTCACCTGGAGCGAGAGCCTCGACCTCGTGCAGAAGGTGGCCCGCGCCGTCGGCGAGCTGCACCGGCGAGGGATCGTCCACCGGGACATCAAGCCCTCCAACATCATCCTCGAGGACGGCGACGTGGCGAGGCCCAAGCTCATCGATCTCGGCATCGCGCGCCCCGAAGGGGAGTCGACGACCATGACGGGCGTGGTGGTGGGGACGGCCGGCTACATGGCCCCTGAGCAAGCGCGCGGGGAGAGCCACATCGACGCGCGCGCCGACGTCTTCGCCCTTGGGTGCCTCCTCTTTCGCACCCTGACCGGGCAGGCCCCGTTCAGCGGGGACGACGCGCTCGCCGTCATGCTCCGGGTCACGCTGGAGGACGCGCCCCGCCTCGGCGAGATCGACTCACGTTTCCCGGTGGAGCTGGAGGAGCTGTGCGGGCGGCTCCTCGCGCGCCAGCGTGAGGCGCGGCCGCGCGACGGGACGGAGGTTGCCGACCTCCTCGGCGCCCTGGGTGAGATCGAGAGCGTCCCGACGAGGCGCAGCTTCAACGACCTGGGCGCCGTCACCACGACCGAACGCCGCCTCGTGGTCCTCGTCCTCGTGCGCCCGTACGGCGGCGACCCGTCCGCGCTCGACGAGCCGCTCCGGGCGCTCGGCCTCCGCCCAGACAGACTGGCTGACGGAACCGTCGTGATCCCCGTGACGTCCGAGGGGGACGCGGGAGGCTCCGCGCTGCGAGCGGCGCGGGCCGCGCTGCGGATCAGGGCTGTCTCGCCGCGAGCGATGGTCACGATCGCCATCGGCCGAGCGGCCGAGGCGAGGGGCGGGGAGCTCGTCGGTGAAGCCGCCGGCCGCGCGAGCTCGCTCCTCGCGCAGCTCGCGACGGGGGGGCAGCCCGGGGAGATCGCCGTCGACGCCGGGACGGCGCGGCTGCTCGCCGACCGCTTCATCGTCCGACCCCGCCCGTTCGGCGGCGTGCTCGTCGCGGAGCACGTGGGGGCGAGCCTGGGCGCGGTCGATCTCGGGCGGGACTTCGTCGGGCGCGATCGAGAGCTCACCTTCTTGAGCGACCTCGTAGGCCAGGCGTGGAACGAGCGACGCGCGACGGCCATCGTCGTCACTGGCGCCGCCGGCACGGGCAAGTCCCGCCTGGCACGCGAGCTCCTCGGCCGCCTCGGCGACCGGTCGGAGGTCTGGGTCGTCCAGGGGGACCCGCTCACCTCCTCGACGCCGCTGGGCATGTTGAGGCCGCTCCTCGTCAAACAGGCGGGCATCGTCGCGGGTGAGCCACCGTCGACCTCGATGCAGCGCGTGCGCGAGCTCGTGGCCGCGCTCCTCCCGCCGGCCTCGGTCGACAGGGTCACGGAGTTCTTGGGGGAGCTCCTGGCGCTGGCGCCGGAGGGGCCTCGCAGCGTGTCGTTCGCCGCCGCGCGTCGCGACGCGACCCTGATGGGTGATCAGCAGCGCAGGGCGGTCTGCGAGCTCATCGATCAGGTGAGTCGCAGGGCGCCGCTCCTCTTCGTGGTGGAGGACCTGCAGTGGGCGGATCAAGCGACGATGTCGCTCTTGCAGAGCGTGCTCGGCGCGCTCGACTCGTCGCCGCTCTGTCTGCTCGCGCTCGCCAGGCCTGCGGCGATCGAGACCTTCCCGCGTCTGTTCTCGCTTCGCGGCGTGCACGAGCTCAAGCTCGATGCACTCTCGAGGGGATCGAGCGAGCTCCTCGGGCGCGCGCTGCTCGGCGCCGATGCGCCCGAGGAGGTCGTCCAGTCGATCGTGGAGCGAGGTGGGGGGAACCCGTTTTTCCTCGAGGAGCTCGTGCGGGCGTTTCGCGCGGGGGGCTCGGCGGCCGCGCTCCCGGACAGCGTGCTCGCCGTGCTCGAAGCCCGACTGGAGTCGCTCCCCGCGGCGGCGCGGCGCGCGCTGCGCGGCGCGAGCGTGTTCGGTCGCCGGTTCTGGGAGGCCGGCCTCGCGGCGCTCCTTCCCAAGCTCGACGTCGGCGCGCAGCTCGACCAGCTCGAGCGGGCGGAGCTCATCCGACCCACGACGACGAGCCGCTTCGAGGGCCACGTGGAGTGGGCGTTCCGAAGCAGCGCTCTGCAGGAGGCCAGCTACGCCAGGCTGCCGGCGGAGGACCGGCGACGAGCCCACCTCGCGGCGGCGCATTGGCTCGAGCGCGCGGGCGAGAGCGACCCGACGCTGCTCGCGGAGCACTTCGAGCGCGGCGGCGACCAGAAGAGCGCGGCCGGGCTCTTGGCCGGCGCGGCCCATCTCGCGCTCGAGGCGAGCGACCTGGAGCAAGCGGTGGTGCTGGCAGAGCGGGCGAAGCGTTGTGGGTTCGAAGGGAAGGAGCTCGGGGCCGTGCTCGCCGACGAGGCGGAGGCGCGCCTGTGGCTCGGTCAGAACCCCGAGGCGCTCGCAGCCGCCAAGGAGGCGCTCGCGCTGATCGATGGGGGCTCCTCGCTCTGGTGTCGCGTGGCGACGGTGGTCGTGACCGCCGGGAGCCGGACCCAGGATCGGAGCGCGGTGTCGGACGTCCTCGAAGCGCTGCTCGAGCTCGAGCTCGGTGACGGCGCGCCGGTGGAGCACACGAACCTGGTGTCGCAGGCAGCCATCCAGCTCATCTTCCTCGGGAGCCTCGACGCAGCCGACCGTGTGCTCGCGCGGACGCCCGCCGGTCTCGCGCACCGCGACCCCGGGCAGGCCGCCTGGATCCTGCGGGCACGCGCCTGGCGCGCGCTCGCGGCGGGCGACACCGCGAGCTACGGCATGTTGATGCGGCACTCCGCCATCGCCTTCAGCGAGATCGGCGATCAACGCAACGCCTGTGTGCAGCAGGTCAACGTGGCGTACGCGGCGACGCTCCTCGGCCAATACGAGGACGCGGTGGCGGGCCTCGAGGCCGTGATGCGCGAGACCAAGCCGCTCGGGCTCACCGCCGTGAGCTCCGTGGCCCGGCACAACCTCGGGCTGGCCCTCGCGCGGTCGGGCAAGATCGAGGCCGGCGAGCGCGCGGAGCGCGAAGCGGTCGAGGCGTTTCGCGCCCAGGGCGACCTGCGGATGCTCGCCGCCAGCCTCGGTTACCTGTCCCACATCCTGCTGGAGAAGGGCGACGTCGACGGCGCCGTCGAGGCGGGCAAGAGCGCGGTGGAGGTCGCGCCCGATCGCTCACCGGTGCGGGCCATCGCGCTGGCGACGCTCGCCACGGCGCTCCTCGGCAGGGCCGTGCCGCGAGGTGCCCTCCGCGCCCGACCCGAGGCGGCCGGCGACGTGAGCGCCGCGATCGCCGCGGCGTCGAGCGCGCGTGCATTGCTCGGCGCGCTCGGGGGCGTCGACGAAGGGGAGGGGGCGATCCTGGTCGCGTATGCCCGCGCCATGGCCGCCGCCGGGCGCGAGTCCGACGCGCGAGTCGCCTCCACCGCGGCGGCGTCGCGCCTGCGTGAGCGGGCCGACAAGCTCAGCGACGCGCAGCGCGGTCCGTTCCTCGAGCGCGTGCCGGAGAACCGAGAGCTCGTGGCGCTGGTGCGCGCGCTCGGTCTGGAGGACCCCGCCGAGGCCGACGACGACGCGTTCTGAGGTGGCGCGTGCGCGTTACAGCGAGGGTCGGTTGCCTCGACCGACCCTCGCCATTGACGAGCGAGCGGCGGGTGCAGAGGGGTGGCATGTGTGCCGCGGAAAGGGCCCTCACCCAAGGGAGCCCTTGGAGCGGCAAACTCGATCACGGCAACCGAACACCGCTGTAGCGCTGCCCCGCTCGCAGCGCGCGAACGACCTTTGCGAGTCCGTCCACCGCGAGCGTCAATCGATCGAAATCGATCTTGTCGGGGGTGTCGCTGTCTCGGTGGTAATGCGGATAGCGGAACGGGGCCGTGTCGGTGACCATCACGGCGGGCCAGCCCTCGAGCCAGAACGACTCGTGATCGCTCCAACCTGCACCGGGAATCCAACCCGGAATGGCTGCCCCCTCGGAGGGCAAGACGTCGGCCTCGCGAAAGGTCTCGACGACGTCTCGGACGAGCGCTCGCGACGAGAGGTCGCCGACGAACGCCAGGAAGCTCCCGCGGCTCGGGTAGATGACGCTGAATGGCGGCGGGTATTGCTGGGAGCCCTCGGTGTCGTCGTAGTAGCCCAAGGTCTCGAGGCTCAGCATCGCGACGATGGGCTCGCCCGCTAGTCTGGCGTTTCGCGCGTGGACGCGGCTCCCCATTGCTTCGGTCCGGAAGTGCGGGGGCTCCTCGTTGGCGAACAGGACGAAGCGGAGTCCGAGCTCGGCTCGATCGCTGCGGAGGCGGCGCGCGAGCTCGAGCAGGGCGACGACGCCGCTGCCGTTGTCGTTGGCCCCGGGGCTGCCGCGCGCCGTGTCGTAATGGGCGCCGACCACCACCCACCCGGCGCCCTCCCCGGAGGCCTCCGCGACGACGTTGTGACACGCTCGCCCATTCACGTCGAACGTCTCGCTGCGCGGCTCGTAGCCCGCCTGTCGCAGCCTCTCCTCGAGGAAGACGCGCGCGCGCTCGTACGCGCGCGGAAGACCCACGTGCCGCTCGCCGATCTCGACGGCGAGCACGTCGAGATCGGCGGACAGGCGCTGCCGCGCGGCGCGCTGGGCCTCGTCGAGCGGAGGCGGCGGCTCTCGCCGTGACGTGCCCGGCATGGAAGCCGTGCAGAGGTAGGCGCCGAGCGGGAGCGCGAGGAGCACGAGCGCGGCGGCGAGAGGGCGCCACACGCGACGACGTGTCTTCACGCTCGCCACGGCCGTCAGTCTCCGTCCGTGATCTCGTCGGGGGCGCCTCCGCCCTCTCGCTGCTCCTTCTCGAGCGTCTTGAGCTCGACGCGACGGATCTTGCCGCTGATCGTCTTGGGGAGCTCTCGGAACTCGAGGCGCTTGACGCGTTTGTAGGGCGGCACGCGCTCGCGCACGAAGGTGAGGATCTCGCGGCCGAGCTCGCGGCCCGCCACGAAGCCCGGCGCGAGGACCACGAACGCCTTCGGGACGGCGAGGCGAACCGGGTCGGGGCTCGGAACGACCGCCGCCTCGGCGACGGCCGGGTGCTCGAGGAGCACGCTCTCGAGCTCGAACGGGCTGATGCGATAGTCGCTCGCTTTGAAGACGTCGTCGGCTCGGCCGACGTAGACGACGTACCCATCCCCGTCGGCCTCCGCCACGTCGCCCGTGTGATAGCGGCCGTCACGCATGACGTGGTCGGTCATGACAGGATCGTCTTCGTACCCGACCATGAGCCCGGTGGGCCTCGGCGAGGTCGCGACCGTGATCTCGCCCTCGACCAGCTCGACGGGGCAGCCGGGTAGGGGCCGACCCATCGACCCCGGCTTCACGGGCTGGCCCGGCGTGTTGCCCACGAGCGCGGTGGTCTCGGTCTGGCCGTACCCATCGCGCACCGTGATGCCCCAGGCGTCGCGCACCCGCGCGATGATCTCCGGGTTCAGGGGCTCGCCTGCGGCGACCGCCTCGCGCAGGGTCTGCGGGAAAGACGCGAGATCTTCGAGGATGAGCATGCGCCAGACCGTGGGCGGCGCGCAGAGGCTCGTGACCTTCTCCTCCGCGAGCAACGCGAGCGCCGCCTTGGCCGAGAACCGCGGGAAGTCGGAGACGACGACCGTGGCCCCCGCGTTCCAGGGGGCGAACACGTTGCTCCAGGCGTGTTTCGCCCAGCCCGGGGAGCTGATGTTCCAGTGGACGTCGCCGGGCAGGAGGCCCAGCCAATACATCGTCGTGAGGTGCCCGACCGGGTAGCTGGCGTGGGTGTGCAAGACCAGCTTCGGCTTCGCGGTCGTGCCGGAGGTGAAATAGAGGAGCAGCGGATCGGTCGCGCGTGTGGGGCCATCGGGCTCGAACGCCTCGGATGCCGAGTCGACCTCGTCGAAGTCGTGCCAGCCGGGGGCCGCGCCGCCGCAGAGGACGCGGGTCTGGATGCCGGCCGTCGCCTCCACCTTCGCGCGTCCGCCGACGTCGGTCATGACGTGACGGACACCGCCGCGCTCGACGCGATCTTTGAGGTCGAGCGGCGTCAGCTGCGTCGTCGCCGGGACGATGACCGCGCCGAGCTTCATGCAACCGAGCATGGCCTCCCAGAGCTCGACTCGGTTGGGGAGCATCAAGAGGACGCGCTCACCTCGCGACACGCCGAGCGATCGCAGGTAGCTCGCGACCCGGCTCGAGCGGCGCGCGAGCTCGCCGAACGTCCTCACCTCACGCGCGCCGTCTCCGCCGCGAACCACCAGCGCCGGGCTGTTGCTCTCGCGCGACAGCTCGTCGAAGTGGTCGATGGCCCAGTTGAAGTTTTCCAGTGTGGGCCATCGGAAGCCGCGCCGTGCCGCTTCGTAATCCGTTCGCGACGCAAGAAGAAAGTCTCGCGCGTCGAGGAAACGTTGCCGTTCCGTCATTGGAACGAGGATAGAATGCGCGCCCAGAGGTGACACGTATGCAAGTGACCAGGAAGCGCTTTCTTCAAGCAGCAGTGTCCGCCGTGGGCGCGTCCGCGCTCGGTGTGGCGGCCTGCGGGGACGACTCGGGCTCGGGCGGTTCGGGCGGCAGCACGACGACGACGGGCAGCACGACGACCGGAGGCTCCCCCACCACGACGACCGGAGGTACGACCACCAGCGGGACAACCACGGGGACCACCACCGGCTCGACCACGTCGAGCACGACGGGCAGCACGACGACCGGCGGGAACCTCACCTGCGGGGCCGAGATCGCCACCAATCACCCGATGGCGCACGAGATGACGGTCAGCGCCGCGGACGTTCAGGCGGGCGTGGACAAGACCTACAACATCCAAGGGGCGTCCATGCACCCCCACACCGTCACGCTCACCGCGGCGGATTTCACCACCCTCGCGGGCGGAGGCACGGTCACCAAGACGTCGTCGTCGGACGCGATGCACACCCACGAGGTCACGGTCACCTGCATGGCGTGACGCAAGTGGTGCGCGATCTCACGCAACCTTCGCCGTGGGCCTCACGCTCGGCGTTCGCGTGAGCTCCTCGAGCGCATCGGCGAGGCTGAGCGCCTCGGCGCGCGCGAGCCGCACGGCTTGCCGCCGGGGCGCATCGACTCGCCCGGACAAGGTGTCGAGGCGTCTCGCCACCGCCTCCATCAGGTCCTTGAGGACGAGGATCTCCTGTTCGACCGTCATTCCGTCGTTCATGTTCGCGCTCCCTGTTCCGCCCGCCGCACGGGTTAGCAAAGACGGTGCCGATCGCACATGCGGGACAGGCGCCGCTTTCGTGACAAGGGAGTGAAAGCTGCGAAGCCTCAAACTGAGACGGCGATCTCAGTTTGAGATGTCGTCCGGCACCATCCGAGATCGGCCTCAGCCCTCGAGCAGCATCAGGAACCCCGCCTCGTCGAGGATGGGCACGCCGAGCTTCTGTGCTTTGTCGTACTTGCTCCCGGGCTCGGCGCCGACGATCACGTACGAGGTCTTCTTCGAGACGCTGGAGGTGACCTTGCCGCCGCGCTCCTCGAGCGCTTCCTGGGCCTTCTCTCGGCTCATGGACTCGAGCGTTCCAGTGATGACAAAGGTCATTCCGGAGAGGTGCCCCGTGGCCTTCTGCTTGACGACGTCGAGCGCGACGCCGCCCTGTCGGAGCTTCTCGAGCAGCTCGGCCGTTGCCGGACGGCGGAAGTACTCGTGGACGCTCCTCGCGATGGTCTCGCCCATGCCCTCGGTCTGGGTGAGCTCCTCGACCGACGCGGCGGCGATGGCCCCGATGGAGCCGAAGTGGCTCGCGAGCGCCTGCGCGGCCGTGACGCCGACGTGGCGGATCCCCAGCGCGACCAGGAGCTTGTCGAGAGGGCGGGATCGGGCGCCGTCGATCGCGGCGAGCAAGTTCTGGATCGACTTCGCCTTGAAGTTGGGGAGGCGCCCGATCTTCTCGGCGTCGAGGTCGAAGATGTCGCCGGGGTCCTTCACGAGGCCGAGGTCGATGAGCTCACGCGAGGTGACCTCGCCGAGGTGCTCGATGTCCATCGCGCCGCGCGACGCGAAATGCACGATGCGGCCCCAGGTCTGCGCGGGGCACTCGAGGTTCTCGCAACGGCGCGCGGACTCACCGGGGTGGCGGACGAGCTCGCTCGCGCAGACGGGGCACGCGCTCGGCATCACGAAGGGCCGCTCGGCGCCCGTGCGCCGCTCGACGACCGGGCCCACGACCTCGGGGATGACGTCGCCTGCGCGCTGCACGATGACGGTGTCGCCGATGAGCACGCCCTTTCGTGCGACCTCGTCCTCGTTGTGCAACGTCGCGGTCTGGATGGTGACCCCGCCGACGAAGACGGGCTCGAGCATGGCGAACGGCGTCGCGACGCCGGAGCGCCCGATGCTCACCTGGATGTCGCGCAGCGTGGTGGTGGCCTGCTCCGGCGGGAGCTTGTACGCCACGGCCCACCGCGGCGCCTTCGCCGTCGAGCCGAGCTCCTCCTGCGCGCCGATCTCGTCGACCTTGATCACCACGCCGTCGATCTCGTGATCGAGCGTGTGCCGCTTGTCGCGCATGTCGCGGACGAACGCCTTGACCGCGTCGAGCCCCTCGACGGTCGCGGAGAGCGGGTGGACCGGCAGCCCGATGGACGAGAGGTACAGGAGCGCCTCGGAGTAGCGCTTGAACCCGACGCCGTCGGAGCGGACGAGCCCGTGGAGGTAGATGGCGAGCGGGCGCTCCCTCGTGATCCCTGCGTCCTTCTGGCGGAGCGCGCCCGCAGCAGCGTTGCGCGGGTTCGAGAACGTCGCCTTGCCCGCCTCGTCGAGCTTGGCGTTGATGTCGGCGAAGTCTTTCTTGAAGAGGAAGACCTCGCCGCGCACCTCGAGCCAGGTGGGCAGCTCCTTGCCCTTGGCGGCGAGCCGGTGTGGCAACGTCCGCAGCGTGGCGACGTTCTGCGTCACGTCTTCGCCCACCGCGCCGTCCCCTCGGGTCGCGCCGCGGGTGAGGCGCCCCTTCTCGTAGACGACGGCCACCGAGAGGCCGTCGATCTTGGGCTCGCACACGAGCGCGGGCTCCCGGCCGAGGCCTTTGACGACGCGGCCCCACCAATCGTCGAGGCTCTCGTCGTCGAACACGTTGTCGAGCGAGAGCAGCCGCTGCGAGTGGCGCACGGGCGCAAAGAGCTGGCTCGGCGCGCCGCCGACCTTCTGTGTGGGCGAGTCCGCGGTCACGAGCTCGGGGTGCTCGCGCTCCAGCTTGACAAGCTCCTGGAACAGCTTGTCGTAGTCGGCGTCCGAGATCTCGGGCGCGTCGAGCACGTGGTAGCGGTGGTCGTGGTGGGCGATCTGCGCGCGGAGCTCGTCCACGCGCGCCTTGGCTCGTTCGAGGCCGGGCGTCACGGCCGGCGAGGATACACGGCCCTCGGCGCCGGCGCGCCGATCGCGTTTTCGGCCCCGCCCGCGAAGTGGTAACGATCCGGCGAGGCTCCAAACGATGGCCGCGCCCGCCCCCTACCGACCGAAGAACCACGTCCGCATCATCACCGCCGCGTCCCTCTTCGACGGGCACGACGCCGCGATCAACATCATGCGGCGCATCCTCCAGGCGTCCGGCGCCGAGGTCATCCACCTCGGACACAACCGGAGCGCGCGCGAGATCGTCGACGCGGCGATCCAGGAGGACGCGCAGGGCATCGCCGTGACCAGCTACCAGGGCGGTCACGTGGAGTTCTTCAAATACATGCGCGACCTCCTGAAGGAGCGCGGCGCCAACGTGCGGATCTTCGGCGGCGGCGGCGGGACCATCTTGCCGTCGGAGGCGGAGGAGCTGCACGCCTACGGGATCGATCGCATCTACTCGCCGGACGACGGACGCTCGTTGGGTTTGCAGGGGATGATCAACGATCTCCTCGAGAAGTGTGACTACCCCTCGCAAGCGGCGCTCGACGAGGACGTCGCGAAGCTGAAGACGCGCGACGCCGGGGCCATCGGGCGGCTCATCACGACGGCGGAGAACCACCCGGAGCTCTCGCCGGAGCTCCGGCGACGCATCGCCGGTGCGACGAACGGCAAGAAGGTCCCCGTGCTCGGCATCACGGGCACCGGCGGCAGCGGCAAGTCGTCGCTGGTCGACGAGCTCGTCCGGCGTTACCTCCTCGAGCAGCCCGACAAGACAATCGCCGTCGTCTCCGTCGACCCCACGAAGCGCAAGTCGGGCGGGGCGCTGCTCGGCGACCGCATCCGCATGAACGCGATCGCGAGCGACCGGGTCTACATGCGCTCGCTCGCGACCCGGCAGTCGAACCTGGCGCTCTCGAAACACGTCGGGGACGCGCTCGACATCTGCAAGGCGGCCGGCTTCGACCTCGTCATCCTCGAGACCAGCGGCATCGGCCAGAGCGACACCGAGATCACCGATCACGCGGACGTCTCTCTCTACGTCATGACGAGCGAATACGGGGCGGCGACCCAGCTCGAGAAGATCGACATGCTCGACTTCGCCGACCTGGTCGCCATCAACAAGTTCGACAAACGCGGCAGCTTGGATGCCCTCCGCGACGTGCGAAAGCAGTACAAGCGCAACCAGCAGCTCTTCTCGGCGACCGACGAGGAGCTGCCCGTCTTCGGGACCATCGCCTCGCAGTTCAACGACGCCGGAACGAACGCGCTCTACCGGCGCATCATGGAGGTGGTCGCCAAGAAGACGGGCGTCTCGTTCGCGAGCCCGAGCCAGGTCCTCGTCGACAAGGCGGGCCAGCCGAGCGTCATCCCGGCCGACCGCGTCCGCTACCTCGCCGAGATCGCCGAGGCCTCGGATCGGTACGACTCCTTCGCCAAGGAGCAGAGCCGGCGCGCGCGCTGCGCCTACCAGCTCTTCGGCGCCGCCATGGCCCTGCGCGGCACGCGCATCACCGAGTGGGACGTGCTGCCCGGGCTGGAGGTCCTCGAGACCGACACCCCCGCGATCCGCGAGCTCATCGAGCGATACCAGGAGGAGGTCCTCCGCCTCGACGCGGACTGCCGCGGCGCGCTGCGCGCGTTCCCCGAGCTGAGGCGCCGCTACAAGGCGGACGTCTTCCGGTACCAGGTCCGCGAGCGCGTGATCGAGCTGCCGCTCTTCGCCGAGTCCTTGAGCCACACGCGCATCCCGAAGGTGGCGCTGCCTCGGTATTACGACTGGGGCGACATTCTCTTCTGGATCCTGAACGAAAACGTCCCGGGCGAGTTCCCCTACGCGGCTGGGGTCTTCCCGCTCAAGCGCGAAGGCGAGGACCCGGCCCGGATGTTCGCGGGGGAGGGCGGCCCGGAGCGGACGAACAAGCGGTTCCACTACGTCTCACGAGGCTTGCCGGCCAAGCGGCTCTCCACGGCGTTCGACTCGGTGACGCTCTACGGCGAGGACCCGGCGCGTCGCCCGGACATCTACGGCAAGATCGGGAACAGCGGCGTCAGCATCGCCACGGTGGACGACGCGAAGAAGCTCTACTCCGGCTTCGACCTGGCCGACCCGGCGACCAGCGTGTCGATGACGATCAACGGGCCGGCGCCCATGTTGCTCGGCTTCTTCATGAACGCCGCGATCGACCAGGGCTGCGAGAAATACATCCGCGAGCAGGGCAAGGTCGCCGAGGTCGAGGCGAAGATCGCCGAGAAGTACAAGGCGCTCGGCGTGCCCCGGCCCACCTACCAGGGCGACCTCCCGGAGGGGAGCGACGGCCTCGGCCTCATGCTCCTCGGCGTGAGCGGCGACGAGGTGCTGCCGCGCGAGGTCTACGAGCGGATCAAGGCCAAGACGCTCTCGGCCGTTCGCGGCACCGTGCAGGCCGACATCCTCAAGGAGGACCAGGCGCAGAACACCTGCATCTTCTCGACCGAGTTCGCCCTCCGGATGATGGGCGACATCCAGGAGTATTTCACCGCGCAGAAGGTGCGGAACTTCTACTCGGTGTCGATCAGCGGCTACCACATCGCCGAGGCCGGGGCGAACCCCATCACCCAGCTCGCCTTCACGCTCGCGAACGGCTTCACCTACGTCGAGTATTACCTCTCGCGGGGGATGCACATCGACGACTTCGCGCCGAACCTCTCCTTCTTCTTCTCGAACGGTCTCGACCCCGAGTACTCGGTCATCGGCCGCGTCGCCCGCCGGATCTGGGCGAAGGCGATGAAGCACAAATACGGGGCGAACGAGCGCTCGCAGAAGCTCAAGTACCACATCCAGACGTCGGGTCGGAGCCTGCACGCCCAGGAGATCGCGTTCAACGACATCCGCACGACGCTGCAGGCGCTCTACGCGATCTACGACAACACGAACTCGCTCCACACCAACGCGTACGACGAGGCGATCACCACGCCGACGGAGGAGAGCGTGCGCCGCGCGCTCGCCATCCAGCTCATCATCAACGAGGAGCTCGGCCTCGCGAAGAACGAGAACCCGCTGCAGGGCGCGTTCATCATCGAGGAGCTGACGGACCTCGTCGAGCAGGCCGTGCTCAAGGAGTTCCGCTCGATCACCGAGCGCGGCGGCGTCCTCGGCGCGATGGAGCGCATGTACCAGCGCACGAAGATCCAGGAGGAGTCGCTCTATTACGAGTCGATGAAACACGACGGCAAGCTGCCGGTCATCGGCGTGAACACCTTCCTCGATCCGAACGGCTCGCCGACGATCATCCCGAAGGAGGTCATCCGCTCGCTGCCCGAGGAGAAGGAGTACGCCATCTCCAGCGTGGAGGCGTTCCAGCGGCGGAACGCCGCCGTCGGATCGAAGGCGCTCGCCGAGCTGCAGTCGGCCGCGGCGACGGGCAAGAATGTCTTCGAGTGGTTGATGGAGGTGTGCAAGGTCTGCTCGCTCGGGCAGATCTCCGGCGCCCTCTACGAGGTCGGCGGTCAATACCGGCGGAACATGTGAAATGGTCGACGGTGCGTCATGAGCGGGGGGGCTCGAGCGGCGGTGGCCGCGTACGTGGAGGCGCTCCCGAAGGGGCTCGCCTCGTATTCGGACTACCAGCAGAAGGGCGCCATCTTTCGGGAGTTTCTCGCAGGTCTTCGCCTGCGCGATCTGGCCGAGCACCTGCCGCCGGAGCTCGCGGAGCTCGTGCGCTCTCCACCCCCGGTCAACGCCTGGGTGTCCGAGGTGCACGCCCACGCCGTCTATGAGGCCGCATGCGCCGCCTTCTTCTCGGACCAAGACGCCTTCGTGGAGGCCGCGTACGAGCACAACCGGCGCCTCATCGAGGGGCCGCTCTACGGCATCCTGTTCAAGCTCGTCTCGCCCGAGCGTGTGCTCGCAGGTGGCGTGTCGAGGTGGACCAAGTTCCACCGAGGGCAGCGACTGCTGATCGAGCGCGTCGCGTCGGGCCACGCCGCCGTGCGTCTGATCGCGCCGCCAGGGTTGACCACGGCGCTGCTGGCCCGGTGTTATGGGACCGGATTTCGTGCCGCCCTCGAAGCCGCGGGCGGGACCGCGGTGACCATCGACGTCAGCCCGTCGGGACCGGGTGAATACCGCTATCACGCCTCCTGGAAGTGATCACACCCAGAGGCCCTCGAGCGGCTTCGTGCCCAGCGCCTCGTCGCCGAACACCTCGCCCGGCGCAAACGCGCCGGTCGCCTCGAGCGCGGACTGCCAGACGTCGTTGATGCAGCGGTTCGGCGTGCCCGACACGGACGCGCACCAGCTCGAGCAGCGCTTCCTCGAGCGGCTCTTGGCCGAGCACCAGGGCAACGTCTCGCGCGCGGCCGCGGCCTCCGGGATCGCGCGGCGCCACTTGCAGCGGCTGCGGGCGAAGTCAGGCTGATCGCGCCGGCGTCAGCGGGAGGCCTGCCGATCGTCGAACAGCGACCGGACGAGCGGCTCTCGGAGCTCGCCCCCGGGCGGGTAGTAGCTCGCGAGCATGGTCCGAAGCGGCGCTGGGCCGCCGTGGGTCATGTCCAGGAGCTTCGCTTGTTTGGCGTCGTGGAAGAGGGTCCGCAGCCCTCGCTGGCCGCCCCGATAGCCGAGCCGATCGCCCTCGCGCATGCCGCGCTCTTTCAAGAAGCCAAACCACTCGGGCAGGCCGGCGTGGACCCGATCGTATTCGGCCTTGCCGATCATCTTCGCGTCGAGCGCGCGCTTGAGGCTCTCGCGCCCGCTGTCGACGAACTGGTCCATGTCGAGGTCCATCAAGAACACGATGCCGGCGGCGCCGTCGGTCGTCTTGATGATTTCGCGCACCACGCTCTCCTCGAGCTCCCTCGAGTACGGCTTGCGCTTGACGAGCTTCTCGAGGCTCGCCGCGGTGCTCTGCGAGACGATCACCTCCATGTCGAGGACGTCGATCTCGAGGAACGTCTTCTCCAGCCGCATGGACATCCTGGCGTAGCGGCCCCTTCCCAGCTCGTCGGCTGTCGCCTCCCGGCCACCGGCCAGAGAGCCCAGACCAGCGCCAAGACCGAGCAAGAACGTCCTTCGCTGCAGCATCTTGTCTCGTCCTCGGTGCACGCCCCGTGCCCTCCCGCCGCGGCGCTGCGCCGCGCCGTGACCGGGCGGCTGTCCTGCTCGGGACACGAGGTCGACGCACGCGAGCGGCAGGATTAAGGGACAGGGCCATGTCCTCCGGTTCGCCGAACGAAGACGACTGGCGCCGCCTCGCGGAGGCCGGCCTCGAGGGGTCGACAATCGACAAGCTCGTCACCAAGACCCCCGAAGGGATCGCGGTCGAGCCGCTGTACGTGCCCCGCCACCTCGCCGGCCTCGCTGCGCGCGGGGAGCCGGGCGCGGCGCCGTTCGTACGCGGCGGGGGACGGCCCGGGCCCTCCTGGGTTGTCGCAGAGCGCCTCGACGTGCGCGCCACACGCGCCACGAGCCGGGCCGCGTCGGCGAGCCGCGCCGGAGCCGGCGCGCTCTGGCTGGTCGGCGCGGAGGGGACGCCTCCTGCCTCGTGGGAGGCGGTAGGGCACGCAGCCGCCGGACAGGACCTGCACGTCCTCTGCGACGCAGGGGTGAGCGCGCTGAGCGCCGAGGAGGCCCTCTCGCGCGGCGGCGCGCGCCGCGTGAGCGCGCTCTACGATCCGATCGGCGCCGCGTTCGTCGCGGGACCGCCCACGGGCGGGCTCGAGGCCCGGTTCGGCGAGGCCGCGCGGGCAGTCGAACGAACGAGCTCGGCCGACGTTCGTCCGCTCGCGGTCGGAGCGAGCGCCGTGCACGAGGCCGGCGGGCACGCGGCGCTCGAGCTCGGGTTCGTCCTCGCCTCGTTGGCCGAGCTCGTGCGGCGGCTCGCGCCACACGGGATCTCTGCCGAGCGGGTGCTCGCGAGCGCGGCCCTCTCGGTGACGGCCGGCGTGGATCAGTTCGCCGCCATCGCCAAGCTCCGCGCGCTCCGGCTCGCGTACGCCAAGCTCGCGCACGCGCTCGGCGTCGCCGTCTCGAAGCCACCCCTCGTCGTCGGCCACGTCTCGCGTCGCGGGCAGAGCCGCGCGGACTCGGCGACGAACCACGTGCGCGCGACCATCGAGGTCTTCGCGCTCGCGGTCGGTGGCGCCGACGTGATCGTCGGCCGAGCATTCGACGATCTCGCCGTGGAGCCGACCGCGCTGGGCGAGCGCATGGCCCGAAACACCGCGCTCGTGCTGCGCGAGGAGAGCCGGCTGGGGGAGGTCGCCGACGCAGCGGGCGGCTCCTACTTCATCGAGCGCCAGACCGAGGATCTCGCGCGGGCGGGCTGGGAGGAGCTCCGCGCGATCGAGCGTGAGGGAGGCATCACGCAGTCGCTCGCGAGCGGCGTGTTCGGCGGCCGGGTTCGGCAAGCCGCGGCGGCGCTCCTGTCCGAGACGCGCCGTCGCAAGCGCGTGATCGTGGGCACGAGCGAATACGCGGTCCCGGGCGAGCGGCTCGCCGCAGCGCGCCCCGCGCCGCGCGCCGCGGATGATCACGCGCGGCCCGTCCGCGTGGCCGAGCCGTTCGAAGCGGTGCGCGAGCGCGCCGAGGCCCTCGAGCAGGGAGGAGCGCGCCCCGTGGCGGTCACGGTGCGTCTGGGCGCCCCGCCCGATTGGCGGGCGCGCGACGAGTTCGCGCGGCGGCTCTTCGAGGTCGGCGGGTTCGAGGTGCGCGCCGCGTCCCTCGACGACGCGAAGTCGATCGCGCGGGACGCGGGGGCGTCGGCGCGGACCGCGTTTGTCCTCTGCTCGTCGGATGCGCGGTACGCCGAGCTCGGCGCCGACAGCACACGCGAGCTCGCCCTGGCGGGCGCGCGCGCCGTGGTCCTGGCCGGCAAGCCCGGCGCTCTCGAAGGCGCCCTCCGAGCCGCGGGGCTCTTCGCCGAGATCTACCTCGGGTGCGACGTGCCGGGCGTGCTCGAAATGGTTCTCCAGCGTCTGGGCTCGAAGGAGGTGGCATCGTGACGACGCGCTCGCTCTCCGAGGTCGCCTGGGACGACGTCGTCCTCCCCGCGGCCGGTCCCTCTTCCCCGCCGGTGGCCGATGCGCGCCTCGCGCCGGAGGGGATCACCATCTGCGGAGCTTATGGTCCTGCCGATCTCGAGGGGGTTCCTCATCTGGCGGGCGCCTTCCCGGGCCTCTCGCCCTTCGTTCGTGGGCCGTACCCGACGATGTACGTTCAGCGACCGTGGACCGTGCGGCAATACGCCGGCTTCTCCACGGCGGAGGAGTCGAACGCGTTTTATCGGCGCAACCTCGCCGCCGGCCAGAAGGGCCTGAGCATCGCGTTCGATCTGGCCACGCACCGCGGCTACGACTCGGATCACCCGCGTGTCGTCGGGGACGTCGGAATGGCCGGGGTCGCCATCGACTCGATCCTCGACATGCGCATCCTGTTCGAGGGCATTCCGCTCGATCGAATGAGCGTTTCCATGACGATGAACGGGGCCGTGCTCCCGATCATGGCGCTCTACATCGTCGCGGCGGAGGAGCAGGGCGTTCGCCCCGCGCAGCTGACCGGCACCATTCAGAACGACATCCTCAAGGAGTTCATGGTGCGCAATACGTACATCTACCCGCCGGCGCCCTCGATGAAGATCGTCGCCGACATCTTCGCGTATTGCGCCAAAGAGATGCCGAAGTTCAACTCGATCTCGATCTCCGGCTATCACATGCAAGAGGCCGGAGCGACGGCGGATCTGGAGCTCGCGTACACCCTCGCCGACGGGCTCGAATACGTGCGGACGGGCGTGGCCGCCGGTCTCGACGTCGACGCCTTCGCGCCGCGGCTCTCGTTTTTCTTCGCCGTGGGCATGAGCTACTTCATGGAGGTCGCCAAGCTGCGCGCGGCGCGCCTCTTGTGGTCCGAGCTCATGGCGGGCTTCTCCCCGAAGGACCCGAAGTCGCTGGCGCTCCGCACCCATTGCCAGACGTCGGGCTGGTCGCTGACGGCGCAGGACGTCTATTGCAACGTCGTCCGGACCTGCATCGAGGCCATGGCGGCCACGGCCGGTCACACGCAGTCGCTCCACACGAACTCGCTCGACGAGGCGCTGGCGCTCCCGACCGACTACTCCGCGCGAATCGCCCGTAACACGCAGCTGATCCTCCAGCACGAGTCGGGCACGGTGCGGCCCGCCGACCCCTGGGGCGGCAGCTACTACGTGGAGCGGCTCACACACGATCTCGCGGAGCGCGCCCGCGCGCACCTGAAGGAGGTCGAGGAGCTCGGCGGGATGGTCAAGGCCATCGAGGCCGGCGTTCCCAAGATGCGCATCGAGGAGGCCGCCGCCCGGACCCAGGCGCGCATCGACTCGGGCAAGCAGGTCATCGTGGGCGTGAACGCCTACCGTCCGGAGGACGACGTGTTGCCGCCCGTCCTGAAGGTCGACAACGCGAAGGTCAGGCGGATGCAGATCGAGCGCCTCGCGAAGCTCAAGGCCGAGCGCGACGGCGCGGCGGTCACCTCGGCGCTCGACGCGCTCACGCGCGCGGCCGAGACGGGCGAGGGCAACCTGCTGGCGCTCACCGTGGAGGCCGCGCGGGCGCGGGCCACGGTCGGCGAGATGTGCCTCGCGCTCGAGAAAGTATTCGGGCGCCACCAGGCCCACGTGCGTACGATCGCCGGGGTGTATTCGGCGGAGCTCGAAGAGGGCGAGGACGTGCGCAAGGTGCGCGAGCTCGTCGCCGCGGTCGTCGCGGCGGAGGGGCGCCGGCCGCGCATCCTCCTCGCGAAGATGGGACAAGACGGCCACGACCGCGGGCAGAAGGTCATCGCGACCGCGCTCTCGGACCTCGGCTTCGACGTGGACATCGGCCCGCTCTTCCAGACACCGGAAGAGACAGCGCGCCAGGCGGTCGACAACGACGTTCACGTGGTCGGTGTCAGCTCGCTCGCCGCGGGCCACCTCACGCTCGTCCCCGCGCTGAAGGCGGAGCTCGAGCGTCAGGGCCGCGGCGACGTGATCATCGTCGTGGGCGGCGTGGTCCCGCCGGAGGACGTGCCGACCCTGCACGATCTCGGCGCGGCGCTGGTCTTCGGGCCGGGCACGGTGATCCCGATCGCGGCACGCCAGCTCGCCGAGGCGATCCTCGCGCGGGGAGGCTGAGGTTGTCGCGCCGCCTTTCGATCGACGAGGCCGAGCGCGGGCTCGCCGCAGGAGACCGCGGCGTGCTCGCCCGGGCGATCACCTTGATCGAGAGCCTGCGTGAAGACGACCGACTGGGCGCGGAGGATCTCGTCTCGCGCGTTCTGCCGCGCACCGGGCGGGCCGTGCGGGTCGGCCTGAGCGGCGTCCCCGGAGTGGGCAAGAGCACGTTCATCGAGGCGCTGGGGATGCACCTCGTGGAGTCGGGCAAGTCGGTCGCGGTGCTCGCGGTCGATCCGTCGAGCGCGGCGACCGGCGGGAGCATCCTGGGCGACAAGACGCGTATGCCGCGCCTCGCGGCGGAGCCGCGCGCCTTCATCCGGCCGTCCCCGGCTGGCGGGGAGCTCGGCGGCGTCGCGCGCCGCACGCGCGAGGCCATGCTCCTCTGCGAGGCGTTTGGTTTCGACGTCGTGCTCGTGGAGACCGTGGGCGTCGGGCAGAGCGAGGCGGTCGTGGCGGAGATGGTGGACTGCTTCGTCCTCCTGGCTCTCCCCGGCGCGGGCGACGAGCTCCAGGGGCTCAAGCGCGGCGTGATGGAGCTGGTCGACGTCGTGGCCGTCAACAAAGCCGACGGCGACAACCTCATCCGCGCCAAGCGAGCGGTGCGGGACATCAAGGCCGCGCTCCAGTACCAGCGCCGACGCCTCCACGCGTGGGAGCCGCGCGTGCTGCCGGTGAGCGCGCTCACCGGCAGCGGCGTGGTGGACCTGTGGGCGACCGTCGAGGAGCACCGCGCCGCGATCGCGGCGAGCGGCGAGCTCGAGTCCATCCGCAGATCGCAGACCAAACGCTGGCTCTGGAGCCTCGTGAAGGAAGGCGTCATGGCCGCCTTCCGCGAGACCCCCGAGGTCGCCGCGCGGCTCTCGCAGATCGAGGCCGCGGTCGAAGCCGGCGCGCTCACCGCGCCGCGTGGCGCGCGCGAGCTGCTCGAGGCGTTTCGCGCGCGCCTGAAATGACGCGCGGCCTCAGTACAGGCTGGCCGTCACCGGCTCGCCCGGCGGCACCGGCCAGCTGACGAGGCCGTCCGCGCTCGCCACGACAAACGGGCTCTGCCCTTCGCTGAACAGGCCGCGTCCGGCGGCGAGCACGAGCTCCGCGCGCGAGAAGCTCCCGACCTGGTCGAACTTGTAGTCGTCGAAGTCGATCTCGAGCGCGCGCGTCGCGGTCACGTCGGCGTAGCCGACCATGCGGTATTTGATCGCAGGCGAGGCGACCGTCGTCTGGACCAGCGGCCTGACCGTCGCCCAGGGGATGAGCACCGGCACCTGCACGAGGGTGCCGCGCCCGGAGGGGAGCCACTGCTGGGGCTGCGCCTCGACCGGAGGCAACATCGTGTTGCCGATGCTGACGTTCGTGCGCACGCCGCGGACCATGATGTCGAACGAGTTGTCGTTCAGGACGCGCATGGTCACGCCCAGGGTGACGCCTTGCGGGCCCACGCCTCCGATGCGCGCGCCGTACAGCTTGACCGCGGGCTCGGAAACGCAGCCGGTTCCGGCGAGCAGGGCCACAGCGAGGAAGAGGACCGTCCGCATTTCTCCGTTACCTTACCTTCGGGCTCAGGCCTTCTCCAGCGTGATGAGCGCGGCCTCGCTGGGGCAGTCGAGGCGGAACGCGAGCCAGTGCCCGGCCCCGCTGGAGGTGTAGAGCCGCTTTCCTTCTCGGTCGTACGTGCCACGCAGGAAGGATCCCTTCGCGAGCGGCTCGAGCAGGCTTCTGTCGCCGAACCCGACCTGTGCGCCGTGGGTGTGGCCGCTCAGCGTGAGATCCACGCCGGCCGAGGAGAGCGCGACGAAACCGGAAGGGCGATGGCTCAAGCCCAGGTGGAACGCGTCGCTCGGTGCACCCGACAGCGCGCGGTCGATGGCTCGCTCGAAATACGCGTCGCTCGCGCGGCCGACCGGATCGTCGACCCCGGACACGACGAGCTTGCCGCTCCCGACGCGGATCACCCGGTGCGTGTCGTCGAGCAGCTCGATGCGGGTCTTGGCGTAGCTGCGCCGCGTCTGCAGGGAGCCGCGGTAGTGCTCGTGGTTGCCCATCACCGCGAACAGACCCAGCCGCGGATCGAGGGTCTCGACCGCGCGGAGCGCTGCTTCCAGCCAGGGCAGATGATCGCAGATGTCACCGGTGAGGACGACGAGGTCGGGCTTCGTTTCCCGGGCGCGCTCGACGAGGTCGACCACGCCCGACGGATCCATGAACGCACCGAGGTGGACGTCGGTGAGCTGCAGGATCTTCAATCCGGCGAGGTCGTCGGGCAGCCCCGAGAAGGAGAGGGGCCGCGGCACGACGGCCGTGGGGACAAACGCGCCCGCCACGCCGACCGCGCCGAGCCCCAGCCCCGACGCGGGGATGGCCGCAGCCGCCGTCTCGAGCACCGTGCGCCGGGAGAGGGCGGGTGCGGAGCGCTGCGGGGCGGAGCGCTGCGGGGCGGCGCTCGCCGGAGTCTCCTCATCCCCGGACGTCGTCGTAGCAGCGCTCCTCGGCTCGGCAGGATCGGCGGGCTCGGTCTTGCGCCGCGCCGCGAAGCCCAGAACCTTGCGCACGATCCCGGCGAGCGGGACCGTGAACAGCAACGAGAGGACCCAGATCACGCCGATGCCGCCGCCGATGCCGCTCGCGATCGTGAGCGCGGGCGAGCGATAGCTCGGAACGAGCCTGCCGAGACCGAGCTGGCGGGTCAGCACCATCACCAGCGTCCCCGCGACCATGAGGACGAGCGCGCGCCGGATCCAAGGGCGCTGCCACCAGCTCGGGTGGAGCCAGCGCATGAGGCCGGCCACGAGGAGCCCGATCGTCAGGAGGAAGAAGCCGGCGCCGAACATGCCCGTCGGCGAGTATGGGCCACGGCCCGGCGAGCTGCCAGGATCCAGGCCAGCAGCGGCGGGCATCGCCCTCCGCGCGGGCGGCTGCGAGGTCGACTCGGGTGAGCTCTGGGCTTACGCTTAGCGCCACGATGCCCGTCTACCCCGACAACTCCAGGACGATCGGTCGAAGCCCGCTGGTCGAGATCAACCGAATCACCCGCGGCCTCGGCGCCCGCGTCCTCGCGAAGATCGAAGGACGAAACCCGGCCTACTCCGTCAAGTGTCGCATCGGCGCGGCGATGGTCTGGGACGCGGAAGAGCGCGGCGTGCTCAAGCCGGGCGGTGGGATCATCGAGGCGACGAGCGGCAACACCGGGATCGCGCTCGCGTTTGCGGCCGCCTCGCGCGGCTACCGCTGCGTCCTCACCATGCCGGACACGATGAGCATGGAGCGGCGCAAGGTCCTCGTCGCCTTCGGGGCGGAGCTCGTGCTCACGCCCGGCACG
This sequence comes from Myxococcales bacterium, assembly GCA_016794345.1. Lineage (GTDB taxonomy): Bacteria > Myxococcota_A > Polyangia > Polyangiales > Polyangiaceae > Xiheicaenibacterium > Xiheicaenibacterium phototrophicum. Next base: position 25,515 of record JAEUKE010000124.1, read on the forward strand.
CAGGGCATGAAGGGCGCGATCGCCAAGGCGGAGGAGCTCGCGGCGGCCGACCGCTCGCTCCTGCTCATGCGCCAGTTCGAGAACCCGGCCAACCCGGCCATCCACGAGAAGACGACGGGGCCCGAGATCTGGGAGGACACCGAGGGCGGCGTGGACGTCTTCGTGGCGGGGATCGGGACCGGCGGGACGATGACCGGTGTCAGCCGTTACATCAAGAACACAAAGGGCAAGCCCATCCTCAGCGTCGCGGTCGAGCCCGCTCACTCGCCGGTCATCACGCAGACCCGAGCGCGGCAGGAGCTCGCGCCCGGACCGCACAAGATCCAGGGTATCGGCGCGGGCTTCGTGCCGAAGAACCTGGACCTGTCGCTGGTCGATCGCGTCGAGCAGGTCACGAACGACGAGAGCATCGCCATGGCGCGGCGCCTCGCCCGGGAGGAGGGCATCCTCTGCGGGATCTCGTGCGGTGCGGCGATGACGGTCGCGGCCAGGCTCGCGGCCGAGCCCGCCCTGGCCGGCAAGACCATCGTGACCGTCCTTCCCGACGCGGGCGAGCGCTACCTCTCCGGGGCGCTCTTCGAGGGAATGTTCGATCAAGTCGAGAAGATGACCGGATGACCGCTGTGAGGGCCCCAGACGCCCTCGAGAGCTGAAGCACTATGTCTGCTGTTTCTCCCCCCCAGCCCCCCTCACTGCGTGAGGGGGGAGTCACGGAAGCTGCGAGCGAGCTGGACGCGCTCGTGAACGGTATCGTCGCGAGCTACCGGTCCGACAAACGAGGGCAGTTCATCAACCGCCGCTTCTTGCCCTCGCGCGACGAGGCCCGCGAGATCATCGAGCTCTTCCTGCAGCTCTTCTACCCGGGTTATTTCGGCAGGCAGGACCTGACGGACGAGAACCTCGCCTACCACGTGGGCACGCTCGTCACGACGCTGCGCGACAAGCTCGTCGAGCAGATCCGGCTCTGCCTCTGTCACGCCGCCGAGTGTGGCGCGCCCATCGACACCTGCGTGGACGAGGCGCGGCGCCTCGCCAACAAGCTCCTCTCCGCGGTGCCGGAGCTGCGGGCCGTGCTGATCTCCGACGTGCAGGCCGCGCTCGACGGCGATCCGGCGGCCTCGAGCATCCACGAGATCATCCTCGCGTACCCGGGGCTCCTGGCGGTGACCATCTACCGGGTCGCGCACGAGCTCCAGCGGCTCGGGATCCCGCTCCTGCCGCGCATCATGACGGAGTGGGCGCACGCGCACACGGGGGCCGACATTCACCCGGGGGCGACGATCGGAAAGAGCTTCTTCATCGATCACGCGACCGGCGTCGTCGTGGGGGAGACGAGCTACATCGGCGAGAACGTGAAGCTCTACCAGGGCGTGACGCTCGGCGCGCTGAGCCACCCGAAAGACGACGAGGGACGGGTCATCCGCGGCACGAAGCGCCACCCCACGGTGGAGAGCGGCGTCACCGTCTACGCAAACGCGACGGTGCTCGGCGGCACCACCTCGCTCGGCTCGGGTAGCGTGGTGGGCGGCTCGGTGTTCCTGACCAAGAGCATCCCCCCGGGCTCGCGCGTGGCGATGAAGCCGCCGGAGCTCTCGGTGCGCACGACCGAGCCGCCCGCGCCGGCCGTCGCCGAGCGAGACGGCTGAGCCCCGCGATCAGAGCGCGTCGGCGATCGCCTTGGCGAGAGCCGGCGCCGCTGCGTGATCGAGCTTGCCTGCCGGCCAGCCGACGCCGAGGCCGTCCTCGTCGTTGGGCTTCGGGATGATGTGGAAATGGACGTGGAAGACCGCCTGATGCGCGGCCACCCCGTTGTTCTGGAGGATGTTGTAGTCCTTGCAGCCGGTCGCCTTCGCGACCGCTCGGCACAGCCGCGGCAACACGCGCCCGATGGCCGCGGCCGACTCGTCGGACAGCTGGTCGAGCGTCTCGGCCGGCTCCTTGGGGATGACGAGCGTGTGGCCCTTCGAGAGCGGCATGATGTCGAGGAACGCGAGGACCTTCTCGTCCTCGTAGACCTTGTGACAGGGGATCTCGCCTCGCAGGATCTTGCCGAAAATGGTGTCCGCCATGCAGGGAAGCTAAGCCGAGAGCTCGCGCGGCGTCGACCTCAGCTCGCCGCGGCCGCGCGCGGCTCGAACACGCAGGCCGGGTCGCTCTCGAAGGCCGAGCCGGTCGCCGCGTAGGCGCGCGCCCGCGAGCCGCCGCACACGCCCCGGTACTCGCAAACGCCGCAGCGGCCCTCGAAGCTGCTCGCCTCGTGCAGCCGGAGGAACATCTCCGAGCTCCGGTAGATATCGACGAGCGAGCGCTCGCGGACATTGCCCGCCGCGGTCGGCAGGAAGCCCGAGGGGCACACCTCGCCTCGGCTCGACACGAACACGACTCCGTGACCGTCCCGCACCGCGCCCGATGGCGCGGCCGCGCGCGCCGAAGGCGACGCGCCGTGCGCCCGCGCGCGAGAGAGCAGGACGCGCCGGTAGAAGGGCGCCTCCGTGGTCGAGACCACGAAGGGCAGGGAAGGGGCGCTGTCGGCGAGCCAGCTCAGGATGCGCTCGGCCTCGCTCGCCGTGACCGGCTCGAGCCCGGCGCCTCGCCCGACCGAGATCAGAAAGAACAGGCTCCAGCGCGCGATGCCGAGCGTCTTCACGAGCTCGGCGACAGCCGGCAGATCGGCCTCGGTCTCGCGGGCCACGAGCGTGTTCACCTGGAGCGGGACACCGAGCTCCGCGGCCCAGCCCGCAGCGGCGATCGTCTTGTCGAAGCAGCCCGTCACGCCGCGGATCGCGTCGTGACGCTCGGCCGTCGAGGCGTCGAGGCTCGTGCCGAAGGCGGTGACGCCATGGGCCGCGAGCTCGCCCATCGCTTCACGCGTGAGGCGCGGCGTCGCGCTCGGCGTGACGGCGACCGAGAGGCCGAGCCCCACCGCCTCGTCGATGAGCTCGTGGAGGTCGGGTCGGAGCAGCGGGTCGCCGCCGGTGAACACGAGGTTCGGCAAGGGGTCGCCAAAATTGCGCAGGCTACGCAAGAAAGCGCGCCCCTCTTCGGTCGTGAGCTCGCCCGGTGGTGGCGTGGGAACCGCCATGGCGCGGCAGTGCTTGCAGGCGAGGGCGCAGGCGTTCGTCACCTCCCAGTACACGTTGAGAGGTGTGACGCGGTAGTCGCGGGCGACGGCGTGTGAGGCGTGGGGATGGCTCATGGCTCGCTTGCGCCTCAAGCAGAAACGCGGCCAACCCGATTCCGCTCCGTCAGCGGAGGAAATTCGGGCAGGCCGCGCAGATCTTGCAGAGCGAGCAGGCTGCCTTGCTCACGCCCGGCGTCGGAACACCGAGTCGAGAGGGCGCGCCCGCCCGGCAGGACGTCAGGCCACCGCCGCCGACTCGCTCGGCGGGACCGACGGGGCGTTGGCGCTGCGTGCGACCGCGGCCTCGTTGATCTTCACGCTGACGAGCTTGGAGACGCCGGGCTCCTGCATGGTGACGCCGTAGAGGACGTCGACCATCTGCATCGTCTTCTTGATGTGCGTGATGAGGATGAACTGCGAACGGTCGGTCATCGACCGGATGCCCTCGTTGTACCGAGCGACGTTCGCCTCGTCGAGCGGGGCGTCGACCTCGTCCAGGATGCAGAACGGGCTCGGCTTGAACTGGAAGATCGAGAAGATGAGCGAGACCGCCGTGAGCGCCTTCTCGCCGCCGCTCATCAGCTCGATGCTCGAGAGCTTCTTGCCAGGGGGCTGCGCGAGGATCTCGATGCCGGTCTCGAGCATGTCCTCCGGGTTTGTGAGCCTGAGCTCGGCCTGGCCGCCGCGGAACATGCGCGGGAAGACCGTCTTGAAGCGCGAGTTGATCCCGTCGAACGCGTCCTTGAAGAGGCGCTTCGACTCGCGGTTCATCTGGGCGATGGCGCGCTCGAGATCGTCGAGGGCCTTCTCCAGGTCGGCCTTCTGGGTCGTGTAGTAGGTGTACCGCTCCTCGGCCTCCGCGTGCTCGCGCACCGCGTCGAGGTTCACCGGGCCCATGCGATCGAGCAGCTCCGTGAGCTCCTGGATGCGCGCGCGCTGGGCGCCGTCCGCCGGGGGGCGCTTGTGGTAGTCGCCGATGACGGTCGGGAGCTCGAGGCCGCGGAAGCGCTCGCGGATGCCGCCGAGCAGGTGATCGAGCGCCATCTTGAGGCGATCGAGCGCCGCCTCGTGGGCCCGGAGCGCCTCGGCCGTCTCGGTCGACTCGTCGCGGAGGCGCTTGAGATCGACCTCGGCCAAGCCGAGCTCGTGTCGGACCTCCTCGAGGGTGGTCTTGGCGGCCATCACTGCGTCCTCCGCGGCCTTGGCGACGTCGAGGGCATCGAGGAGCTTCTCGCGCTCCGCGACGATCTTCGCCGCGGCCTGCCCGGCCTGCACCGCGCAATCCACCTGCTCGGTGGCGAGCTTGACGATGCGGCCCTCCATCTCCTCACACGACTTGCCGATGCGCTCGGCCGTCTGGCGCACGGCGGTGGCGCGCTCGCGGGCCTGGGCGAGCAGGACACGCCGCTCGGTCACGATGGACTGCTGCGACGAGACCTGCGCCCGCCAGCCGCTCGCGCGCTCCTCGGCGCCGAGGACCTCCATGTCCACCTCGGTCTTCTCGGCGCGCTGCGCGTCGAGGGTCGCGACGGCGCGCTCGTGCTCCTCCGCCTGGGTGAGGATCTTCGACGAGAGGTCGCCGTGATCGCGGGAGAGGGACTCGAGGCGCCTGACGATGCCGGCGACCACCTCGCTCGTCCGTCGCTCGTCCTTCTCGGCCGTGACGAGCGAGATCTCCGCCTCGTGGGCCTGGGTACGCGCGGCGTCGAGCGCGGCGCCGAGCTCGTTCAGGCGCGTCCGAAGGGCGGCGTGGTGCTCGAGCATGGCCGTGACCTCACGGTCCGCCTCCGCCACCTTGCCCTCGAGCTCGCGCATCTCGCGCTTGTGCTCGACGAGGCCCGCGGCGACCTCGTCGCGCGCGCCGCCGATGACGGAGCCGTCAGCGACGAAGAGCGTGCCCTGCGAGGTGACGGCGCGCCCGAGGAACCCGGCCGCGAACGCGGCGGTCGCGGCCGCCTCGTCTTCGACCCAGAGCACGTCGCCGAGGACGCAGCGCGCGAGCGCGTCGTCCGCGGCGTCGAACCCGACGTGGTCGAGCAGCCAGCCGTGCACGCCCGCCGCGACCTCCGGCATCTGCGCCGAGCCCGAGATGAACCTCGGGTTCTTCGGGACGAGCCCCGCGCGCCCGCTGCTCTTCTCCGCGAGCATCGTGGCGAGGCGGCGGCCGCCCTCCGCGTCGGCGACGACGACCCACTCCACCCGATCGCCGAGCGCGCCCGCAAACGCGGCGGTGAGCTCGGCGGGGACCTCGAAGCGGTCGCCGAGCAGGCCGATGACGGCGTCGTCCTTCGTGTGGACGAGCGTCTTTGCGCCCTGGCCGACACCCTCGAGGCGGTTGTGGATCTCTTCGAGCGCGCGCAGGCGGCCGCGGACGCGCGAGAGGTCCCCCTTCTTGGCGTCGAGCGCGCGCTCGTGGCCGACCGCCTCCTCGCGGACGACCCGGAGCTCGTTCACGAGGGCCTCGCGCCTGGCCGCGCTCTCCTCCTTGTGGGCACGCTTGTTCGCGAGCTCGCTCGTGATGTGGTCGAGGTGGACCTGCTGCTCGGCTGCCTCGAGCTCCAGGCGGCGCTGCTCGTCCTCGATCTTGCCGCGACGGAGCTCCATGTCCGTCCGGCGCTCCTCGAAGCCGCGCAAGGTAGCCTCGGCCGCGGCGACGGAAGCCTGCAGCTTCGAGGCGCGGGCGCGCAGATCGTTCACCTCCGCGTCGGCCGCGTCCTGCTCGCGCTTCAGGTCGTCGAACTTCTCGACCTCCACGCGGGCGGCTTCGGCTCCGCGCGCCTCCTCTTCCGCGGCGGTCTCGAGCGCGAGGAGCAGGGCCTCGCGCTCCGCGCGCAGGCCGACGAGCCGCTCGGCGAGCTCCGCCTCTTCCCGAGCGTCGGTCAGTCGGCGGTCCTCCACCGTGCGCAGCCGCTCGCGGTTGCGCTCGATCTCGCCCTCGTGGGTGCGGACCTGGTTCGTGGCGCGGAAGCTCTCCGTCTGGGTCTTCTCGGCGACCTCCTCGGCCTCGAGCGCGCGGAGCCGGACGACCTCGAGCTCGGCCTCGCGCACGCCGAGCGTGGTCTTCACCATCTCGCTCGCCTCGGCGCGCTCGGCCCGGGCGGCCTCTTCCACCTGCGTGCGGACGGTGAGCTCCAGGAAGCGATGGGACGCCTCCCACAGCACCACGTCCTCGAGCTCCTTCTTGTGCGCGATGTAGCGCTCCGCCTTGGCGGCCTGGCGCTTCAGCGAGGCGAGGCTGCGCTCGATCTCGCTGACGATGTCGCCCACACGCAGCAGGTTCTGCCGCGTCTGATCCATCTTCTGCTCGGCCTGCTTCTTCCGGGCCTTGTATTTCGTGATGCCGGCGGCCTCCTCGATGAGCACGCGGCGGTCCTCGGGGCGCGCCGAGACGATGAGGCCGACCTTGCCTTGCTCGATGATCGAGTAGGCCTTCGAGCCCACGCCGGTGCCGAGGAACAGGTCCGTGATGTCCTTCAGTCGGACCTGCGTCTTGTTGATGAGGTACTCGCTCGTGCCGTCGCGGTAGAGCCGGCGCGTGACGGCGATCTCGGCCCAGTCGCGGTACTCGAGCGGGAGCTCCTGCGCGGTGACCTTGTCCGAGTTGTCGTAGGTGATCGTCACCTCCGCCATGCCGTGCGGGCCGCGGGAGGCCGAGCCGGCGAAGATGACGTCGCTCATCGAGCGGCCGCGGAGATGGCGCGCGCTCTGCTCACCCATGCACCATCGAATCGCGTCAACGATGTTCGACTTGCCGCACCCGTTCGGGCCGACGATGCCGACGATGTCGTGATCGAAATGGATCACGGTCCGGTCGACGAAGGACTTGAAGCCGCAAATCTCGAGCTTCTTGATGTGCATGGTCTCTCGGTTGTCTTTTTGGCGTGTGGCAGGACCGACCCGGCTCGCCCCCCTCAGGGACGCGTCCGCTGCGCAACTGAGGTCATGTCATGCCATGGCACGTAGGGTCACTTGGAGGTACAGGAGAAGGTACGCGCGTTCAAGTCTTGACAGCTGCCCAGGGCACAATTGCTCAACTACCACCTCAGCAAACGCTCAGGAAACACCTGAGCATGTGCCGGACCCCTTGGGCTTGACGTCAAAAAATGCGAGCTTATTGCAGCAGCCAAAAGGGTTTTTATGCCGACCTACGAATATGCGTGCAGTAGCTGTGGCCACGAGTGGGAGCAGGAGCAGTCGATCAAGGCCGATCCGCTGAAGGACTGCCCGTCCTGCAAGGCTGCCACGGCCAAGCGCCAGATCTCGAAGGGCACCGGCTTCATCCTGAAGGGCGGGGGCTGGTACTCGGACCTCTACTCCGGGTCGAGCAACCAGAAGGGCGGGCCCAGGCCCGAGCCTGGGACGACCACGAAGACGGAGACGGCGACCACCACCACCACCGTGACGACGACGAACGAGACGATCACGACGACGGTGGAGCCGAAGAACCTGCCCACCCCGAGCTCGAGCAGCTGACGCGACGTCGCCGCCTTGGGCGTCAGCTCTCGCGCACGGCCGTGCTAGCTTTCGCCTCATGAGCCAGCGCGAGAAGATCGAAGAGATCGCGAAGCGCCTGCACGAGGCCGACAAGGACATCCTGCGGGCCATCGAGAAGCGGGCGCGTCTCGTCCAGGACCTCGTGGCCCTGCGCAGCGACGCGGCCAAGCTCTCGCCGATCATCGACGTCGAGCGGTACCGAGCGCTGGAGCAGGCGGTCGCGGCTCCGCTCTCGGCAAGCGCCGTTCGACCGATCTTCGCCGCCATCGACGCGGCTTGCCGCGTCTACGAGGTCGCGCCGCGTGTCGCCTGCGTGGGCCCGGAGGGTGGCTTCCCGTGGCTGGCCGGCGGCCTGCACTTCGGGCCACGCGCCGAGCTCGTGCGCGCCGAGACCCCGGAGAAGGCGTTGGAAGAGGTCGCGCGCTCCCAGGTCGACTACGCCGTCGTCACCTACGAGACCCTCCGCGACGGGCTCGCGTTCGCGACAATCCAGGCGATCGCAGCGCTCGATCTGAAGCTCGTCGGCGAGCGAGAGGTCACGCACACGCTGGCCCTGGTGAACAAGACCGGCAACGGCGCCGACGTGGAGCGCGTCTACGCGAGCTCCCACCACCACTCGCTCTGCGAGGCGTGGCTCGCGGCGAACTACCCCAAGGCCACCGTCCTCCACGTCCGGAGCGCGGTCATGGCCGCCGAGCTCGCGGCGGAGAACCACGGCGCCGCGGCGGTCATCCCGGCGCGTCTCTTCACGGCGCACCAGCTGCGCACCGTCGCCGAGAACGTCGGGGACGAAGGGGAGATGCGCATCCGCTACGGCGTCGTCTCGCGCCTGCCCATGGCGCGGACGGGCCACGACGCGACCGCCCTGCTCTTCGGCGTGCACGACCGCCCCGGCGCGCTCTACGACGTGCTCCAGTCCTTCAAGGAGAAGAACTGCAACATGCGTCGGATCCAGTCTCGCGCGGTCCCCGGCGGGGACGGCTGGGAGTACGTGTTCTACGTGGAGGTCACCGGCCACGTCACGGACAGGCCGGTCGTCGCCGCGCTCGAGGGCGTGAAGCAGAAGGCGCGCCTCCTCAAGATCATCGGCTCGTTCCCGCTCGACGTTGCTGACATGACGCCTCCGTCATCGAGCGCAACCCACTGATGCTCCGTCGCGAGATCCTCGAGCTCGCGGCGCTCCTGGGCGCCGCGTCGGCCGCCGGCTGCGCGAGCACGCCTTCCCTCGTCCCCATCGGCGGGCAAGACGTCGATCCGGCCGAGATCGACAAGGACCCCATCGCCCTCTTGCCGTCCGGCGTCCTGCTCTTCGGGCAGATCGACCTCGTCGCCCTCTTCCAGACGCCGATCGGCGCCGACATCGGCGCGCTGGTTCAGTCGCTCGTCCCGCTCGGTAACGAGTCGAACTTCGTCCCCGCGCGCGACACGCAGCGCTCGATGCTGGGGGTCTACGCGATGCAAGGCGTCGACTTCTGCGCGGTGACGCAGGGCAGGTTCGACGTCGAGGCGATCCGCCGCGCGGCTGACGCCCGCGTCACGACGCCGGCCGGCGTCCCCTTCGTGAAGAGCCGCTACGGGCAGTTCGACCTCTACACCGTGGGCAACATCGGCTTCGTGCTCCTCACGTCGAAGACGCTGCTCTCGGGCAACGAGACCGGGATGCGTCGCGCGCTCGATCGGCTGCGGTACAACCGGCTCAGCCGCAGCGTGCCGGAGTGGATGGTGGAGCTCACGGAGAACAAGAGCTCGTCGTTCGTCGTGGCCGGGGACTTCGGCGCCGCCACGGTCACCGAGCCGGCCTCGCCGGACAAACGTCCGCCGCTCACGGTCGCGCCGACGGGCTCCGCCGCCGAGCCGGTGCTCGAGGCCGCGGCCGCGAATTTCCCGTTCCTCTCGGGCCTGCGCGCGCTCCGGCTGCTCGGCAACTTCCTCGCGCCAGGCCTCAATTTCGCCGGTGCCCTCACGTACGCCTCCAACGAGAAGGCGGCCTCGGGCGCCGAGTCGCTCCGTCACCTGGCGGAGCTGGCGCAGTGGGCGAACCTCCTGACGAGCTTCGGCTTCGGCGCGTCCATCCAGCCCGCGCAGATCGCCATCGCCGAGCGCGAGGTCGCGTTCGTGCAGCCGGTCGACACCTCGATCGCCCGCGCCTTCTTGAGCATGGTCTCGGGCTACGTGCGGCGCGGCTGATCAGCGCCTGCGCGGCGCGGGCGGCTCGGCATGGCGCGGGTCGTCGGGCCACGCGTGCCGCGGGTACTTCCGGCGGAGCTCCTTGGCGATGGTCGGGTAGTGGCGCTCCCAGAAGCCCGCGAGATCGGTGGTGACCTGCACGTCGCGGCCGTTCGGCGCGAGCAAGTGGAGGACGAGCGCGACACGCCCGCGCGCGATCTTGGGCGCGTCGACCATGCCGAAGAAGTCTTGCAGTCGCGACGACACGCTCGGCGGGGCGCCGCGGACGTATTCGATGGCGAGCTGGCGACCGGAGGGCAAGGTGAGCTTCTCCGGCGCGTGCTCCCGGAGCGCGCGCTGCTCCTCCGCCGGTAGCGAGGCGAGCGCGAGGCCGGCGAAGTCCACGTGTCTCGCCTCGTCGAGCGAGGCGAGACCGCGGCACCCGGCCCGGACGAGGGAGGGAAGGTCCACGCCGCCCTCGCTCGGCGCGCCGAGATCGGGCACGTGCGCGCGGAGCATCTCGAGCCGGGCCGCGAGCCTGTCGAGCGCACCCGTCTGGTCCGGCGTGAGCCCGGCGGAGAGCACGGCCTGCGCGAGCACCTCGGCGACGCGCTCGGAATCTGACGGGACTGTCCTTGTGCGCTCGAGCACGATGCTGCCGAACCGGAGGGTGCGCACCGCCTCGACGCGGCGCGAGCCGGGCGGGATCTCGACGGACTCCTCGTCGGTTACGTCGTCCAGGAAGTGCTCGAGCAGCCAGTCGGAGTCGATCGCGCTCGCGAGCTTCACGACCGCGCGCCGGCGCATCCCCTCGGTCCGCTCCTCGACGTCGACCGCGACCAAGAGATCGGCCTCCCGCACCCGGCTGGACTCGGAGAGGATCGCGGTGCCACCCGAGGCGAAGAGCACCTCCGCCGGGCCGCGACCCGCGCCTTCGGCCCTGCGGACGCGCCCGACCCGGTCCGGGAACCCCATCAAGATGGCGAGGCGCGTCTTGTCCTCACGTTCGCTCTCGGTCGTGGGCTCGGGGGCCACGTTGCGTGTGAGGCGCGCGAGCCTGTCCCAGGATCGGGAGATGGCGCTCACGCGCTCGCGCTCGAGGCCGGCGGCGCGGCCGCCTGCGTCGATCTCGGAGAGCAGCGCCGTGACGTCGCTCCGCTCGGCGGCGCGACCGCGCATCCGATCGTCGACCGGGGTGCGCTCGGCGAGCAGCGCCGCGACTCCCGCGCACGTCGGTCCGACGCCGAGGCGCTCACCTTCGACGATGATGCGCGCGTGCCGGGGGTGGCACGGGAAGCGCAACATGTCGCGCCCGATCTTCGTGATGGACACCTCGGGCGCGGCGCCCTCGATGGCGCCCAGCCGGCGCAAGAGCACGAGGCCGCCCTCGGCGCCGCTCGGGGGCGGCGCGTCGAACCAGGCGAGCGCGGCAGGATCTCCCACGCCGTGCGCGACGACCTCGAGCAGCGCTTCGGAGAGATCGAGCCTCGCGATCTCCGGAGTCTCGAACGCGGCGCGGGCCGCGAAGTCTGACGCGGTGTAGAGTCGCACGCAGCGGCCCGCGCGGGTTCGACCGGCGCGCCCGGCCCGCTGCGTGGCGGAGGCCTTGGAGATCTTCGACAGCGTCAGCGCGGGAACGCCGGTCCATGGGGAGCACGAGGCGACGAGTGCGAGGCCCGAGTCGATGACGACGCCGACGTCGTCGATCGTCACGCTGGTCTCGGCGACGTTCGTCGATAGGATCACCTTCCGCGCGTCGGAGCCGCCGATCGCGCGATCCTGGTCGCGCGCCGTCAGCGAGCCGTGCAGCGGGAGCACCGCGAGCCCGCGTCGGTCCGCGAGCTTCGCGCACGCCTCCTCCGCGAGCCTGATCTCTCGCGCGCCGGGCAAGAAGACCAGGACATGGCCGCTGTCGGTCGTCGACACGACGTCGGCGACCGCGGCGGCGACGCGCGCCGCGAGGGGGCGATCGTCGGGCTTCGTCGCGTGCTCGATCTCCACGGGGAAGACGCGGCCCGGGGCGGAGATCACAGGCGCGTCGAGGAAACGTGCGACCGCCTCGGCGTCGAGCGTGGCGCTCATGGCCACCACGACCAGGTCGGGCCGCGTGGTCTTCCGGAGCCGTCGCAGGAGCGTGAGCGCGAGGTCGGTGGCGAGGTGACGCTCGTGCAGCTCGTCCAGCACGACCGCGCCCACGCCGCGTAGCGTCGGATCGGTGAGCAGACGGCGGGTGAGGATGCCCTCCGTCAAGAAGCGCAGGCGCGTCCGGCCCGACACGGCTCGTTCGAGGCGCGTCTCGTAGCCGACGCGCTCGCCGGCGCGCTCGCCGAGCTCGCTCGCGACGCGCTCGGCCGCGAGGCGCGCGGCGAGACGGCGCGGCTCGAGCACGAGGACCTCGCCCTCGAGCCAGGCGGCGTCGAAGAGCGCCCGGGGCAGACGCGTCGTCTTGCCGGCGCCGGGCTCGGCGACCAGGACGAGCGCGCCACGCTCCGCGCAGGCGGCCACCGCCTCGGGCAGCAGGGGATCGATGGGGAGGGGAGCGCGAGGCGGCGACACGTCGGTCTGCGAGCCTCTTGTCGCATTCCCGCGTCGCCGACAAGAGCGGGCCTTTTCGACACACGTCCCGGCGAGCGCTGGGTTTATCCTGCGCCGCGATGGCGTTCAGACAGGACGATCCGTTGACCGCGATGTCCGCGACCGATCTTCATGCGCTCTTGGTCCGACGCGAGGTCTCCGCGGAGGACGCGGCGCGCGCGCACCTCGATCGGATCATCACGCTCGACGGACGCGTGAACGCGTTCGTCGCGGTGCTGCGAGGCGACGCCCTCGAGGCGGCGCGCGCGATCGATGAGCAGCGCGCGCGAGGCGCCGACGTGGGGCCGCTGGCCGGTCTCCCCGTGACGGTCAAAGAGAACCTCGATTTCGAGGGCCGCGCGGCGACGCTGGGCATCGTCGCTCGCAAGTCCAAGATCGCGAAGCGCGATGCGACGATCGTGCGCGCGCTGAAGCGCAGCGGGGCGGTGATTTTGGGGCAGACGAACGTCCCGCAGCTCCTGCTCTCCCACGAGACGCGCAACCCGGTGTACGGGGCCACGTCGAACGTGTTCAGCCGAGATCACGCGCCCGGCGGATCCTCCGGAGGAGAGGCGTCCGCCATCGGGGCGGGGATGAGCCCGGCCGGTGTGGGGACGGACATCGGCGGGAGCATCCGCGTGCCCGCGACCTGGAGCGGTGTCGCCGGCTTCAAGCCGACCCTCGACCGCTGGTCGAACCGAGGCTCGAACGGCTCGATGCCGGGCCAGGAGGGCGTGCGCAGCCAGACCGGCCCCATGGCCCGAAGCGTGCGGGACCTCGTGTTGCTCCTCTGCAACATCGATGTCGTGGCCATGGCCGCGGACGATCCGTTCGTCCCGCCGATGCCTTTTTCGGATCCCGCCGAGATCGATCCGAAGACGCTGCGTGTCGGGTACTACGTGGACGACGGGCTCGTCACGCCGTCGGCGGCGGTTGCCCGGGCCGTGATGGAGGCGGCCCTGGCGCTCCGGGAGCGCGGCGTGGAGACCAAGCCGTTCAGCCCGCCGCGCATGCGCGACGCCATGGGCCTCTACTTCGGGCTCATGAGCGCGGACGGCGGCAAGACGGCGTGGGGCCAGCTGGACGGCACCGCCATCGAGCCGACGCTCCTCCCGCTGCGGCGCATGGCCGGTCTCCCCGACGCGGTTCGGTCGACGCTGATCCGGGTTCTCCGCGCGACGGGGGAGGAGCGGCCTTCGTGGCTCCTCTCGCAGCTGGGCGAAAAGAGCGTGCAGCGGCTCTGGCAGCTCACGCTCGCGGCCCGGGCGTACCGGCTCGAGGTGCTCGAGGCCATGCAGGCGGCGCAGGTGGACGTGTTGGTCTGCCCGGCCCACGCGACTCCCGCCGTGCCTCACACAGCGAGCGCGCAGTTCCAGATCGGCGGGAGCTACTCGATGCTCTTCAACCTGCTGCAGTTCCCTGCCGGCGTGGTCCCGGTCACGACCGTTCGTCCGTCCGAACGGGTGAGGGCCGGAGCGCCCCAGGACCGGTTCGATCGCGTCGCCGCGGCGGTCGACGAGAAGAGCGCCGGCCTTCCCGTGGGCGTCCAAGTGGTCGGGCGGCCCTTCGCCGACGAACGCGCCCTCGCGGTCATGCTGGCGCTCGAGGCCGCCGTCGAGGGGACCGCCGGTCGGCCGGTCGTGCCGCGGTCTCCGGCCTGAGAAAAAAATCGACGGCGGCCGTGCGACCGCGTAAGCCGGTCGCGCGTAGCCCCCACGTCGAGGTGTGTCCGCGAGCGGCGACCGCGTCGTCTCGCAGGGTTTGAGGAGTTCAGCAGCATGAGCCCGGCAGAGAAGCTCGCAGAAGAGGCAGCAGCCGTCTGGCTGGAGGGCGAGGTTGTCTCGACCGGCGCGCCCACCGAGCGAGCCGCGGAGGACTCGGGGGTCCGGGAGCGCGCCAGCGGCGGTCACTCCCCGAGCGCCCGGGCGCTGGTGAATGCTTCCGATACGGTAGCCCGGCTCTCCGCTGCGGCCGCGGTGCCGCCCCCCCAGACGCTGCGTTCGCGCGTGCTCGCCGGGGTGAGCCGCGTGGTGTCTCAAGCAGGGTCGTCCCAAGCAGGGGCGCCCCAAGCAGGCGCCTCGGGAGGAGAGCCCGGCGCGGGCTCGGTCGCGGCCCCGAGCGAGCTCGTGGGGCGCCTCCACGCTGCCGACCCTCGAGAGGTCGTTCGCCGACAGCGCATCGAGGGGCTCCGCGCCTCCGGCGGACCGGGTGAGGAGCGCACGGACGAGGCGCTCACCGTCCTGCTCGATCAGATCGCGCCCTACTTCGGCCACGAGATCGTGCTCGTCAGCGCGGTCATCGGCGACAAGACAATTCACCGCGTGCACCGAGGTTTCCCTCCCACGCTCGGCAACATGGACGTCGTGCCGCGCGAGCTGAGCTTCTGTACGCACACGGTCTCGGCGGGTGAGCCGTTCTTCGTCGAGAACACCCTGGCGGAGGCCTTCTTCCGGAGCAGCGTGTTGGTCCAGCAGCTCGGCGCCCGTGCGTACCTCGGCGTGCCGCTCTTCTCGGAGGACGTGGCGCTCGGGTCGCTCTGCGTGATCTCCGGCGCGCCCCAGCGGGTGAGCGGCCTCGACGTGACGATTCTGTCAGGCTTTGCCAAGGTGGCGCAGGCCCTCGTGTTGCACGATGAGCGCGCGCTGTCCGCGCTCTTGGCGAGCCGCGTCGAGGGCGAGCCCTGGGTGTACGCCGCTCCGTTCCTCGACGAGCTCCTGACCGCTCAGGCCGCGCGCGCGAAGAGCGATCCGGCGGCCCACGCCACACGTCACGTGCGACTCTCGGGCGCCGCCCGGGACGCGGCGCCGAAGCTCCCGCCCAGCCTCGTCGTCGGGGAGGACGGCGACGCGCGGGTCGTCCTCGTGCCGAGCCGGCATCCCGACGCCGCTGCGGTCGTCGACGAGCTCGCCGGTCGCGGGGCCGCCGTCCGTTCGCTCTGATCGCGTCCGCAACGCGGTGCCCGCCTTCGACACGCCGCGTGGAAGGGCGGCGTTTCGGTCGGTCGCCCTTGGCGCTGGCGGCCGTGATGGGGTAACACGCGCGGGCCATGCCTCGTACCGGTCTCGCCCTCGGGCTCTCGCTGGTCTCGCTCGTCGCGCTCGCGTGCGGCGAAGAGAAGAACCCTCTCGCCACGGCCGACTCGGCCGCTTCTGCGAAAGCCGGCCAGGCCGAGCTCGGCGGACGACTGGATGAGGCGGTGAAGGGCCTGGCCACCTCGTCCGCCGCGGCGCCCGGCCAGATCGATCCGAACCAGCCACCGCCCGGCGGGATCTTCGCGCCCGGCGTCGCGGATCGCGCGCACCCCGCCGGCGCGCCGCCGAAGCTGCAGCTGCTCGGCGAAGGCCAAGATCCGAAGGTCGTCATCCACGCGAGCGTGCCGAAGGGCCCCGAGCGCGTGAACGTGCTCTTGCAGATGGCGCTCGGTGGGAAGCAGCTCCCGGCGCTCCTCGTCGGTCTGGACATCGGCCCGGCCCCGGCCGCCGGCGCCGAGCCGACCGACAAGCCCGCTGCGAGCGCAGCGCCTTCTGCCGCCCCGGCCGCCGGCTCGGCGGCGCCGGTTGCGCTTGGCCCCGCGCCCACGACCGATCAGCCGATGGTCGCCACCATCGGTCAGGTGGCGCTGCCGCAGATGGAAGAGCCTCCGAAGGAGCTGGTGGACGCGCTGAAGGGCGCGGTCATCCGCTTCACCATGACGAAGACCGGCCCCACCGGCTTCGCGCGCAGCTTCCCGCAGGGGACCGATCCGAAGCTCGAGCAAACGCTGGACCTCGAGCTCGGCGCGATCGAGGACGCCTTCACGGCGATGTACACGCCCGCGCCCGACAAGCCGGTCGGGGAGGGTGGCTACTGGATGGTGACGGACAGGCGCAAGTCGCTCGGCGCCGAGGTCGTGCGCTACCGCGTCTTCACGGTGAACGAGATCGACGGCGACAGCGCCGTCCTCTCCGTGCAGATCAAGCAGTACATGGTCGACGAGAAGAGCGACATGACCTCCTTCGTTCGCATGGAGAACCCACTCGTCATCGAGTATTCGACCGAAGGCAAGGCCGCGCTCCAGGTGGGTCCGGGCTCGCGCTTCCCGAAGGTCGGCCAGCTGGAGTCGCAGTTCCAGACCACGGTCATCCCCGCCGCCGCGAAGGGGAATCCCCAGGCTCCGCACGCCGAGCTCTCGGTGCAGGTCGTCGCGCAGACCGGCCCGATCGAGCTCAAGGCTCCCGGCAAAGAGGGGGCTCCGGGCAAAGAAGGCCCCAAGCCGAAAGAGAAGCCGAAGAAGACCGCGCCCTGACCGGCGCGGCAAACAACGTCCGTGCGGCAGCTCCTGCTGGGCTGCGCGGCGCGCTCGTTCTCGCGTCTCAGCCGAGCGCTTGCGCGTCGGCGGCGGCGAGGATCTGCTCCTCCGCTTGGTTCGCGAGCTTCTCGACCGCGTTCGCCGCCTCGCTGGGCGACAGCTTGAGGAAGAACGAGAGGAACTCCTCCTCGGCGCCCGGGTGAACGGTGCTGAGGACGAGGACGATCGGGACGGCCGGCTTCTCGATGTCGGCGAGCGCGAGCGCGCGCTCGCGGAAGTGCTTCGGCTGTCCGGCGCTGCGGAGGACGATCTGGATGAGCAGGCCGGCGAGCAGGCCCGCTGTGACGCCGGCGACGTACCAGTCCGGATCGGTCCGGCCCACGAGCCCAGCGATCACGCCGCCGATCCCGGCGCCGATCACGAGCCCCGGCTCTCCGCCGCTCGGCTCGGCCGCCAGCCGCAGGATCGTCGCGGCCTGCAGCCCTCGCTCCGGCGGACGCGTCGCCTTGCGATAGGGCGCCAGCGAACGCGAGCGGCGGAGCGACGTGGCCCGCAGGCTGAAGAAGCTGACGAGCAACGCGAGGAGAGACAGGAGCACACCAGCGGCGACCGCCACCTCTCGACCGAGCAAGCCGCGCGGGAGCGGTTGCTCGACGACGGCGCCCTTCGCGCGCTCCTCCGCGAGCTTCGCAGCCGCCTCGGCCTCGCGTGATGCCTCGGTCACGTGCGCTTCGAGCGCGCCGAGGTCGACGCTCTCGAGCGCGGTGAGCACCTCTCGAGCGCTCGTTCGTTGCGCGGACGGGGCCGCGTCGTTGCCCGGCGCCTTCACGTCCGCGGCCTTCTCGACGCCCTTCCAGGCCGTGGAGGCCTTCGCCTCGGGCGGCACGACGGCGGTCGCCGGCTCGGCGCAACCCAACATGGCCCTGGCCCGTTCGTGTGTGGGCTTGGCGCCAGGCCAGGCCGGCGCGGCGATCTCGGGCGGCTTCGGCTTGGGACGCGGCGCGCGGGGGTTCTGCGGCGGCGGCTCGTCCGGCTCGGGCTCCTTCAAGACCCCGGAGGTGTCGCTGAACTCGCGGAAGAGCCCGAGCTCCTTCCGGAGGTCCTTCGCAGATTCGGGGCAACGGGCGACCGCGTCGGCGCGTGCGCGGAGCGCCTTCGCTTCAGCGCGCGCCTCTTCGTCCGGCACCACGCTGGGCTTGGCGCTCAAGAGGAGGCCCAAAGCGCCAGCCACACAGACGACCAGCACGACGGCGGAGACGAGGATCCACCTCACTTCTTCGCGGCGCGTGTATTCGTTCACCCAGCTTTTCGGACCTCTACGAGCGTTTTCTCGCCCTGTCCACGAGTTTGCGGTCCGAGCCCGCGGAGGCGAATTCGCTCGGGTCACCGAGCGAATCAGAAAGCAGGATTCAACTGGCTCGCGCGCGCTCTCCCCCGGCTCCCCGCGTGACCGCCTTCCGCCGTAAGCGTTCGTAACCCGAGCGAATTTGCTCCTTGATTCACCCGTCAAGCCAGGTGAATTGTTTTCCTCCGGGGGTCGTTCGTGTAGGCGATGGGGGGCGTGACCGCAGCCTGCCCCGACATGATGCGACAGAGCGACGACGACCGACGGGGCGCTGCCGGAGCCGGACCGGTCCCGGTCGATCCGTACGCTCCGCCGCGCGCCGCGACAGGGGCCGGCGCGGCGCTCGGGGCGGGCGCGCTCGCCTGGGTGCTCTCCACGTATTTCGCCGAGGGTTTGCCCTACTCGCTCGTCCACCAGGTCATCGCGCAGCAGTATTTCACCGACGCGGGGCTCTCGTTTGCGGCCCTCGGGCTCACCGCCCTCTTGCACGCTCCTTGGAACGCCAAGTTTCTCTGGGCGCCGCTCGTCGACCGCATCGGCAACGCGAAGAGCTGGCTGGTGGGCGCGCAGCTCGTCCTCTCCGCCGCGCTCCTCGTCGCCTCGCTCCTGGCCTCGCAGCTGGCCATCAAGCCCATGGCCGTCTTGCTCGTGGGGATGGCCGTCGCCGCCGCGACGAACGACATCGCGATCGACACGTATTACATGCGGGCGCTCGCCAAGCCCGACCAGGCTCGGTTCACGGGCGCCCGCGTGATGGCCTACCGCGCGGCCCTCGTCGCCGGTAACGGCGGGCTCGTCGTGCTCGCCGGGTTCGCGGGCTGGAGCGTCGCCCTTGGCGCGGGCGCCGCGCTCCTGTTCGCCTCGGCGATGTTGCACCGGGTCTACCTCGCCGGAGACCCACCCGGCGAGGCGCGCGGCCTCCCGATGCGGGAGACGGTTCTGTCATTCTTTCAGCGACCGGGCATCTTGCTCTCGGTCGCGTTCATCGTCGTCTTCAAGGCCGGCGACGCGCTCATGTTCGCCATGAACGCGCCGCTCTTGAAGGACCTCGGCCTGCAGACGGCGGAGCGCGGCTTCTATTACGGCACCCTGGGCACCGGCGCCTCGGTCGCCGGGTCGATCCTGGGCGGCGTGGTCGCGGCGCGTGGCCTCGCTCGCTGGCTCACACCGGTCGCCGTCGTCCAGAGCCTCGCCATCCTCCTCTACGCGGGCCTCGCGGCCTTTCGCCCCAGCTTGCCCGTCATCGCCACGGTCATCATCACCGAGCAGCTGGTGGCCGGCATCGGCTCCTCGGTTTTCGTCGTCTTCATCCTCCGGCTCTGCGACGGCCCCCACAAGGCGACCCATTTCTCCTTCGGCACGGCGATCATGAGCCTCGCGGTCACCGGGGCAGGGACCGCGAGCGGCTTCCTCCTCGAGCGCGTGGGCTTCACCGGCTTTTTCCTCCTCGCGTTCGCCGCGTCGATCCCCGGCGTGCTCCTCGCCCCCCTCGTTTCGCGCGAGCGGGAGGCCCCGCGCCAGCCGGCCTGACGGGGTCTTGCAACCGGCGGCACGATCCCACACCCTTCGCGCCATGCACGTCCGTGCTTCGTTCGCGCTCGGTGTGGCGCTCGCTCTCTCCACGGCCTTCGCCGCCCAGGCGCAGCCCGCGGCTCCGCCGCCGGCCGCCCCGCCGATGACGACCCCGTCGAGCAAAGAGCTCCGTATCCCCTTCGAGAAGTACACCCTGAAGAACGGGCTCGTGGTCATCCTCAGCGAGGACCGGACCATCCCCATGGTGACCGTGAGCACCATGGTGCGTGTCGGCTCGCGCTTCGAGCCCAAGAAGCGCACCGGCTTCGCCCACCTCTTCGAGCACCTGATGTTCATGGGGACCGAGCGCGTGCCCACGGGCAAGCTCGACGCGTGGATGGAGGCGGAAGGGGGCTGGAACAACGCGTGGACGTCGGAGGACCGGACCCACTACTTCGACGTGGGCCCGTCCCACACGCTGCCCCTCCTGCTCTGGCTCGAGGCCGACCGCATCTCGTCGCTGGGCAAGACGATGACGCAGGAGAAGCTGAACGCGCAGCGTGACGTCGTGAAGAACGAGCGGCGCCAGCGCATCGAGAACAAGCCGTATGGCTCGGTGGAGCTCGCGCTCCCGGAGATGCTCTACCCGGCGGACCACCCGTACCACCACCCGGTCATCGGCTCACACGAAGACCTCGAGGCGGCGCAGGTGGAGGACGTGAAGAAGTTCTTCGCCGACTGGTACGTGCCGAACAACATGGCCCTCACCGTGGTCGGCGACTTCGACACGGCGAAGCTCAAGCCCGAGATCGAGCGGCTGTTCGGGGGCCTGGCCACGGTCAAGGTCCCACCCGCTCCGCCCGCGACGCCCCCCGTCCTCGCCGGGGTCGAGCGGAGGACGATCGAAGACGACGTCGCGCTCCCCAAGATCGTGATGGCGTTCCACTCGCCTGCTCATTTCGCAAAAGGCGACGCAGACCTGGACATCCTCGGGAGCGTGCTCGACAAGGGCAAGACGAGCCGGCTCTACAAGGCGCTCGTCTACGACAAGGAGCTCGCGCAGAGCGTGTCGGCCACGCAGGTCTCGGCGGAGCTCTCGAGCTACTTCGAGATCGAGGCCGTGGCGCGCCCCAACGTCTCGCTCGACGAGCTCGAGAAGGCGATCGACGGCGTCCTGCGAACCGCGATCGACAAGGGCGTCACGCAGCCCGAGGTCGATCGCGCGAAGAACGACTACGAGACCGCGTTCGTGCGGCAGCTCGAGTCGGTCCACAACCGCGCCAGCCTGCTCGCCTCGTACGAGACGTTCCTCGGTGACCCAGGCTTCATCGCGAAGGACCTCGCGCGGTACCGCGCGGTCGACGTCGGCTCGGTGAACGCCGCCGCGAAGAGCCACCTCGATCTCGACAAGCGTGTCATCATCCGCGTCGTGCCGCGGCCGAAGGCGCCACCGCCTGGGAAGCCGTCCGCGTCGAAGGAAGGGAAGAAGCAATGAGCCCGCGCCCCGTCGCCCTCCTTCTCGTCGCCGCGCTGGCGGCCGCCGGCTGCGACTACGGCATCCGTCTCTCGGGGAGCCCGCCGGCCGCGCCGGTGGCCAAGTCGTCCGCGAAGCCTCGAGCGAGCGCGACGGTGGCCGCCGCCGACGACCCGCTCGGACCGAAGCCCACGCTCGGCGCCCCCGCGACGTTTGCGCCGCCGACCCCGCAGGTGTTCCAGGGGCCGGGTGGCATCACCGTCTGGCTCGTCGAGAGGCCCGCGATCCCGCTCGTGACGGCCACGTTCGTCGTCCCGTACGGCTCGGCGAGCGACCCGGCCGATCGTCCGGGCGCCCTGTACCTCCTGGCGGACATGCTCGACGAGGGCGCCGGGAAGCGGAACGCGCTCGAGCTCTCGGACGCCGTGTCCGCGCTCGGCGCGAGCCTCAGCGTCTACGCGACGAACGACGGCAGCTTCGCCCAGGTGAGCTCGCTGCGCGGCAAGTTCGACGAGGCCTTTGCGCTCCTCGCGGACGTCGTCTCGCGCCCGCGCTTCGACGAGAAGGAGTTCAACAGGGTGAAGAAGCTCTGGAAGAACTCGCTGAAGAAGCGCGCGGACGAGCCGACCGCCGTGGCGAACGTGGTCACGGCGAGCGTGCTCTACGATCAGAAGGCCCCCTACGGCCACCCGAGCTCGGGCCTGCTCGCGAAGGCCGACGCGCTCGACCTCGCGTCCATCAAGGCGACCTACGACAAGACATGGCGCCCCGATCGCGCGACGCTCGTCGTCGTCGGACAGATCACGAAGAGCGAGGTCGAGGCGCAGCTCACCGCCCAGCTCGGCTCCTGGAAGCCGAAGGGTGAGGCGCTCGCGGCGCCCAAGCTGACGACGGTGTTGGCCGAGCGGCCCCGGCTGGTCCTCGTCGACAGGCCCAAGGCCGTGCAGACGGTCATCCTCGTCGCGCGCGACGGCATCGTCGCGAGCGACGAGCGCGCGCCTTCGCTCTCCTTGCTGAACTCGGCGCTGGGCGGGTCGTTCACCTCGCGCCTGAACCTCAACCTCCGCGAAGAGAAGGGGTGGACCTACGGCGTGGGCTCGGTCTTCACGGCCACGCGCGGTCAGGGCTCGTTTTACGTCAAGACGGAGGTCGAGGCCGGGAAGACGGGCGCGAGCGTGAAGGAGGTCCTGGGTGAGCTCTCCAAGATGGCCGCGAGCGGCCTCACCGAGGAGGAGCTGGGGAAGGTGAAGGCGCTCGACCGCGGCGACCTCGTCGAGACCTACGAGACCGCCTCGGGGTCGGCTTCGCGTCTGGGACAGCTGGTCTCCATCGGCTTGCCGCCAGGCTTCGACGCGTCGGCGAGCCGCGTCCGCCAGGCCGCGCGCTTGGAGGACCTCGCCCGCCTGGCGAAGACCCACTTCGACCCGGCAGGCTTCACCGTCGTGCTCGTCGGCGACAAGGACACGGTCGGCCCGCAGATCGCCGATCTGGGTCTCGGCGAGCCGGCCGTGTACTCGGCAGAAGGTGAGCCTTCCAAGAAGGCCGAGAGCGGCAAGCCCGCCAAGCCGAAGAAGTAGGCCGGCGGCTCAGGGGACGAAGTCGACCGGATTGGTCGGCGGCGGTCCCGCGATCTGTCCGCCCGAGACCCAGGACACGAAGCGGCCGTCGAGCTCCCCGTCGAGCCAAACCTCCAGCCGGAGCGGACTGCCTTCTTCGATCTCCACGATGACCCCGTCCGTGTCGGAGCCGGTGCTGAGCGTAGCGCGCAGGCTGTCGCCGCGCTCCTCGAGCTCGTCCGCGCCCTCGAGATCCTCCGCCACGGACGCGTCGAGCGCGGCGCCGTCGAGGTACAGGTCGAAGGCGCAGTCGTAACCCGTGAGGTCGGTGTCACAGGTGGTCCACACGCGCCAGGCCCCGCCGCCCTGATACTCCACGAACACGCCCACGCCAGCGCCCGGCTCGGCCTCGAGCTGCGCGCCCTCGTCGATGCTCACGCTCGCGACGTTCGGCTCCGCGGGCGGCGGATCGTCGACGTAGTCGTAGTCGTCATCGTCGTCGACGACGATGCAGCCCACGGCCGCGACGCTCAGCGCTCCGAGAACGGGCAGCCACAGCCAGCGTGACCGGCGGTTTACAGGGTCTGCGCGAAACATCGGGAAAGCTCCTTCGTTCAAGGTTCAGTCGAAGAGAAATGCGAAACGGAGGCCAAGGCGTCAGCGGCGCCCTCGCGACGGCTTCGAGGGGCCCGGGCGTCGCGCGGGGGACGGCACGGAGGGGGCGCTGCGTGTCGACTTCTTCGTGACCGAGGGGGAAGGCGCGCGCGGCGACGAGGACGGGCGGCTGACCGAGGGCTCCGAGCTACGGCTCGGCGCGCGTGAGCTCGGCGCGTCGTCCGAGGAGCGCGAGCGCGAGCTGGGCTTCGAGCGCGGCGTGTCGTTGTCCGGCGCGGAGGGCGCGCTGCTCGAACGAGAGGGGCTCGCCGACGACGGCTTGCCGCGCTTCTTCTTCGGGGCCTCGGCGCGAGACGCGCCGCTCGAGAAGGAGCCGCCGCGCTTCGACTTGCTGCGGAAGGCAGGCTCGTCGTCCGCACCGGCCGTGCGCTGTGCGGAGCCCAGGCTGCGCGACTTCGAAGGCTGCGAGCCGAACGAGCCGCGCACGCCCGACTTCTGCATCGCTGCAGACTTGGGGGATTTCGGGTCGGGTCGCATGAAGGCCTTCGCCTTCGGGTCGTCTTTGCCGAACGACTTGGGCGCCGCCTTGCGCGGGACGCCGGCGTCTTTCAGCGTCGGCTGCGCGGGCTTGTGGCCCTGCCCTTTCACGGTCGGCGTCGCCGCATGGTACGGCTTCGTTCCCTTCACCGCGCGCTGGACCTCGTCGCGATCGCGGACGACCACGGTGTGCACGTGGTGGTGGAAGACGTGGTTGCTGTGGCAGAACACGTAAGCCGCCGGCGGAACGGCCCAGAACGTCACGGCGACGCCGTCGACCCAGTAATAGGCAGGCGGCATCGGAGCCCAGCCCAGGTAGCCGTACGTGCCGGTGCGCCAGACGACCCACGCCGGCGCGTACACGCGGCCGGGGATCCACGCCCAGCCCACGTCCGAGACCCAGACCCATCGACCGTAGTGGAAGGGGATGTAGCCCCAGTCGTAGTCGCTGACCCAGAGCCAGTCGCCGTCCTCGGTCAGCTCCCAGTGGCCGGAGCTCACGTAGGGAGCGAAGTCGGAGCCGACGACGGCCGAGCTTGGGACCCAGACGGTCCCGTAGCTGGGGTGATCGACCCACGAGCCGTAAGGGGAGAGCTTGTCGCGGAAGACGACCACCGCGCTCGGGTCGGTGTCCTTGATCACGATGGTGGTCGAGGAGCCTTCCTCCTCGTCCTCCATCTCCTCATCGCCCGAGACCTCGTCGCTCTCGAGGACGTTGTCGTCGTCCGCGTCTTCGTCATCGGCGAAGGCCATCGACGGCGCTCCCACGAAGAGCAGGCCCGAGACGAGCCAAGCGTGAAGGACGAAGCCGAGCTTCCGAAGGTTCATGCTCATGATGATGGATCCTCCCGCTGGCGGTCGCTACCGAGGACAGGCAGGAAACGCCACGTAGGCTGCAAGCCTCGTTCCACCCTCGGTGGATGTCCCTGAGCCTTTTGACGGACGGGCTCCGCAAAACCTACCCCCGCGTCTGGACCGCGGTTTCTTGGGGCACGATCCCCACGCCGGCCGCCGTCCGAGTGCGAGAGGCGCGCACCTCATTCGTGTCTCGAGACAGGTTGGCGCGCGCCCCGTGAGAGCCGCGGTGGTAACCTCCGCTTCGATGCACGTTCGTGCCTTCGCGGTGCTTTCTTTCCCTGAAAGCGCCGGCCTTTGCCTCGCGCGCGCCATCGAGCGCGCGTTCGCGGACCCGACGGTCGATCACCCGGAGGCGTGGGTCGTTCACGAGCGCGACATCCAGGTCGGTTTCGAGGGGGGCCTGGGACCAGCGGCGGTCGAGGCCTACAAGAGGCTTCTCTCCGAGCTGCTCCGCGAGGCCGCGGCAGGCGAGGCCTACCTCGACGTCGACGGCGTCCGGTGGGACGCACGGGCTGCGGCTTCCGGCGTTCCGCGGCCCGAGCAGTCGGGCCCTGCGGAGCCCGACCCGGAGCTCAGCCTCCCCACGATCCGGACTCGCCTCCGCTGACGCCTCACGATCCGCGCGCCGGGTTGGCAGGCGTCGAGAGACGCGGGCGCCTGGTTCGCCAAATTGGCAAAGCACGGTCCGACAGCTCCCTCGCGACTTCGGCATTTGCAGCGTGGCACGGGCTATGCTCAAAACCGCCGTCGATGCGCGCTCCTGTCGCCGCCCTCGTGTTGTTCGCCTCGCTGCTCCTCACCGCTTCGGCGTGGGCGCAGAACATCACCGTCGACAACGTGAGCCGCCCAGGCAACGACCGCCAGGGGGACCGCAAGTACCACGTGTCGCGCGCCGACTGCGAGAGCGCGGACGTGTTCGAGTTTCCGTTCACCGTCGGCAGCACCTCGGGCATCGATCAGATCGAGGTCTGGCTGAGCGAGGGCTCGAGCGGACCCGATTGCTCGCTCTACGAGTCGCGCGGGGGCACGAGCACCACCACGAAGTGCACGCAGATCCCCGCGGGCACCACCAACATCGACACGATGGGGACGATCGCGATCACGGCGGCCGACATCGCCAACGCGGTTCCCGGCGTGACGGATTGCGCCGACAGCTACACGGGGGACGCCGCGCACCAGGTCACGCTGTACTTCCTCCTCACGACCGGGCCGGGCGACGACGTGACGGCAGAGAACACCGCGACCTACGCCACGGAAGTGGACCTCGTCGGCCCCGCCGCGCCAACGGATGTCACCGCGAAGGAGGCCGAGGAGGCAACGCGACTCGAGTTCACGGCCGAGCAGTCCGAGACGCCGATCCGGTACTTCGTCTACTGCGATCCGATCCCCGGCCAGGAGGATGCCACCACCTCGAGCACGACGGGCTCCGGTGGCTCGGGTGGCTCGGGTGGCGCAGGCGGCAGCGGCGGCAGCGGCGGCTCCGGGGGATCGGGTGGCGACGGCGGAGCCGGCGGCAGCGGCACGTCGAGCGCCACCACCTCGGCGACCGGCACCGGTGGGAGCACGGGATCCGGCTCCGCGGCGTGCGGAAACGGGGTCCTCGTCGAAGGTGCAACACCGCCGCCGCCCCGTTACCGGTGCGTGCCAGCTGACGGTAACGATCCGGTCGACGCCACGAACGGCATCAGCGTGACCGGCCTGAAAAACGGGACCACGTACGCGATGGCCGTCGCCGCTGTTGACGACCTCGACAACCCCGGCGTTCTCTCCGCCGTCGTCTGCGCGACCCCTCAAGAGGTCGACGACTTCTTCGACGTCTACCGTGGCGCGGGTGGAACGGGGGGCGGCCTCTGCAGCGTCGGACCCTACGGGGTGGGCGTCGGCGGTGCGCTCGGCTTCGGCGCGGTCGTGCTCGGCGCCGGCCTGAGCCTCGCGGCGAGGCGTCGCCGCCGCCGAGTCGGTCCGAAGACGATTGGCCTCCTCACGATCGCCGGCCTCTCGCTCGCGCTCCCCGAGATGGCGCGCGCGCAGAGCCGCATCGTCGACAACGACTGGCGACAGGAGAACCGCTACCCGGACGAGCCGGCGAACACGCAGTTTGCCGTCGAGGTTCGGTTCGCTCCGTATTGGCCCGCCGTCGACAGCGAGCCGGGCCTCACGGGCACGCCCTACGAGGACACGTTCGGGACCGACCCCAACTTCTATTTCGGGCTCGAGTTCGACTACATGCCGCTGCGCATCCCGTACGTCGGCACGTTCGGGCCGGGCTTCGGGTGGGGCTACACGTGGGCGAGCGAGAAGGCGCGCCTCACCGGCTGCACCCCGCGCGACTCGGAGGCGTGTCAGTCGGAGGACGTGACGTCGCTCACGATCATGCCCATGCACCTCTCGGCCGTGCTTCGCGCCGACGAGATGATGCGCCGGACCGGCGTGCCCATCGTGCCGTACGGCAAGTTCGGCTTCGGGCTGGCGTATTGGTCAGCCGACCAGACGGCGGGCCAGAGCGTCTCGACCGAGCAGCAGAACGGCAAGCCCGTGAACGTCAGCGGTGAAGACGTCTCCTGGGGCCTGCACGTCGCGCTCGGCGCGGCCTTCGCCCTCAACTGGCTCGACGCGAGCTCGGCCGGCAGGCTGCGCGAGAACACGGGCATCGGCCACGTGTATCTCTTCGGCGAGTGGATGAACGCGATGCTCACCGGCCTCGGCTCCGGCGACACGATGTACGTCGGCACGTCCACCGTGGTGGCGGGCCTCGCGGCCGACTTCTGACGGCGCTCAGCCGTTGCCGCAGTAGCTGTAGCCGCCGCCGAGGAGCTGGCTCGGCTGGCACATGGTGTTGAGCTCGCAGACCGAAGGGTCTCCTTCGCACATCAGGAGCTCGTTGCCGCCGTTGCAGCTGTCCTGACAGGACACGTCCACCCACGACTGGTTGTTGAATGTGCCGCAACAAACCTGGTTGGGGCAGTCGTCCGGACCGTTGCAGCTGAGCTCGATCCACCCGTCGTTCCCGGGGCACGTGCCGGGCGCCGAGCAGAAGTCCTGGCCGGCCTCGAAGATGAGGTAACAACACACCTCGCCCGCGTTGCAGGGCGCGTCGTTGCACGAGACCGTGGGGGACAGGGGGCCGCCCGTCGTGGTGGTCGCCACGCTCGTGCTGGTCGCCACGGTCGTCGTCGTCGTCGCGGAGCTCGTCTGCGCGCCCGGTCCGGTCGTCGTCGGACCGCCGGGGCCCGTGGTCACCGACGACGTGACGCCGGGGCCGGCGCCGCCCGCGGCGCCTCCGCTACCGCCTTCGCTGGCCGAGCTGCCGAAGAGGTCGTCCACGTCGGTGCTGCAAGCGAACACAGCAGTGGCCAGGCCCACGAGGAGGAAGGAAGCTCTCATGAGAAATGACTCCGGAGGCGAGCCTACCAGGCCGCCTCCGGATTTTACAGCGCCGCCGGCTCAGAAGCCTTGCAGGTCCATCGCGGCGTCGTTCGCCTCGAGCGCTTGTTTGCGCTTCTCCTGCGGGCGAGCGGCGGGCGGCGCAGCGGCGGCCTTGGCGGCGCCGGCTCGAGCGCGACCCACACGCGAGGCGGACGCCTCCAGGCGGTCCTTGTCCGCCTTCGTGGTGGCCGTCGACGCCTGCTGACGCAGCTTCTGCTCGGTCGCGGCGAGCGACCTCTCGGCCTCGTCGAAGTTGTCCGCGTTGATCGACTGCGCGGCGATCTCGGTGGCGCGACCCGCGTCGATCAGCGCAAAGACGCTCTGCGCGCGCTGGTTCGTGCGCTGGGCCGCGAGCGTGGGATCGTTCACCACGTCGAAGCGCGCGACCGCCTCCTGCACGCGCTCGAGGTTGTTCTCCGCCGGATCGTGGAACAAGAGGCGCACGCTGGCGACCGGGTGTGACCCGGCCTCGGGCGCCATCAGGCGGACTCGCACGATGAACTCCTTGTGTTGCCCGGCGAACATGGAGCCGAGCGGGACGTCCACCGGGCACGCGCCCATTCCGCACGACTGGAAGGTGCCGCGCGCCCCCTCGACCGAGACGATCTGCACGCCCGGCGCTGGCACGATCGACACGCGGGTGTTCGTCGCACGCGTTCCCTTCAGGAGGCCCATCTCGGAGCCGATGATCTCGGGGAGCGCTCGCGTGTCGGTGAGGTGGTAGAGGCGGCCGCTCGAGCGAAGGGCGAGCTGGTTGAGCGTCAGCTCGTCGTACTCGAGGCCGACGCCGATCGCGGTCACCTGCACGCCGCGGTCACCGGCCTTCTCGCCCAGCATCGCGAGCTGATCTCGCGAGGTGAGCCCCACCGTGGCGAGCCCGTCCGAGATCAACACGACGCGGCGGATTGGGTGCGTCGTAGGCGCGCCCATGACGCTCATGCCCGCCTGGCGCACGCCCTCGAAGAGGTTGGTGCCGCCGTCGGCCTTGAGCTCGGCGATGACGGAGGCGATCTGCGCGCGTGATCGCGCGTCGAGCCGAACCGGGGCCACGCGATCTTCCGCGCGGTCGTTGAAGGTCGTGAGGCTCACGATGTCGCCGTCGCGCAGCTCGGTGACGAGCTTCTGCGCGGCTTCCTTGGCGTGGCGGATCTTCTCGCCGGCCATCGACCCGGAGGTGTCGATGACGAGCGAGACCGCCGCGGGGGCCTTGCCGACCTTGTCGTCCTTGGGGACGTCGACCCAGACGGCGACGAAGGTATCCTGCATCCCGGGCACGAAGGCGTCGCTCCCCGCGGCGGTCCCGACCCAGGAGCCGTTCGGGTTGGGCGCGTCGTTGGAGGCCGGGGTGAGCGGGTCCGTCTGGGCGGCCACGGTGTTCGTCGTCGGGCGCGAAGGCCCGTACGAGCTCGCGCTCGCGCCGCACCCCACGAGGGCGGAGATTCCGAGGGCCAGGATCAAGCGTCGCATGAAGTGCTCCTCGTCCAGGAGCTGGCGCCCCGGGACCTTGGTCGGTTCGGGGAGCTAGTGGAGGTGGCTTGGGCTTTTGTGACAAGCGAAACGGGCGCTCATGGCCTGGATGTGGGCGGGGGTCGTTCCACAGCACCCGCCCACCACCGAAGCGCCGAGCGCCACCCAGGCCTCGGCGAACGCGGCGTATTTCGCCGCGCGTGTGGCCAGCTCTTCCACCCCCGGTCGCGGCTCCCCCCAGTCGACCAGGGCGCCCAGCCCTTCCGCCGCGGACCCCACGTTGGCGTAGGCCCCGAACGCAACGCCCGCTCGCGACAGGGGCTCGAGCAACCGGACCATCAACGAGGCCGGCGAGCAGTTCACGAGGACGGTCTGCGCTCCGTGGTCGGCCGCCTCTCGGGCGAAGCGGGCGATGGCGTCCGGCCCGAGGAGGTCACCGGCCGGGCCGGCCGTGAGCGACACCCAGACGGGCAAGCCGGTCGTCCGAGCCGCATCGACGGCGATCAAGGCCTCCTCCGGGACCACGAACGTCTCGCAAAGGAAGAGATCCACGCCCGCCTCGGCGAGGCGCTCGGCCTGCTCGCGGTGTAGCCGGCGAGCGTCGGGCTTGGGCGGGGTTCGGGCGTAACAGTCGTCGAGCGGAGCCAGGCTTCCCGCGACGCGGTGCCCAACCGGGACGGCTTCCCGCGCGATGCGCACCGCCTCGGCGACCCAGGCGCGAGCCGTGAGCCCCGGCGGCGCGCCGCTCCACGCCTCGAGCGCGCTGGGCGTCGTCCGGAACGTGTTGGCCGTGTGCACCACGGCGCCCGCCGCGGCGTAGGCGGCGTGGAGCTTCGCGACCTCTTCCGGCGCCTCGACGACGGCGCGTGAGCTCCAGGCAGGGCCTTCGATCCTTACCCCCGCGAGGGCGAGGGCCGAGCCCATCGCCCCGTCGAGGAGCACCGGGAGGCTCTGCTGCGCGTGGACGGAGACCATCGGCCTTGTCACAATCTTGGCCCGGAGGACGCCCATGGTCATAGTCCCGCCGATGCGTCCCGTCGTCTTTGCTCTGGCCGCGTGCCTGTTCGCCTGCTCCTCCGTCCACGAGGAGCCGAAATCATCGAAGGACGCGAGCGCCGCTCATGACGCGAAGGCGGACGCGCCCGCGAAGGACGAGGCGCCCCCGGGGACCGTCGCGCGCCGAGCCCTCGACGCGGTCCTGCTCCGCAGGCCGCCCTACGTCCTCGGCCGCGTGCAGATGGAAGAGGTCCTCAAGCAGAACAAGTTCATCGGTTGGCGCCTCACCTCGTTCCCGGCCGACTGGGACAAGACCGGGCTCCAGCCCGGCGACGTGGTGACGGACGTCAACGGCGTCGCGCTCGAGAAGCCCGAGGACCTGTGGACCGCCTGGCTCGCGCTGGCCGAGGCGAGCGAGATCCGGATCGGGTTCGAGCGAGACGGAAAGGCCGCCTCGACCTCGGTGAAGATCCACGGCGCACCCGTGCCGGAGACGAAGGTCGCCCTCGAGACCGGCACCGGCATGCCGGTCGACGACGCGCCCGCGGGGCCGTCGCAGCCGCGGTCGAAGCCGAGCCGCAAGAAGGACACAATCGTCATCACCGACGAGAGCGCGAGCCCGGGCGACGACGACTCGAGCATGGTGAACTACTGACGCCGCGGCGCACGCTCGCCCGTCGTCATGCCGTCGATCTCTCCGCCGAGCAAGCCAGGCCTCCAGCACGCCCCCGAACACGACGAGGCCGAGGCCGCCGACGACCAGCAGGAAGAACGCGAGGGTCAAGAGGAGCGCGACGGCGCGCGCGCGGAAGAACGATCGCCGCTCGCGCACCCCGTAGACCACGTTCAGCTGCTGCATGATGGCGTAGAGGCCGCTCGACGCCGACCACAGCGACAGGAGCAGACCGAACGAGAGCAGCCCGCCGCGACGGCGCGACAGGACGTCGCTCACCGTCCCGGTGAAGAGGTCGGCTGCGGCCGGCGGCATCGCGTCGTGGATCAGATCCAACACGGCCTGCTCGAGCCGCGGGATCGGCAGGTAGGGCAGGAGGCTCAGACCGAAGATCGCCGCCGGGAAGATGGCGAGGACGAGGTAGAACGCGAGCGCGGCCGCGCCGCTGCCTGCGCGATCGTCCCGGACCTCGCGCGCCAAGGCCTTCGTCCGGTCCTTCCAGCGGCCCACGACGTGCTCGACCACAATCCACCAGCTTGCGAGCCGCGTGCCGGAGCCGCGGCTGCCGTCGCGCGCATCGACATCACCGGGGCGTTTCGGTAGAGAGCGAGCCATGCCCATCAACCATGCGTTCACTTCGCTCGCCATCGTGACCCTCCTCCTCGGCTGCGGGGACGGCGGTGGCGGCGCGGCGAGCGGCTCGGCGGCCAAGCCGGCGAGCTCCGCTCCCGCCAAGTCCTCGGCGAAGCCCAGCGCTTCGGCGACGGCCGCCGCGTCCGCCACGGCTGCGCCCACCGCGTCGGCCTCCGCCTCGGCGTCGGCCGAGGCGGCCGGGAGCGACGCCATCAAGAAGATGCTCGAGGACGTCCAGACAAACGAGGCCAACTACAAGGACAAGCCCCTCAAGGTCGACGGCCTCTACCTGAACACGAACAGCATGTCCTCGGGCGGCAAGAAGACGTTCAACATCGTCGTCGCCGACAGCAAGGAGGACAAGGACAACACGCTCACGTGCGAGCTCGGCGAGAGCGAGCCGAAGGACCTCAAGCAGTGGGACGCGGTCACGATCGAGGGCAAGGGCTCGGTCAGCAACGTGACGAAGGGCGACAAGAAGATGAAGAGCCTCTCCGTCGCCGAGTGCAAGGTCACGAAGAAGTAGCCCTCGACCTCAGCCGCCCCGGGGGGGGCGTCGGCGGTCCCGGAACCAGGGGCGGAACTTGCGCTCCATCGTCGAGCGGTCGGCGGAGGACGCGCGGCGGCGGCACGTCTTCATCTCGTCGGAGCCCTCGGGCGCGCCCCAGCGGACCTCGGGGCAGTCGTTCGGGTTGTAGGCCATCTCCAGCTCGCGCTTGCGCGCGACCAGGTCCGCGAGGCTGATCTCGAAGAGGCTGCCGTCGGTCCGGCTGTAGCCGAGCTTCGCCTCGCCGAGCTGCTTCGCGAGGCTCGCGCGCAGCGCCTCGACGGTCGCCTCCTTCGATTGTCCGGCCGGCATGCGGAAGCGCTCGGGCCGCCGGCCCACGAGATCCGGGAAGCCGGCGACGACGTCGATCGCGATGAGCAGCCGGAGGTCGCGCGACGGCGTGGAGAAATCCTCCCAGTCGCCGGTCGTCTCGAAGATCGCGGACCCGGCGGGCATCTCGATCCGCCCGCCGCCCTCGCGGAAGTGTTTCTCGCCGTTCTCGACGGAGGTGACGCGCGCTTCGGCTTGCTCGCGCAGCGCCCGGACGGCCTCGGCGAGCGCGCGCTCGGGGTCGAGGGGCTCGGGGGAGAGCACGTCGTCCATCGCGTCGTAAAACGCGCGCTCGTCCATCGTCGCTTGCTCGGCGGAGAAGTCGGCGCCTGCTCCCGCCGCGATCTCCGCGTTCGTCAGCGGGCGCAGCGCCCCGCCCTCCACGGTCACCGGGCGGAAGCGCTTGAAGCCCGGCGTCCCCATGGACGGCTCCGCGGTGGAGAAGAGGAAGTTGCCTTGCCAGAAGCGCTTCTTGGCGACAGTACCGTCAGGTTGGCCGTCCACCGCGAAGAGCGCGCCCGCTCGGTCGGCGGTCTGCGGCACGCGGCGCGCCACGACGAGCACGTGGCCGTAAGGATCGGCGAAGATGGCGCCCGGACGCAGCGTCTCGCGCGAGAGGCGGATGGGGTAGTAGTCCGTGAAGTCGTCCTCGGCGCGCGTCCGGCCCGTGCCCGAGTGCACCATGTTCGCGAGCGTCACGCGGATGAAGCGCTCCATCCGACGCACCCGACCGCGCGGCGGATCATCCATCGGATCCAGGCTGGAGGCGCGCTTGAGGCACCTCGGCGCGGACTCGCGCGTCCCGCGCGTGCAGGACGACATGGCGAACGGCAGGCCCATCTTGAAGGCGAAATACGCGCGCAGCGTGTAAGGCAGGTCGGCGCAGTCGGGGTCGAGGCGCAGCCCCTTCGGCGGTGGCTCGTCCTCGCCGAGGCCGAGGTGATCGAAGAGGAAGTTCCGCGCCGGGTCCTTCGTCAGCTCGTGCAGGGCCGGGACGCCCAGCGCCTCCGTCTCGCTCACGTCGAAGAGCTTCTCCACCCACGCCGAGTAGAGATCCTCCATCGGCTCGCTCCACGCTCGTTCGAACGCCCACGGGCGCGTCCCCGGGGCGCGCGTGCTCGGCGGCCGGCGCTCGGCGATCTCCACGTCCTCGCAGGCCACGATCTGCTCGCCGCGGACGGCGAGCACCCTCGTCTTGCCGGTCTCGGCGCTGGCGACCGATGCAAACGCGGATCGTGGCGGGCCGAGGCGAGCCTGCGTCGTGGGAGCGACGGCCCTTCCGCTCGGTGGAACGACGACGATCGCGAGCGCGCCGTCCGGCTCGTGTGTCGTCGCGACGATCCGCAGCGAGCCGCCGGGGGCGGGGGACGCAGGCGAGACGAACAGGGCCGCGGAGCGACCGCGCTCGCACCCCGCGGTCGCTCGCGCCGCGATGGTGGCCGCGTCGATCGGTGGCGGGGCAGGGGCGACGCTCGCCGAGGCCGAGGCTGGTGCACGGGCAGACGACGACGCGACCGGAGCGGGCAGGCTCGCGCCGGGCTGGGGCTCGCTGCCCGTGGCCTCTTTCTCCCTGGCGTTGCCGCAGGAGAACGAGGCGCTCACGAGGACGGCGAGCACCAGCCTTCTCACGTCGCTTCCTCCAACGCGTCGAGCAGCTCGTCCGCTTCCCGCCGGACCACCAGCATCCGGCTCGAGGTCTTCGACAGCAGGCCCGCGTCCTCCACGGAGGCCAGGAACCGGACGAGGTGCTCGTAGAAGCCGAACGCGTCCAGGATGCCCACCGGCTTGTGGTGGATCCCGAGGTATCGCCACGTCCAGGCCTCGAACAGCTCGTCGAAGGTGCCGATGCCGCCGGGCAACGCGAGGCATGCGTCGGCGCGCTCGAGCATGGTCGCCTTCCGTTCGTGGAGGTTCTTGGTCAAGATCAGCTCGGTGAGCCCGTCGTGCCCGATCTCCCGCTCGGTCAACACGTCCGGCAAGACGCCCACGACCTGGCCCCCGGCGGCCAGGGCTCCGTCCGCGAGCGCGCCCATGAGGCCCACCCGCGTCCCGCCGTAGACGACGGCGACCCCGCGGCGCGCGCACCGCTCGCCGAACCCCCGGGCCGCCTCGAGGAGGCGAGGATCGCTCGGTTTTCCGGCCCCGCAATAGACCGCCACAGCCCTGAGCTTCTTCACCGTATTTTTCCTTTCCCCGGGTCTCTCCGCGAGCTATGACTCGCGCCCTTCCAATCCGCCCGGCCCCAGTTCCCCAGGAACCGGTGGGCCCCGGTCCTTGCCTCCGGACCGGCCGTGCGGGGAGGAGCTGCCCGCGTCACGCGGGCAATTCGATACCACCCTTTGGAGGCGCAGCGAGAAGAAGCCGTGAACAAGAACCCCGGAATCGTGGGCAAAAAAGTCGGCATGACCCAGATCTTCGACGAGAAGGGCGAGGTCAAGCGTTGCACCGTCGTGCAGGCGGGCTGCGTGGTGCTCGGCAAGCGAACGCAGGAGAAAGACGGCTACGACGCCCTCGTGGTCGGCCTCGGCGAGCGCAAGGAGAAGCACACGAACAAGCCCCTCGCCGGCTACTACAAGAAAAACGGGCAGACCCCGAAGCGCATCGTCCGCGAGCTCCGCCTCGCCGCCGACGAGGTCGCCAAATACGAGGTCGGCGAGAAGGTCGCCGTCGACAAGGTGTTCGAGGTCGGCCAGTTCGTCGATGCGCAGGGCAAGACGCGGGGTCGCGGCTTCACGGGCGTCATGCGCCGCTGGAGCTTCGCCGGCTTCGTGAGCAGCCACGGTACCCAC
The DNA here is from genome assembly GCA_016794345.1 of Myxococcales bacterium. Taxonomy (GTDB): domain Bacteria; phylum Myxococcota_A; class Polyangia; order Polyangiales; family Polyangiaceae; genus Xiheicaenibacterium; species Xiheicaenibacterium phototrophicum. The sequence continues at coordinate 60,916 of JAEUKE010000124.1, forward strand.
GAGTACTTCCGCCACGGCGGCTCGATCGGTACGAACATGACGCCCGGTCGCACGCTCCCCGGCCTCAAGATGCCCGGCCACTACGGCGACGAGACCGTCAGCACGCTCAACCTCAAGATCGTCAAGCTCATCCCCGAGGACGACATCGTCCTGGTGGAGGGCGGCATCCCCGGCTCCAAGAACAGCGTCATCGTGCTGCGCGGCGCCGTGAAGAAGAAGAACGGCGGCAAGCCGAAGAAGTGACGTCCCGCCGAGCCGGAGAGGTGGGGGACCTGCGGGAGCATCATCCCCGTGGTGTCCTCACCCCCCGGACCCCTCTCCGCGAGCGGAGAGGGGGAGAATGACGTCGTGCGGAAGCCCAACCCTTACAAGAAGCCGGACGTCCACACGCGCGCCGCGAAGCAACAAGGCTTCCCGGCGCGCAGTGTTTTCAAGCTCGAGGAGATCGACAAGCGCTGCCGGCTGCTCCGGCAGGGCCAGCACGTCGTCGACCTCGGGGCGGCCCCCGGCTCCTGGTCGATGTACGCCTCCCAGGTCATCGGTCGTGGTGGGCGCCTTTTGTCGATCGATCTCGATCCGCTGAAGTCGAGCCTGGGTCCGAACGCGACGGTCGTGCAGGGGGACGCGTTCGACGTCGCGTCGGAGGTGTTCGCCGAGCACGGCCCGTTCGACGTCGTTCTCTCGGACATGGCCCCGCGCACGAGCGGCAACCGCGACGCCGATCAGTGGCGCAGCTTCGAGCTGGTCATGCGCGCGATCGAGGTGGCGCGCGCCCACGGAAAGCCTGGCTCGAGCTTCATCGCGAAGATCTTCATGGGGCCCGACTACGAGAAGGCCCGCGCCGCGCTGCGCGAGCTCTACGCCGAGGTGCGCACGCTGCGGCCGGAGACCGTGCGAAGGAACAGCATCGAGGTGTTCCTCGTGGCGATGAAGAAACGCGCCTGAGGCGGCTGCCGAGCGGATGGCGGTGCCCGGCCCGTCCAACAGGCGTCCGCTAAAGTAGACGACCTTGCTCCCAGTCAGCGCGTCCAGCGCCCCGGGGGCGAATGCCGGACGGTGTGTGCCGCTTGCCATCTACGGATGAATGTCTAATATGGCGGACGTCGCCCAGCGGCGAACGGAGGACGTCATGCGCGTAGCGGTGATCGGCGGCGTCGAACGAACCCAGACAACCCTCGTCCGCCTCGCGGCGGATCTCGGGCACGAGCTCGAGTTCCACCCGGGCCACATCAACGGCAGAGGCGTCGAGGAGATCCGGCGGGCGGTGGGCCGCGCCGATCTCGTCGTCGTCCTGACGGACGTGAACAGCCACGGCGCGGTGAAGGTCGCGCGTATCGCCTGCCAGAAGCTCGGGCGTGAGCTCGTGCTCACCAAGCGAATGGGGACGCGGGATCTCATCCGCCGCTTGAGCCCCGCGGTGGCCGCATGAAGCGCGGAGCGGCCGGCCCATGTCGGATGCGGGCCTCGTCGATCGTCAGGTCGTCCGGCAGCTCCGACGAGTCCACGGTCCGCTCGCGCGTGAGCGGATGCCTGTCGACGTCGCAGTTGTGGCGGAGCCACTGGAGGTGGAAGTCCGCCTTGTGAGCGCGGAGAGGAACGCGAATCCAGCCGGAAAACCGCTCAATTTTCTCTGAGTCCTGTATTGCGACTCAAGTGTCCACTATAACGGATGTTTGGCGTAGCGTCTCTCCTTGGCGGCCGGTTCGACGATCATTCTCCCAGGCGGCTTGCTGCAGCGGCCACGCCGCCGAGCACACCGAAGTGCTGCGACAGCACTGGGGCAGCGAGCGCTCGCTGCCGTCCGCGGCTCGTCGCACCGCACCCGGCCTTCGGCTGCCGAGCGCGGCTCGTGCGCGCGCCTGTGGCGTGGAACGACGCGTGCTAGAAGGTCGCCGATGCGCGCTCTCGCCTCCAGCTTGGTCTTCGGTGTCTGGCTCGTCGCCGCGTGTGGTGACGATGACGCTTCTTCCTCCAGCGGGACGGGGGCGGGCGCGACGACCGGCGCGGGCGCGGGGGCGACCACGGGCTCGGGCGCGACCACCGGGACGGGCAACACCAGCACGGGGAGCGGAAACACCGGGGGTGGGGGCAGCGGGGTCGGCGGTGGCCCTCCGCAAGGCACTCCGATGCTCGTCGCGGTCGGCTACGGCGGTCGGCGGCTCTCTTCGCTCGACGGGCTCGTCTGGGAAAATGACATCATCGTCGACCCGAACGGTGGAGACGACAACAACCTCTTCCGTGGGGTGGGCTTCGGCGACGGCGTCTTCGTCGCCGTGGGCGGAGGCAGCGAAGGACAGGTGGCCACCTCGACCGACGGCGTGAGCTGGACGTTCCAGTCACCGGCCACGAGCTGGATCGGCGACGTCGCGTTCCTCGGCGGCGTCTTCGTCGCCGCGGGCGGAAACGGGCTGCGCATCCGCTCGACCGACGGCGGCGTCACCTGGACCGACGACCAAGGTTATTACGCCGGGCATTACCGCGGAATCGCTGCGGGCAATGGGGTCTTCGTCGCCGCGGGGCACACCTACGGCGGCGGCGATCAAGGCCTCATCAGCACCACGACCGACGGCGTGACGTGGACGGCGGAGCAGACCGGCGGCGCCACCTTCCACTCGATCACCTACGGCGCGGGCGCCTTCGTGGCGGTCGGCAACGACCGCTGCTCGGTCTCGTCGGACGGCGCGACCTGGAGCGACTGCGCGATCAGCGCGACCGATCTCGGCCACGTGGTCTTCGGCGACGGACTCTTCGCGCTCCGCGCAGCGGAGGGCATCTTTACGTCGGCCGACGGGATGACGTGGCAGAGTGTGGCCGCGCAGCAGCCGCCGCAGGGCATCCTCGGCTTCGGGGCCGGCACCTGGGTCGGCGCCTCCTGGCCCGGTCATCTCTTCGGCTCGGCCGACCTCTTGGGCTGGCAGACCGCGACGGTGGACGACGGTCCGGCGATCGTCGACGTCCAGCTCGGCTTCATCGAGTAGCGAGCAGTCGACGCCGTCACCCAGGCCCAAAGCCGAAAGGGGCTGCGGAATCCGCAGCCCCTTCCGGCGATGCGCCCGCCTCTCTCAGTTCTCGGCGGGAACGTCCGTGCCGTCGAGAGGGCCGTTGTACATCAGGCCGATCTGCCGAGTCGCGTCGATCAAGCCGACGTACTTGACGAGCGCATCGTCAGTTCCGATGGCTGCGAGCGCGTTCGCATGCTGGAGCATGCGCGACGCGATGCCCTTGTCGACCTGACGGCCGTTGATCGTCTCCTCTCCGTAGAGGCGCGCGACGTAGGTCAGGCCGCTGTTCGGGTCGAGGAACTCGACGAGCTCCGTGTCCGGGATCGCGCCGATGAAGTCGACGCCCTTGATGTAGATCCGCATCTTGTTCACCAGCGTCATGTCGGTGTTCATGCGCCCGAACAGGTGGGCGTAGATCACGATCCCCAGCTGGTTCTGGTAGCCGATGTTGGGGAACACGGGTGTGCTGTTCGCCGGGCGCGAGGGCGCCGCACCGGTGAGGTCGAGCGCCTGGACCGAGCGGAACGGCAGACCGCCGTGTGGGTCGGGGATGGTATCGGGACCGACCCACATGGCCACGGTCTCCCAGTCCTCTGCCAGGATGCCGCCCATGAGACGGTCGACCGCCTGGGGCTCGTCGTCACGGAAGTTCTTCATCACGTTGCGGCCGTCGAGGTACGTCTCGCGCGAGATGGTGAACAGCGTCGGGCGACCGTCGAGGAGCGCGCGGAGGGCCATGCCGCGCTCGGCGTTGTAGCCCGCGTGGTCGATCCAGGAGAGGTAGTCCCAGTTGCCACCGTCCACGTTGCTGAACTCATCGGCCACGTAGCGGCCGTCGACCTTGGCGACCTGGAAGACACCGCCACCATTGGGATCGGCGTCGAAGACGCTCTGCCCGCCCATATTGAACTTGGAGGCTCCTCCGGGCTCGGGGGACAGCGCGGCGCGAACGAGGAAGTGGAAGGTCTCGCGGCGCGCGGCCTCGTACTCCGGGCCGAAGCTTCGGTCTTCGAGGACCCAGTGGAACGAGCGGGCCCGCTCGAGGAAGCGATCCGCGGTCGACCAGGGCAGCGACTTGTAGCCGTACTCCTTGTTCTGCCGCCTGAAGTAGGTCGTGAGGTAGCTGAGGTCGAACATCCTGGAGTTGCCGATCGTGACCTCGTAGACGTCCGCGCCCCCGTCGCTCGGGTTGGTGTGGAGGTAGCCGTGGCCATAGGTCTCGCCGTAGCGGTAGCTCCAGCGGTTGCGGGGCCTGCCGTCCGGCGTCGCCGACTTGAGCGTCTTCCACGCCGTGAGGTTGAGGAAGTCGAGCGGTCGCTTCGCGCCGTCCTCGTCGTCGTCGATGAAGTCCTTCCAGCGGTAGTGATCGCGCGGACTCTGGGCGCAGACCTTGCCGTGGACGACGCGCCACTCGCCCTGCTCGATCTCCGCCGGCGTGGCGTCGCGGCAGTAGCTCGGCTGGAACACCTTCATCTCGCGGGCGAGCGTGGTGTAGTGGGCGATCCGGTCGCCGAGGACGTTTACCTCGCTGAGCTGAAGGCCCATGTTGGAGGCGAACTGGTCCTGCTCCTCCGACGCGATTCCGCCTTCGGCGACACGATCGATGTCGTAGGTCTCGAGGACGCCCGCATACACGGCCTTCATGTACGCCAGGTCGTAGGTCCCGAGGCCGGGCGACAAATAATCCTGCTCGTACTCCATGACCGAGGTGTTGCCGAAGTAGGCGACGCCGGGCCGTCCCTGGCTGCGTCCTTGGCCGTCGCGGGGGGCGAGCCCGAGCTCGTCCTCCGTCTCCGGATCGTCGAAGCGCGGGCCGATGCAATCGTCCACCGAGTTGGGATCACGCGGGCCGGTGCACGTCTCCGTTGCCTGACCTTCGTTGGTCCGGAGCTGCCAGTACTGCGGCATGTAGTTGGTCGCGTCATAGCTCGACGCGAAGTTGTGGCGCATGCCGAGGGTGTGCCCCATCTCGTGGATGGCGATGCCGCGTGCCATGGCCTTGAACAGGTCCTCGTAGATGTACTCGGCGCGCGCCTTCACCATCGCCGGATCCCGGGCCGCCCCGGGTACCATATCGCCTGCCATGCCCAGGTCCTCGAACTTGTCCAGGTACCAGCGGCTGATGCCGGCCCAGTTGATGCTCCCGATGCGCGGCACGTCCTCGACGTAGCAGATGCCGCGCGCCGCGAGCTTGGCGTCGATCTGGGCGCGCCACAGCGCCAAGCGCCCGGGGTCCAGGTTGCGCAATGGTGACGCCTGCTCGAGCAAGCTGTCGGTCATCGGCTCGCTCGGATCGGCGCCGGTGAGCTGGACCCACGACGCGCCCACCATGTCGGCCTCGTATTCGGTGCCCCGGACCTTCGCCGCGAGAGCCTCGAACTTCGGCTGCGTCGCCGATTGAAGGAGCGGATCGTAGGCCGACTTGGTCTGCGCCTCGAGCACCTGGAGGAGCGTCGGGTCGTCGCGGCGTAGCGCGCGCGCCTGGGGGGCCTCGTAGACCTGACCGGCGGCGTCGGCCGCCATCCGGCTGTCGGGCGAGTAGCCGTTCGCCGCGATCTTGTTGAAGACGAACTGCGGCGTCCCCTGGATGAAGTCGTCCTCTTCGAAGTCGCCGAGCGCGTAGAGGATGTAATCGCGGTAGATCGCCGCTGCGCGCGTGGCCGAGCGCCCCATCACCGTGGCGGTGACGCCGTGGCTCTCCCCGGTCTCCGGGTCCTGGCCGAGGCCGGCGACCCCGCCATAACGTGCGTCGGAGTCGTGGGGCCAGTAGTAGATGAAGTTCTTTCGCTGATCGCCAGCGCGCGCGACCTCGTCGGTCTCGCCGCAGACCTCGTGCAAGTCGTACGCGCGCACCGGGGCGTGGCAGGAGGTGAGCGCGTAGGGGCCATCCTGCGGCTGTGCCTTGGGTGTCGCGATGCCCCAGCCGCCGAACGAGATCATCTGGGTGATGTCGTTGCCCAGCTCGTCGACCTCGAAGAACTCGGCGTGGCATGCCGCGCGCTCGCCACCGGTGCGCCGGCATTCGACCTCGCGCCCGTAGGCGAGCGCGACCATCGTCGCCTGGTCCCACGTCTTGACGACATCCTCCATCGGGCCGCGGATGAGCGGTTGCCCCTGGGCGTCGACCTCACCGACCGGGCGGCCCTTGTCGTCCACGGCGTCGAGCAGGAGCTCGGGCGTCTCCTTGTTGAGCCAGAAGCCCACCGGCTTGATCGAGCGCTCCCGCAGCGGAAGGGTGCACTTGTGGTGGTAGAGGTCGCACTGGGATCCAGGCAGACCCTCGTAAGCCTCACACGCGTCCGCGGTGCCATTGCCGTCGGAATCGTCGTCACTCTCGCATTCGATGTCGGAGTGGCTCTTCTTCCAGAAGTTCGTCTTGACCAGGTACTGGCGGAAGCAAGCGTCGGTGTACCCGTATTGTGGGTCCCAGCACTGGGTGGTCCCGCCGGCAAAACCCGGCTGGAAGCTGTCGCCGGAGCCGCCGAAGTTGGCGACCACGTCGAGCTTGCGCTTCGTGTTCTCCGTCGGCTCGAAGTCGGTGTCCTGGACCTTCCAGAAGCTGTGGCGGACCGTAGCCTCCTGGTTGTTGCAGTCGCTGGTGGTCGAGCTCGTGAAGATGCCGACCAGCGCGCACGTCGGCAGCGTCTCCTTCCAGGGCGCGAAGTACTGCTCCTTCGGGGAGGTGTAGTACTTGTTGGTGATGTCGAAATAGCCGTCCTCGACATCGAAGAACGGCGCGTCCTCGTCCTGTGGGTCGGTGACGGTGTAGGTCAAGGGCTCGACCTTCATGTCGCCGAAAACCTTGGCGAAGAACATTTCGCCCCACATGGGGTCGACCACCTGGTTGCTGGACCAATCGACGCGCATGTACTCGCGCTCGTACCAAGGGCGATCCGAGGTGTTCTCCTCGATCACGTTCATCTCTTCGCCGGTGGACGGGTTGTAGCTGCGGCGGATGTCGAAATGCGACGTGATCGCGAACTGAGCGACGACGGTGCCGTCAGGCTCACCGTCTGGCTTGCCGTGGTCGTCCTGCCCCTCGGCGATCTGGTAGGCCTTGTGCGCGATCAGGGCACGCTCGGTGATCTCCCATTTGATCCGATCGGTCCCTGAATAGAGTCCGACGCTGAGGCCGTCTTGCCCGGCGGACTGGTCGACCACGAAGGCGCGGGAGAAGAAGGTCGGGTTGTCGACCGGGTCCTCGAGCTCGCCGACGAAAAACGCCTTGGAGAGCGCGTTGGGCTGCACGCGGTTGATCGGAGGCCGTTCTTCTGCGCATCCCGCGAGGGCGGCTGCTCCCCCCGCGAGAGACCAAGCGGCCAACACTTGTCGTGTCCACCTTTTCATTCCGCATCTCCTTCACAAGCCAGGTCGAACATGAGAGCCAGGCACACGGTTACGGTGCTTCCCCCTCGTCGCCGTCACCGGTCTCGAGCAGCCGCCCTATCGAGCAAGGCGCGTACCAGTCGGCGGAGCTCGCTTTGCGGGCGGAAACCACCGACGCTCGTCGTGCTCGTCAACTCACTGACTCGCGTCGACCGTGCGGATGTTCACGGGCTACTGCCTGAGCGGACGGCCCGCCGTTCGACCTCAAAGGGGATCAAGGCTCCGACCTCAAGCACGATCAAAGTTTGGCCGCCTTGGTCAGGCGAAGTGGAGAACGACACGGTTCTCGAACTCGGCGAGTGAGAGGTGAACGCGCGGAGGATGCGCTCGAGCGTCTGGCCGCGACACGGCGGTCGACGATCCTCTTCGGTCGTGCACGACTGGCGGCTCGATCCAGAACACTCACAGAAGCTGCTCGCGTTTCGCCGATCGGGTATTGAACCTTGGTGTCTCGCGGATCTTCGTTCTTTGCCGCGCTGATCTCCGTCGTCGCTTGCGGTTCGCAGGTCGCCAGGCAGGCACCCGTGGACGAGAAGCCGGCGCATCAGTACCCGGCGCCGAGCGCCGCTTCCTCCTCGGTAGTCGCAAGCACCTTGCGGGCGGACGGGTCTTGCGCGCCCGACGGCCGGGCCCCTTGGCTCGCAGCGCGCGACCGCGCTTGCCACAAGAGCGAGGACTGCGAAGTGCTCGCCGCGTCCAGCTGCGAGCTGGTCCCGATGAATCGCAGCGCGCAGGAGCGCTACGATTCGCGGCGTTGTCGCTTCGATGGTGCCGATGCCTGCGTATGCTCCCTCCCACTCACCACGTCGCGATGCCACGACGGGTGCTGTCAGATGACGATCGGAGTAGGTCCCGACTCGATCTGGCGACCTTGAGTGGCCCAACACCGAGCTTGAGGCGCGGCAGCTCGCTAGGCTGAGTGCGCAGTCGGGGGACTCCCGGATGGGGAAGGTCGGTCGCGGAGCGTCCTGGCCGATGCTCGCGAGCCGCTCCGGCAGGGTGCGCGTGCCCATCGACTCGAAGCCATACCGAGTCGAGCGTCACGACGCCGGCGAGCCGCTGGCACGCGGCTTGATAGGCCGCCAGCGATGAGGCCTTCCATGCGCCATCATCTCGCTGTGATGATGGGCCTCGCCGGGTGCAGCGCGGAAAGTCGTTCACGGGCGTGGAGCGGGGATGTCCCGATGTCTGCCGGAGACGACGCCCAAGGCGGCGATCGTCAAGGTGCCGAGCCCCCCCACGAGGGCCGCGCGGCCTGTGACGCCCAGCTCGCGTGCTTGGCGAGCGAGAAGGCCTGGTTCGCGCCATGGCGCACCAGCGCGCGCCGTTCGAGCAGGCTGCCTCGTGGCCCGGGTCTTCCGTGATTGACGTCCTCCGCTCGGGCGGAGACATTGCCAAGCGGTGTCCGTCGACAGCGGGAGCGAGGACGACAAGCGCGGCACGGGCGCCGACCCGGCGGCCGAGGCGCGCGCGAGCGCGCTCGTCGGCACCATCCTCGCGGACCGCTACCGCATCCACAACGTGCTCGCGAGCGGCGGTTTCGGCGTCGTCTACACGGGCGAGCACGTGCACATGCGGAAGCGCGTGGCCATCAAGGTGCTGCACCCGGACACCGAGGGACTCCCGGGGCTGGTGGCACGGTTCGAGCGCGAGGCGATCGTCGGCGCGCACGTCGAGCACAAGAACATCGCGTCGGCGCGGGACTTCGGAAAGACGCAGGACGGCTCGTGTTATCTCGTCCTCGAGTTCGTGCGCGGCGCGACGCTCCGGCAAGTCCTCCGCCAGGGGCGCATGCCGCTCGCGCGCGTCCTCCGGATCACGAAGCAGATCGCGACCGCGCTCTCGAAGCTCCACGCGAAGGGCATCGTGCACCGGGACCTCAATCCGCGGAACGTCATGATCGTCCCAGGCCCGAAAGATCTCGTGAAGGTGATCGACTTCGGCTTCGCGAAGGTGCCCGTCGAGCAGTTCAACGCGATGAGCTTCCAGAAGGGAGCGCCCACCGCCCCGAGCCAGATCACCGGTGACGGCATCGTCTTCGGGACGATCGGGTACCTTGCGCCGGAAGCGGCGCTCGGTATGAAGCTGGTGGACGCCCGCAGCGATCTCTACGCGCTCGGCGCGATGCTCTACGAGATGCTCGCCGGCGTGCCGCCCTTCGAGGCCGAAACGCAGGCGACCCTCTTCCTGCGACACAGGATGGATCCGGTCCCGCGGATCGCCGAGCGGTCCGGCGCGAGCGTGCCGAAGGAGCTCGAGGCGATCGCGCTGCGCCTCCTCGCGAAGTCCCCGGCGGATCGCTTCCAGCGCGCAGAGGAGGTCTCCCGCGCGCTCGAGGCGGCCACCGCCGCGCTCGAGGCCGAAGCGCGCGCTCCCGAGCCCATCGAGCCGGAGCCGATCTCGCTGAGCGTGGCGGGCGCCGCGCCGCCGCGCAGCCTGCCGCGCTTCGAGGACGTCGCGGACGGGACGCCGGAGCCGACGGTCACGACCCGTGACCGCGGAGACCCGGAGCCGGAAAGCACACCTTCGCCGGGGCCGAAGACCGTCCCCTCACCGAAGCACGCGCCTGCCCCGTCCCGCGGTCGGTCGGCGTGGCTTCTCCTCGCGGGCGCCGCGCTGCTGGCAACGGCCGGCTTCGTGGTGCTCCGCTCGAAGCACGATCCCGCAGCGGCGAGCGGCTCGACGAGCGTCGCACCAGCGACGCCAGCGAGCGCTTCCGGGCCGCCGCGGGTCGATCCTCCTGGGCCGAAGCCGACCGCCGAACGCACGGCGTCGCCCGTGGCGTCCGCGGCCGCGCCGACGGCGACCGCGATCGCGGGCCTCGACGCGGAGGCTTGGCGGCGGATCGTCCGGCAAGCGCCGACGTCGCGCGACTTCACGAGGGCGACCGAAGTCCTTCTCGCGCTCGCCGAGCTCGATCCCACCGCCCTCTCCACCGTGGAGATGCGCGCCGCGGCGGTGGAGACGACAGTCACCGCGGCGTCCGATCGCGCGAAGGGGGCGCTCGTCGTGAAGTCGCTCGCCGAGCGCTTCGGCTCGGATGGCGTGGACGTGCTCTACGAGATCGTCACGACACGCGGCGGCTCGCAGGCAGCGACCCTGGCGACGCCCCTCCTCGCGGACGCCGCGGTGCGCGCGCGGGGCACGCCGGCGCTGCGTGTCGCGTTCGATCTTCGAGAGGCCGCGTGTGGCGAGAAAGTGTCGCTCCTCGGTCGGGTGCGAACGGAAGGCGACGCTCGTTCGCTCGCGATCCTCAGCGGCATGCGCTCGCCGGACTGCGACGCCGGGAGCGGCGCCTGCTGCCACCGCGACAACCCCGCGGTGGAGACAGCGGCCCGCGAGCTCGGCGAGCGGCTCGCGAGGCCGTAGCCTCCTTCGCGCCCCCCCCTCGTCCTCAGCCCTCTCGCTTGCAGCAGCCGCACCCGTTGCATCGGCAGGGGGCGTCACATCCGCAGCGGGGCGTGCAGCGACAGTCCGCTCCGGCTGCCTCCGCGCTCGCCGCGCAACGGCAGCTCGAGTGGTCACACGTCTTGCAGTTGCAGCGCTTCTCTTCGGTCTTCATGGCATCACCTTTGGCTCGAGAGCGTCGTGCTCTCGAACCTGCTGACGCCGGGATCGCCTCCGCATTACACCCGCGCCGAGGGCGAGTTGCTCGGCTCGGGCGCCGCCCTCAGAACGCGCTGACGCCCGTCAGGCTCTGCCCGAGGATGAGGGTGTGGACCTCGTCCGTCCCCTCGTAGGTGTAGACGCTCTCGAGGTTCAGCATGTGGCGGATGACGGGGTACTCGAGGAGGATGCCGTTGCCCGCGAGGATGCTGCGCGCGGTCCGCGCGATCTCGAGCGCGATGCCCACGTTGTTCTTCTTGCAGAGCGAGACCTGCGCCGGCAAGAGATCGCGCTGCTCCTTCAGGCGCGCGAAGTGCACGCCCATGATCTTGCCCTTGGCGATCTCGATGGCCATGTCCGAGAGCTTCTTCTGGATGAGCTGCTTCGAGGCGATGGGCTTGCCGAAGACGATTCGCTCCTTCGAGTAGGCGAGCACCGAGTCGAAGCAGGCGCGCGCGGCGCCGAGCGCGCCGAACGAGATCCCGAAGCGGGCCTGGGTGAGGCAGGAGAGGGGACCACGCAAGCCCTCCACGTTGGGGAGCATGTTCTCCTCCGGCACGCGCACGTCGGACAGCACGATCTCGCCGGTGGGGCTCGCGCGCAGGCTCATCTTGCCGTGGACAGTCGGCGTCTCGAAGCCCTTCATGCCGCGCTCCACGAGGAAGCCGCGGATGCTCTTCGGGTCGTCCTCGCGGGTCTTCGCCCAGACGACCGCGACCTTCGCGACCGGCGAGCTCGTGATCCACATCTTCGTGCCGTTCAGGACCCAGTCCTTGCCGTCCTTCTTGGCGCGGGTCTTCATCGAGCCCGGGTCGCTGCCGGCGTCGGGCTCGGTCAGGCCGAAGCAGCCGATGATCTCACCCTTGGCCATCCCCGGCAGCCACCGCTCCTTCTGCGCCTCCGAGCCGAACTTGTGGATGGGGAACATGGCGAGGCTGCCCTGCACGCTCGCGAAGCTGCGCAGGCCGCTGTCGCCGTATTCGAGCTCCTCGAGCGCGAGCCCGTACGCCGTGGGGCTCATGCCCGCACATCCGTAACCTTTTAGCGAAGCGCCGAGCAGGCCCATCTCGGCCATCTCGGGGATGAGGTCGGTCGGGAACTGCTCCTTGGCGAAGAGCTCCGCGGCGCGCGGGAGGTATCGCTCCCGGACGAAACGACGGACGGTCTCGGCGACGAGCTTCTCCTCCTCGGTGAGCAGGTGGTCGACGGCGATGAGCTCCGCGAGGCTGACGGCTTCCGACATGGCCCGGGTCTTACCCCGGGCCGTTTCGCCCGACAATCGGCTCACCTTCCGGCGTCGCCCGGCGGGGACGGCCCGGAAGTTTGGCCCGAGCTCGCGTGGCTTGCTACCGGCGGATCGTGCGCGCTCTCGGGCAGGCCCTCGTCGTTCTTCTGGCCAGCGTGACGGCGAGCTGCGTCGACGCGCCAGGCGCCGCGATGACCGCTGGTCGTCGGCTGGGCCTGCCCACGCTCGAACGGCCCAAGCCGCTCGCTCCGCTGGCGCACGCGGTCTTCGAGCTCCCGCCCGAGCCACCCCCTCCCGCGCCCGTCGCCGCGCCGCCGCCGCCACCCGAGCCCGTCGCCTCGGCCGAGCCCGACTGGGACATGGCGAAGGAGATCGCGGGAGAAGAAGCCTCCGAAGAGGAGGGCGACGACGACGAGGTGGGCAACGACGGCCCGTCGGAGGTCGCGGAGGACACGGCGCCCGTCATCGCGAGCACCGCGCGCGAGACCTGGATCTTCGCCGAGCCGCGCCGGAAGAGCCGGCGCATCGGCTACCTGCGCGCCGGCGCGGTGGTCCCGCGCGCGGCGAAGACCGCCGGGACGGCCGGGTGCCGCGGCGGGTGGTACCGCATCGAGCCCGAGGGCTACGTCTGCCGGGGCAAGACCGCGACGCTCGACCGCTTCAACCCCATCGTCGAGGCGTCGAAGGTCCGCCCGAAGCTGGACGGGCTTCCTTACGATTATGTCATGTCGCGCATGCCGACCCCGCCGCTCTACTCGCGGCTCCCGACCGAGTCGGAGCAGGCGCGGTACGAGCCCGACAGGCGCTACCACCAGAAGAAGCTCGAGGGCCTGAAGAAGGACCCCGCATTCGTTCCGCTCCCCGAGCCGGGGCCGGTCCCGCCCGTCTTGCTCTACGGGCAGGCAGCGCCCGGCCTCACCGACGGCAAGCCTCGCGGCGAGGGCGACGTCCACCTCGGTCAGGCGCGCGTCCGCTCGGGGTTCGCGCTGCTCGGGCAGTTCGACCACGACGACAGGCGCTTCGGGCTCACCACCGACCTCACGGTCGTGCCGCTCGACCGGATGCGCTGGGTGAAGCCGTCCAGCTTCCAGGGGCTCGCCCTGACCGACGAGATCACGCTCCCCGTCGCCTTCGTCATGAAGAAACACGCGACGCGGTACTCGCAGGAGGACGGCGGCCGCATGCGATCGGGCGACGCGCTCGGCTATCGCGACGCCGTCCCGCTGACGGGCCGATCGGTCAAGGGCGGGGCCTACCTCGAGGCGAAAGACGGGAGCTTCGTCCGCGCGGAGGACGTTCGCCGCGTGGAGCCGATGTCACGCGTCCCGACCTGGGCGAAAGACAGCCGCCGCTGGGTGGACGTCTCCATCCTCGAGCAGTCGCTCGTCGCCTACGAGGGGACAAAGCCCGTCTACGTGACGCTCGTCTCGACCGGCGCCGACGGGCTCGGCGATCCGAAGGAGACGCACTCGACCATTCAAGGCGTCTTTCTCATCCACACGAAACACGTCACCGTCACGATGGACGGCGAGGACGCGGGCGACGAGTTCGATCTGCGCGACGTGCCGTTCGTCCAATACTTCACCGACGGCTACGCCCTGCACGCGGCGTATTGGCACGACGACTTCGGCACGCCGCGGAGCCACGGCTGCGTGAACCTCGCCCCGCTCGACGCCGCCTGGCTCTTCTCCTTCACGACCCCCGACGTCCCGGCGACCTGGCACGCGGCGCTGTCGCTCAAGAAGGGCACGATCGTCTACACGCACCCGTGACCGGGTGGAGGAATCCAGCCGTGTGCTGAAGAGGGCGACGTCGGGGTGAACGATGAGGTCGACGCCGCAGCATCACCCCCCGGCCCCCCTCACGGTGTGAGGGGGGAGGCGCGTCAGGTGAGGAGGCCGGGGAGGGCGCCGTTGCTCGCATCGCCGAACGAATCGATCGAGTGGCCCATGGCCTGGGCCAACGCGATCCACAGATCGGCGTGGCGGCGGCCGCCGGTGTCGATCAGGCGGCCGGTGGCGATGCGACCGCCGGCGCGGCCCGCGACGACGAAGGGCATGTCGTCGTGGTAGTGGGTGTTGCCGTCGCAGACCTCCGTCACGCACACGACGATCGAGTGGTCGAGCATGGTGCCGTCCTCCTCCGGTAGCTCGTCGAGCTTGCCGATGAGGTAGGCGAGCTGGCTCATCCACCACTTGTTCTGCTTGGCGAAGGCGTCGAACTCCTTCTTCTGGAAGTCGTGCGCGGGGCCGTAATGGGAGGCCTGGTGGCTCCGCATGTCGAAGCCGGGGTCGTACATCTCCGTGTTGGGGAAGCGGCTCATGATGAGCTCGCTCGTGTGCTGCGACGCCTGGATGACGCCGACCTTCGTCAGCCCACACGCCATCGCGAGCACGGTGAGATCCATCTGGGCGCGCAGCACGTCCGGAAAGTGACCCGGGTCGGTCATCGTCGCGTCCTCGACGCCGGTCGTGTCGAGCGTGGGCTCCTCACACGTGGCCCCGCCGGGGCCGCCGGGGGTGCCCTCCTTGATGCGTTTCTCCACCTCGCGGAGCGACTCCAGGTGGATGTCGAGCTTGGCCTTCTCCACGTTGCCGAGCCTCGCGCGCGTCGCGTCCATCTCGGCGAGGACCCCGTCGATGACGCTGACCTTCACCGGATCGGGGCCCGTGGGCTCGCCGGGCGTGGGCTCGGCGGGGGCCGCGCCGAAGAGCAGATCGAACGCTTTGCGCGGGTCGTCTTCCGGCGCGACGCTCTGCCCAGGGGCCACGTACGAGATGTGTTTGTCGCCGGAAGCGGCGTTCACGGTCGCGTGTGCGCCCAGGTAGAGGTGCCGGAACGGCGCGCCCGAGCCCACCGTGTTCGCGAGGACCTGATCGATGGACACGGCGTTTCCGTAGTCCGTCGCCGTGAGGAGCTTCTTCGCGCCGCCCGGATGGCTCCCCGAGTCGGTCCCGCCCATCGAGAGGCCGCGGAAGAAGACGCAGTCGTCTTTGTACGGAGCGAGCGGCGCCTGGAGGCTGCCGAGGCTGAAGCTCGAGCCGCTGCCCGTCGCGTGCCACAGGCTCGGCTCGCCGTTCTGGCTGGGGCCTGCCACGCCGTCGGGGTGGTAGAAGAAGATGACTCGCTTGGCGACCCCGCCCTCCGCGCGCACCCGTCGCTCGGCGAGGGATCCGAGGGGAAGGGCGAGCCCGGCCGCCCCGAAGAGGCGGAGGAGGGAGCGACGGTTCTGTCTCCTGATGCTCATTGCGCCCTCCGGTACGAAAACGCCTTCACCTGGGTCAGGGCGACGACCAGCTCACCCACGTCGTGGCCCGAGTCGGCGAAGCGAGCCGCGAGCGAGCCGACGGTGCCTTCGTCGTCCGGGGTCTCGAGCCCGCCCGAGGCGCGCCGGTAGAGCTGCTTCACGAGGCAGGTCTTCGCGCTCTGGCTCTCGGCGAGAATCCGGCCGAGCTCCGGGAGCCCGACGAACGCGCGGTCGGTGTCGGTGCCGAAGCCCTCCACGCTGGTGACCGCGCCGGAGACGTCGACGGGCTTGCCCGCGTCGGTCTCCCGCGCGCGACCGATCGCGTCGAAGCCTTCGAAGCCGAACCCGATGGGGTCGATGTTCTTGTGGCAGCCGTTGCAGGTCGGATCGCTCGAGTGCTGGCTGAAGCGCTCGCGGGTCGACGCGTTCGGGTCGACCTCGGGGACACCGCCCGCGTTGGGCGGGGGCGGCGCGAGCTCCTGACACAGCAGGCGCGTCCGCACGAAGACGCCGCGCCTCACCGGCGACGTCTGGTCCGAGTGGGACTGCGCCGCGAGCACGCTCGCCTGGGCGAGGAGCCCGGCGCGGCGCGCCGGGGGCAAGGCGCCGTCGGCGCCCGCCCCGTAGAGCTGCGCGAGGCGGCCGCTCGCGCCCGTCCGCTCGGCGAGGAACAGATCCTGGAAGGGTGCTGCGCCGAGCGCCACGTCGACGAAGAGCGAGCGTGTCTCGCTCTTCATGTCCGCCGCCAGCGCCGCGTCGAACTCGGGGTAGAGCTCAGGCTTCTTGGCAGCCTGCTCGATGGTCTCGATCGCCAGCCACTGCTCCGCGAAGAGCCCCATCATCTCGGCCGCCCGCGGATCTTCGAGGAGCCCCCGCGCCTCGGCCTCGATCCCTTCGGGGGTGTCGAGCGCTCCGGCCTCCGCGGCGTCGAGCAGCGCGTCGCTCGGCGTCGAGCCGATGAGCGTGTAGCTCAGCGCGGTCGCGGTCTCGTAGGGGGTGAGCCTGACGGTTCCGTCGCCGGCGTCCTCGCCGATCTCCGAGCGGTACAGGAACGCGGGCGACGAGAGCGCGACCTGGAGGAAGACGCGTACGCCCGTCGCCAGTTCCGGCTGCGCCGCCACGAGCGCGTGCAGGCGGTCGCCTTCGTCCTTCGAGAGCGGCCTGCGGAAGGCGCGGCGCCCGAACGCCTCGACGGCGTCGCGGACACACGGGTCGGCGGCGGTCTGCGCCGCGCACCCGTATCGCGGCAAGAGGTCGGCGGCGCGCTCCTCCGCGATGCGCTCGCCAGCGCGCAGGTACTGCTCCACATGGGTGCTCGTCACCAGCGCGCTCGACGCGTTGTCGAACGGGTAACCCTCGGGCCGGCTCTCGACGGGGAAGTCCTTCGCGTAGTCGGCGCTCTTCGGCTGCGGGTCCGGCGCGTCCGCCGGGTCGGGCTCGCCGGCGCAAGCCTGGGCGAGGAGCGAGTTCACGCCGCCGAAGCCGTCGGGCTCCGAGCTCGGGTTCGAAGGGTCGGCCAGCCAGGTCACGCCGTCGATGACGAATTTGTAAGCGTAGGAGCCGTCGGCGATCGCGCGCTTCGTGACCCACGCGCCGAGCGACGGCTCGAAGGTCATGCCGTAGCCGCCGGCCTGTTCGGTCGCGCCCCAGCCGTTGAAGGAGCCGGCGACGAGCACCGTGGCCGACGACGGATAGCCCTCGAGGACGAAGGTGACGAGCTCACACCCGTCCTTCTGGCAGGCGCCACCCACACACGACTCCTCGTGGATGTCACACGCCGCGTCCGCGGTGCAGGTCGGCGTGGCCGGGGCCGGCGCGCCGGCGAACAGGTCCGCGACGGTGGCGTTGTACTCACGCCGGGTGAGTAGGCGGAGCTGCCGCGGGCCGAGCCCCTCCGCGGCGGCAGGGTCGGTCACGGGAGGGAGCGGCGGCGCATCACCACGGCTGTCGTCGTCCCCGCACCCGAACGTCAAGAACGAGAGGACCGCATACGCGAAGCGTCGCCGCATAGTCACTCACTCCTGAGTTACTTGTTTCACAGTTCGTGTGCCGCTGCGACGGTGATCTTTGTTACAATCGGTCAGACCAATGGGCGCCGCGCAACTTCGAGGGACTCTAGGCGTTTGTTTTCTCCTCCTCGTGCCCGTGGCCGGCTGCGAGTGCTCGAGCGACGAAGAAGGCTCGGGAGCGAGCGGGGCGGGCGCGAGCTCGGGGACCGAGAGCGGCTCGCCGCAGGGCTCGACCGGGGCGTTCACCACCAGCAACGGCACGGGCCAGGGCACCGGCACGGGCGGCGGAACGTGTGGGTCCAACCTCACCGGCACCATCCGCGATTTTCAGGCGAGCCACCCCGACTTCGAGGACTTCCTCGGCATCGACCCCGGCATCGTCCTTCCCGATCTCGGTCCGGACAACAAGCCGGTCTACGCCGGGCAGGCGGGCAACGACACGACCACGGGCCAAGCCAACTTCGATCAGTGGTTCCGCGACGTGTCCGGCGTGAACCAGAGCGCGCCGTTCACGCTCACGCTCACGCCTTCGGGCGGCGGCGTCTTCACGTTCGACGACTCCGACTTCTTCCCCGTCGACGATCAGCTCTTCGGCAACGAAGGCAACCCGCACAACTACCACTTCACCTACGAGCTTCACACGACGTTCCTCTACTCGGGCGGCGAGACGTTCAGCTTCACCGGGGACGACGACCTCTTCACGTTCGTGAACCGGAAGCTCGCGATCGATCTCGGCGGCGTGCACGGCGCCATGAGCGACACGATCGATCTCGACGCGCGCGCGGCCGAGCTCGGGATCTCGCCGGGCAACGTCTACCAGCTCGACTTCTTCTTCGCCGAGCGACACACGACCGAGTCGAACTTCCGTGTCGACACGACGCTCGTGTTCATCGACTGCGGCGAGCCTCCGCAGTGACCGCGGCGCCAGCGCGCAGCGCGCGCCTCGACTGGGGCGCGCCGCCACGCAGGCCATTCGCGGCTCGACGCAAATAGGCTGGCTTTTCAGCCGAGAGACCCCCGTAAGCCCGCAAACGAGGCTGGTACGTCGCTTGCCCGTCGTGGCGAACATGAGCGACACGAGCGACCAGCTGAAGCGGGATATCAAGGGTGGCCTCGACGACCTCGCCACGCTGCGGGACGAGATTCGACTCAAGGTCCACCTCGCCGGGATGGAGATCAAAGACGAGTGGCGCAAGCTCGAGCCGCAGCTGCTCGAGGTCGAGCAGGCCGCCGCGAAGGTGACCGAGGCGACGCGCGAGGCGCTGCACGACGCCGTCGCGAAGCTCAAGAAGCTCCGCGACAAGATGAACTGAAGCGGCTCACCACTCGCCGACGAGGCCGATGAAGCGGCCGCGCGCCCGGAAGGTGATCCCTCTCCCGAGCGCGCGGTCTTTGCCGCCTCGCCCCACCTCCGCGAAGGCGGTCGTCGTGGTGAGGTCGGCGATGGGGAGCGCTTGCGGGGTCTGCGCGGTGGCGTGGGCGAGAAGGAGAGGGACGGAGAACGGCACGCGCTCGAACGGGCCGGTGATGAGGCTGACAAGGTCAGCATCACGCGCCGGCCGCGCAAGTCGGATGCAGCGCACGCGCGCTTCGTCGCGCGCGCGCCACGCGGGCGACGAGCCTCACCGTCGCGTCGCGACCACGCGCACGAGCTCCTGGTACGGCGCCGGGAACACCCCTCGTTCCAAGGCGACGTCGAAGCCGTGGAAGCGGAGGAGCCGCTCGGCTCGAGGTAACAGAAACGTCAGGTAATACATGATGAACGGCGGATCGAAGAGCGCGTTGCGGGCACGCATCGCCGCGTTGAACGCCTTGCCGAGGAGGAAGCGCCGCGAATAAAACGGCGGCTCGTACGCCGTGACGAAGACGAAGCGCCCGCCGGGCCGAAGGAGCCTGCGAACGATCTCGAGGAAACGCGGCTCGGACTCCTCGAGGATGTGTCCGAACGCTCCGAAACACGTGACGAGATCGAACGCCGCCTTCTCCTGGAGGTCGAAGACGTCGGCCTTCCGGAGCGAGAGCCGCGCGCGCGTCGCGCCGAGCCGCTCCTTCGCGACGTCGAGCATGCCCTGGCTGAAATCCACGCCGACGAGGGTGTTTCGCGTGATCTGCTTGAGCGCGACGAGCCCGGCGCCGGTGCCGCAACAGAGATCGATCGCATCGTCGACCTCTCCGAGATCGCGGAGGGCGACCGCCACCACGTCGTCCGGCGTGCGGAAGGGCGTTGCGTCGAACTTGGTCGCGAGCATGTCGTAGCCCTTCTCGGTGGACGAGAGAGCCTGATCGAGGAGCTCGCGGAAGGTGGGGCCCTCCTTGGAGAACATCAGCCGACCTCTCGTCCGCCTAGCGCTTCGGTCACCTCGGCGACGATCATCGCCGCGAGCAGGTCGAGCTGCTCACTCCCTTCGGTCGCGGTCGCCTCGGCGGGCGCGCCGGCGTAGGCCCGCGTCATCCCCATCTCGAGGAAGCCGTGTTTGTTCTGGCGGATCCCGTCGGACAGCGAGATGGGCACGGCCTCGAGCGTAGCGCGGGCCTCTTCGTCCACCAGCTCGGGGCGGGCGGCGAGCACGATGGAGCTCTCGTATCGGCCCGCGTGGCAGGCGCCGCTCTTGAACTCGGCGGAGAGCGTTCGGGCCCAGCGGCGCGTGAGCGGGCACGCGACGGAAGCGCGCCTCGGCAAGAAGCCTGCGATGGCGGCGCGGACGGCGGCGTCGTGTGCGGGCTCCAGGTGGTTGTTGACGAGGCAGACGTGCGCCGCGCCCATTCGGAGCTCCGCCTCGACCACCGCGCGCAGGAAGACGACGAGCGCATCCGCCGGGACGCTCACCGCGCCCGCGAAGCCGGCGGCGAAGTCGGTCACGCCGAACGGCACCGTCGGCGCGATGCGCGCTTCGATGCCGGCCTCGTCGAGCCGCGTGGCGGCGCGCTCGCTCGCCGCCACGCTGATGATGGAGTCCGTTCCGAGAGGGAGGTGGGGCCCGTGTGGCTCCACCGAGCCGACGGGCTGAAGGACCACGAAGGGCCGAGGGCCCTTCAGCAGGGCGTCGGCGCCGGACGACGTGAGATCGGCGAGGTGGACGGACATCAGAGGCCCTTCGGGTTCTCTCCGCGCGCTTCGCGCTCCTTGAGGACCTTCTTGTCGACCTTGCCGCGGTCGTTTTTCGGCACGTCGTCCACGAAGACGACGGCGCGCGGGTACTTGTGCTTCGAGAGCGAGCTCTTCACGTGCTCCTTGAGCTCCTCCGCGAGCTTGGCCGGATCCGCCGCGCGCTCCTCGGGGCGGAGCACGACGAACGCCTTCACCTTGGTGAGGCCCTCCTCCTCGAACCCGATGACGGCGGCGAGCGAGACGGCTCGGTGTTGGAGGAGACACTCCTCCACCTCGAGCGGGGCGACCCAGACGCCGCTCACCTTCAGGAGGTCGTCGGCCCGGCCGCTGAAATAGAGGTAGCCGTCGGCGTCGAGGCGGAAGAGGTCCCCGGTGCGACACCAGGGCCCGAGGAACGTGGCGAAGCTCTTCTCTCGATCCTGGAAGTAACCCATCGACGTCGACTGGCCACGCACCCACATCACGCCGGTCTCGCCGACAGGCAGGGCCGGGCCGCCGGGCTCGGCCGCCTCGGACGGGAGGATCTTGATCTCGTAGCCCTCGACGACCCGGCCCAGCGAGCCCGGGCGCACGTCTCCGGGGCGGTTCGAGCAATAGATGTGGAACATCTCCGCGGAGCCGATCCCGTCGAAGACCTCGGCCGAGCCGAAGCGGTCCATGAAGCGGCGCAGCAGGGCCTCCGGCAACGCCTCGCCCGCCGAGAGGTGGAAGCGGACGGTGGAGAAGTCGAGCGGGCGCTCTCCGGCCGCGCGGCGCGCGTCGTCGTGATCGAGCAGCTTGCCCATCATGGTGGGGACGTTCGTCACCACGGTGGCGCGGTAGCGCTCGATGGCCCGCGACAAGCTCTCCGGAGTCGGCCGCTCGGCGAAGAGCCCGGTGGTCGCGCCCACCGCAAACGGGAACAGGAGGTTGGTCCCCGTGGCGTAGCCGAAGAACAGGCGAGGGACGCTGACGGTGATGTCGTCTTTGCGGTACCCCACGGTCTCCTTCGCGTACACCTCGGTGTTGAACGCGAAGTCGCGGTGGGCGTGGAGGTTCGCCTTGCTCTTGCCCGTCGAGCCCGACGTGAAGAGCCAGATCGCGACGTCGTCGCGCTTGGTGGGGCGCGGGGCGTGGCGAGGATCGCCGGTCGCCCGCGTGCCCTGCGCGAGCGCCTCGTCGAGCGGCACGACCGGCAAGCCCTTCGGATCGAGCTCGAACGGATCGAAGGGGTCCTCGCCGGTGGCGATCTCCTTGCAGACGACGAGGGCGCGCAGGTCCGCGGCCTCCAGTGTGTGCCGGATCGCCTCCGCCACCCGGGGGATGGTCACGACGACCGAGGCGCGCGTGTACTCCACGAGGTAGGCGAGATCGGCCGCCGGCGCCTCGGGGTTGCCCATGGTCACCACCGCACCCTGATGGAGCGTCGCGAAGAACGACCACACGAACGCCGGCGTGTCGTGCAAGATGGTCAGGATGCGCTCCTCCCGCCTCACGCCGACCGTCGAGAAGAAGCGCTGCAGCTCCTCCACGCGCCGAGCGACCTCCGCGTAGCTGTGCTCCTGCTCCCCGAAGAGCACGGCCGTCTTGGGGCCCAGGCCCTCGGCGAGGCGATCGAAGAGGTAATAACGCGCGAGGTTGAAATCGTCGGGGAACGAGGGCGGGCTCATGGCGCGCCCGAGGATAGCGGAGTTGCCGCTGGGCGCGCGGCCTGAGACCATGCCGGCCGTGACCTCTCCTCGCTTCGTCTCGCTGCCGGCATTGACCCTCGTGTTTCTGGCGGGCTGCAACGTCATCGGTCGCGCCCAGGGAGGCCCCGCGGTGGTCGCGGCGAACGACACGCCTTACGGCGGCGCCGAGGGCAACGCGGATGTCCTCGTCGATCTGATGGCCAGCTCGGATCCGGACGCGCCCGAGCCACGGGACGAGACGGCGACCCGGGTGGGCATCGCGAGCGGGGCCTACGTGCGTGGAACCGGGCTCGGGTTCGGTGTGGGCGGGCGCGCCGGCGCCTTCGCCGGGGCGACCAACGCGGACACGTTGCTCCTCGGCAGCCTGCAGGCCGAGGGCGGCATGCAGACCTACGAAGGCGCCGCGTATGGCGCGGTCGGCGGGGTCGGCGGGGTGACGTTCGGCGTCCGTGTGGATCGCAGCTACGACGACAAGGCGGAGGTGCTCTGCCGCTCGCTCACCTACCTCACGTTCACCGCACAGGGCATCGTCGACTACCTCCCCAGCGTGGACGTCCCGGTGCCGGGCGCCGCGCTCCTCATCGGCGTCGCCGGGCTCGAGGACGCGGGCGCGCCGTCCGACAAGGCGCGCCCCGCCGCGCGCTGTCCGCGCTGAGCTCAGCGCTCAAGGCGCTCGTTCGGCCGCGGGCCTGAACTCCACGACGTCGACCGTGAAGCTCGCGGCGAGCAGCGGGTCGAGCGCCTCGACCACCAGCGTGAAGGTGCCGGCGGCAGGGAAGGGGATCTCCACCGTGGGCCCCGTGTCGTAGCAGCCGAGCTCGGATCGCCAGTCGGTGCACGTCGAGCGGACGCTGACGCCGTGGTTCTCGGGGAGCTCGAGGACGAGCGTGCCCGGCTCGGGCACGTGCAGGAGGAGGAAGTCGTCCGGCGCGTCGGCTCCCAAGCAGTTGCTCTCCGTCAAGCTCGGCTGGCCGAGCGTGCTGCCTTCCATCGATCGGTCGAAGGAGAGGTCGACGAAGGGCCCGCTCACGGTCTCCTCACACGCCTCGAGGAGCGCGTCACAGGCGGCCGAGCAGTCCGTGTCGGCGCAATCGACGGCGCCGTCCGAGTCCTCGTCCCAGCCGTTGTCACATCCGTCTTCGGTCAGCGGCGCCTCGCAGGGATACGGCGCGCCCGGCTCGCTGCAGTCGGGGCTCTCGGGGGCGTCCTCGGGGCCGACGTGTTGGGTGCTCGTCGACGCCGCGCAGGCCAGGAGGCCGACGGCGGTGAGGCCGCGCGCCCAGACACCTCGCGGCGGCGGCGCTACGTGCGACGCGACGCGCCTCGCGAACACGTACGCGAGCGGCAACACGAGCAGCGTCAAGAGGTCGGTCGGGTCGCTCCACTGCTGGAACGGAAGACCCAGCGCGCCATAGAGCGCCTCGCCGGCCGCGTTGATCTCGGTCGAGAGCTCCAGCGCGGTGAAGCCGAGCCCGACCGCAACGTGGGCGGCAGCGAGCCCGAGCGGGGTGCGCGCGCGCACGAGGATGGCGAGGAGGGCGGGCGCGACGAAGAGCCCCGCTACGTCGCTCAGCTTGCCCGTGAGCCAGCTCGGGACCAGGCCCGCGCCCTTGAGCACGTGATCGTTGACCAGCAGGAGGAGGAGGCTCGTGAGCCACGCGGGCTGCGCGAGGACGCGGCCGAGGTCGAGATCACGGCTGCTTCGCGGGCTCATGATCGCACCTCACCGGGCGCGCCTGCTCGGCGACGGTGGACGGCTCGCCGCACGAACGCGAGCGTGAAGAGGGCGGCGAGCGCGAGCCCGACGCCGAACCGCCCGCTCCTCGGGCCACGTTTGTCCGCGCGCACGGGCGTCACCGCGAGGTCACACGTGGGCGGCAGGTTCACGCCGAGCGGCGTCTGCAGCGTGCTGGATTGCTGGAGCTGCCGCCCCGAGGGGACGAGGACGAGGTCGGCGTCCAGCGCTTCGCGAGGCAGCTTGGCCTCGAGGCGCGTGAGCCACACGTCGGCGGGGTGCAGCCCGACGAGCGACTGGGCGAGGTCGTCGAGTGGGAGATCGCTGCCGACCGGCGGGTCGCACATGAGCCTCCGCGCGTCGATCTCGGTCGCGTCGTCGACCGGGCACCCGGCCGGCTCGGCGCACGGACGGAGCACGACGCGGCGCTTGTCGTCGGCGAGCGCGTCGAAGCCGTCTGCGCACGTGGTGCTGCTGCTCTCGCCGTTCAGGAAGGCCTGCTCGACGTAGGTCTCGGCGATCGTGCCGAACGTCCAGCCGTTTGTCGTCGCGAACCGGAGCGGCCGCTCCGCCGCCTCGTTTTCGATCTCACGGAAGAGGGCGCCTTTCGCCGAGAACGGAACGTGGAAGCTCCGCCCGCCGTTCTGGGCGAGCGCCTGCTCGCGCATGACGGCGTAGGTCGACGTGTTCGTGCCGAAGTCCCACGAGAGCTGCCCAGGGAAGACGGCGACCTCCGCGAAGCCCTGGGCGGTCATGCGCCCTTCGGAGAGCACGAACAGCGTGATGTCGGTGAAGGGGCCCGTGCCGGCGGCGACCATGCGGAGGGGCAGGGTGGTCACCGCGCCGGATTGTACGACGCGCACCGGTCGCATCTGCTGCACGCCGGCGGCGGGCAAGAGCCGGAGGGCCACGAAGTCGAAGCCCTCCGCCACGTAGGAGTCGATGAGCGGGTGGATGTCGGCGGGGATCGCGTAGCCGTGATCCTCGAGCCAGGTGGGCAGCGCGCCCGGCTCGTCCGCGCTCAAGATGACGGTTTCGTAAGGACCAGCCGAGCCGTGGCTGACCACCGTGACTGGCGGGTCCGACGCGCCCACCCCGTCCTCGAGGCCGACGCCGCCGTCGCCGCACCCGGCCGCGGCGGGCGCCGCGATCGAGACGTTGCAGAAGAACGCGCCGGTGTCGCACTCGAGATCCGGCGCGTAGACCTGCGCCCGCGTCGCGGCGTCGAGGACGTCGAACCAGGCGTCGGAGGCGACCTCGATCCGGGCGCCGGGCTTGATCGGGAGCACCCACGCGAACTCCTCGGGCGTGCCCGCGTAGGCGATCTGGTCCCACAGGATTGTCTGCTCGGAGGAGATCGAGAGGGCCATCCGGTGGCCGGTCACCACGGTCCCTTTGTCGGGGCTCGGCGGCGGAGGAATGAAACATCCACCACACGCGGTCGCGGGTCGCGGGGAGACTGTCAGCGCGGCGCCGAGCGTGCACATCGCGACGAGCGCGCGCCGCAGCAGGCGGCGCACGGCCGGGGAAGGAGGGGTCATGTTCTACCTCGGGGGGCGCGACCGAGCTGTCATAGCGGGCCGCGCAAGGAAGCTAAAAGCGAGCGAGTTTCACGAAGCTCTCGGGGGCCCGAGCAACGAGGATGCCAGAAGCTTGGCTCCGCTCCCGGGCGGGCGGTGTAGGCTGCGCCCGTGTCCGCGCCGAGAACCATCATCGCCTCCGTGGCCGCCGGCTTGCTGCTGGGCTGCGCCTTCCTCGCGTGCTCTTCGCGCGTCGCCGGGCCCGAGAGCCGCTGCGACTCCGGCGACGCAACCCAGACGCTCGCCATGACCCCGGCGATGTGCGCGGGGGCCGCCGGCACCTCGTCGCCGAGCGCCTCGAGCGCGTCCGCCGACAAAGCTCCGCCGGCTTCGCCCGCGGCCTCGGCCTCGGCGGCCGCGCCCGTCTCCGAGGGCCCTCCGGCCGCACCCGCGCCGAGCTCACCCCTGCTCGACCCGGCGACCTGCGATCTCGACTGCGCTCGAGCGTGTGGCGGCGTCCCCGACTCGGTCTGCAAGCGACTCAGCGAGAAGGAGATCGAGTGCCGGATCAACCGGCCGCACTACCCCGGCTGCTGATCTCGACGGCCGGCCTCGCGGTGCTCCTCGTGACGGGCGCATCCGGGTGCGACCGCGAGCTGTCCGGATCTCTGTCACGCGGGCCGCGCGCGCTGCCCTCGACGCTGGCCTCGAGCGCGCAGCGCGGGGACCCGGCGCTCGGGGCCGACGCGTGCTCCTTCGATTGGGTGTCGCTCGATGAGGCCTTCCGCTCCTGCGCGACGTTCCCGACGGAAGAGAAGTCCACGCAGCCGCCGCGCAAGCTCCGCGTTCCCCGCGAGCCCCTCTCGGTCCCCTCGGGGGAGTCGCTCTCGTTTTCGGTCGGCGTCGGGCAACGAGAAGGGACGAAGGGACCGTGGACGCTCGACCTCGACGATCGCTGTGGGACTGCGATGCGGCCGATGCTCGTCGACGCCGAGGGGCGTCTCCTCGACGACCTCGCGCTCCTTCCTCCGCCGGCCTGTCCGGGGTCGCGTGCTCGCGTCACGCTGTCGGGGCGAGGGCAGGTCTCGGCGCGCCTCACAATCAAGGCGGTCAAGCGGACCGTCGAGCGCGTCGTCGTCGGTCACCGCACGCTGCCGGGAGGACGCGTGGAGAACGTCTTCGAGAACCGCGAGAAGGAGGCGCCTCTCCCGCCCGGCAAGTACGGCATCGAGATCGCGCTCCCCACGAGCGACGGCGCGACGGAGGTCGTGCCGCTCGAGGTGACGCCTGCTCCTGTCGCGCCGCGGAAGGGCCCCGGGCGGGCCGACAAGCCACGGCCCTGAGCTGCCACGGCCATCAGCGCTCGTACGTGCCGCTCACGCCGCGCATCGCGCCCCCGCGGCGAGCGACGCGATCCCGACGCCGAGGCCGACGTCGCCGACGAGGAACTTCGTCTCGATCGAGCCGACGACGTCCTCCGAGCATCGCGGCGCGCACGTGCTCTCGGCGTCCGACGTCTCGGCGAGGCCGAGACCGGCCATCACCCCGAAGAGACCGAGCCCGGCAACGCCCACGTCGCCGAGGATCCACGTGGCCGGATGAATGGCTGGCCCCAGCTCCGGCTCGGGCGGCGGAGGCGCGGCCTTCTCGGGTACGAACGAGACCTCCACCCGGCGTCCCTTTTCGCCTTCGCGAACGACGATGCTCTTCCTCGTGGAGGCACCGTCTTTCAAGGTGAAGACGAGATCGTGGGGCCCCGGATCGACCGGCAAGGCCTTGCCGTCGAGGATCGTCGCCAGCGGCTTGCCATCCATCGTCACGTCGACCGCCGTCGCGTCTTGCGCGCTTTCGTCGAGCACGATGAGGAGCAGCGTCGGGATCTGGCGATCGAACTCATCGAGCCAGGTCAGGCAGTCGGCCTGGGTGACCGAGGGGCAGGTCGGGTCGGAGCAGACGAGGAGCTGTTCGCGTGATGCTCGCAGGGCGCCGGAGGCGCGGAGCTTCTGCGCATCCTCGTAGGCCACGGCACACGCGCGCTTGTCGACGGCGACGGCGTCGCGCGAGCAAGTGACGACCCCGACGACCGTGGCCAGCGTCGAGAGCCAGACGGAGCGGAGGAGAGCGGGTCGCATCAGAGGCACTCCGGCTTGAGCTTCCGGATCCCATCCACCAACACGTCCGCGCGCCGTTTCGCTGGGAGATCCTGCGCCTCCCGTGAAGCGAGCGGGCGCGCGCACGATCTGATATCCGTCGAGGGTGCGCGCCGCGCCGCTCGTCTCCTTCTCGGTCGCCGTCGGCGTCCTCGCCGCAGGCTCGGCCGCCTCCGCGCACTCGGCCGGACAGTCGAGCTCGGGGTGCATGGGTTGTCACGGCGCGGGCAGCGACTACCCAATCTCGGCGAGCGTCGACCCGCAGACGTTTGGTCCCGGCCAGCAGGTGAGCGTGACCGTCACGATCGCGCCCGGCTTCGGCGCGAACGCCGGCGTGTTCGTCGCCGCCAACGGCGGGACGCTCGCGACCGTCGGCGGACAGGGGCTCGGCCTCGTTCCGGCCGGGCTCACGCACACCTCGCCCAAGGGCCTCTCGAACGGGCAGGCGTCGTTCGTGTTCCTCTGGACGGCGCCGAGCGCGCCGGGCGCCGTTCGCTTCGACGTCTCGACCCTCGTGGGCAATGGCAACGGGAGCTCGAGCGGAGACTCGGCCGACCGCGCGTATTTCGATTTCGTCTACGGGTGTCAGCCCGCCACCTATTACGCGGACAACGACTCGGACGGCTTCGGAGACTCCGACCAGCCCCGGGTCCATTGCGACACGAGCCCGCCGACCGGCTACGCGACCGCGGGGGGGGACTGCGACGACTTCCGCGATACGACCTTCCCGGGCGCCGTCGAATACTGCAATCAGCGCGACGACGACTGCGACGGCGTGGTCGACGACGACGCGATCCCGTTCCCGCTCTATCCCGACGCCGACGGAGACGGCTACTACAGCACCGCGGAGTTCACGAGCGGCGAGAGCATCATCGGCTGCGTCCCGACCGCGGGGTGGGCGGCCGAGGGGATCGACTGCGCCCCGGACGACCCGGCGATCAACCCCGGCGTCGAGGAGGTCTGCAACAACATCGACGACAACTGTGACGCGCGGATCGACGAATACGTCCGCCCGCGGTGCGGCGAGGGTTGGTGCGAGCGGGAGGCGTACACGTGCGCGGGGGACATGTGTTTCCCGGGCACGCCCAGGGCCGAGGAGTGCAACCTCTTCGACGACGACTGCGACGGCATCGTGGACAACGGCGAGCTGTGCCCGGCTGGGCAGGCGTGTGTCGCCGCCCAATGTGTCGCCGACCCCGCCGCCGCGCCCGCGCCCGCGGCGCCGAAGGAGAGCGACAGCGGCTGCGCCGTCGGCGGACAGGGCAGCGTGTGGCTCCTGGTCGGCGGGCTCGTCGCGCTGATGAGGCTCGTCAGCCGGCGCGCTCGCCGCTGAGCGACCGAGCCATCACCGCCACCGCGGAGCGACAAGGCGCCGCCGGCCGTCGTCGGTGACCATGCCCCCGGCGTCCGCGACGTCTGCCCGGTCCCAGAGCTGACACGTCACGGCGCGGTGTTTCTGGTCGAGGCCCTCACAGTAGTTCGAGTAGAGGCAGCGGCGGATCTCGGCGCCGCGGCCGAGCCGGAGCTTCTTGAACCAGTCGGGGTCCGCGAGCGACTGCCGCGCGGCGCCGATGATGTCGCCCTCGCCGCGCCGGAGGATCGCCTCGGCCTGCGAGAACTCGCCGATGCCGCCCGCGACCACCACGGGCGTGGTGAGCCCTGCGGCGCGGACGGCCGCGCGCACTTGGGCTTGCTTGGGGACGTTGCGCGCAAACGGGCCGCGCGCGTCGGAGAGCGCCGGCGGCATGCACTCGAAGCCGCTCTCCCCGGTGTAGGGGTAGGCCGCCTCGCCCACCTTGGGCTGCTTGGCGTCTTCGAACTTTCCGCCGGTCGACAGGGACAGAAAGTCCATCCCTGCGCGCGCGAACGCGACGGCGAAGGCGCTCGCGTCCGCCGTATCGGAGCCGCGGTCGATGACCTCGTCGCAGAGGAAACGCGCGCCGAGCGTGAACCGCGCGCCCACGGCGGCGCGCGCGGCGGCGTACACCTCGAGCGGCAGGCGCAGGCGGCCCTCGAGCGTCGCGCCGTAGCCATCGGTCCGGGTGTTGAGCCGCGAGAGGAACGACGCCATCGTGTAAGCGTGGGCGTAGTGGAGCTCCACGCCGTGGAAGCCCGCGCGCTGGGCCCGCTCGGCCGCGCGCGCGAAGAGGTCGGGCAAGGTCCTCGGCAGCTCGCGGATCTCCTCGAGCTCCACGTCGGTCACGCGCTCGCGCGCGCCCCTCTCCAGGCTCTCGCGCTCCCGGGCGTCGAGGCAGGCCGCGGCGACGTCGTGCGGCGCGGCGACCAGTCGCTCGCGGATGACCGTTTCGTCAGCGTCGAGGAGCGCGGGGTCCTCCGTGAGCTCGGACAAGCGCCGGCGGTGCTCGGGCCTCAGGCGAAGGAACTGCCGGAAGAACCGCTCGCGCTCGGGGCGCCGCTTGATCCGCAGGAAATCGATGATCTGGATGAGGAGCTTGGTCCGGCCGCCGCTTGCGCGCGCGACCGTCTCGGTGAGGCGCTCGAGCCCGGGGAGGAACCGGTCGTGGCCGATGCGCAAGAGCGGCCCGCTCGGCACGTCGCGGATCCCCGTGGCCTCGACCACGATGGCCCCCGGCTCACCCTGGGCGAAGCGTTCGTACCAGGCGAGCACCCGATCGGAGACGAAGCCCTCGTCGGTCGCGCGCCAGGGGACCATCGCCGGCACCCACGTGCGCTCGGCCAGGACCAGCCCGCTCGCGAGCGAGAGGGGTGAGAAGAGGAGGGCGCCGCGCGCCTCCTCCTCCGAGGGGACCACCATCGGAGGCAGGGGGTGGCGGACGCGCTCCTTGGGCTTGTACACGGCCGGGGAGGGTGCCTCGCTCAGCGCTCGCTGTCGAGGTGCGCCATCTGCGCGTCCTGGTACCGGGAGCCCGCGATCGCGTCGGAGGGGACGATCTGCTCGAGCGCCTCGACCTCGGCCGCGCCGAGGGGCCGGTCGAGCGCGCCGAGCACGTCGAGGAGCTGCGCGGGCCTTCGCGCGCCCACAACCGGGACGAAGCCGGGCTGCTTCGCCAGCGCCCACGCGACGCAGACCTGCGCGGGGGTACGGCCGCTCTCGGCGGCGAAGGCCGCGAGGCGATCGACGGCGGCCTGGTTCTTCGCGCCCTCGTCGCCCGTGAACCGCGGGAGGTACGCGCGAAAGTCCTTCGGGCCGGTGGGCTTCTTGCCCGAGAGCAGGCCGCGGCCAAGGACGCTGTAGAGCGTCGCGCTGATCCCGAGCTCCGTGAGCGTGGGGAAGATCGTCTGCTCGGGGCGACGGCTCGCGAGCGAATATTCGATCTGCAGATCGGCGATGGGATGGACCGCGCTCGCGCGGCGCACCGTCTCGGCGCCGACCTCGCTCAGCCCGACATGGCGGACGTAGCCCTGCTTGACGAGGTCGGCGATGGCGCCGACCGTCTCCTCGATGGGGACGTTCGGGTCGAGCCGCGCAGGCCGGTAGATGTCGATGACGTCGACGCCGAGGCGCTGGAGGCTGTAGGCCGCAAAGCTCTTCACGGCCGCCGGCCTTGCGTCGAAGCCGAGCCAGCTCCCGTCGGGGCCACGCAGCGCGCCGAACTTCACCGAGAGCTGGACCTTGTCGCGGTGCCCGGCGATGGCTCTCCGCACCAGCGCCTCGTTCTGGCCCATCCCGTAGAAGTCGCCGGTGTCGAGGAGGGTCACGCCGCGCTCGATGGCCGCGTGGATCGTCGCGACGCCTTCGTCCTCCTCCGAGGCGCCGTACATCCCGCTCATGCTCATGCACCCCAGGGAGATCGGGAAGACCTCGGGGCCCGTCTTGCCCAGCTTCGTCTGCCTCGTTCGTTCGCTCATGAGAGAAACCTAGGCCCCGAGAATGAATCAATCCAATGCATAAGAGGCATACGATAATGAAGCTGGGTTTATGGGTATGCGGTCCGGTGGGATGGATCCTGCCGACGCAGGCGAGCCGACCGCCCCACGCGCAGGTCGGATGACCGGCGGCGTACCGCGGGACTTCCCGGCGGCCTCGGCGAGGTCAGAGCACCATCGTGCGGCGTCCCTCGACGATCACGCGCCGCTCGAGGTGAGCGCGCACCGCGCGGGCAAGCACCACGCGCTCGACGTCGCGGCCCACCCGCACGAGCTCCTCCGGCCCGAGCTCGTGGCTCACGCGCGCCACGTCCTGTTCGATGATCGGGCCCTGATCGAGGTCCTTGGTTGCGTAGTGCGCCGTGGCGCCGATGAGCTTCACGCCGCGTGCGTGCGCCTGGTGGTAGGGCTTGGCGCCCTGGAACGCAGGCAAGAAGCCGTGGTGGATGTTGATCACCACCGGAGACTGCTGAAGGAAGTCGTCGCTGAGGACCTGCATGTAGCGAGCCATCACCACGAGATCGACGTGGTGGCGCTTGACGTGCTCGAGCAGCTGCTTCTCCTGCTCGGGCTTGGTCGCCGCGGTGACGGGCAGGGCCACGAACGGGATGCGGAAGCTCTCGGCGACCGGCTCGAGCGTGGCGTGGTTCGACAGGATGATGGGGATCTCGCAGCGGAGCTCGCCCATGCGCTGCCGCAGGATGAGATCGTAGAGGCAGGTCGGGTCCTTGGTCACCAGGATGGCGACGCGCGGGGGCACGTCCGAGTACCCGACGCTCCACGTGGCGCCGAGCTTCTTCGCGAGCTCGCCGAAGACTTCCTCGAGCGTCTTGCGCGCTGCCGAGCCGCCGAGGCCCCTCGCGGCCTCGGGCTTGGACAGCCCTGCGAGATCGACCACGAGCCGCATGAAGAAACGCGGCCCGCGCTCGGCGTGCACGTCGGTGTGGTTCGACGCGTCGACGATGTTCAGCCCGAGCTCGTAGAAGAAGCCGGACAGCCGGGCGACGAGCCCAGGCTGATCGCCCGCAGAGACGAGGAACGTCGCACTGATCGAGGTTTCCACGGGGCGCGTCTTCGTCGAGCCCGGGCCACGACGCAAGGCGCCAGTTCGGGTCGGCTCTGATGTAACGTGGTCGATGGCTCGGCGATCGAGCCGAGCCCTGCTCGCGCTGGTAGAGTTCCTTCGTTCCATGGCCGATCCCAAGAAGCTCCTCGAAGACGCGACGGCGAAGGCCATGCTCAGCGCGGGGAAGGACGCCGCCCGTCGTGCAGCGGAAGATCTCCTCTCGTCCGACGAGGACCGAGCGGCCAAGCAGGCGGAGGACGAAGGCGCTTCGAAGCGGCGGCGGACGAAGCTCATCGTGGGCGGCTTGCTCGGGCTCTTCCTCCTGATCGGCGTCGTCGGCTTGGTCCTCTCGTATTGGCAGTATTTCCTGCTCGCCGGCCTGCTCGGCGTCGCCGGCGTGTACGGCTACTACCGGCTGCGCTCCCGCCGCGCGGATAAGAAGGCCGAGGAGAAGGCGCCGGCGAAGGCGGAGCCCGCGCGCGTCGAGGTCGCGCCGGAGCCGGACGCGGCGGAGACCGAGGCGGAGGCGCGCCTGGCCGCGGCGCGGGCGAGGGAGGCGCGCGAGCGTGACGCGCGCGCGCTTGCCGAGGCTCGGGCTGCGGAGGCGCAGGCCGTCGAAGACGAGCTCGCGGCGCTCAAGGCCCGTATCAAGAAGTGATTCGGGGCACGTCGGGATCGTGAAGGACGACTACGGGCGCGACCTCGATCTGAACCTGCTCCGGGTGTTCCTCGTCGTCGCCGAGAAGCGGAGCGTGACCGCGGCGGCGTCGCACCTTTATCTCACGCAGCCCGCCGTGAGCGCCGCGCTCGGCAGGCTGCAGCGAGCCATCGGTCAGCCGCTCTTCGCGAGGCAGGGCAGGGGGCTGACGCTCACGGCTCGCGGCTCGCGGCTCTTCGCCGCCACCCGACCGCACCTCCGCGCGCTCGTCGAGGCGGCGCTCGCCCCTGCCGCGTTCGATCCCAAGACGAGCGAGCGCACCTTTCGTGTGGGGCTCTCCGACGCGAGCGAGGCGTGGCTCTTGCCCGGGCTCCTCACGGCCCTGCAGACCGAGGCGCCGCGGATCCGGGTGATCTCGCTGCAAGTGCAGTTCCGGACCGTCGCCGATGCGCTCCTGTCGCGCGCGGTCGACGCGGCCGTCACGGTGGCCGACGAGCTCCCCTCGAGCATCCGGCGCGAGCCGCTCTTCACCGGGAGCTTCGTGTGCCTCTTCGACCCGAGGCACGTCCGCGTCGGGCGGAGGATCTCCGAGGCGGAGTACTTCCGGCGGGAGCACGTCGTGGTCTCGTACAACGGCGACCTCCGGGGGATCGTGGAGGACGAGCTGAAGAAAGCTCGGCGCGTGCGCTGCTCGGTCTCGAGCTTCGCCAACATCGGTGCCGTGGTGGACGGGTCGGCGCTGCTCGCCACGGTGCCGCAGATCGTCGCGGAAGACGTTCGGTCCGTGCGGCCTCACCTGCGGACCGCGCGTCTGCCTTTCTCCTTCGCGCTCCCGCCGGTCGAGCTGCTCTGGTCCGCGGCGGACGACGACGACGAGGCAGGCCGGTTCGTGCGGGAGAAGATCGCGGCGGTCGCGAAGCAAGCGACGAGGCGATAGGCGCTCGGCCGCGGCCGGGTGCGCGCGCCGGACGAACGGCGTTTGGCGGCCGCGCGGCCGGCCCGAGCGAGGGCGCGCGGCGCTTCCTGCTCGCGGTCGGTTCGCCCACCGGATGTAGACTGCTCCCGATGCAGACGATCGCGTCAGGGACGAACACCTCGCCGCTCGCTCCGCGCAGCACACAGGCGCCGCTCGTCCCGGGCGCGCCGCTGATCGGATCGGGCCTCGCCCTGTTCAAGGACCCTTATCGGTGGTGGGCGAGGCAATACGAGCGGTTCGGACCCGTGTTCCGCGTCCGCCTGCCGATCGAGGGGGGCGTCTGGACGGTGCTCGCGGGAACGGAGGCGAACGCCTTGCTCGCGCGGGACGGCGCGCGGCTCTTTTCGCAGGCCATGACCTATCCCAGGGCGAAGGACGTGCTGGAGACGCCGCTGCACCCGAGCATCACGGAGGGAGAGCTGCAGGTCCACCTGAAGCGGCAGATCGCCCCTGGCTTCTCGCGGCACGCGGCGACCCCACACCTGCCGAAGATGGCGGCGATGGCGCGCGACTACGTGCGTGGGTGGATGCCGGGCCAGCGCCTGAACGTCGTGTCCGAGATGGCGCGGCTCGGGATCAACTGCATCTCGATCTTCGCGACCGGCGAGGAGGTCGGCCACGAGACGGACGCGATCGCTCGTTATGCGACCGTGTTCACCGGCGTCATCGCGATGAGCTGGCCGTTCTCGATGATGAAGGTGCCCGCGGTGAACGCCGCGCGACGCGGCCTCGACTCGATGATCGCGGAGCGGCTCGCGTCGCACCGCGCGAGCCCACCCGGCCATTCGCGCCCGCCCGACTACTTCGACTTCCTCCTCGAAGGAACGCTGCCGGGCGGCGAGCCCCTGCCGGAGCGCGTGCGCGTCGTCTTCGGCCAGATCCCGTTCAAGAACATGGGTGTCTATGCGGGCCGGGTGATCAACCACACGCTCTACCAGCTGGTGAAGAGGCCCGAGGTGCTGGCAGCCGTCCAGCCCGAGATCGACGCCGTGTTCTCGGGCGAGCCGACGCCACACGCGCTCCTCGGGTTGGAGGGCCTCCGCGCGACGATCAAAGAGACGCTCCGCGTGCTGCCGATCGCAGTGGCGCTGCAGCGGACCGTGTGCGAGCCGTTCGAGTTCGGTGGGTATCGATTCGACCTGGGTGACCGGCTCTTTTTCCCCATCTCGGTCCCTCATTTCCTCGCCTCCTGTTTCCCCGAGCCCGAGCGCTTCGATATCGGTCGCTTCCTGCCCGGCCGGCTGGACGACATCCCGGCGCACGCTTACAAGCCGTTTGGCCTCGGGAACCACGGCTGCGTGGCGGCCGGCCTGTTCGAGATGATCACGACCCTCGTGCTCGGGACCATCCTCCACGAGTGGCGGCTGCACGCGCCCTACGAGCTGCGCACGATCGTCGACGCGCTGCCCGGCCCTTGGCCCTGGCACGAGATGCGCGTGGTCGAGCGGCGGCGCCCGCGCGCGTGCCCGACCGTGGCGCTCGCCTCATTGGGGCACGAGCCCGGGACGATCGAGCACCTCTTCGAGGTGGTCGATCGCGCGGAGCTCCGCCGCCTTCGCCCAGGCGAGGTCTTATTTCGCCAGGGCGACCCCTCCGACCTGCTCTACCTCGTTCAAGAGGGAACGGTCCGCGTGGAGCGGCGAGACGACGACGACCGAGAGGCGCGCCCGCTCGCGTCCCTGGGGGCGGGATCGGTCGTCGGCGAGATCGGCATCCTCCATGGAGTCCCGCGCACGGCGACGGTCATCGCCGAGACCGCCGTCACCGTGCTCGCCGTCACACGGGAGCGCTTTCAGACGCTCGCCGTCGAGACGGACGTCACCGCCGAAGAGCTGGCGTCGCTCGCGCTTCGGAGGCACGCCTCGTCGCTCCTCACCACCGTGCTCGAGTCGGGCGCGCAGGTCGACTTCGACGGGGTGGAGGGGCTCTCGGCCGTCGACGCGGCACCGGGCGAGGTGCTGGTACGCCAGGGGGAAGCCGCGCACCACTTCTACGTGCTCGCTCAGGGCGAGGTCGAGGTCCTTCATGAGACACCGGACGGGCGCCCCGTGAAGCTCGCGACGCTGCGCGCTCCGGACTGCTTCGGAGAGATCGGGCTGCTCGAGGGCCGCCCGCGCACGGCCACGGTGCGCGCGGGCCAGGGGGGCGCGAGAGTGCTCGCGCTCGATCGCCACGCGTTCCATTCGTTGATCGCAGGCGCCGACGCGCGTACGGACCTCGCGTCGCTGGCGACCCAGCGACTGGCGAGCCAGGTGTCCCCCCGGCGGGCTTCGCCGCCGAGCGCGCCTCGCTGACCGCCGACACCTCGACGCTTGGCAGGGGCTGCGCGCTGCAGGGCCAAGCGCCTCCGCGCGCGAGTCCCTCTCCCTGCCGCCGCAGCGACGCTTGCGATACGCTCGTGCCGACGCGCGATGACGGACAAGACCTGGGCGACGCCGGCGAGCGTGCCGCACAACGTCGTTTCGCCCCGGACGAGGTTCGTCGGCCGAGACGCGGAGCTCTCCATCCTCGACGACGCGCTCGTCGAGTCACGCCTGGTGACCGTCGTCGGCGCGCCGGGCGTGGGCAAGACGCGGATCGCCAAGGAGCTGGCGCTGGCGCGGGCGGCCGACCGCGCGCCGCGCTTCCACGGCGGGGTGTGGTGGTGCGATCTCTCCGGCGCGAGCGACGCCGAGGACGCGCTCGCTCTGATCACCGCTGCGATCCCGGAGCCCACGCGCGCGAGCGCGGCGACCTCGGGCGGACCCACCCTGCTCCTCGTGCTCGACAACTTCGAGACCGTGGTCGGAGACGCCGAGCGCGTCGTGTCCGAATGGCTCGAGCGCGCTCCTTCGTCTCGCCTCCTCGTGACGTCGCGCGAGCGGCTGCGGGTTGCGGGCGAGCGCGTCGTCGAGCTGTCTCCGCTCGCGTTGCCGGAAGAGACGAGCGACCCGAGCGCGAGCCCCGCCTACGCGTTGTTCGTGGACCGGGCGCACCTCGTCTCGGGGAGCGCCACGTTCGACGAGAAGCAACGCCAGGCCATCGCGCTCGTCGTCCGCGCGCTCGATGGGTTGCCCCTCGCGATCGAGATCGCCGCCGCGCGCACGCGCCTCTTCGCGCCGACGCAGATCCTCCGCTCGCTCTCGCGGGAGGGCGAGCTGCTCGGCCCGGGCGCGAGCGTCGTCTCCCGGGGGACGCGCACGCTCGAGGAGACCTTCGCGTCGTCGTGGGAAGGCCTCACGCCGGAGGAGCGCGTCGCGCTCGCGCACTGCACGGTGTTCTCCGGTGGTTTCGACTGGGAGGCCGCGCGCGCGGTCATCCGTGTCGACGGCGACGGGACGCCCTCGACGCTCGACCTCCTGCAGAGCCTCCGGGACCGCTCGCTCGTCGCGACGCTCGAGCTCCCGTCGGGCGAGCTCCGGATGTCGCTGCTCACGACGGTGCGTGCCTTCGCTGCGTCGAAGCTCGACGCGAGCGTGCGGGTCGAGCTCGAGCGCGCCCACGCGCGCCACTTCCTGGCGCTGATCGGTGTCTCCCCCGAGGCCGACGCCAAGCGAGGGCGCGCGACCATCGCGCTCGAGCGCGAGAACCTGACGGTGCTCGTGTCACGCGCGGTGGCCGACTGTCGGCCGGCCGACGCGCTGCGCGCGGCCATCGCGCTCGCCGCCCTCGGCTCGTCGCTGTCGTATTCGTGGTCGCTCCGCTTGCTCGAGGAGGCCCTCGCCGTCGCGGAGGGCCGAGCCCCGCCCCGGCTCCTCGGCTGGGCCCGGGAGGCGCGCGGCTCGCTCCTCCGGTTCCTGGGTCAGACGCGGCCCAGCCTCGAGGAGCTCGAGCGCGCGCTCGAGCTCGCGCGACGCGAGGGCGACCGCGCGCTCGAGGCGCGGGCGCTGACGGGCCTCGGCAACGGCAAGGCCGTGCTCGCTGAATGGAGAGCCGCGCGCGAGCACCTCGAGGCCGCGCGCGAGCTTCACCGAGACGTGGGCGACCGCCTGTCGGAGGGCCGCGTGCAGACGATGATGGCCGCGGCGTCCTACAACCAGGACAACCTCGAAGAGGCCGCGTCGGAGCTCGACGCCGCGCTGGCGCTCCAGCGCGCCGAGCGCGATCGGCCGTTCGAGGCCATGAGCGTGACGAGCGCGGGGATCGTCGCGCTCGCGCGGGGCGAGCACACGCTCGCTCGCGCGCTGCTCGACGAGGCGGTCGCGCTCCATCACGATCTGGGCGACCGGCATTGGGAAGCCGTCACGAGGGGCTATCGCGGCGCGCTCGAGCTCGATCTCGGCGAGCTCGAGGCCGCGCGCGGCGCGCTCGAGCCCGCCGTCGCCACGCTGGGGCAGCTCGGGGTTCACCGCGCCGAGGCCATCGCGCTCGGGCACCTGGGTCACACCGCCGCCCTCCAAGGCGCGCTCGACGAAGCGGCCGCCCACTATCGGGCGGCGCTCGGCTGGCATCGGCTGACGAGCCCGGACTACGAGGGGCTCATCCTCGTGGCGCAGGGCTGCGTCTTCGCGCTGCGAAGCGATATCGCCTCGGCGCTCGCGGCCTTCGAGCGCGCGGAGGAGGCGCTTCGGGCGTTTCATCGGCCGTCTTTCGTGGGGGCCATCCACCTCGGCCGTGCGCTCGCCGACGTGTCGCTCGCCGAGCAAGCGTTCGCCGCGGGCGACGCGCAGCGGACGGCCGAGCTCGAAGGCCGGGTCGCGCGGGCCGTGGCGAGCGCGGAGCGCGCGGGCGCGGCGCGCTCGGTCGACTCGCGCGCGCTCGCGCGCCTGCTCCTGCACGCGCGGGCACGACTGGCCGAGTCCAAGGCGAGCGCGGCTCGGCGCCAGAGCCCGGCCTCGCTCGTCGTCCACCCGGACGGTCGCTGGTTCCGGGCGCCGAACGCCGGCTCGGTCGTCGACCTGACGAAGCGGCCGTCGCTGCAGCGCATGCTCCGAGCGCTGGTGGAGCGACGGAGCGCGGGCCCGGGCGAGCTCACGGTCGCCGATCTTCTCGAGTGTGGCTGGCCGGGCGAGAAGGTCTTGCCGGAGGCGGGGCAGGAGCGGGTCTACACGGCCGTGTCGACCCTGCGACGGATGGGGCTCAAGTCCGTCATCGTCCGCCGCGAGCGCGGCTACGCGCTCGACCCCGAGGTGGACGTCGTGGCCTCGCTCCTCGAGCCCTGAGCCGCCCGCGCGCGGGCAGCCCTCGTGGTCAAGGCTCGCACTCTTCCAGCGCGGCCTGGAACAAGCCCTCGCCGAGCGTCCCGGCGAAGAGGGTGTCCCCGAGCGCGGCGAGGCTCAGCGGGCGAGCGCGC
The DNA here is from genome assembly GCA_016794345.1 of Myxococcales bacterium. Taxonomy (GTDB): domain Bacteria; phylum Myxococcota_A; class Polyangia; order Polyangiales; family Polyangiaceae; genus Xiheicaenibacterium; species Xiheicaenibacterium phototrophicum. The sequence goes on from JAEUKE010000124.1 coordinate 100,417, forward strand.
AGCCCCACGTCGCGGAACGTGGCGCCTCCGTCCTCCGACACGTAGAGGCCGGGCCCCTGCGCGGAGTCGACCCCGACGTAGAGCGCGCCGCCGTCGGACGCGAGCGTGTCGACCGTCGCGTCGTCAGGGAGGCCGGCGGCCGGCGCCGCGGCCCAGGAGTAGGCCACCTCGTCCCACGCGAAGATCTCGCGGGGCGCCACGGAGGAGCTCGCGAAGAGGCCCGCGGGGGTCTGGTGGAGAGCGTCGACGTGGCTCATGGAGAGGCCCTCGGTCGCGGGCTGCCAGACCTCCTCGCCGTCCCTCCGGCGTAGCAGCGAGCCATCTGCCATGAGAATGACAAGCGTGTCATGGGCTGACGCCAGCGCGCGCACGCCGATGTACGCCTGCGCGCCGCCCTCTCCCAGGGACGTGGGGAGGCCGGCGCTCGCGCTCTGCCAGGTGAGGCCGCCGTCGCCCGATCGGAACACGCCGCTGCCGAGCTCGACGTCGCCGCTCGAGCCCGCCTGCCAGTCGAAGCTCGAGCCGAGGTAGACAAACCCGTCATGTGTGGTGATCGCGTCGAAGCGGTCGGCGGGGGCCTGGGCGGGGAGGGTGACGTTCTCGAAGACCGCGCCGCCGTCGACCGAGGAGACGAGGTAGGAGCTGCCGTATCCGCGCTCCCAGGGCAGGTTCGAGCCGAGGAGCAGGTAGAGCCTGCGGCCGTCGTCGGCCGCGCCGCGGGCGACGTTGCCGCTCGTTTCCACCGGCTGCCAGAGCGCGCCGCTGGTCGCGTGCCCGCGGCGGTCCGCCGTCGAGGCGAGGAGAAACGATCCCGCGCGGACGAGCGACACGATCGAGGCGTCGTGGATCGGCAGGGGCGGCGAAAACGTCGCGCCGCCGTCGTCGCTGGTCCGCACCGTCGGTGTGCTGACGACGACGGTGTCGCCGCTCGTGGCCACGTCGGGCACGCCGTCGGCCGAGGGTGAGGGGACGACGAGCGAAAACGAGCCGCCTCCGTCGCTCGACCGGACGATCCCGGCGGTGGTCGTCGCGACGAAGCCACTGGTCGTCGCCGCGACCCGGCTCGCCGGGCCGAAGGCGGCGAGATCGCCCATCGGGACGGAGAACGTCGCGCCCGCATCGGTGGACGTCCGGAGGTCGCCGAAGATCGTGATCGCGACGCTGGCCTCGCCCGCGATCACGAGATCGCGGTAGCCCCACGGCTCGAGCCCGAGGACGGGGGAGAAGGCGGAGGCAGCCTGCGAGCGGAATACCGCGACGCCGGTGTCCGCGAGCATGGTCGTCCCGTCGCTCGCGGCGAGCAGGACAGGATCGAGCTCCCCCGCCGCGATTGGATCGAACGAGGCCGAGCCCTCGTTCCATCGCCTGATCTCGCCGGAGAAGTCGGTGATGACGGCGCTGCTTGCCGAGGTGCGGAGCTCCCGCACCGGGGAGGGCGTCGCGACGAGAGAGAACGTGGCTCCCTCGTCGGCGCTCGTCTCGAGGCCCTCGTCGGACAAGACGAAGAGCCGCGTGCTCGTCGCGCCGACCTTCCGGAAGGCCCCGCTTTTCGTCCTGCGCACGACCACCGGCTCCGCGGCGCTCGGGTCGCCGTCGTCGTGGGGGGCGCGCAAGAGGACCCGATCCGAGAGGACGAAGGCGGAGGCGGCGGTCGCCGCGACGCGCCGGTGCGTGAGCTCGGACACGCCTTCCACGATCTCGAAGCCCTCGGCCGAGGGGAGCCTCACGCACGCCTCGGGCATTCGTGGATTCGGCAAGGCAGGCCGCCGTGGTGACGGCGAAGCGGGCGGCGAAGGGTCCTCGCCCGGGCGGTCCGCGCTCGAGGTGGTGCACGCCGAGAGGGCGAGAGCGAGGGCCAACCACGCCCGGGATGCACCACGACTGCGCACGGTTCCCATCATGACCGACCCTCCGCCGGGATCGCACCTGAAACGCACCTGAATCCTCCCCGCAGCAAGCCCGGGGCTCACTCGCAGGGGCCCAGCGCCAGCTGGAAGAGCCCGTCCCCATCGGTTCCGGCGAGAAGGCCGTCGTGGTGGACGAGGAGCGAGACGGCGCCGTGTCCGAGCCCCGCATCGGTCCAGGTCTTGCCGGCGTCCGCGCTGAAGAAGACCCCGCCGCTCGCGTCCTCGCCTCGGGTGAGCGCCGCGAAGACGTAGCCACCATGGGAGACGAGCTTTGCGACCGGCGCTTCCGGCAAAGAGGCAGGTGTCTCGGCCGTCCAGGACCCGGCGCCTTCGTCCCAGCGGAGGAGGGTCCGCGAAAGGAGGCGCGAGCTCGCGAGCAACGTCCCGCCCGCGTCGGTGAAGGAGTCCACCGGCGCGGCGCCGAGATCGTCGAGGCCTGCGTCGGCGCGCTCCCAGCTCTGGCCGCCGTCGCGCGAGCGGACGACCTTGCCGTCGGCGAGCCCGCCGAAGATCTCGTCGCCGAAGCTCGCGAGCTCCACGAACGCCGGGTAGGTGTTCTTGTACGTCGAAGGGTTCTTCCCCGTCGGCTCGAGGCCCTCGTTCGCGAGGCTCCAGGTAGCGCCCTTGTCCGTCGACCGGTAGACGCCGGGCCCGTCGATCACGCTGGGCGCGTTGCCGCCGAGCAACGAGGACTCGGCGCCGAGGAGGAGCACGCCGTCATGCGTGTGGATCTCGCCGAACGAGACCACGTAGGTCTGCTGCGGCGGCGTCACGGGCTCGAAGCTCGTCGCGCCGTCGTCGAGGCGCAGGAGCGAGCCGTCGGCGAAGTAGCCGATCGTGCCGGGCGGAGTCGAACGCATGAGCAGGAAGTGACTCGCGCCGTCGGTCGCGAAGTCGGTCATCGCGAAGCCCGAGCTCGGGATCTCCGTGTAGCTCGCGGCGTCCTCCGACGCGTGGAGCTTCATGTCCATCGTCGAGGCCAGCACGTAGGAGCCCGACGAGGCCAGGGCAAACGGGGTCGCGTCGATGAGCTTCGGGGCCTTGCTCCAGGAGTCGCCGAGGTCCGCGGAGCGGTAGAGGTCTGCGCCGGCCAGGTACACCCTTCCGCCACCAGCCGCGAGCCGCGCTTGCTCGAAGAACAGGCTCCCGAACGATGCGGGGATCTCGACCTCCAAGGCCGCGGTCGCGAGCGCGTCGCTCGAGCGGACCACGCCCTTCGTGGTCATGAACAGGATCTGGGACTCGTGGATCATCAGGTCGCCGATCCCGCCGAGCTGGTCCTTGTCGAACGCGACCGGCGCCCACGTGGCCCCTGCGTCGAGGGAGCGATAGACCTCGCTCTGGTCGGTGACCGCGACGGCCAGCTGTCCCTCGATGGCGAAGCGCGACACGAGGACATTGGCGAGATCCGCGATCTCCTCCCAGGTCTGCCCGTCCACCGTGCGAAACGAAGCGCCGTAGGGGGAGCCGAGCGAGGTCTCGCCGTCCGACGCGAGGACGAACACGAAGTTGTCGTTCGGGAGCGCGACGAAGGCGCCGCTCTCGGCCGTCCACAGGTAGTTGTCGGCGAGGACTGCGTCGTCCGAGGCGCGCAAGGACTGAGCGGACACGCCCTCGAGCGCCTCGACGATGGTCCAGGTCGAGCCGTCGTCTTGGCTCTGGTAGGTCCGGGGGCCGATCTCGCTCTGGTAGCCGAGCGCGAAGAGGGCGCCGCCGCTGCCGGCGAGCGCTCGCAGGAAGAAGCCTGCCGGCAAGGTCTCGAGGCGGCTGAACGTGTCGCCCCCGTCGGTCGAGACGCGCACGCCGCGCGAGCCGTAGAGGAACGTGGCCGTGTCTGTTGCGGCCACCAGCGGGGAGCCGGCCTCGTCGAGGTCGGTGATCGACCACGAAGCGCCCTGGCCCGGCGTCGCGATCCCGCAGGCCTGGGGCGTCGGCTCGGGGTTGGTGGAGGGGTTCGAGGGCTGCGACGGGGTTTCGGGGGTCGGGTCATCGTCGCCCGGGCCGCTCGTGGTGGGGGTCGTGCAGCCGGCGAGGAGGGCGGAGAGGACCGAGACGATCGAAAACGGGCGCGTGAAGTTCTTCATGCACCAGGATCTAAGCCTCGGCCCGACCTCCGGACCTGAAACGGACCTGAAAGCTCGCTTCAGGGGATTGTCAGGCCCTCGGGGCGTTCAGGCTGGGCCGTCCTTCAGGAGCGCGCGGGCGATGACGAGCCGCTGGATCTCGGTCGTGCCCTCGTAGATCCGCAGGGGGCGAATGTCCCGGTAGAGCGCCTCGACCTCGCTCCCGAGGAGAACGCCGCTGCCCCCGTGGAGCTGGACGGCCTTGTCGATCACCCGCTGCGCGGCCTCGGTCGCGAACATCTTCGCCATGGCGGCCTCCGCCGTGACACGGCCGCCGGGGGTGGTGTCGCGGAGGTAAGCCGCCCGAGCGACGAGCAACCGCCCCGCCTCGAGGTCGGTCGCCATGTCGGCCAGGTACGCCTGCACCTGCTGCTGCTCGGCGAGCGGCGCGCCGAACTGGCGACGAGCCTTCACGTGTGCGATCGCGAGCACGAGGGCCCGCGCCGCCATCCCGTTGGCCGCCGCGCCGACCGAGATGCGGAACGCGTCGAGCGTCTCCAAGGCGATGCTGAAGCCCTTGCCGATCTCGCCGACCCGGGCATCGTCAGGTACCCGGCACCCGGAGAACCGCAGGCGGCCCAGGGGGTGCGGGCTCGAGAGCGGCATCGCTTCCGCGGTGATGCCCGGCGCGTCCGCCGGGACGAGGAACGCGGTGATGCCCTTTCGCCCTGCGGCCGGGTCTGCGTTGGCGAACACGACGTAGTGCTCGGCGATTCCTACGTTCGAGATGAGGTGCTTCTCGCCGTCGAGCACCCAGCCGTCCCCGTCGCGCCGCGCGACTGTCTTCAGGCCGCCGACGTCGCTGCCTGCCTCGGGCTCGGTGAGCGCGAACGCGCCGATGGAGCGGCCGCTCACCACGAGGGGCAAGAGCCTCGCACGCTGGGCGTCGGTGCCGAAGGCCGAGACCGGCCAGCTGCCGAGGCCCTGCACGGCGAAGATGGAGTCGGCCATCGGGCTCACCTGCGCCAGGGCTTCGCGCACGAGCAAGAGCGAGCGCACGTCGACGTAGCGCTCGTCGTCCGGGCGACCGACCGCGGCCCCGCCGTGTCTCTCCGGGACCAGATACGCGTAGAGGCCGAGCGTCCCGTCGCCCCGCGCGCCCATCTCGCGGGCGGCGGTCAGCGCGTCGTGGCCCAGGCCGCGGGCCGCGTTTGGCAGCGCTTCGGCCAGCCGCGCGCGGAGCGCGCGGTGGCCGTCGCCGAAGAAGGGCCCCAGCTTGTCGCTCGAGAGAGAGAGCAACATCGGTCAGCCCTCGTTCTTCGCGGGGGGCGCGCCTTCGAACACGGGCTTCTGCTTCTTCGTGTTCGCCTCGTACGCGGTGCGGAAGTCTGGGTGGGCCATGCAGATGGCCTGCGCCTGCGCCTCGGCCTCGATCGCCGCCGCCAGCGACATCGCGCTCTCGCTCTCGATCATCTGCTTCGTGATCGAGTGCGCGAACGCCGGTCCGGCCGCGAGCTCCTCCGCCCACGCCATCGACTCCGTCAGGCAGGCTTCGTTGGGGACGACCTTGTTGACGAGGCCCATGCGCTCGGCCTCCGCGGCGCCGATGATCTTTCCGAAGTAGAGCAGCTCCGCCGCACGGCCCCGGCCGACGATGCGCGGCAAGAGGTAGCTCGCGCCCATGTCGGCGCCGGAGAGCCCCACCTTCGGGAAGATGAACCCGAAGCGCGCGCTCTCCGCGGCGACGCGCAGGTCGCACGCTGCCGCGATGACGGCGCCCGCCCCCACGCACACGCCGTTCACGGCCGCGATGACGGGCCGCCTGAGCTCGCAGATGCTCTGGATGAGCGCGCCGGTCACCCGCGTGAACTCCAAGAGGCCGCGGGCGTCGCGGGTGAAGAGCTCCGCGATGATGCCCTCCACGTCCCCGCCCGAGCAGAAGCCCCGCCCGCTGCCGGTGACGACCACCACGCGAGCCTCCTTCGCCGACTCGAGCGAACGGAACGTCTCGCGGAGCTCGCCGTAGATCTCGAAGGTGAGGGCGTTGAGCCGCTCCGGGCGGCGCAAGGTGACGAGCGCGATGCCTCGCTCGATCGACAAGTCGAATGACTTCGGCGACAGGGTCATGGCGGGAGCATGAACCCATCGCCGGTCGGGCGGGAAGCGTCATCTCCGCTCGCGCGAGGCCGCATCGAGCGGCTACCATCGGGGCGTGGGTCACTTCCTCTCGGTCCTGAGCCCGTCGGAGTCCTGCGCCGGTGTCCGGGGGATTCGCAAGCGGCTCGAGGACGAGGCGTTCGACGTGACGCTCGACATCACCGAGGGGGACGCCGAGAGCTGGCTTCACATCGAGGTGAGCACCGAGCCCGACAAGCGCCCGGTCGTCGACGTCTTCCGACACGTCGTCCCGAAGAACCTGGTCGACGACCACCTCGCGAGCCACCTCACGAGCATCGCCGGGGCCAAGCCTGACAGTGCAGTCAGATGGCTCACGGAGTACCTGAAGCGGGTGCGCACGATCTACACGCTGGAGGTGCTCGACGCGCGCCCCGAGGACGACGGCGACGACTGGGAAGTCGTGTGGGCCATCCAGGCGTCCATCCTCGATGCGGCCGGCGGCATCCTCCAGGCCGACGGGGAGGGGTACTCCAACGACGCCGGTGATCACATCCTGTGGCAGTTCGACGACGCTGCGAGCGGGACGTGGCGCATGGCCGTGCTCGACGAGCTCGAGCGCTGGCAGCGCTTCGAGATGGAGCTGTCGGACCCGGAGGGGCGAGAGGCCTTCCGAAGCGGGCTGGTCCCGAGGTCCGCTCGCCGCCTCTGAGCGCGACGATACGTTCCCGAAACATTCGCGAAACCTGACCGAAAGGCCGGCGTGGTCCCCTCCCGTGGCTACCCACGGAGGTGACCGTTGCGTCCGGATACTGGTGATACCGCCTGGCTGCTCTGCTCGACGGCGCTCGTCCTGCTCATGACGCCCGCGCTCGCTCTCTTCTACGGAGGGCTCGTCCGTCGCAAGAACGTCCTCTCGACGATCATGCACTCGATGGCCGCCATCCCGGTGGTCTCGGTCGTGTGGCTCGTGATCGGCTACTCGCTCGCCTTCGGTCCGAGCGTGCACGGCATCATCGGCGGCCTCGACTTCGCCTTCTTGAACGGCCTGGTGGGCGAGCAGCGGGGGACGGTACCGACGCTCGCGTTCGTGGCGTTCCAGGCGATGTTTGCGGTCATCACCCCGGCCCTCATCAGCGGTGGCTTCGCCGAGCGCATGAAGTTCGTCGCGTACCTGGCGTTCATCGTCGGCTGGTCGCTGCTCGTCTACGCGCCGGTCGCGCACTGGGTGTGGGCCGAGGGAGGTTGGCTCTTCTCGATGGGAGCGCTCGACTTTGCTGGCGGTACCGTCATCCACGTGACCGCGGGCGTGAGCGCGCTCGTCTGCGCCCTGGTCGTCGGCAAGCGCCTGAAGTACCCGGTCGAGCGGCCCCTCCCGCACAACCTGACCATGACCATGCTCGGCGCGGGCCTCTTGTGGTTCGGCTGGTTCGGCTTCAACGCGGGCAGCGCGCTCGCCTCGGGACACCTCGCCGCGGTCGCCTTCCTCAACACACACATGGGCGCCGCCGGCGGCGCGCTCGGCTGGGTGATCGTCGAGTGGCGGCATGGCGGCAAGCCCACCGCGCTCGGCGTGGCCTCCGGGCTCGTGGCGGGGCTGGTGGCCATCACGCCGGCGGCCGGCTTCGTCGCGCCCTGGGCGGCGCTCGTGATCGGGATCGTCTCCGGCGCAGCCTGCTTCGGGGCCGTGCTCGTGAAGTACCGGCTCGGCTACGACGACACGCTCGACGCCTTCGGCGTACACGGCGTCGGCGGCGTCGTGGGCGCGCTCCTCACCGGCGTCTTCGCCGAGGCGCACACCTACTCCGACGCGACGGCCCCGGTCGGGGCGGACGGTCTCATCAAGGGCGGCTTCAAGCAGCTCGGGGTGCAGGCCGTGACCACGGTGGTGGCCGCCGCGTACGCGGGCTTGGCGACCTGGGTCCTGCTCCGCGCGATCGACCGTTTCATCGGCGTGCGCGTCGCGGAGGGCGACGAAAGGGAAGGCCTCGACACGAGCTTGCACGGCGAGGAGGGGTACGCAGGGTAGGAAGTCCGAGATCCAGCCCCGCGCCGCACACCCTGCGACCGATTTTTCGCGCGAGAGTTCGAGGAAGCCGAAGAGCGCGCTACGATGATGAGAATGCAGTCTTGGCTTCGGGTCTCTCAGGGTGCTGCGGCGCTGGGCCTCGTCTTCTTGCTCGCCGGCGCGTGTGCGAAGGGCGACGCGCTCGACTCGTTCGAGGAAGACGGGAGCGGCGGCTCGGGCGACGGCGGCGGGCGCTCCTCCACGGGCTCCAAGGGGTCGAGCAGCACCGGGCTCTCGGGGCCCGCGCAGACCACCGGCACGACGAGCGGACCGAGCGGGACGACCGGGACCGGAACCACGACGACCACGACCGGCCCGACATCGACCACCACGTCGACGACGAACACCAGCGCCGCGGCGACCACGTCGTCGGGAATGGTCGTCGACTGCGACCCGGAGAACCCCGGGCCCGGTTGCGGCGCGGCGCAGCACTGCGTCCCGCAGACATCGGGCGATCCCACTTGTGAGGCCGCCGGCGCAGGGACGGCCTACGCGCTCTGCCCGAGCGGCCGGAGCGAGTGCGCGCCCGTCTTCGAGTGTGTCTTCGACGGGCTCGACTCGTGCTGCATGCAGTGGTGCCAGGTCGGCGGCGGAGGAGCCGGGTGCGGCGCGCTCGAGACGTGCACCAGCTTCAACACGCCCGTCTACATCAACGGTGTGGAGTACGGTGTGTGTTGGGACGGCTTGCCCTGCGTGATCTAGGCGGCCGCCCGATCAGCCCAGGACGGCCGTCGCCTCGATCTCGACGAGCGCCTCGCGCTCGACGAGCCCCGCGACGCCCACCAGCGCCATGGCAGGGAACACCTTGCCCATGCGCCGCCGCCAGACGTCCCCGATCTCCTTGAGCGAGCTGCGGTACGCGTCGAGATCGGTCACGTACACGGTGAGCCTGACGATCTTGTCAGCTGAGCCGCCCGCCGCCTCGACCACCGCGAGGACGTTGGCGAGCGCCTGATCGAACTGGCCCAGGAAGTCCTTGCGCTCGAAGACACCCTCCGGTGTCCAGCCGATCTGGCCGGCGACCCAGAGCGTCTCGCCGGTGGCGGCGACGCCGTTTGCGTATCCCTTGGGCCGAGGCCAACCCTCCACCGAGACCGTTCGGATCGTCATGCCATCACCTGTCCGCCATCGAGCGGGATCGCTTGCCCGTGTATCCCGCGCGCTGCGTCACCCGCAAGCGCGACGACGAGGTGGGCGACCTCGTTCGCTTCCATGAGGCGGTTCTGGGGGGACATCGAGGCGAGGGCCTTCTCCGCCTCTTCGGGGCTCCGCTTCGTCTTCTGCGCGATGCGCGACGCCGCCTCGGCGGCCATGTCGGTCTTCACCCAGCCGGGGCAGACCGCGTTGACCGTCACGCCGGAGCGGCCGAGCTCGGAGGCGAGGGCGCGCGTGAGGCCGACGAGCGCGTGTTTCGAGGCGCAGTACGCGCTCGTGTACGCGTAGCCCATGCGGCCCGCGTTCGAGGCGACGTTGATGACGCGACCCCAGCCGGCCTGGACCATGGCCGGGACGAGCGCCCGGCAGAGCAGGAACGGAACCGTCACGTTCAGCTCCATCTGCCTGTCCCAGCTCTCGTCGGTCGTGCGGTCGTAGGGGGCGCTCTCCGCGATGCCCGCGTTGTTGACCAGGACGTCGACGCGAGGCTGCTCTTCGAGCGCCGTCACGAGCGCAGCCACGCCGGCGCGCGAGGAGAGGTCCGCCACCAGGGCGACGCCGCCGAGCTTCTGCGCGACCTCATCCAGCTCTGCCTGTCGGCGACCGGTGACGATGACCCGGGCGCCCGCGGCGGAGAGCCCTTCGGCGATTGCTCGCCCGATCCCGCGACCCCCGCCCGTGACGAGCGCCGTCTTGCCCGTGAGCATGCGCCGGGGGTTACAGCACCGAAGATGACGTGTCCACCCGCGGTTGACACCGTAACCGGCGGTGATGACAACCCGCGGTTGACACGCCGCGCTCGGGCGGAAGAAATGGCCAGAAAAGAAGGCGATTTGCGCTGGCGCGAGGCTTGCTCCAGGTGGCCGCGTGCGAGACTTGGCGCTGCTTCGAACCCACGCGTGGCTGCTCGTCGGGTCGGCGATCGCGATCGCCGCCGCCGCCAGCTGCACCGGCGACATCGGAGGCGAGAAGGAGGAGGAGGTCCCCGGTCCTCCGGACGTCGAGCCGATGGCGGTGCCCCAGGCGCCCGAGATCGTCGCCAGCACCTCCACGTGCTCGCCGCTCCGGCCGGGCGAGAAGCTGGTCAGCGTCTCGCCCGAGGGTCACGCGTGGCTCGTGGTGCCGGGGGAGTCGAGCAGCGTGCGCGTCCTCGACGCCTTCGGCGGAGAGCTGGTGGAGACCATCGACGATGTCGCGATCGGCGACGTCGTCGAGGCGCAGGCGTGGTCGGCCCGGGACGCGGCGCTCGTCGCCGGCGAGCGACTGTGGCGGCTCCAGGACCTCGCGCGCATCGAGCTGACCCCGCCGAGCGGCTTCACCGCGCCCGTCGCGTTCTGCGGGGACCCGGCCAAGAACGGGGCGCTCGTCTCGGGCGGCCGCGTCTACGAGCGCCGCGCGTCCGAGTGGTGGGGCTGGGACCCGGGCCTCGGCGGCGACGAGGCCCCGCGCGAGGTCGTCCGGTTCGACGGTGACTGCCAGGGTCCGAGCGACGTGATGTGGCTCACGTCGGCCGACGGGACCCTCTTCCGCGTCGAGCCCGCCCAGTACTCCCGGCCCGTGCGCTTCGAGGGCCTCGTCGACGCGGCCGCGACGGACGCGCTCCTCGCCGTCCTCGACGCGGACGAGCTCTGGGTCGGCCCGGAGAGCTGGCAGAGCTGGCGCTTCTCGGGGCCCGTGCCGACGCGCATCAGCGCCTCGCAGGGCCAGCTCTGGATGGCGTCGGGCGCGCAGCTGCTTCGATTCGACGGGACGACCTGGGTGGAAATCGCACACACGATGAGCGAGCCCATCGAGGACGTCGCGGCGTACGCGGGTGGCGCGTGGGTCGCCGGCGCGACGACGGTCTGCCATCAGGCGACGGGGCCGGCGGTTCGCGTGGAGGGGGTGCGCCCGTTCGAGCGCAGCATCGAGCTCGAGTACCCGCTGCGCGTCCGCGCGAGCGATGACAGCACCGACATCGTCGCGGAGGTCGGTGGTCTGCCCATCACCCTCGTCCAGGACGCGGAGTCCGGCTACTGGGAGGGCACCGCGCGCCTCGACACGGTCGGCTGGCACACGATCACGGTGACCGCCTCCGGCGGCCTCGCGCGCCGCACCATCCCGGTGAAGCGTGTGCCCGAGGTCTCGCGCAGCTGGGCCGTCGACATCGAGCCGATCTACCAGGCGAGCTGCTCGAGCAGCGACTGCCACGGCGCCGGCTCGACCAAGGCCCCCGAGATGGGGACCTACGACGCGTGGCAGACACACGCGTCGGCGGTTCGGACGCGCGTCGTGGACGCGAAGAACATGCCTCCGGCCGCAAACGTCGGGCCGGAGTGGGGAAGCGACGACATCGAGGTCATCCAGGAATGGCTCGAAGGAGGAATGCTGCCGTGAGGAATCGACGACACTCCCTTTGGCCCTTGGCCGCGATCCTCGGCCTCGTCGCCGCCGCTCCGCTGCCGGCAGGCTGCGACGACCCGATGGACGAAGAGTCCCAAGGCGCTCCGGACGAGCCGTCCCCGACCGACGTCACCCCGACCGGCTGGAACCCCAGCGGGGAGACGGGGGAGTGCAACGTGGACGCGCTCCTCTCGCCGGCGGCTTATGGAACCAAGGCCAAGACGCTGCTCACCGGGCTGCCCCTCGAGGACGCCGAGCTGAAGGAGCTCTCGGAGGATCCGGCCGCGCTGAAGTCGATGATCGAAGGCTGGCTCGCGCAGCCGGAGGCCGCGCCCGTCCTCGAGCGCTTCTTCATGACGGCCTTCCAGCAGACGAGCGGCGACAACGCGTCGCTCTTCAACCTCCTGGGGCGGAACGCGACCGGCACCGGCTTCTTCTCCAGCCCGCGCAGCCCCAACGCCGACGAGATGCTCAACGCGAACTTCTCGGAGAGCTTCGCGCGCACCGCCGTGGCGCTCGTCGAAGAGGGGCGGCCGTTCACCGACGTGCTGACGACCGACGAGTTCTACATGACGACCGCGATGATGTCGTTTCTGGCCTTCACCGACGACGAGGTGATCGCCGACGACGAGACACACGACGTCAGGACGACCTCCGGCCACTTCGACACGATCACGCTCGTGCGCGACGAGTCGGCCGCGCCGCCGCTGTCCCAAGCGCTCGATCCTTCGAGCCCGAACTTCGCCAAGTTCTGGCACGGCGCGCTCGCGGGGCTGCCCGCGGAGTGCAACGTCGCCGCGTCGCAGACCATCGACACCACGCAGGTCGTCAACGGCAAGTGGCGCCTCGGCGGCGGCGTGACCCCGTCGTTCTTCGTCTTCTCGGCCGTCGTGCTCGGTCGGCACCAGGGCGTCACCCGGCAGGGCCAGACGGCGTGCAACAGCGGCGCGTCGAACAAGACGCCGCTCCTCGGCCGCGGCGACTTCAGCGACTGGCGCAAGGTCAAGGTCCGGCGCCCCGACGCGGGGGAGACGCCGACGCTCTTCTACGACGTCGAGCAGATGCGCTCGATGACCGAGATGGCGCTCCACACCGAGCGGCTCGGCTTCATGACGACGCCGGGCTTCTTCTCCACCTGGATGAACAACGAGGACAACGCCGCGCGCGTGACGATCAACCAGACGCTCATCGTCGCGCTCGGAAAGAGCTTCGAGGGCGTCGCCGTGTCGGACTTCAGCCCGCCGAGCGTCGACGCCGAGCACGCGGATCCGCAGTCGGAGTGTTATGGCTGCCACCAGACGCTCGATCCGATGCGCGACTACTTCCGCGCTTCCTACACGAACTTCTACTCGCAGCAGCTCGACCCCGATCGCGCCGGCCTCCAGGCGGACTTCGTCTTCGGCGGCGTGAAGACGAGCGGCAACGGCGTGCGTGATCTCGCCGAGACCCTCGCGGCGCACCCGGCCTTCCCGTACGCGTGGGCGCACAAGCTCTGTTATTACGCGAACGCCGCGCCCTGCGTGGAAGGCGAGGAGCTCGACCGCGTCGTCGCAGCGTTCCAGGCCTCGAACCTCGACTTCCGCGTGCTCGTGGCGGAGCTCTTCTCGTCGCCCCTCGTCACCGGCGCGAGCTGCGTCGCGGGGGTCGACGCGGGCACGTCCGCCTCCATCGCGCGACGGTCGACCTTCTGCAGCCAGCTCTCGGCGCGGCTCGGTGTCGAGGATCTGTGTGGCATCCGCACGCACTTCCGCGACGGGACCACGCTCCAGAACAAGGTGCGCGACGCCGTGACGTCCATCCCCGACGACTCCTTCAGCCGCGCGGTCGTCGAGCCCGTGGTCATCTCGGAGACGAGCATGTTCACGCGCGCCAACGCGGAGGCGGCCTGCGTGCAAGCCGCCATGAACGGCTACGCGGACGCGTTCGGCGAGGCCACCGTGGACAAGGCGACGCTGACCATGGTGACCGCGCTCATGGGTCTGCCCGAGAGCGATCCCAGGCATGCGCCCGCGCTCGCCATCTTGCGCGACCACGTCGAGGAGGCCGTCGCGGAAGGCAAGACCGAGACGCAGGCGCTGCAGTCGGCCTTCGTGCTCGCGTGTATGTCCCCCAGCGTCGCAGGCGTCGGGTTCTGACCCATTCGGAGAGGCGAACATGATCGGCAAGAACAAGTCCCAACACGTCGGCCGTCGCGGTGTCCTCGGAGCGTTCGCGACCTTCGGCGGCAGCTTGATCCTCCGCTCGCTGGCGACCGGTATCCCCGCCAAGGTCCTGCTCGATCCGCTCTCGGCCTCCGCCGACGAGCTGCCGGTCGGCAAGACGCTCATCCTCTCGAGCTCGAGCCTCGGTGACCCCATCAACGCCAACGTCCCGGGGACCTACGAGTACGGGCCGAGCGAGATCTTCCACTCGGCGGACCCGGCCATGGCGAAGACCGCGCTCACGCTCGGCTCGACGTCGACGTTCGCGGCCAAGCCCTGGGCCCAGCTCCCGCAGTCGATCCTCGACCGCACAGCGTTCTTCCACCACGCGACCTACACGCCGGTCCACGGCGAGCTGAACCGCGTCCAGAAGATGATGAACGTCACCGAGAAGAACGACATGCTCATCTCGCTCATCTCCCGCGAGCTCGCGCCGTCGCTCGGCTGCGTGCAGTCGGATCCGGTGAGCCTCGGCGCCTCCGGCGGCGAGCTCCTGAGCTCGGCGGGGCGCGTGCTCGGCAACGTCGCGCCGCTCTCGGTCCGCCAGGCCCTCGGCGGCGTGGACGGTCCGCTGAAGGACCTCACGGCCATGCGCGACGCGCACATCGACGAGCTCTACGCGATCTACAAGGAGCGCGGCACGCCGAGCCAGAAGACCTTGCTCGACGCGTGGGCTCGCTCGCGCGACGAGGTGCGGAGCATCAGCCAGGATCTCGTCTCGCGGCTCGACGCCATCGACGGCAACGACGCGCTCAACCAGGTGCGGACCGCGACCATCCTCGCGGCGATGAACATCGCGCCGGTCATCACGATCCACCTGGACTTCGGCCGGGACAACCACTCCGACTCCGGATTCGACACCGAGGCCGCGAGCCACCTGACCTCGATCCCCCTGCTCGAGACGCTCCTGAACGAGCTCGATCAGCTCAAGGCGGACGGCCACCTCAAACAGGGCGTCGTCGTGGGCAGCCTGAACGTGTTCGGCCGAACGCTGAAGAAGAAGGGCAACGGCGGCCGCGACCACAACTCGGGGCACCACGTCATGGTCCTCATGGGTGACGGCATCAAGGGCGGCATCGTCGGCGGCGTGGAGCCGAACGCCCAGGGGACGGAGTACATCGCGGCGTCCATCGACTCGACCACGGGTGCCAAGGGCGGGGACATCCCGTTCGAGGAGGGGCTCGCGGCGGCAGGCAAGACGCTCGGCTACGCCCTCGGCGTCGGCGAGGCGCGCCTCGACCAGATGATCACCGGTGGGAAGGTGGTCAAATCGATCATCGCGTGATGCCGCGCTGGTAGTCTCCCCGGAGCCCGTGCTCCTTCGACTCACACCTCTCCTCGCCGCGCTCGCCGCGTGCTCGCTCGACGGCCTGGCCGACGGCGGCGCGGGGGCCGGCGGGACCGGGGGCCTCGGCACCACGACTTCCTCGTCGCCGAGCGCGACGACCGCCCAAGGTGGCGCCGGGGGCGAGGGAGGCGGCGGGGGGCAGGCGAGCGCGTTCACCTGGCTCCGCAGCATCGGCAACGGCTCGGTGCAGGGCACGAGCCCGTACCCTGGCGAGGCCGGCAGCGGGTCGACCCTGCGCGTGAGCGAGCCGGGACCGGCGGGGGAGGTCTGGCTGGCCTTCGCGACCCGGGGCTCGATCGATCCGGACGGACCGGGAGGGCTCGCCGCAGCGGGCAACCCCGACTCCCACAACCTCTTCGCGCTCGAGCTCGCGAACGACGGCACAATCCTGCACTTCTCCGCGTTCCCCGGGAGCCTGGAGAACATCGACGATCCGCTCTCGGTCGGCGCGGTGGTTCGGCTCGGGGGTGGGGGCGTGGCGGTGGTGGGGAGCTTCAAGGGTGGAACGCTCGACCTCGGCGCGGTCGGCACCATCACCCAGAACAGCCTCTCGCAAGATGACGGCTTCGTCCTGAAGCTGGACGCCAGCGGCCTGATAACGCACGCGCGGCAGCTCGGGAGCGGCAACGCCCAGACCGCGCGGGCCGCCGTCCTCCACCAGGGGAGCCTCCTCGTGGCGGGGAAGACCAAGCGCACGCTCGCGGTGACGAACCCGAACGGCGGCGCAGCCGACGCGCCCTGCGCGCTCTCCAAGCCGATGGAGGAGTTCGAGCGCGCGCTCGTCGTCGTGCTCGACGACAGTGACCTGGCGTGCACCGGGTTCACGAGCTTCACCGCGACGGACGCCAACGCCGCGCAGCAGGCCTGGGCGATCACCGCCGACGCGACCGGCGTCTTCGTCGCGGGGAGCTACACCCGGCAGATCATCGCCGCGCCCATCGCGGCCGTCCCCGCGTCGTCGAGCGAGGACGGCTTCGTCGTCGCGCTCGAGCCGGACATGGGGACGCCGACCGTGCGGTGGGTGGCCCGCGCGACCAGCAACCGGAACGGCGCGCCGGACGGCCTGCGCGCCGCCATGCTCGCGGGCGGCCGGCTCTGGATCGGAGGCTACCTCGAGCGCGGCACCACGCCGATCGCCGGCACGCAGCCCGAGATCGGCGTCGTCGACGCGTTGCCGGGCAACGACTGCACCTTCGCCGTCTCGCCGGAGATGCGGGACGGCGTCGTGGCGACGCTCGATCCGGCCACCGGCTCGTGCAGCGGGGCGCTGTTGCTCGGGGGGCCGCAGCGGGACGAGGTCCGGGCGCTCGTGCCACACGGCGCGGGTGCCGCCGCGACCGGCCTGACGACCGAGGGCATCCCCGGGCTCGACCAGGCGCTCGGCGCCGGCTCGCGAGACGGCTTCCTCGCCTGGCTCAGCGCGGGCACGGACATCGCCCTGGACGGCGGCTTCTCCGTGGGCGGCGTGTCGTGGGACTACCTCGACGCGGCGCGGACGAGCAGCGGCGCCTTGATCCTCGCGGGGAGCTACGACGTCCCGTTCGACGTGCTCGAGGGCGACGCGGACTTTTTCGTGGGCGCGATGCCCGAGCCCTGACCCGACCGGGCGCGATCGTGGGTGACGTGGGAATCCTTTCCGTGTCCCATCCGTCGGAGAGAGGATGGACAGGCCTTTCGAGCTCCGCTGGCGCGCCCTGATCGCCGGACTCGCCGGGGTCCTCGGCTCTGCGCTCCTCCTCCAGGAGGTCGACGGGACGTATGCGGTGCTCATCCCCATCGCGGGGCTGGTCCTGGCCGGCGGGGCTGCCCACGCCAACCACCTCGGGGCGCAGCTCTTCGCTCGCGCGGCGTGGTGGTCGAACCTCCTGCTCGGTCTCTTCATCACGCTCGTCGGCAGCCAGTCGGAGCGCGCGGAGGGGGTGACCTTGGCCCTCGGGTGTGGGGTGGCCCTGCTCGTCGCCGACCGGAAGGCGCTCGTCGAGGCGGCCGCGCGCGGCGGGTATTCCCCCATCGCCTACCGAGGGACGCTCCAGGTCGTCATGGTGCTCGCGCTCGCCGACATGCAGACCTTGCTCCTCTTCGGCTCGCTGGCCGTGGCCGATGGAACGAAGGGGGCCGGCCTCGTCCTCCTGGGCGCTGCGGCGGCGATGACGGTGGGCTTCGTCGGCCTCTACCGGCTTCGGTTCTGGGGCGTCCTCGTGACCACGGCGACCGCGCTCGTGCTCGCCGTCGCGATCCTGGCGCGCGTGGTGCGGCTCGACGACGACATCGTCCCTGCACTCCTCGTCCTGGCCGCCCTCCAGCTCGCCGCTCCCGCCCCGATGGCGATCTCGCTGCTCCGGCGGCGGCCGCTCCGCGGGCTCTCGATCCGAGGTGCGTCCCTCGCGGCCTCCGTGGTGGTGGCGGTCGTCATGGGCGTCGCCGTGATCGCCGGGGCAACACGCTGACGATACCGTCAGAATCGTCCGACGACGTCGAGCCCGAGAACCTGGCCGCGCGCCTGCGCGCCCGCGGGGGCCGGCGCCACGACGAGGCCGAGCCAGACGCCCGCGCCGAGCGTCGTCGCGCCGCCGAGCCCGGCGAGGATCCCGCCGGCCGTCCACAGGTTGGCGACCGTGTCGACACGCGACACCGGGCAGTCGGGGGCGCACTCGTCTTTCATGGAGGAGACCTCGACGTGGCCGGCGATCGCGAGCGCCGCGGCGGCGGTGAGCACGGCGAGGCCGACTCCTCCGAGCGCGAGCGGTCCGACGAGGCTCGGCGCGCTCGCTTCGGCGTCGGGCTGCGCGCTCGAGCTCGGCCCGGGTGACAGGGCGATGACCTGCGTGCCTTCGGTGCCCGCGGCCACCTCGACGCGGAGGCTGCGCGGGAGGTACCCGGCCGCTTCGACCGCGAGATCGTGGGGCCCCGGATCGAGCTCGAGGGGGGGGCCCACGGGTCGCTCCACGCCGTCGACAAGGAGCTTCGCCCGACCGATTTCGACACCGTCGGGCGTGCGCACCACGACGTTGCGCCGCGCGATCTGGGTCGAGATCTCCGTCAGCCAGCGGCGGCAGTCCGAGGCGAGCGCGGTTGGGCAAGCACCGAGGCAGAGCCTCAGCTCGGCCTTGCTCCGGACCAGCTCCCCACGTTTCTGCGCCGCCTGCGCGCCTTCGTAGCTGCTGACACACGCGTCTCCCGGATCGGCGGTGGCGGCCTCGGGCGAGACGAGCGAGGCCGCAAGCGCGATGCTCAGAAGCACTCGCGCTTCACGCGGCGAATTCCCTCGGTGTCGATGAAGTAGGGAGGGTCGCATGGCTTGGGGGCGCTCGCCGCATCGGCGGAAGGCCGGGCCGGCCGCATCCTATCGACGTTCGGCGCCGATGACGACGCCGTAGGCCGCGGGTCATCCGGCGGCGGCGGGGTGAGCTGCGGCCCGCTCGTCTCGGCGCCGCGATCGCTCGCGGACGCCACGGGCGCGGGCGGCGCGGCCTGCGACGGTGGTGTTGCCGCGCTCGCCGCGCCGGTCTGGTGTTCTGCTCGAAGGACGAGCCACGTCCCTGCGATCCCGGCGCCCGCTGCGGTGAGGATGGCGACCATGAAGGCGGCCGCGGCGATGGCGGGACGGCTCCGCTTCGGCAGCGGGCCTGGGCTCGTCACGGTGTGGGTGCCGCGCGGCTCGAGCTGTGTGGGGCCGGGCGGCCTCACCGAGGCAGAAGGCGGGGCGAAAGGGGCGAGCGGCGGCGGCGCGCTCGTCTTGGGGGCGGCGAGCCCGCCGGACGGCGGCGCCGCGGCGCCGCGATCGAGCCGCGCGGCGATGGCGCGACGCTCGTGCAGCGCCTCCTGGGCGAGCTCCTCGACGAACGCTCCGACTTGCGTCGGCGTCGCGACGACGGTGGCGCGCTCGAGCGCCTCGGCCATCTCCAGCGCGGACGCGAAGCGCTCGGTCGGCTCTCGCCGCAGCGCGCGATGCACGACCTCCGCCAGCGGCGCGGGCACCCAAGGCGCGACCTCGGAGAGGCGCGGGATCGAGCCGGTCATCACGCGGGCGATGAGCGCACCTTCGTTTGCAACCTCGTAGGCGCGGCGGCCGGCGCAGAGCTCCCAGAAGACGACCGCCGCCGCGTAGATGTCCGTCGCGCGCGTGACCTCGTCGCGCGCGAGCTGCTCCGGGGCCATGTACGCGGGCTTGCCCTTCACCTGGCCGGCGCGTGTCTGGGCGAGCCGCACGTTCGCGAGCGCCACGCCGAAGTCTACGACCCTCGTCACGCCGTCGGCTCCGACGAGGATGTTCTGCGGCGACACGTCTCGGTGCACGATGCCGAGCGGCGCGCCGTCGGGGCCACGCGCCTCATGGGCGGCGTGCAGGCCGCGGCACAGACCGGAGGTGATGCTCACCGCGACCTCGAGCGGCATGCGGCGCCCGGCCCGGCCCATCGCCTTGAGCAGTCCGGACAGCGACTCGCCGTCGACGTATTGCATCACGATGAAGGTCTCGGCGCCTTCGCGGACGACGTCGAGCGTCTCGACCACGTTGGGGTGCCGGACACGCGCCGCGAGCCGCGCCTCGTCGAGGAACATGGAGACGAAGTCCGGCTCGGCCGCGAAGTGCGGGTGGAGGCGCTTGATCGCCACGATCCGCGAGAAGTCGACCGCGCCCGTCTGGTGGCCGAGATAAATGGTGGCCATCCCGCCCGAGGCGATCGCCTCGTCGAGCGCGTATCGTCCGAGGACGAGGGCTGCCTCCTTCGAGGCCATGGCTCACGTTACACCAACGACCGGATGTCCTGATTCGGTCATTGGTCGAGTGCGGATTTGGGTAACCTGGCGCAAGAGATGAGAGACGGCCACAGGCCCTTCGAAGGGACGCTCACCGACGTTCGCCCCGACGTGGTCGAGCTCCCCAACCTGCGGCTCTCGATCAACCCCGCCAAGGGCAAGAAGTACGAGGTGCCCCTCGGCGTCACGCCCCTCGTCATCGGGTCCGATCCTGACTGCGACGTCATCGTGGACGACCCTCGTGTCTCCCGGAAGCACTGCGAGGTGCGCCGCGACGGGCGGGCGGTCGTGATCCGCGATCTGGGGAGCAAGAACGGGACGTTCCTCGACAAGGTCGCCATCCGTGAGGCGTACCTGGAGCCCAAGGTTTCGGTGACCATCGGCGGCGCGCGCCTGTCGCTCGAGGCGTCGAGCGGGTCGGCGCGGCTCGAGCTCTCCCGCGGGCTCAGCTTCGGGCAGGCCCTGGGCGCGAGCGTGGCCATGCGCGCCCTCTTCGCGAACCTCGAACGCGCCGCCCAGACCGACGAGACGATCGTCCTCCTGGGCGAGTCTGGCACCGGGAAGGAGCTCTTGGCGCGCGGCATCCACGACATCTCGCGCCGCCGCACTGGACCGTTCATCGTCTTCGATTGCAGCGCGGTTGCTCCCACGCTGCTGGAGGCGGAGCTCTTCGGCTACGTGAAGGGCGCCTTCACCGGCGCCGTGCAGGCCCACTCGGGCGTCTTCGAGCAGGCGCACGGCGGGACGCTCTTCATCGACGAGCTCGGGGAGCTGCCGGCCGAGCTGCAGCCGAAGCTCCTGCGCGCGCTCGAGGCGCGGCAGGTGCGGCGCATCGGCGCCACGGAGTGGCTGCACGTCGACGTGCGCATCGTCGCTGCGACGCACCGCGATCTTCGGGCACGCGTCGCGGCCAAGCAGTTCCGGGAGGACCTCTACTACCGGCTGGCGGTCGTCGAGGCGCTCGTGCCGCCGCTCCGCGACAGGCGGGAGGACATCCCCCTGCTCGTGGAGCATTTCCTCGCGGGGCAGTCCCCGCCGCGGAGCTGGGCGGACCTGCCGCCCAACGCGATGGAGCTCTTGCGCTCGCACGAGTGGCCCGGGAACGTGAGGGAGCTGCGCAACACGGTCGCGAGGCTCATCCTCTTTCCGACCCAAGTGCCCACCGGCTCGGTCGTGCCGCCTCGCCCCACACCCTTCGACGGCGCGTCCCAGGCGAGCGCGCTCGCGGCGCTGCCGCTCCGCGAGGCGCGCGAGGTCATGGTCGAGCAGTTCGAGCGCGCTTACATCACCGCGAAGCTCGGCGAGCACGGCGGCAACGTGTCGCGCGCAGCGGAGGCGATGGGCGTGTCGCGGCAGTTCCTGCACCGCCTCCTCGAGCGATACGGCATCGCGCGCGGCTGAGGCCCAGGCTCCCCCCTCACCACAGGTGAGGGGGGTTGGGGGGGTGAAAGGGCAGCAACAACCCACCCAGCGGCGTCGCCAAATTTCAGCAGACTGCTAACCTCCTGCCAATGGGCTCGCTTCTCCTCCGGGCGCTCGGGTGCTCGGCTGTGGTCCTCTCCTTGGTCAGCTCGTCTTGTGGTGACGAGGAGGGCGGCATCGAGGCGGTCTTCGTCGTCCCGAAGTCCCTCGACGAGCTCGCGGAAGAGACCTACTTCGATCACCCGTACCCGAGCGACCTCCGCCTCGAGGGTGGGTTCGTCCGCTTCACCGGCTACCCGAACCCGCGGGAGGTCCCGCTCCTCGACGAGTACACGACGTATTTGAACGGGAGGCTCACGGGCTTCTCGCCCGTGGCCGCCGGCTTCGCGCGGTTCACCGCCGCCATCGACGAGGCGTCGTTGCCGGATCCGGGGCAGTCGCAGACCCAGTCCGCCTCCGTCCAGCTCATCGACGTCGACCCGAGCTCGCCCGACCGCGGGAAACGTCACCCGATCTACGTGACCTTCCGCGCCGAGCCGGGCGTGTATTGGCAACGAAACACGCTTGCGTTCATGCCCGTCCCGGGCTTTCCGCTCCGCTTCGACACGAAGTACGCCCTCGTCGTGACCGACGCGATCCGCGGAGCGAACGGCGAGGCCGTGGTCCAGAGCACCTCGATCGGCGAGGTGCTGGGGCTCGAGTCGCCGAGCTCACCTGCGGTCGAGAAGCTCGCCGCGTCGTGGGCCGACGCCGCGGCGGAGGTCCAAGCCGCAGGCGTCGCGCCCGAGCGTATCGTCCAGTTCTCCGTCTTCACGACCAACGACCCTACCGCGGAGTTCATGGCCGCCGCCGCCGCGCTCCCGACCCAGATCGAGCCTCCTGCCGCCGATGCTGCGGCCTGGGTGCTCGTCTCCGAGACGACCGAACTCGACGAGTACCACGGCATGTACGGCCCGCTTCCGAACTACCAGGCCGGCACGCTTCCGTTCCGCAGCTTCGGCGACGGCGGCTCGTTCGTACTCGACGAGAGCGGCGTCCCGCAGATCGTCGACACGTTCGACGCGCGCTTCTCGCTCACCGTCCCCAATCGGACCACGTGCCCCCAGCCGCCGAGCGGCTATCCCGTCGCGCTCTATGCCCACGGCACCGGAGGGAGCTACCGCTCGTTCGTCCTCGACGGCACGGGCGAGGCGCTGGCGAAGCGCTGCATCGCCACCATGGGCGTGGATCAGATCCTCCACGGCACGCGTCCGGGGGCGCCGGACAACGACGCCGAGGTGAACATCCTCTTCTTCAACTTCAACAACGTCGAGGCCGCGCGGACGAACGTCCGCCAGAGCGGGCTCGACGAGATCCAGCGCGAGCGCCTCTTCACCGAGTCCGCGGTGACGATCCCGGCGGCGGTCAGCGCGACGGGCGAGGAGATCAGGTTCGACGCGTCGAAGGTCATGTTCTTCGGGCATTCACAAGGAAGCCTGAACGGTCCGCTCTACCTCGCAGGCAGCGACTCGGCGCGAGGCGCGGTGCTCTCGGGCGCGTCGGCGGTCATCCAGATCACGCTCCTCGAGAAGACGAAGCCCGACCCGAGCGTCGCCTTCCTGGTCAAGACGATCTTCCTCCAGCTCTTCCCGGAAGAAGAAGCGGAGGCTTCGCTGCTCTACCCGCCGCTCGCGCTCGCGCAGACCATCGTCGACCCGGTCGATCCGGTGAGCTACGCCCGCTACATCGTGCGGGAGCCTGTCTTCGGCGCGCCGAAGAGCATCTACATGACCGAGGGGATCGGTCCCACGGGGGAAGGGGACAGCTACGCCCCGCCGCGAGGGTGCGAGGCGTTGGCGATGGCCATCGGGTTGCCCATCCAGGAGCCCGTTCAACACGAGCCCCAGGACGCAGCCTGGGGCGGGCTCGATCGGGTGACGGTCCCGGCCGAGGGCCTGAGCGGCAACCTGGCGGGCGGTCTCGCGAGCGGCGTCCTCGCGCAGTGGGCGCCCGAAGGAGACGACGGCCACTTCGTGGTCTTCGACATTCCGGGCGCGACGAATCAGGCTGCGGAGTTCCTGCGGCTCCTCGCGGAAGACCCGAAGGGGCGCGTCCCCGCCCCTTGAGCCGTCACTCGCCGAGGGCGATCGCAAACAGTCGCAGGCCCGTGGGGCCGGCGACGATCCGCACGCGGTCGCCCGGCTTCACGTCGTCGAGCGTCACCTCGAGATCGGTCCAATACGCGCTCGCGCCGAGCCGAGGTAGCTCCGATCGGCGGCCTGCGTGGTCGACGAAGCCCTGACCGGCCTCGTCGGAGCGGATGACGAGCGTCGCGCGTGCGCGCGGGCCATCGAGCACGGCGGAGAACGACAGCTCCTGGCCGGCGGCGAGCACGCGCCCCGCGTCCCATACCAGGTGATGTTTCGAGATCGGGTGCACGGCGTCGATGACGAAGCCCCCCTTCGGCTGGGTGAAGGTGACATCGTGCCGCCGCTCGTCGATCAGATCGCCGAGGTCGACACGATCGAGGACGTCGGCGGGGATCACTGGGCGGTCCTCGAGCAGGCGCCAGTCCGCGCGGTAGACGACCTTCTCGTCCGCGCCGCAGATGACGTTGTCGTCGATCTTCACGGAGAAGAGCCGGTGCCCGAACCGATCGCCGAGGCCCGGCCACCAGCCGTCGTAGATCGCGAGCACGTCAGGCCGATCGTCGGGCCGCATGTGCTCGATGAGCTCGATGACCGCCGGCAGGCCGTGCACGCTCGCGCGAGCGAACGGGAAATCGCGGTAGCCCCCGAGACCGAGGCCGTCGAGCGCGGCGAGGTCGGAGACATAGGGGATGGCCCCGGCGTCCCCCACGAAGACGCGGCGCGCGCCGAGCTCGCGAAGGCGGCGGCCGACCTCGACCTGTTGCTCGGCGATGTTGCGGCACGAGCGGGCGAAATGGTCGACCTGCCGTGGGAGCGCGCGCGCCGCGGACGCGATCACGAGCGCGAGCGCGAGCGCGCCACCGATCCCGGCGGCGCGCGAGAGCCGGGACAACGCGGCGACCCCGAGGATCGCGGCGACGAGGAGGCAGGTCAGGATCGGCGCGACGTAGCGGAGGTTCTGGAACGGCGCGGTCGTGTTGAGGCAGATGAGCCCCAGCGCGGCCGCCGCGCCCAGTCCGAGCGAAGCGCCGAGGCGACGGGTCCTCCGATCGAACAGGCTCGCGAGCACGAGGCCACCGATCGCGAGCGCGGCGGCGCTTCCGCCGAACGCCATCTCGATTCCTTCGGTCGAGACCCGCAGCAGGTTGCGGAGCCAAACGCCCGCCTTGTCGAGCGAGGAGGTGTAGGGGTCCGTCGTGACGAGCTTGCGGACCGCGCCGGCCGCGGCGGCCTCCCCCGTCAGCCCTCGCGACACGAGCGCCCAGCCGGCTCCGCCGACCGCGAGCGGGCCGAGGGCGCGGGCGAGGGAAGGCAGCAGGGGGATCGAGCCGGCCCCGTGGCCGATCGCGACGGCGAGACCCACGCCGAGGGGCGTGAGCTCGGGGCGCACCCAGGCGAGCAACCACAGCCAGAGCCCCGCGCGGAGCTGGGCGCGTGCTCGCGCTGCCGGGGACGTGGTCCACGTGCCCTGCGCGGCGACCAGCGCGCGACCGAGCACGGCCGCGGCGAACGCGGTCTCCATGCCGCTCGCGAGGCTCCAGTCGAGCAGGGGCACGCCGACGAGGCACAAAGGACCGACAAACGAGAGGAAGCTCGGGCGGGGCGCGAGGCGCTCGACGCTCCGGAACAGGTCGAAGAGCGAGAGGACCGCGACGAGCGAGGCGAACGCGCCGAGCGCTTGCCCGCGGAAGCCCACGGCCCAGCCCAGCGAAAGGACGAGCGCATACGGCGGGCTCGTCGCGCCGGTCGAGAGGCCGCCGCCCTCGCTCCAGCAGAGGAAACAGCCGCGCGCGGTCGACCGCGCGAAATCGAAGTAGATGTAGACGTCGTCGAGCGGGATCGGGTACGCGCCGGCGACGCCTCTCGTGCCCAGGAGGCGCGCGGCCGGCACGAGGAACGCCAGCACGACGGCCAGCGCGACCGCCGCCCGGAAGACAGAGACGAGGTGGTTTCGGCGCACGCGCGATCGTGCTCGATTCGCTCGGGTCACCGAGCGAATCAAGGAGCATCATCACCTGGCTTGCGCGACGGCTCGTCGAGCGGGAGATCGGCCGTCCCGAGGTGCCGCGCTCGCGTGACCCGAGTGAAGTTGGAGGTTGATCCACCTGGCGAGCCAGGTGATGAGCACGAGGGTCAGATGGCCAAAACCAGACCCCCCGAGACCCGAGACGAGCGGGACGCTCGCCAGTGGGACGCCATCGAGGAGGCCTCCGAGCTCCTCGTGGAGAAGCGCTTCGAGGACGCGCTCGTGGAGCTGAAGCGCGTCTTGTCGGAGGACGCCAACAACGCCTACGCCTACAACCTGCTGGGCACTGCGTTCTGGGAGCTCAAGCAGCTCGAGCCGGCCCGTGACGCCTTCCGCGCGGCGGTGCTCATCGCGCCTTCGTTCCTGGGCGCCCGCACGGCGCTCGCGCAGTCGCTCCGGCGCCTCGGCGATCTTCGCGGAGCCGAGCAGGAGGCGCGCATGGCGCTCCGCCAGTCTCCGGATGACGGCGACGCGCACATGGTGATGGGCCTGGTCCACGCGTCCCGCGGGGAGAGGCAGCTGGCCCGCCAGCACCTCCACGCGTTCCTCTCGTCGAAGCCGGAGCTCGAGGCCCAGCTCGAAGCGCGCAGCGTGCTCGAGCTCCTCGACCAAGGCGAGGAGGGCGAGGGCCTCGACGTGGACGAGGACGACGAGAGCTCGTGAAGCTCTGGCGCTCGCTCCGCGGCGCGGCGCGCGAGGCCGGCGCGTATGCCCGCCAGGCCGCGCTGATCGCGCGCGACCTCGAGCCGATCGTCCCGCGAGAGGTCGAGGACGGCGACATCGTGGTGGTGCTGCTCCATGGTCTGTTCGCCACCGCCGGAGTCCTCCGCCCTTTGCGGACGGCCCTCGAGCGGCACCGGCGGGTGCGCGTCGCCTCCTTCACGTACGCACCTGGCCCCGGCGCGGACGCGGTCGCGGGGCGGCTGGGGGACCTCGTGGCGCACCTGCCACGCCGGGCGGAGGTCCACCTCGTTGGGCACAGCATGGGCGGGATCATCGCGCGGTACTACGCCGTGACCCGGGAGGACCACCGCGTGCGCTCCACCGTGACGCTGGCCACGCCGTTCGGCGGCGTCCGCGGCGCGGCGTTGCTCGGGCTGCCGTTCGCCCGCGATCTGGCCGAGGACAGCGCGGTCCTGCGCACCCTGCGCCTGGAGAGCCCTGCCCGTCCGATTCCCCACCTCTCCATCGTGGCAGGCGACGATGCCCTGACGCGCACGCCGGTCGCGCACGCGCTGCCCGGCGGGGACGTCGTCATCCTCGAGGGCCGCGGGCACAACGGGATCCTGTTCGACCGCGAGGCCATCCGGCTCGTCGAGGGCCGGATCGTCGGCGCGATGGCTAGTCGCATGGGGCCGGGCGTGGTACCCGGCGGGGCGTGAGGCTGAGGCCCTTCTCGCTCGTTCTAGCCCTCGGTTTGGGGGCTCCCCTCGTTTCATTTTCCGCTCCGGCCCATGCGGAGACGTCGGCCTGGCTCGCGGCGAGCGGCGGGACGTCGATCCTCACGGTGAACGAGAGCGAGGTGAAGGTCCGCGGGAGCATGGCCTTCGACGTCGGCGTGGGCTCCAGCCCCCAGGAGGACCTGCTGTTCGGCGGGTTCGTCCGCGTCGCGCCCATCTTCTCCGAGGGCACCGACATGGCGTTCATGGCCCGCGGCGCGACGCAGGGCTTCCAGTCGGGGTACTTCGGCGTGGCCGTCGATCTGGGCGGCTACCTCCGCCTGTTCGATCCGGCCGACCCTCAAGGGGGCTTCCTGGGGGAGGTCGTGCTCGGCGCGCCGCTCGGCTTCCAGCTCACGCTCGCCGGCCACGCCGGCACGATGCAGTCGTACGGCGGCGCCGCGCTGCTCGGCATGGATCTGCTGCGCTTGACGGTCTATCGCCAGCACCTGACGGAGTGGTGGCCCAACCCGCTCTCGCCGAGCGACCGCACCGCGGGGCGCTGACGTGCTCCGCGCCGTCTCCCTCGACTTCGGGCAAACGCTCGCGAGCCTCGACCCGCGTTTCCTCGCGGATCGGCTGCGCGGGCGTGGGTTCGACGCCGAAGAGGAGCGGATCGAGGCGGCCATCCCAGCCGCTTGGGCCAAATATGACGAAATTGTCAGGCAAGGTGTCACGGGGCATCCCTGGCGCGACCTGATGCGGGTCCTGCTCGACGGCTCGGGCATCCCCGAGCGCTTCCAGGCGGAGCTCGTGGAATGGCTCTGGCAAGAGCAACCTCGGAAGAACCTCTGGCGCAAGCCCATCCCGGGCATGTTTCGGCTGTGCCTCGACCTCGAGCACGGCGGCGTCCCCTTCGGCGTGCTCTCGAACTCGGAGGGTCGGCTCGCAGAGCTGGTGGACGAGATGGGCTGGGCCGACGTGATCCGCGTCGTGGTGGACTCGGGGCGCGTCGGCATCGAGAAGCCGGACGTGCGGATCTTCGCCATCCTGGCGGAGCGTCTCGGAACGGACATGTCGGAGGTCGTGCACGTCGGTGACTCGCTCGCAGCGGACGTCATGGGCGCGCTCGCCGCCGGGATGAGCGCGGTCTGGTTCACGACCGCGACCGAGCTGCCGCCGGGGGTGGATCCGGCGCGCGTCAGGATCGCCCACGACGCGGCGGGCGTGCGTCACGCGTTCGAAGAGCTCGGCCTCGTCATCCCGGAGCTCGAGCGTCCGATCGCCTGGCCGTAGCGACGGCTCGTCAGCGGCGGCGCTTCGTCGCGGCGAGCCGCTGGCGGAGGGCGTCGAGGTCCCGCGCGAGCTCCGCGCAAGACTGGATCCGCCTCGCGGGGTCCTTCTCGAGCAACTGGAGGATGAGGAACTCGAGCTCGTCGGGGATTGTCGGCTCGTGCTCGCTCGGCGGTCTCGGCGGCTCATTCAAGTGCTTCATGAGCATGGCCATCGAGTTGTCGCTGTCGAAGGGGAGCACGCCGGTGAAGAGGTGGTAGGCGATCACGCCGAGCGAGTAGAGATCGCTCAGGTGAGTCACCGAACGGAAATCGTTGATCTGCTCCGGCGCCATGTAGGCCGGAGTCCCCGCGGTGAAGCCCGCCCGGGTCAGGTTGCCCTTGGGCTCGTCGTCGGCGCTTCGTCGTTTGGCGATGCCGAAGTCCATCAGCTTGACGACTCCGTCATCCGTGACGAAGAGGTTCTCCGGCTTCAGGTCCCGGTGCACGACACCGCGCTCGTGGACGCACCCGAGCCCGCGGCACGCTTGCACCAGGTAGCCGAGGTCGCGCAGGAGCTCGCGGCCCTGCTCGATGCGCGTCGCGAGGTCCGCCCCGGACAGGAGCTCCATCGTGATGAACCGCGTCGAGCCGTGGGTCCCGATGTCGTAGAGGCGGATGACGTTGGGGTGGCTGATCTGCCGCGCGAGCGTCAGCTCCTGCTTGAAGCGCGAGAGCAGGGTCGCGTCGTCCGTCCCGCGGGAGAAGAGCTTGATCGCGATCGTCTCGTCGAGCTCGAGATCCTTCGCGCGGTAGACGGCGGCCATCCCTCCGCGACCGAGCATGTCCTCGATCTTGTAGCGGCCGGCCACGATGATCCCGCTCGGCACGTTGTAGACGTTCTGCAGGAGGGCCTCGACCCGCCCGCCCGCGGGCGGGACGGAGGCCGGCGGGGCGCTCTCGCGATCGTGCGCGTCCGCCGTGATCGACGATCGGTCGGCGAACCCCGGCCTGCCGGGCCGCTGCGGCGGGACCGGAAGCTCCGGCAGGGAAGGGAAGGTGTCCTCGGTCGCAGCGGCTTTGCCCCCGCCCGGGCGCGCCTGCGCCGAGGCCTTGCGGAACGCCTCGTCCTCCTTCACGACCTTGGCGATGTCCGCAGACGAGCCCCGGAGGCGCTGCTCCACGTCGGCGAGGTGCGCGCGCGCCTCTGCGAAGCTCGGCTTGGCGGCGACCACCTTCTTCAGCGCGTCGTGTGCGTTCTCCAACATGCCTTGCCGTTCGTAGAGCAACGCCGCTCGGTAGAAGGCGCCTAGCGCCTCCTCGTTCTCGGGAGCGCCGCCGAGGAACTTCGCCGTGAACTGGTCGAAGGTGAAGTCCACGTGGTCGAGCGAGTCGGCGATCTGGATGGCGAGCGCGCAGGCGCGCCCGTATTGCGGGTCGTCCTTGGGGATGCGGACCAGCACCGAGAGCGCCTTCGATTGCCGGCCGGCGGCGATCCAGCAGCGTACGGCGACGCCCAAGGCGCCGGCGGCCTCGTAAAGCACGGCTGCTTTCGCGTGGTCACCGGACTCCTCGGCGTTGCGGGCCGCTTCGAGCTGGGTGCGATCGCCCATCCGACAACCGGACGATCGCTCATTCGTCAGCGTGCTGCAACGCTACTCGCCTGACGTGGGCCGGATCCGTCGCGACCGCCAGGGCCTCATCGAGGTCGACCAGCCCTTGTGACACCAGCCGGCAAAGCGCCGTGTCCATGCTCTGCATGGCCGTGCCCTCGTTCTCGCGCTGCTGGATGTACCCGTCGATCTGGTGCGTCTTCCCCTCGCGGATGAGGTGCGAGAGCGCGAAGCTCGGGAGCAGCACCTCGATCGCGGCGATCATGCCGTCCCCGCCGGAGCGCTTGACCAGCTGCTGCGCGACCACCCCGCGCAGGAGCACGGAGAGCGTGCTCCGGACCTGGTTCTCGACCTCCTCCGGACACAAATCGAGCACCCGATCGACGGCCTTGGCCGCCGAGCCCGTGTGCAGCGTCCCGAAGACGAGCACGCCCGTTTCGGCGGCCGAGAGCGCCAGCATGACGGTCTGGAGATCGCGCAGCTCCCCCACCACGACAACGTCCGGCGCTTCCCGGAGCGCGGCGCGGAGAG
The DNA here is from genome assembly GCA_016794345.1 of Myxococcales bacterium. Classification (GTDB taxonomy): domain Bacteria; phylum Myxococcota_A; class Polyangia; order Polyangiales; family Polyangiaceae; genus Xiheicaenibacterium; species Xiheicaenibacterium phototrophicum. Next base: position 130,785 of record JAEUKE010000124.1, read on the forward strand.
CGGACGCAAACGACTCGGTGTGCTGGCCGACCTCGCGCTGCGTGACGACGCAGCGGTTCGAGCTGTGGATGTGCTCGATCGGATCTTCGATCGTGATGATGTGGCGCTCGCGGGTCTGGTTGATCTCGTTGACGATCGCGGCGAGCGTGGTGCTCTTGCCCGAGCCCGTGGGCCCGCTCACGAGGACCAGCCCGTTCTCGAGCGCGGCGAGCTGGCGGACCGCGCGAGGGAGGCCGAGCTGTGCGAGCGTCGGCACCTGGCCAGGAATGAGACGGAAGACGGCGCCGAGCCCGCGGCTCTGGTGGTATGCGTTGACGCGGAAGCGGCCGACGCCCTCGATCTCGTAGGCGAAGTCGACCTCGAGGTCGCGCTCCAGCTGCTCGCGCTGCGGTGGCGTCATGATCTCGAACAGGAAGCGACGCGCTTCGTCCGAGGAGAGCGAGCGAAAGGGCAGCGCCAACAGCTCGCCGTCGTGGCGGATCATCGGCACGTCCCCGGTGTGGAAATGCAGATCGCTGGCGCGTTGATCCGAGGCGAGCCGCAGGAAGGAGTCGATTCGAGGCGCCATGGTTCAGCCGACCCCCGGTGACTTCGTCGAGGGAGCCGCGCCTTCGGGCGGAGCCAGGCCGAGCGCGGACTCGAAGGCCCGTTTGTCGACCGCCTTCGCGTAGGCCTCGTCGACCTCGACGAGGCCGGCCTTGGCCAGGCGGATGAGATCGACGTCCATCAGGCGCATGCCGCCCTCTCGCGAGGTCGCCATGATCGTGGGGATCTGGAAGGCCTTTCCTTTGCGGATGAGCGCGGAGATGGCCTCGTTTGCGATCATGATCTCGACCGCCGGTCGCCGCTTCCCCTCCGGGGTTCGGAGCAGGTACTGGCAGGTGACCGCGCGCAGCGACTCGGCGAGCATGCCTCGGATCTGACCCTGCTGTCGTGGCGGGAACGTGTTGATCAGCCGGTCGATCGTCGCATCGGCGGAGGTCGTGTGTACGGTGCCGAGCACGAGGTGGCCGGTCTCGGCCGCGCTCACCGCGAAGGCGATCGTGTCGAGGTCGCGCAGCTCGCCCACGAGGATGACGTCCGGGTCCTGGCGCAACGCCGAGCGCAGAGCCGACGCGAACGAGCGCGTGTGAGGTCCGAGCTCGCGCTGGTTGATGAGGCTCTTCTGCCGCTTGTGCACGACCTCGATCGGATCCTCGATCGTGACGACGTGTCGCGAGCTCGTCCTGTTGATGTGATCGATGAGCGCGGCGAGCGTGGTGGACTTTCCGGCGCCGGTCGGGCCACCGACCAGGACCAGGCCGCTCGTCAGCTCCGCGAACTTGGCTACCTCCTCCGGCACGCCGAGCTCGGAGAACGAGAGCGCGCGGCTCTTCACGGCGCGGAGCACCGCTGAGAGCCCCCGGAGCTGGTCGAAGACGTTGGCGCGGAAGCGCTGGTGATCTCCCGGTAGCTCGTAGGAGAAGTCGACCTCCTGGCGCTCCGAGAGCGCCTTCCGTTGCCGCTCGTTGAGGTGGGGCTCGAGCATCGCGCGGATCGCGGCGGCGTCGAGCGGCTCCGTGGTCAGGCTCTCGACCCGGCCCAGCCGCTTGATGGACGGCGGTCGACCCGCGAACAGGAAGAGATCGTCGGCCTTGTGGGCGAGCGCGAGGCGGAGCAGGCTCTCGAGCGCGCGTGGGTCGGTCGGCGCGGTAGCGGGCTCGGCGCTCTGCAGATCGAAGCGCCCGAGGAGCCGGGCCGCCGCGGCTCGGACGGCCGGCGAGGCGTCGGTCTCGCAGCCCTTGACCCAGAGCGCGTGTGTGCCGTCGTCGTACTCCGCGAGGAAATGAATGGCCGCAGCGCGCACGTCCGCCACCTCGTCCTGGACGAGCTCGGCGACGTCGGGGAGCGCTTCGGTGGCCTGCAGCGTGCTCAGCGCCTCGATGGTCACGATCCGGAGCTCCGGTCGGGACCGCAGGAGATCCACCAGGTAAGCGAGCGCGCGGCGGTCGCCCATCTTGCCGATGGCCTGCACGGCCAGCTCGGCCACGAGCCAGTCCTCGTCTTGTTGCGCCGTGCGGACGAGCGCGCCCAGGGCGCGGGGGTCCGCGATGCGGATGAGCGCGGAGACGGCGAATCGCCGGACCACCGACGACGAGTCCGCCAGGTAGTCCTTCACCAGGTGTTTGGTGATGCTCGAGGCGTTCATCTCGACCAGGGCGTCCAGCACGCGCTCGCGCACCCACCAGTCTTCGTCGCGCAGGGACTGGAGCAGGCGAGGGGCGAGCGAGCCCTCTTGATCGCCGACCTGCGTCGCGATCTCGGCGGCCAGCCGGCGCACGTTCACGTCCCGGCTGCGGAGCAGCCACACGATGGCCCGCGCCGCGTCGATGCGCTTCGAGCGAGACAGCTCCGTCAGCGCGTGCGCTGCGCGCGATCGGATGGCGACGTCTCGGTGAGACAGGGCCTCGATCAGGATGGGGAGGAACGCATCCGCCGCCGAGCCCTCGATCGCCTCGAGGATCGCGAGGCGAATCGCCTTCGGGCCTTCGCGGAACTTGTCGCGAAGGAAGGCAGCGGCCTGAGGCCCGGGGCGCCTCGCGGCCTGGGCCAGGAACGCGCGCGTCACCTCGAGCCCGCGGCCCTCGATGTGAGGCTCGCAGAGCGTCCAGAAGTCTTCGGCGTCCAACGTCCCGAGCGCCGTGATGGCTTGCGCCACCACGAGGTCGTCCGTGTCCTGTAGGCCCAAGGCGGCCGTCTGCGTGACCGGCCCGATATCGCGGAAGCGCGACTTGTCGGAGAGATAACGGAGCGCGTGGATCTTCTCGCGCGGGCGCCCGACCCGAAGGGTCGCGACCACGAGCGGCAGCCCGTGTTGACCCGCGCGTCCGAGCAGCGCGTTCATCGCGTCCACCCGGCCCGGAAACGACGGATCGAGCGATCGTTTCGTGAGGACCTCGAGCGCCGTTCGCCCGCCGATGTGCTTGAGCACCTCGGCCGCGGCCGCCCGGAGCTGTGCGTCGGGGGAGGCGAGCAGGTCACAGACCTCGTTGTGCGCGCTCACGTCGTTCACCGTCGGAAGCAGCTCGACGAGGAGCTCACGCAGCGCAGGGTCGGCCTGCTTCAGCCCGCGCACGAGGGGCGTGAAGAGCTCTGGGCCGGCAGACGCGCGAACGATGGCGGCGAACGCCGCCGCACGGTGGCGGTGCTCACGCGGCGAACGGGCGGCCAGCTCGAGCACGATGGGGAGGAGCTTGGCGACCTCGGCGGGCGGGCAAGCTCCGGCTCGGGTTGCGAACGCGTCGGCGTCGGCTTCGGAAGCAAACGACGCGGCGCGAAACGCCTTCACCAAGTCGGATCGCTGGAACACGAGCATCAGTCGACCCGTGTGTGGAGCAGAGCAGGCTGTGCGGTGCACGCATACACGACACGCGACACGATCCTGCGCGGGATGGAAGCAACGGCGCGCGTCACCGTAGGCATGACAGGACCGTGAGGCTCACCATGACGATCAAACACGCTTTCTTGCTCCCTGTTCTGTCATTCTCCCTGTTAACCGTGTCCTCGGTCGCACGAGCCCAAGAGGCTAGCGCCGAGGACGCAGACGACCAACCAAAAGCTGGGGCTCCGGAGGAGGAGCCCGCGAAGGTGAAGAAGAAACCCAAAGCGGAGGCGGACGCCGACGATTCAGCCACGGAGGACAAAGACGAGCCGCGGTTTCGCGGCGGCATCTCCGGCGGGGGCGGCGCTCTCATCTGGAACGGGAACGCGGCCGGTCTCGGTGGCATCGACGGGCGCGTCGGAGTCCAGATCATGGATCTGCTCGGCGTCTACGCCCAGCCCCACATCGCGCTCGGGTACGGCAGCGGCGCCTTCGCCGGGAGCCTGGGCGGGACGGTGGTGGTGGACTTCACCTTCATCGACAGGATCTTCGTGGGCGTGGGCGGCGGCGGCGGGCTCGTGCAGTTCGGTGGGACAGAGGCCGCCGGGATGCTCCACGTCCGCGCCGGTGGCTACCCGGCCCTCGGCTTCGGCGACGACGGCATCCGGCGCAAGGGTCTCATGATCGGCGCGGACGTCATCGTGCACTTCGCCTCGGGCCAGGTGCTGCCGTCTCCGATGGTGAGCATCGGCTACGAAGCCTTCTGAGCGGGGCAAGGGGGGGCTCAGCCCCAGGCGTCGAGCACGGCGTCGGCTGCGTCGATGCCGCTCGGGCCGCCGACGAGAGGCGTGCGCGTGTTCTCGCGGAACACGGAGATTGGGCCCCACGTGGCTGCGCCGGGGACGACCGATGTTCTACTCGAGGCATGCGAACGGCTTGGCTCGGCGTGCTGGCGATCGTCGCGATCGTCGCTTCGGGTGCTTGCGGAGACGACGAGGATGGCGGCGGTGGGAGCGCTTCGTGCTCACCCCAGGAAGGGACTGGCTGCGTGGCGGGCCAGGTCTGCGAAGAAGTGGAGGGCGGTGAGCCAGCCTGTTTCGCGCCGGTCGTCGTCGAGGGGCGTGTCTTCGACCTCGGCTCGGACGCGGGGATCGCGGGCGCCCGTGTCGTCGCGCGGGACGAGAACCAGAGCTCGATCTCCCCCGTGGCGAAGACGGACGCGAGCGGCGCTTACCGGCTCCAGGTTCCTGCCAAGCGCGACGCCGCCGGCAATCCCATCTCGCGCGCGTTCACGCTGCGCGCCGACGCGCAGGGCTATCAAGGTTTCCCGAAGCCGCCGCGCGTCGCGCTCCCGCTCGACGTGAAGGACGCCGCAGGACCGACCGAGAAGATCCTCAAGACCCCGACGACGGACGTCGGTCTGGTCGCGCTCGCGAGCACGAGCGGGCTCGGCACCATCTCGGGAACGGTGGAAGCCGACCTGCCGGGCGGGACGCTCGTCGTGGCGGGCGGTGCTACGGGCGTCGCCGACAACGACGGCACGTTTACGGTGTTCAACGTGCCCGCCGGCGCCCAGCAGGTCGCTGGCTACAAGCAGGGGCTCAACCTGACGCCGGCGACGGCCACGGTGACAGCGGGACAGGAGGCGCTGGGTGTCGTGCTCGCGAAGTCGGGCGACGCCGTGGCTTCGGTCTCCGGAAACGTGCAGATCGTCAACGCCAACGGGGCCGCCTCGACCAGCGTCATCCTCGTCCTGGAAGACACCTTCGAGCCCACCCTGGCTCGAGGCGAGGCGCCGCCAGGGCTGCGGGCAGGGAACGTGAGCGGCGGGTTCAGCATCTCGGGCGTGCCAGACGGGCGGTACGTGGTGCTCGCCGCGTTCGAGAATGACAAGCTCGTCCGTGATCCCGATACCTCGATCGGCGGCACCGAGATTCAACAGGTGACTGTCATGGGCCAGAACGTCGCGATCGCAGAGGGCTTCAAGGTCACCGGGGCGCTCGCGGTCGTGTCGCCGGGGGCGGAAGGTATCGAGGCTGTCAGCGGGACCCCGACGTTCCGCTGGGAGGATGACTCGAGCGAGGACGAGTACCGCGTGCAGGTGTTCGACGCGCTCGGCAACCAGGTCTGGGAGACCACCGGCAACTTCGATCCAGGAGGCAGCGCGCCGGCCGAGACGACGTACGGGGGGCCCGCGCTCTCCCCCGGGATGATTTACCAGTTCCGCGCGACCAGCATCAAAGGCGGCACGCCGATCTCCTCCACCGAGGATCTGCTCGGCGTGTTCATCGCCCAATGAGGAGGAAAACATGAAGAGGCACACGTACGTTCTCTTTTTCGCGCTCGGCGGGCTGGCCACGGCGTTTGCGTGCTCGGACGATGCCACCGGGACCGATGGCCAGGGCGCGAGCTCGGCCACGACGACCGGCGCTGGTGGGAACCCCTCCGGCTCCACTGGGTCGTTCAGCGGCACCGGCGGAATGGGCGGCAGCGGAACGACCACCGGAACCGGCACCTCGACGGGCAGCGGACCGCCACCTCCTCCAACAGAGATCGCCGAGTGCCAAGGTATGGTCTACGAGTGCGGTGATCTCGTCGACAACGACATGGACGGCCTGCTCGACTACCAGGATCCGGACTGTCTGGGCCCTTGCGACAACACCGAGGACAGCTTCTATGGTGGGATTCCGGGCCAACCTGGACCTCCCTGCAAGGTCGAGTGTTATTGGGACAACGACAGCGGGCCCGGGAACGACGACTGCTACTGGGATCACGGCTGCGACACACACGAGGTGCCACCCGACTATTACCCGGAGCCGTCGCTCGGGGACGCTTGTGAGTTCACCGATCTCAGCTTCGAGCCGTTCAACGGGCAGACCTGCTCGGATCTCCTGGCCGACCAGAGCCAGACTTGCCTCGACGTCTGCTTGCCGCTCACGCCGAACGGCTGCGACTGCTTCGGCTGCTGCGAGCTGCCCGCGGGGAGCGGCCAGTTCGTGTGGAGCGGCTCGGAGGGGCTGGACGGCAACACCGTCTGCACCCTGGCGGACATCAACGACCCGACCAAGTGTCACCCGTGTGATCCGGTCCCCAGCTGCTTCAACGACTGTGGCGAGTGCGAGCTCTGCGTCGGCAAGCCGACGCTCGGCCCGGAGTGCCTCGGGGAAGGGGGCGGCGGCGGCGGCCCGGTGCCCGAGTGTGGGCCGGGCATCACGGCGTGTGGGACGGCGGATCTCCCTCCTTGCCCGAGCGGCTACTACTGCATCACCGGCTGCTGCATCGCGGAGCCCCAATGAACGCAAAACACGCTAATGCACTCCATCGTCGCCTTGTCGCCCTGCTCCTCTTGCTCGGCCCAGGCGCCCTGTTCGCGACCTTCTCGTGCAGCAGCGACGACGACGGCGGCAGCTGCGAGCCGGACTGCGCCCCCTGTGTGGGGGAGACCTGCGAGGAAATCTGCGTCGAGGGGACGTGCAACCTGGATTGCAGCGACGGCGCGGATTGCAGCCTCGACTGCCAGGGGGACGCCTGCACGCTCGATTGCCAGGGGAAGTCGGACTGCTCGGCCGATTGCGAGGTCGGAGGCGACTGCGACGTCAGCTGCGAGGGGCAATCGACGTGCGCGGTCGATTGTAGCGCTGGCGGCGACTGCGATCTCGACTGCGCCGGCGGCTCCGACTGCAGCGTTACCTGCCTCGAGGACTGCGGCGGCGGCTGCTCGGGCAACAGCAACTGCTCCATGCAGTGTGGGACCGGCTGCGGCATCGGCTGCACCGGCAACGGGACGTGTTCGCTCAGCTGCAAGAGCGACTGCTTCGTGTGCTGCCAGGGCTCGGGGCAATGTGAGCTCACCTGCACCGAGGCGGAGGTCATCGATTGCGGCAACGGCATCAAGGCGTGTGGCGCCTGCCCATCCCCGGACGCATGTGAGTTCAGCGCGCCGGCCGATTGACGTCGCGGTGCGCTCCGGGGGCGCTCCCGCAGGGAGCCGACCCGGACCCGTCGGTGGTGGCTCGGCGCCTCGAAAAGAGTGATCGAAGGGGGGCTCCTGCGGCTACACTGAATCGAATGACCGAGGCGACAGCCGGCCGCATCATCGGCAGGTATGCCCTCTACGACCCTCTGGCGTTGGGCGGCATGGCGACCGTTCACATCGGTCGATTGCTCGGGCCGGTCGGGTTCGCGCGCACCGTCGCCATCAAGCGCCTGCACCCGCAGTTTGCGCGCGACCCCGAGTTCGTTTCGATGTTCCTCGACGAGGCGCGCCTGTGCGCGCGCATCCGGCACCCGAACGTCGTCCCCACGCTCGACGTGGTCGCCACGCAGGGGGAGCTCTTCCTCGTCATGGAGTACATCCAGGGCGAGTCGCTCGCGCAGCTCATCAAGTCCACCCGCGAAGCCGGCCAGCAGATCCCTTGGCGGGTCGCGGCCGCCATCGCCTCGGGCGCGCTCCACGGGCTGCACGCCGCCCACGAGGCGAAAGACGAGCGGGGCACGCCGCTCGGCCTCGTACACCGTGACGTGTCGCCGCAGAACATCCTGGTCGGTGCGGACGGGATGGCGCGCGTCGTCGATTTCGGCATCGCCAAGGCGAGCGGACGCATCCATACGACGCGCGAGGGCGCTGTGAAGGGCAAGCTCGGCTACATGGCTTACGAGCAGATGTCGGGCGGTGCCGTGACGCGGCAGTCGGACGTGTACGCCGCGGCGGTCGTGCTCTGGGAAGCGCTCACGTGCAGGCGGCTGTTCGACGGCGAGACGGAGGCCATCGTGCTCGCGAAGGTGCTGACGGAAGAGATCAAACCGCCCAGCAGCCTCGTTCCGGACGTCCCACGGGAGCTCGACGAGATCGTCATGAAGGGGCTCAGCCGTGACGCCGCGGACCGATTCGCGACCGCTCGCGACATGGCGCACGCGCTGGACAAGCTCGGTCCTGCGCCGCTCGGTGCGGTCGGTGAGTGGGTGGAGTCGGTCGCGAAGTCCACGCTGGACGAGCGCGCGATGAAGGTGGCCAAAGTGGAGGAGGGCACCGGGAACGGTCTGACCCCGGTCACCACCGATCAGCCCGCCGAGGCCGCGCCCGTCGCGACCCGAAGCGGCGGCTCGATCCGGCCGACCGCTCTCAGCGAGCACGACTCAGCGGCTCCAGCCCGCGAGCGATCGCCTCGCTCGCTCGCCCTGGCTGCTGGCGTGGGCGGGGTGGCGCTCGTCGTCGTCGCCGTGTGGGCCATCTTCGGTCGAGGCGGCACCGATGGCTCGGGCGCGTCGGCGGAGACCGGTGCAGCGAGCGCCGCGCGGAGCGCTGACAGCACCGTCCTGGTCGCCGCCGCGGCGTCTTCGTCGAGCGCGCCAGCCTCGAGCGCTGCGGCGCCTGCAGTCTCGGCCGAGCCATCCGTGACCGGGTCGGCGTCGGCCGCGCCGGCTCCGCGTCCGAGCGGGCGGCTACCGGTCGCCCAGCCCAGCGGCGCGAAGACAGGATCCCCTTGGTCGCTCGGAGGTCGGAAATGAGGCGTGGGCTGCGTCGAGCAGTCGTCGGCTTGGGTGGTGTGGCTGTCTCGCTCCTCGTGGGGCTCGCGGCTGCGGAGCCCACCGCGGAGGACAAGGCAGCAGCGGAGGCGCTCTTCGAGGAGGCGCTCGCGCTCGTGCAGAAGGGCGAGATCGCGCCTGCGTGCGAGCGGTTCGCCGAGAGCCAGCGCCGCGATCCGCAGCTCGGCACCTTGCTCTACCTGGCCACGTGCCACGAGCAGCAGGGCAAGACGGCGACCGCGTGGGTGGAGTTCAAGGACGCGCTCTCTCAGGCAGAGCAAGCGAGCAAGGCCGACCGCGTGAAGCAGGCGCAGGAGGGCGTCGCGCGCGTCGAGGCCGTCCTCGCGCGGATTCGCCTCCAGGTGACCGCTCCGGCCGCGGGGCAGGTCGTCACCGTGAACGGGCGCGAGGTCCGGACATTCGACGCGGCGCTCCCGTACGATCCGGGCACGATCACGGTCGAGGCGAAGGCGCCCGGCAAGAAGCCGTTCTCCACCACCGTCACGCTCGCGGCCGGTCCGGGCACGACGGACGTGGAGATCCCCGCGCTCACGCAGGCTGCGGTCGTCCCTCCAGACCAGCCGCGGCGAGAGGACCCGCCTCGAGATCACACGCTCGCGTACATCGTCGGCGGCACCGGGCTCGGCGTGGTCGCGCTCGGCTTCGTGTTCGGCGGTGTCGCGATGGCCGAGCAGAGCTCGGCGGACGAAGCGTGTGACGGGCGTTTCTGCACCCAGGAAGGGCTCGACGGGCACGACCGCGCGGACGCGTGGGCTTGGGCCTCCAACATCACCATCGGAGTGGGCGCCGCCGCTGTCGCCACCGGTGTCGTGTTGTTCTTCGTGGGGCCCGAGCTCTCACCGGCGGAGCCGCGCCGGCCTGCTGACGCATGGATGATGCCCGTCGTCGGCTTCGGTCCGGAGGGCGGGGTCGTCGGCGCGGGTGGCGTCTTCTGATGTGGGCTAAGCTGCAGCGAGCCATGTCCCGCCTTCGTTGGCTCTTCTTGTTCCCGGTGGCTGGTTGCCAGCTCGTCCTCGGCTTCGAGGACCATGAGCTCGGCCCATCCGGGAGCGGTGGATCCGGTGGCGCCGGTGGGAGCACGACGACGACCAGCTCGACGACCGTGAGCGGTTCGACGGGCTCCCAGATGACGGGCGGGGGAGGCCAAGCGCCGGCCGTCACGTTCGGGATGGCCGAGCAGATCGGGGCGTCACTAGGTCCCTTGACCGATCTCGCGGTCGACGGCAGCAAGGTCTACGCGCTCAGCCCGAGCTCGGATGCTCTCCTCGTGTTCTCCGAGGGGCAGTCGGCCCCGACGGTCGTGCTCCCGGGGCTCACCTCACCGAGAGGCCTCGTCTTCGACGGCGGTCAGCTCTACACGACAGCCACCAACGGAACGGCTTGCCAGCTCATCGCCACCTCGACGTCTGCCAATGACAGTGTCGTCATCTCCGAGGCGAGCGCGACGAACTGCTACGTGGCCGTCGGCGCCGAGGGGGCGAAGCAGGCCGCCAGCAAGGGGGCGGAGGTGCGCTCGGAGGCGGGGGCGGGCGACGGGACGCTGATCGGCAAGGCGTACGACGGCTCGGAGGTGCCCGCCGTCATCGTCTCGGGCGGACAGTACTTCTGGGTCGACACGCTCTCGGGTGAGCTGCTCCGGAGCGACGGCGACACCGTCCAGCCCCAGCACAACCCGCCCGGCAACCAGGTCGACACCGTCGCGACCATGTCGGGGCCGGTCGACCTGGTCGCGCGGGCTGGTCAGGTCTTCGTGGTCGGGGAGAGCGGCGTGGGGAGCGTCCCGGCGACCGAGACCTCCGGCCAGTTCTCGACATTGACGACCGGGGCCGAGAACCCGAGGGGCATCTCGGCCGACGCGACACACGTGTATTGGGCCGACGGCCCGAGCGTCCGCGCGGTGGAGGTGGGCGCCGAGGGCGCTCAACCGTCCATCCTCTACCAGGGCAGCGAGACGCCCAACGACACGTTCTCGCGCGGCGACGCCGTCTTCTTCACGACCCAGTCGGGCAAGCTCTTCCGGATCGTGAAGACGATCGAGTGAGCGGGCGCCTCAGTGATCGAGGGAGGCGACGAGCTTCTCGTAGGCGTCCGCGTCGAGCAAGCCATCGATCGCCGACGCCGGCGCTTCGATCGTCACCATCCACGCGGCGTAACAGTCCTCGTTCACCAGCTCCGGCTTGGAGTCGAGGTCCTTGTTGATCTTGGTGATCTTCCCCGAGATCGGGGCGTACAGATCGCTCAGCGTCTTCACGCTCTCGATCGTGCCGAAGGCCTTGCCGGCCTCGATGGAGTCGCCCTCTTTCACGTCGAGGTTGACGAGCGTGATGTCGCCGAGCTGCTCCACGGCGTAGGCCGTGATACCGACCTCGATCGCGGAGCCTGAGGCCTTCGCCCACTCGTGGTCCTTCGTGTATCGCCGATCGGTCTTGACGTTCGTGGCCATCTCTTCCTCTTTGTTGGAGCTCCGAAGGCTCGTCGCGCCGGCGTGTCTTCAGGAGGCGCGCTTGTAGAACGGAGTCTTGACGACGACGGCCTCGGCCAACCGGCCGCGGCAGTCGACGACGAGCTTGCTGCCGATGGCGGAGAGCGCCGCCGGCACGTATCCGAGCCCGATGTTCTTGCCCACGGTGGGGCCGGGGCTGCCGCTGGTGCAGGTGCCGATGACCGCGCCTGCGGTGTCCTGGAGCGGGTAGCCGTGCCGGGCGATGCCGCGGCCGGTGACCTCGAAGCCGACGAGTCGCCGCGGGAGCCCGCGCTCCTTGATCTCGACGAGCGCCTCCTTGCCGAGGAACTTGGGCTTGTCGAGCTTCACCACCCACGCGAGGCCCGCCTCGAGCGGGTTCGTGGTCTCGTCGATGTCGTTGCCGTAGAGCGAGAGCCGCGCCTCGAGCCGCAGCGTGTCGCGCGCGCCGAGGCCCGCGGGAACCGCGCCGCTGCCGAGCAACGCACGCCAGAGCGCGGGCGCGTCGTTCGGGGCGCAGAAGACCTCGAGGCCGTCTTCGCCGGTGTAGCCCGTGCGCGAGGCCGTGCAGGCGACCCCGCCGAGCACGGCGTCCGCGAAATGGAACGACTTGAGCGCGGCGAGGGCTTCGCCTCCGACGCGCCCGGCGACGGCGAGCGCCTGGGGCCCCTGGAGCGCGATGAGCGCCGTGTCGTCCGACGCGTCGGTGAAGGCGCAGCGGCCCTTCGAGGCCGCCTCGAAGTGGGCCACCATCTTGTCGCGGTTGGACGCGTTGCAGACGACGAGCCACGAGTCGGCGGCCTTCCGGTACACGATCAGGTCATCGAGGATGGTGCCCCGCTCGTTGCAGGCGCAGGTGTAGAGGGCCTGCCCGTCCACCAGCTTCGACGCGTCGTTCGTGATGAGCTCGTTCACCACGGCGCCGGCTTCGGAGCCCTTCAGGAGCAGCTCGCCCATGTGTGAGACGTCGAACAACCCGGCCGCGCTGCGCACGGCTTTGTGCTCCTCCACCAAGCCAGCGTATTGCACGGGCAGCTCGTAGCCCGCAAACGGCACCATGCGGCCCTTGCTGGCGAGGTGCTCGGCGTGAAGCGGCGTCTTCTTCGGCTCCGGATCGCTCACGACGCGGATTGGTATCAGGGCGCGCTGGGGAAGTCGACCCGTCTCCCGAGCCCAACGACGACGTTCCCCTCCGTCAGTCGTCGACGATCCCGGCGGACGGAGCCGGCTCGGCTGAAGGCGACGGCTCCCCCTCCGGGCTGGGCCGCAGCGACTGGACGCCGACCCTGTCGGCCGACGTGCCCGGGGACGGCGTGGCAACCCTGTTGGGGTCGCGGTCCTGGTTGATGAGAAGCTCGGTGCCGAACAGCCGCCTGACCACGACGATCTTGAGCAAGGGGCCCGTCGAGACGCCTTTCGGGCGCGCCTGCGAGAACACCGTCTTCTGGGGACCGGTGTCGACCGAGGGCGCGTCGAGGTGGGCGCGCAGGTAGCTCGCGACCTTCTCCATCGGGTGCGGGACGCGGACCGAAGCCGCGGTGAGATTCTTTCCGGAAACATCCGCGCCGACCGGCAGGCGCAGTCCCATGACCACCAGCGGGCCCTCGAGCAGCATGTCCGGATCGGCGGCTTCGACCACGGCCGCCGAGGGGGCCGGCGCCGGCTCGCGGTCTCGCTCACAGCCCGAGAGCGCGAGCGCAGCGGCGACGAGAGCGACGAGCCTGCACGCGGCGAAGCCGGGCTCTGGCGATCGATCGAGCATGATTGATTCGGTGTTGGTACCCGTCTGTCGGTGCGGCGAGAAGCCTCACTCGATGGCGTTGACCCAGCTCCTCACGGAGGTCGAGGAGCGCGGCGTGTTCAGCGACCTGCGTGCGCTCTTGGTGGCCGCGCCGTGCTCCGTTCCGCCGCCCTGGCCGGTGAACATGACGATCTCATAGTTCCCGACCGTGGAGGTGGTGATGGAGGTGTAGCTGCCTGCGAGCCACGGGTCGGGGAAGGTGGTCGGCGCCGGCTGACACGACGGCTTCTGGTTGACCTGGATCCCGAACACGACCTCGTCGCCGGTGTACCCGGGGCCGGTGAAGGCGTCGCAGATCTCGGGACCGCCCGAACCGTTCAGATCCATCACCGCGTCGGGGATGCCGGCGGCCGCATGCTTCAGGTAATGCGCCGCACACCATCCGCCTTGGCCAAACGTGCATGCCGTTCCCGTCTGCGGCACGAAGTAGCTGAAGATCAGCTGGCCGTCGAAGAGGTTGAGCGGACCGGTCACGGAGGCGCCGTCGAGGAAGGCCATCTCGATGCCCTGATAGGGATCACCTGCGGCGGCGCCCGGCGGCCTGTCGTTGACGTATGGCTCGAACCGGACGTCGGTCGCATCGTAGCGATCGACGAAGGTGATGAGCATGTTCACCGCGTTCGTCGACGCGAGCTGGAACGTCTCGGCGTCGCCGGTAGCAAACGAGACCGTCGTCTGCTCGAACTCGTCGGTCGAGATGAGCGGTGTGGTGGTGATCGGGCTGCCGATGACGGCGAAGTCCGCAGCGGTCGAGATCCCGCGCAAGCTGAGCTCGACGCCGAGCGAGCCGGGAGCGCCCGCGCCGACCTCGATGCGCGCGTCCGACATGGTGTGGTCGCCGGGGCCGTCGAAGTTGTAGGCGTCGAACGCGATTTCGGCCGTCCACTGCTTCGGATCGGGATCGCTCAGGTTGATGCGCCACATCGTCCCGTCCTGGTCGCCGACGTACGCACGGGTCGCGACCTTGCCGGCGCCGCTCGGGTAGACGACCGGTTGGCCGGACATCGGGCTGTCGAAGAAGCCGATCTGGCCGCTGGCCGGCAAGACGACGTCCGGGTCGAGGATAGCGGTGACGTTGGAGCAGGTCGGCGGGTCATTGCACTGCAACGGATGGTCGCCCGTGTCCGTCGACGAGCAGCCCGGACCCGCGGTGTCGCAGTTGCGGCCGCCGAGGCGCATGATGATGCGCCCGCTGTAGAGCTCCACCACGGTGATGCTGCGCGCGGCCTCGGAGTCGCCCCAGTTGCGGATCTGCTGGCGCGGCCGGTGGCCGACGCCGTCCCAGTAGCTGGCCGGATCCATCCGGCGGGCGATGACGCCGGTCGGGGAGGCGTTCCTGCTGCCGCCCGCCAGGATGGCGACCGGGACCATACGCTCGCCGCGCCCCGGCTCCTTGAGACGGAGGGTCGTGATGGCGGCGCCGGGAACGGAGTCGCCGAAGAGGTCACGGCGTTCGTCTTTCTTCTCGCCGGCGCTCGACAGCTGCCAGAGAAACCGCGGCCTCAGCGGGTCGGTCACGTCGAGCGCGTAATAGAAGCCGCCGATGACCGAGGGGCCGCTGGAGACCACGAGGACGGTCTTGTATTCGCCCTTGCCGTTCTGGACGTCCGCCATGGTCCGCCAGGGCACGACCTGCGAGCCGTTGGACGGATCGCGCGAGAACGCGACGTTTGCGTAGGAGATGGGACCGTCCGCGAGACGCGCGTGTACGTTGAAGTTGCGGAACAAGGACGGCATCACGGCTGGGGGGATGAACGTCCAGAGCTCGTTGTTCATCAGCGAATCGACGCGCGGGACGTTGCTCGGCGCGCCCCAGGTGCCGGTGGTCGCGTTGGCGTTCAGCACGAACGCGTGAAGCTGACCGTCGACGGACTGCGCGTAGACCATCGTCGGTCGTGCGCCGTACTCTTTGACGAAGGAGTCGGTGTCGGCAGCGGGCGCCGTTCGCTCGTTCGAGAAGAGCTCGTCTTCTTCGATGGGCTTGGGCGGCTCCACCACGACGGGCACCGACTTGTAGATGCCCCCCAGCGGAGACCGAAGCTCGAAGCCCGACGGGTCGGGGTGGCGGGTCGGCGTGGTCGGTCCCGTGGGGTTGGGATCGCCGCCGTACCATTCGAGGATGGCGCTGGCGCACGTGTTACGCCAACCGCCGCCGAGCGAGTTGCCGTTGTTCACAACGGCCTCGCAGCCCGCCCTGTCCGTGCCCTGGAGGTCGAGCATCTCGTCCGCGTCCATCCCGCTCGTCGAGTCGATCGCTGTCTTGAGCGTGTTCAGGTGCTGGAGCACGTCGTTGCCAGGGCCGGTGGCCCCGCCGAGCCGATACGTGTCGCCGACGTTCGTGGTGCTGCATTCGAATAGGCAATCATCCACGTTCGGGTCGGGGCTCGATTGCGACGTCTGACGCGGACGGATCGAGCCCTCCGGGTTCGCCTCGGTCGTGTGAGGTGAAACGGTGAAGAAGTAGCGGGCGTTCGGGGCGTTGTCGGCCAGGTTGGCAGCGAAGTCGTCGCCGAGCGCCCTGGTCATGGCCTGGGTCCCACCACCACAGGTCCAGCGGACGCGCTCAAGCGTGCCGACCCACATGTTGTTGCCCGGAGGAACGGTCAGCGCCGAACGGAGCTCGTACGAGGCCGCCGATGCGCTGCCGGCGACCGTCGAAGCGGAGGCTGCCGCAAAGCCGGGTGTCGTACGGCTGAGGGTACCACCCGCGATCTTCGAGATGAGAGCGGACATCATCCCCTTGAGCTCGGCCTGGGTCTTGGGGAAATACGGCTGCGCGTCGGTGGCGCTCGGGTCACGCCCGCGGATGGCAACGTCGAGGATGTTGCAGCACGCACGGATGGCGGACCGGTCGGTGTTCGTGAGGGTGTCGTCGAGATCGCCCTCGATGCAGTTCGGTCCCGCGCCGTTGTAGACCGCTCCGGCGGGCGTGCACTCGTCCGCATAACGCCAGCGCGTCTCGGTCGGATCGCCGCCGTATCGCTCGCACATCCCTCCGGCGCCGCGATCCGCGTCGAGGAGGGTCGCGCAGTCCTTTGGGGAAGTGGTCGTGGTGTCTACCGGGGCGCCCGGCGTCCACGTCGCCGTGTCCAGGCCGACGCCGATGATGAAGGTCTCCGTCGGGACGCCGTAGCTCGCGACCGAGTCCGAGTAGAGCTTCTCCGCCCATTCTCCCATCGTCTCGGTGACGAGATCGCCGGTGGGCTCGCCGTCGGTGATGGCCAGCACGTATTGCTGGCGGCAGCCCGCTTGCGTGCCGTAGACGTAGGTGTCCTGGCTCGGGCTGATCTTGATCTTGGGCGCCGGATCCGAGTTGAGGTGCGGGATCGTCACGCCGTCGGTCTGGTCATCGATGAGGAGAAACTCGTAGGCGTCGCGCATCATGGCGGCGAGGGGCGTGGAGCCGACGAGGTTCTTCGAGACGCCGATCGACGCGAGCTGAACCATGTCGTTGTGCGCGACCGTGTCGGCGACGCTCGCGTCCGGATCGCCGAAGCCGATCAGTCGGCCCATCCAGGGCTGCGCGCGCGAGTTCTTCACGCCCACGTCGAAGGCGGTCTGGGGGCACAGGTAGCCCGTGTGCGGGGGGGTGGCTGGGTAGAACGAGCACACTCCCCAGCTCGTGTAGCCCATCTGCCGCAGCCGATCGGTCGAGATGCTCGGAATGTAGATCTGCCCCGCGTAGCTCGTCGGGGGGCCCGAGAGCCAGTTCGAGGTCGTCGTGAACCAATAGCTGGCCGGCGGATCGAAGCTGCTCGCCGTAACGGGTGCCGGGTAGCTCCCCGGGGGTTGCGTGAGCGCGTTCCAGTTCGTGCCGCCCATCATGAAGGACAGCGGTGCGTGCTCCGTCGCGGGCGCATCCTCGTTGAAATACGGCCAGCCGAAGTTGCGCCTGTAGAGGTCGACGCCGTCGAACGTCATCAGGCCAAAGCGGATCTTGTCGCCGAAGATGTCGACGATGCCGTCATTCTGCTGATCCCACTCGCCGGACTGCAGGTAGCTGCACCAGCCGCCGCTGGAGCTCTTCCGGAACCCGATGGGCAGCTTGTTCTTGCCTCCGCCCGTGTGGTACGGCCACGCGTAAGGGTCGCTGGAGAGCGCGCCCGTTATGCTGGGGTGCGTGTTGTCGCGAGGCGAGCAGTCGTTCGACTCGATGACGTCGCTGCCCCCGCAGTCGAGGTTGTTGACCGTGCCGGTCAGCGTCTCGACGAGGATGGCCCAGCGCGACTTCACCGGGTTCCAGGAGTCGTCGCAATCCACGGATTGGCTCGGGTCCGGCGCCCAGGCCATCGAGCCGGACGTGTCGAGCAAGAGGAGCATGTTGGGCTGCTTGAACTTCACGTCCTGCGGGGGCGGTGCTTGTGCCGCCGCCGGGCTCGGGTGAGCGAGCAAGGCGCCGACCGCGCAGGCGCCGGCGGCGCCCAAACACGCCGCGTAGCGGGCGGCTGCACCGTTGCCCAAGGAGCGAACAATCGCGGACGTTCGAAGCTTTTTCATAGCTTTCTTACCGATTCGGTTGCGGAATGACGCGAAAGCGAGGCGAATCGAGTGTTACTTGGGGACCGGCCCGAACACGACCTGGGCCCGCGTGTCCTCCTGGCTGACCATGAACTCGAACTGATCGGAGCCCATCGCAAAAGGCGTCCCGGCAGCGTTCGTGGGGAGGATCTGGCCGGTGGCGAGGATCGTCACGCGATAGAAGGCCATGTGCCCGTCTTGATCCACCGGGAAGCCGGGAGGAGGGGCATCGACCATGAGATCACTCAGCTCGGCGGCGAAGTTGCCGGCGAAGTTGCCGTGGCCGAGCGAGCCCGGAGCGCCGGGGAGGTTGCTGACCGGCGCGCCTTTCGGTTCGAGGATGTTCAGGCTGGCGTTGGCGGTCGTCGTCTTGGCGACAGTCTCGAACGCGCGGTAGCCGATCCGCACGCAGGCCGGGTTCGCGGGCTTGAGCGGACCGGCGCTGGTGTCGGGATCGGGGGTCTCTTTGCAGGGGAACTCACCTGGCAGCGATCCCGGCGGCGCGAGGTCGCGCATCATGATGCGATACCCACCGGGGTCCCGCTGCAGCTCCGCGAGGGACGCCTGCATGCCCATGTCCGAGACGTAATGGGTCTGCACCATCTGGCGAAAGCGCCCGGAGTTGGCCACGCCGGCGCTCGACATCTTGGCGGCGAACGTCCCGATCGCGAAGAGCATCCCGATGACGAGCAGGACGATGAACACGGTCAGCCCGCGGCGAGCACGGCGCGGCCTCCTGAGCGGGGAGGAGCGGAGCGCGAGTGGCGAGCGAAGGTTCTCTACCATGTTGGCCTCTACCACGTGGCTTGCGCCAGGTTGGGGAGGTTGACCTCGGTGTACATCGTGCGGACGCGCGCGAAGCGGAGCTTGCGCGCGGCGCCCGGGGGAAAGACCTGGAATCGATCGAGCGCCGTCGCGGCGTCGGGGACGGCGCCGAGACGATCCTCGCGATCGGCCTCCTTCGAGCGGGTCGTCAGGCGGATGCCCACCGACCGCACGCGGTTCGGCACCATGGCCGCCGCCGGGATGCCGTCTCCTTTGTCGAAGCCGGAGTCGAGGATCGTCTGCGACAGAGGGCCCTGGAGGTAGCGGGCGCGCAGCTTGAAGTCGGCCACGTAGTCGGCGATCACCTCGCCGCTGTTCGGAATGATGTTGCCGTCCGTGTCGAGCTGCCGGCGGATGAGATCGAGCCGCGTGTCGTCGCCGCTGACGCTCACGCCGTCTCCGCCGACCGCCGGGTCCCACCGGACGATGGGCAAGAGGCCGGGGGCGAGCCCGTGCTCGTCGAGCTGCGCAGGGCCGAAGGGTTGGCTGACGCGCTGGACCGAATACTCGATCACGTTGACGGTGTTGACCGTCCCCGCGGCGTTGCCTTCGGCGACGCCGCAGACCCCCGCGACGCGTGGCAGCGGGTTGCCGAGCGTGACGTAGTTGATGACCACGCTCTGCACGAGCGCGCCGCTGTTCGCCTGCGTGCAGTAGTCGATGCCGACGTACGTCTCGCGTTTGTTCGAGTCGACGAGTCGCAGGAAGCTCCCGGTCGGAAAGAGGCGGCAGACGCTGGTGGCCGACCCGGCGCCGTCCCGGTGCACACGCTGGATCGCGTTCGTGTCGATGGCCAGGTGCACCTGGTTCGAAGCCGCGTTCACCATACGGTAGGCGAGGCGCTCGGTCGTCATGTAGTTGCCCGTCAGCCGGATCCGATCGGGAGCTCTGTTGTTCCCCGGTCCCGTGACGGTGCCAGGCAGCGGGTTGTTCGGCGACGCGCCGTACGTGGTCGGATCCGCGCCGTCGAACATTTGGATGCCGAAGAGGAGGTCCCGCTGGGTTGCGTTGAGGTTGTTGCGGTCACAGAGCGCGGGGTCGGTCGCGGCGTCCGCGGTCGTCATGAAGCCGGCGCGGCGCACGTCCGACGCGACGCGGTTCATCGCCATGAGGACCGAGTGCTGCGCGTTGTTCACGCGGGCATCTTGCTGGAAGGCGCCGAGCGAGACCTTGGCGAGGAGGAAGGCCGCGAGGCCGACCGCCATGCCGGTGGAGATGGCCACCATGAGCTCGATCATCGTGAAGCCCGGGCGCCTGGCGGGGGCGCGGCGGCCGACGACGCCGGAAGAGGGGGCGCGGATCATCGCGTGTTCCTCCGCACGATGGTGGTCAAGTGGATGATGCCGTACTCCGCGCGTGTGCGGTTGATGCCCGCGACGGCGAGCGAGAAGCCGGGGTTCGCGAACATCGCGTCGAGGCTCCCGGGGGCGAGGGCGCACTCATCTCCGACCGTGCGACCCGAACGGGCCCAGAACGTCCGGATCTCGACCCGGAAGCTGTCGCCGCCGGGGGTGCCGACCGGCGGTCGGTCCGGCCCGGTGACCCAGGTCACCCGCACGTGTGTGCAATAAGCAGCCTGAGCGGGGTTCGCCGTGACGTCGCCGTCGATGGTGGTCATCGCGCCGTTGCCCGGGATCGAGCTCGCGTCCGGCGCGCCGAAATGGGCCCATGCCGAGGGGACACCTGGCGCGAGGGCTCCGGCGAACGCGTTCACCATTGTCCCGAAGTTGGGGGCAGGGTTATCCGAAACGGGGACGACAGTGCCGTCCATCTCCGCGAGGTCGGAGTTGTCGAATTGGTTCCACATCAGCGCGGCCGTCTGGATGCGCTCGATGTACGAAGCACCGACGATGCTGGCGTTCGCGACATGGCGCGAGTCCAGCGTGCCGAGGACCGTGAACTTGAGCAGCGCGATCACGGCTGCCGCGCCGACCGCGAGGATGGCGAGGCCCATCATGACCTCGACCATCGTGAAGCCGGCACGCAACAGCCCAGCAGCTCGATGAAGAGCAGTGCGATTCCTCACAGCGCCAGCCTCGCGACGCCGTTCGGCGCGACATGAACGAACCCGGAGCGGTCGCCGCGACCGGGGACGAACGCCATCTCGGGGACACCGCTGATCGCCCGCTGGATGCGCCAGGTGTAGACGCTCGTCGCGCGGACCCACGGGTTGGGCGGGTTCACGGGGGCGCGCTGGAAGAGCTGGCCTCGCGGGGTGAAGCAGAGATCGAGGTCGCCGTTTGCCGTCGGCGCCGTGGCCGGATAGGTCTCCGCGTTCAGCGTCGTGGTGATGATCAGGTTCCCTTCGGCGGCGGAGCTCTGGGTCCAGAACGAGACCTTTCGCTCGGCCGCCCCGAAGGCGGCCGGCGCTGCCGCGGCCCAGCAGAGAGGCTCCGGGACCTCGGGGTCGCTGTCCCCGTCCATGTCGCGCTGGACCTCCGAGATGCTGAGCAGGCCGCCGTTGGTCCCACGCCACGACGCGACGACCGCCGAGCCCCTGCCGAACGCGCGGCCTCGGGCTTCCTGCAGGACCGCGAAGATCTGGACGCCAGCCTTCTGGACCCGGCGAGAGCGGACCACGTCCATCATGGATGGGATGGCCAGCGCGGCCGAGATCGCGATGATCATCACCACGACCATCAGCTCGACGAGCGTGAAGCCTCGCAACAAAGTGCGTGGAAGCCGGCGGTTTCTCATGAACCGGAGGGCGGCAATGCGAGAACCGAGCCAAGCCCCATCGGAGGGGCTGTCCGGACGGGGCGAAGCACGCGGAAGGCCAGCGCGAGCGTCGGAGCAGCCGTTTCGGGCCTGGCCAGGTCCGGGCGCCGGTCTTTGCCTGCCTCGATGCGTGGTGAGGTCGTACCTTCGGTGCCGGCTGTCGCTAGAACAGCTTGCATCCCTATGAAAAAAGGTTCGCCTGAGCCCAGGGGGCGGGCTATGTCGCGCTACCGCATGCGAAATCCCACGCATCTTCGGCCCGGTCTCTGGGGTTGTGTCGCCATCTTCGGGGCCCTCCTCCTCGGCTGCAGTGATCGCGGAGGGGAGGTCGCGGCCAGCGCCGAGAAACGCGGCGCGCCGCCGCCGACCGCCGGAGCCGGTCCTGTCGGCTGCACCCGAGCCTCGATCGACGACCCGATCGCCAAGCCGTTCTTCCCGGCCAAGGTCGCAGGCTTCTGCCTCGACCCCCAGGAGGGCGGACGGGCGATGGGCAAAGACTCCAAGGAGCCGCTCGAGAAGATGTGTGACCTCTTCGACGGCGAGTGTGCCGTGTACGAGGGGTTCGGCGTCGAGCGTGTGGTGCAAGCTCGCTACGTAGCGGAGGCCGGCTCGTCGACCACGCTCGACGTCGTGCTCTCCCGGTTCGACTCGCCGGCGAGCGCCTTCGCCATGTACACGAAGCGGACGGTGGGCGACGGCGATCCCGCGGATCCCGCGGCGCCGAGGCCCATCGCCGTGCGGGGCGCCGCGGCGCTCGGGGTCGGTAACGCGTACCTGTGGCGGGGCAACCACCTGGTCGAGATGACCTACGCCGACACCAAGGCCACGCCGGCCGCGGTGGAGGCCGCGAGCGCGAAGGTGCTGCCCGAGCTCGCTCGTTTGGTGTCCGAGGCGCTGCCGGGCGACGCCGCCATGTTGCCCTCCGTGATCGCGCTGCCGCAGGACAGCCGGCTCCCGATCGGCGTTCGGTACGCGCCCAAGGAAGCCATGCGTGGCGCGAAGGACGCTGGCGGCGGAGCCATCGGCTACTACGACGCAAACGGCAAGCGCTGGCGGGTCGTCGCGTTCGCGCACAAGGACGAGACGGAGGCGAAGGCCGCCATGGCTGCGATCGCCAGGCTGGCCGGGGCGAAGCCCCTCTCGGACCTCGGAGAGGAGGCCTTCTCCGTCGAGCTCACCGACTCCGGCAACGCGGTCGAGTGGCTCGTCGCCCGAAAGGCCGGCGTGGTGCGTGCCGTGGGCGACGAGGCTCGGGCGCTCCGGTCCGGCGCGAGCGCCGACGAGCGCGGCAAGATCTCGCTGCCCGCGGCAGAAAAGAAGGCGCGGCTGGAGAAGCTCCTCGCCGCGCCTTGATACGAGGGGCCACGCGGCCCCTCCGCTTCACTCCGTGCGCACGATGATGTGGTAGCCGAAGGCGCTCTCGACGACGCCGCTCTGCTCACCCACCTTCAGCTTCTCGACCGCGTCCACGAACTTCGGGTCGAAGCCCGCGCGCGTGAACCGCCCGAGGTTGCCGCCCGTGTTCGCGACGCCGGGCTCGTCCGAGTACTCCTTGGCGATGTCCTCGAACTTCGCTCCGCCCTTGAGCTTGCCCAGGGCCTCTTCGGTGCGCTTGAGGGCTTCTTCCTTCGAGCGCTCCTGCTTGGACCGGGTGGCGCCCTTCCATTGGACCACCAAGTGTTTGGCGCCGTAGACCGGGCCTGCGGCCTGCGGCGGCTTCGGCGGCGTCTGGGGCTTGTTCGCCGAGACCGCGGGCGTCGTCGGCGTTGCCGGCTTGGCGGGCTCCGCCGCGGCGGACGTCGCGGCGTGTCCGCCGCGCGGCTTGATCATCTTCCCCAGGGTGCTGTTGAACGCGCCGAAGAACCCGAGCACGCCCATCAGCACGAGCGCGCCGAGCACGGCGTGCGGAACCCACCAGGTCGGATCTTCTTCCGGGGAGCGGGGCGGGGGAGGAGGCGGCGGCGCGCCGCGGATCGGCGCTGGCTCCTTCGCAGGGGCGGCGTCCTCCTCGTCCTCTTCCTCGTCTTCTTCCTCGTCGGCGAGGTCTTCTTCCTCGTCTTCGGCGCGCTCGGTCTCTTCCTCTTCGGCTTCGTCTCGCTCGTCGAGGTCGTCGTCGTCCTGGTCGCGCTTCGAGTCTTTTTCGCTCATGTCTCTCTCTCGGCCGCAGCGGCTCGCGCTGACGGTGATGTCATGCTACTGGCTTGCGAGCTCGGCCCATGCGCCGCCGAGCACAGCTTCGTTTCTTTCCTTCACGGACGTCTGGAAGGCGTAGCGCCCGCCACCGAGGTCGTGACCGTCCACGGTGAGCGTGTCGCCCGGCCAAACGGGCCGCCGGAACTGCGCGGACAGGCGCTTGAGGCGGCTCGGGTCGCCCCCACAGGCGTGTTTCACGACGGCTCGCCCGAGGAAGCCGAATGTGCAGAGCCCGTGCAGGATGGGGCCCTGGGGGAAGCCGACCTTCTCGGCGAAGGCCGGATCGGCGTGGAGCGGGTTCTGGTCGCCCGAGATGCGATAGAGCAGCGCCTGCTCGGGGGTGGTCGCCTGCTCGAAGCGGAACGCCGGGGCGGCGTCCTTCGGGACGGACGGCGAGTCGTCCGACGGGGGACGTTCGCCGCCGAACCCGCCGGCGCCGCGGAAGATGATCGACCACGTCGTCGTGTAGACGCGCGTCCCCCCGCCGTGTCCGCCCGTGGCGAGCGAGGTGTCGGTGGACACGACCACCTGGGCGAACTTCTTCATGTCGTAGATGCCGTCGATCCGGCCGACGGTCTCGAGGGTGCCCTCCGACGGGATGGGCGCGAAGGCGCGCACCGTCTGCCCGCCGTGGACGATCATCGCGAGATCACCGCCCGTCCGGATCAGCGCCTCGAGGACCGCCGCGTGCGCGGGGACAACCGCAAACGTGGGGTAGACGTGCATGCCGCCCGGCGTCCCTTCGTAGAGGAACGCGAGCTCATCGCGCTTGGCGCCGATGCCGAGGGCATAGGTCGCGAGCGTCTTCCAGTCGTACGGGAGCGCATGCTTCTTGGTTTCGAAGCCGACGCATTGGGGGTCGAGCGCCATCGGGTGCCCTTGGGTTAAAGGGATGTGGGCCCGCCGTCAACACCAGTGCGGTCCGCGAGGGCCGCTCAGAGGGACAGGCGGTAGGCGAGGTTCAGGGTCAGGTCGAACACGTCCACACGACCGGAGAGCGAAGCGACGTCGCCGACGGGTGAGGTCTCGGGCTCGAACGGGAGGATCCAGTTGCCGTACCGCAGCATGCCTCCCAGGGAGAAGGAGTCGGCGAAGAACCAGCTGCCGCCCGCCGCCACCGTCGTCGAGAAGCCCTCGGTCCCGATGACCAGGGACTCGGGACCGACCAGGCGCACCGAGTTGAGCGGCTCGCGATCCCGCTTCACCGTCCACTCGTCGAGCACCATCACGAGCCCGAGCGTGCCGCCGATCCAGCCCTCGGCGTCTTTCGTCTGCACGAAGCTGTAGCGAAAGATCCCGTCCACGTTGAAGTAACGTCGCGAGTGCTCTCGCTCGAGCTCTTCTTTTCCGCGCGCGTCGTCGTTGCGCAGCGTGGTCGCCCAGATGACGCCCGCGCCGACGCCGAACGGGCCGAACTGGTAGAGGTTCCGAATCCCGATGCCCCACGAGATCTCCCCGGTGCTGCACGCGTTCAACGACGTCGGGCAGACCTCCGCGGCGGGCAGCGCGACGACGCCGGTGCCGACCTCGACCACCGTGTGAGGGCGGCCCTGCTCGCGCGCCGCGACGGCGCGCCGCGCGGAGACGGAGGTGTCCTCCGCGCGGCCCGGCGCGCTCCAGGCGAGCACGGCGACGAAGGGCGCGAGCTCGCAAAGTCCCCGAGCTGATCGTCTCACCCCCCTCGACGCCGTCGAGGGGGGCCGGGGGGGTGAACTCATGGCGACATCCTAGTCGAGCCGCTCGCTCGTCACGAATCGGCGATACGTCACATCCAGGGGCGCGCGGAGCTGGGCCCCGGCGGGGTGATCTCGGGCGGGCCCGGCGGCGGGAGATCGGGGCCGGACGGCTCTTCGATCGCGGCGGACGCGTCGGGCTCCGCCGTCGTGGAGGGCGTCGTCTTGGGCCCACCTTTCGGTCCCGGAGGCGCGACCGGCGGCTGCGCGCTCGCCGAGGCGCTCCCCGTCGGGCTCGCGGGCACCGCGGGCGCCTCCAGATCGCGCTGCAGGTGCTGCGCGGCCGAGAGCTCCGGGTTGAAGGCCAGCGCGAGCTTCGCGAGCTTGAGGGCTTCGGCGCTCTCTCCGGCGTACTTTTTTCCTAGCGCTTCGGTCAGCACGCGGTCGGCCGCCGTTCGTCTGACCGAGAGCACCTGCCGGTCCCCTGGTGACATCTCGAGGGCCTTGTCGGTGATGTCCTTCACCTCGGCCCAGCTTCGTTTTTCCATCGCCTCTTGCGCGGTCTCGAGGAGCGCTTCGAGCGACGTCGCCTCTTCTTCCGTCGCGGGGCGCTGCTTGAGGAGCTTCGCCGCGCCGAACGCGCCTGCGGGGACCACGATCGCGAGGGCGAGGAGGATGGCGGCTGCACGCCAGGTCACGCGCGGCGGCTCGGGCGCGTGCTCGGGCGCATCCATCTCGATGACGCCGTCGGAAGGCGAGGGAGGATGCGAGCCGGCCGGCTTCGACGGCGGCACGGCGTCCAGGCCCGGCTTCGAAGAGCGCGCGCGCGGCGGCTCCGTTCCCGGGTGGGAGACGGGCGCGGCTGAGCCGCGCAGGCCCGGGCTCGAGAGCCGGGCTGCTGGCGCGGCGATGCCGGCCTTCGAGACCCCGGGGCTCGAGACTCCCGGGCTGGAGACGCGACGCGGAGCCGAGCCAGGGCTCGACGGCCGCGCCGACAGGCCTGGGCTCGAGGGGCGCGGGCTCGAGCGCGGAGAGTCGTGTGCCTCGTCGTCGTCGAGCGGGGATCCGGGCACCGTCGGGGCAGGGCGCGCCCGGGGTCGGTCTTCCCGCGTGAACGCGACGCCGTTGCCGTCAGCGGTGAGCGAGCCGTGAATCGTGTCGTTCGTCTCGGCCGCGCCGTCCTCCGGGTCGCCGAGGATTGTCGGAGCCGGCCCGGACGATCTGTCGAGATCGATGACCTCGTCCTCGCCGTGGAGGGTCGGCGCGGGAGGCCCGGGCAAGCCCGCGCGCGCCGCAAGCCGGCCTGGCTCCGGCAGCTCTTCGAAGGCGGTGATGGGGCGTCCGCCCGCGCCGGCCGGCGAGATGCTCGCGATCTTCTGCTTCAGCTCGGCCGTGAACTGGTGTTGTTTCGTGCGCTGCTTCGAGGCGAGGCGGAGGTCGCCTCGCGCGGAGCCGCTCAAGGTGTCGACCGCGATACCCGCTTCGCGGGCAGCGAGCTCGAGCTCGCGCGCGAGCGCGCGAGCGTTCTCCGCTCGATCGGCCGGGTTCTTCGCCAGGTTTCCCATGATGACCTGGGCGATCGGGTCCGGCACGTAGCTCGACCGGGCGATCTCCTTCAGATGAACCGGCTTCGCATTGATCTGCTGCACCAGCACCGCCATCGGGGAGTCGCCTTCGAACGGCGTTCGGCCTGCCAGGCACTGATAGAGGATCGTCGCGATCGCGTAGACGTCCGCCTGCGGCCCGACCGTCCGGCCCTCCGCTCCTTCGGGGGAGATGTACTTCGCCGTCCCGAAGATGAGCCCCGCCTGGGTCACATGCCCCTCTGCGGGCGCCTCGAGCCGCGCGATCCCGAAGTCGAGGACCTTCACGAAGTCCTGATCGATGCCGCGTCGCACGAGCATGATGTTCTCGGGCTTCAGGTCGCGGTGAACGATGCCCTGCGCGTGCGCTTCGCCCACGGCGTCGCAGAGCTGGAGCATGATGTGGAGCGCGCGCGGCAGCGGCAGGGCGCCGCCTTCTCCCTGGGCCGCGAGGGCCGAGAGGAGGGAGATCCCGTCGAGGTACTCCATGACGAGGTACACCTCGCCGCCCGAGAGGGCGCCGGTCAGGAGGACCTGGACCACGTTCGGGTGGACGAGCCGACTGGAGATCTTGGCTTCGCGATGGAACCGGCCCACGAGCTCCGCGTTGCCGGTCAGCTCGCGATGCAGGACCTTGACGGCGACGTCGCGATCGATTCCGTATTGAAACGCCCGGTAGACGCGGCCCATCGAGCCGATCCCAACGAGGGCCTGCAGCCGGATTTGCCCGGGAAGCTCGACGTCCAGGTAGGGGTCGATCTCGCTCGGGTTCGTGATGAGCGAGCGCGAGCTGGACAGCGGGGTCCCGTCCACTGGACAAAACAGGACCTCGGACCCGAAGCGTTCACCACACGAGGCGCATGTCTTGCTGCTCTTCAAGCCTCGCTCCCTTCGAGGTCTTCACTGTAGCAGAAAAGGAGGTACCAACTTCGCGGGGGTACGGCTAGCGTGCGCCGGTCGTGAAGCAGGGTTCCGTGGGTGAAGAACACGATCCCGACGCCCATGTGGCGTCTGGGCCCGGCTTGGCTCAAACCGGCCATGAATCGCGGACGCAGAAGGCGCCCGCGGCGGCTCGGTCGGGGCAGGAAGCCGCGAAGCCGCCCGCCAAAGGCAAGGGTGAGGCGGAGGAGAGCTCCATCCCCGCGGACGCTTACGTCGTCTCGCTGCCGATGTTCGAGGGCCCCCTCGACCTCTTGCTCTCGATCATCCAGAAGCACGAGCTCGATATCCTCGACATCCCCGTGAGCTTCGTCACCGAGAAGTACCTCGAGTACCTCGACGTGATGCGCACGCTCTCGATCGATCTCGCGAGCGAGTACCTGGTCATGGCGGCCACCCTGGCGCACATCAAGTCGAAGATGCTCTTGCCCGAGGTCCCGAAGGACCAGGAGTCCGAGGCGGGAGAAGAGGAAGAAGAAGACCCGCGCGCGGAGCTCGTGCGGAGGCTGCTCGAGTACCAGAAGTACAAGAACGCGGCCGAGTCGCTCGCATCGCGCGACACCCTCGGGTCCGCCGTGTTTCCGCGCGGCGGGAGCGAGCCCGTCGAGGAGGGGCCCGCCCCGTTTGCGCCGTTCGGTACGTTCGACCTGCTCGACGCATTCGCCAAGCTGCTCTCACGCACCAAGACGAAGATCGACCACGAGATCATCTTCGACCGCATCAGCATCTCCGACCGCATCACGGAGCTCGTCGACATCCTGCGGCCGCGCCGGAGCATGCCGTTCGAGGAGCTCTTCCCGACAGGCGGAACGCGCTTCGACCTCGTCATCACCTTCCTCGCCGTCCTCGAGATGGCGCGACTGAAGATGATGCGCGTCTTCCAGACCGAGTCACTCGCGCCCATCCACGTCGAGCTGTTGGTGCTCGACGAAGAGCGCGACGACCCCCTCGCGTTCTCTTCGCAGCAAGGCGCGCAGCCTGCTGCGACCCCCGCGACGGAGACAGGCACGGCGCCGAATCCGGAGGCAGTCGCGGAGCCTGAAGAGCCGGAGGCAGTCGCGGAGCCTGAAGAGCCGGAGGCAGTCGCGGAGGCTGAAGAGCCGGAAGCGGTTGCGGAGCCCGAAGAGTCGGAAGCGGTTGCGGAGCCTGAAGAGTCGGAAGCGGTTGCGGAGCCTGAAGAGGCAGAGGCGGTCGCAGAGCCCGAGGCGGTCGCAGAGCCCGAGGCGGTCGCGGAGCCCGAGGCGGTCGCAGAGCCCGAGGCGGTCGCGGAGCCCGAGGCGGTCGCGGAGCCCGAGGCGGTCGCAGAGCCCGAGGCGGTCGCAGAGCCCGAGGCGGTCGCAGAGCCCGAGGCGGTCGCAGAGCCCGAGGCGGTCGCGGAGCCCCAACCAATCGACGAAGACACCAGCTCGACGGACCCGAGCGGAGCAGAAGACGCAGCCGATGATCCCCCGTTCGACGTTGACGACGATTCTCGATGAGCACTGAAGCCCAAGATTCCGCTGCCTCGTTTCGCCTCCTCTCCAATCGCTGGCTTGCGCGCGCGCAGCAGCCGCTCGGCGAGAGCGTCACGCAGGGCGAGAGCGCAACGGACGAGCCTCCCGTCTCCGTCGTTCAGCCGGCGGCTCCCGCGGCGTCAAACTTCGTGCGCGATCACCTGGCCGGCGTGATCGAAGCCGTCCTGTTCGCCTCCGACAAGCCGATGACGCTGGGCGAGGTCGCCAAGGCGGCCAAGGCCGACAAGAAGATGGTGAAGGAGCTCATCGCGGAGCTCATGGCGTTCTACAAGCCGCGCGGGTTTCGGCTGGACGAGGTCGCAGGTGGCTTCGCGTTCCGGACCAGCCCGGCGTTCGCTCCGTTCGTCCGCGACATGGCGGCCAAGCGTCCCGTGAAAATGACGCGCGCCCAGGTCGAGACCCTCGCGATCATCGCGTACCGGCAGCCCATCACACGTCCCGAGGTCGACGACGTTCGCGGCGTCGACTCGGGCGCGGTGCTGAAGGCGCTCCTGGATCGCGATCTCATCCGGATCCTGGGAAAGCGCGACGAGCCCGGCCGGCCCATCATCTACGGAACCACGCATGAGTTCCTCGAGTTCTTTGGCCTCAAGTCGCTGAGCGATCTGCCGACGCTGCGCGAGTTCACCGAGCTCACCGACGAGTCCAGGCTCACGTACACCCGCGAGATGGGAGAGGAGCCGCCGGAGGCCAGCGCCTTCACGGAAGGCTTCGCGGGAGGGGAGGGACGGATCGACGAGACTGTCGTCGAAGGCGAGACCCCCGAGGGCGAAGCACCTGCCGACGCCGGCGAAGAGACCTCGGAGCCCGCTGCCGAGTCCGAGTCTGAAGCCGAGTCCGAAGACGACGAGTCCGAAGACGACGACTCCGAAGACGACGAGTCCGAAGACGACGAAGACGACGACGACGACGAAGACGACGAAGACGACGACGACGACGACGACGACGACGACGACGACGAGTCCGACGACGACGACGAGTCCGAAGACGACGACGAGTCCGAAGACGACGACGAGTCCGAAGACGACGACGAGTCCG
>JAEUKE010000129.1 GCA_016794345.1 Myxococcales bacterium
TGCACCGACGCCATACCTCCGGTCGCCAGCAGCGCGCCGAGCTCGTATCGACCGATGCGCTTCGACCCGTTGCCCACCGCGGCCAGTTCTACCCGCTCGCAGACACGTTGTCACCGCTCGCGGCCAGCGCTCGACCGCCGCGCATGATCGGTTGGATCGTCCAGACTCGCGCGCAGGCGTGCCGGCTGCGCCCGCGGGCGGCGACGGGCGAGGATGCGTGATCGACCGGATCATGCGGCGCTTGCGGCGGCTCGGGCCCGACGCTCTGCCTCTTGGCGATGGAATACGGGACCACAACATTCCGCCCGCGGCCGTCTAGTGCGGGACGGTTTGGCACGTCCGGTGCCTGGGGGAACCATCATGAACGCTAGCCTTGCCTCGCGGGGTAACTCCGCGCACGCCCAGCGGCCCGCGGCGATTCCTCGACCCCGGCTCGAGTCACTCGACAACCAGACGCCGTTCCGGGTGTTCCAGTTCGACAAGATGGGGCCGGGCAGGCGCTTCTTTGACGTGGTCGCCATCAAGGGCTCGTTTCAGCTCGCTCCCGGTCGGCTGCAGGAGGCCGAGTCGATCACGCCGTTTCGCCTCTGCGACGAAGCATGGGTCTCGGACGACCCGGAGCGGTCCAGCCTCCGGTACGCGGGTGACCTCCTGCTGGTCAAGACCACGACGGACGTCCTCCTCAGCGGGTGCGTCCACGCGCCGCGCGGGGAGCCGTGTCAGGAATGGGAGGCGGGAGTCCTCGTGCACGGAGGCGGAGAGTCGCTCGCGCGTTCCGTCCTAACGGTCACAGGGCCGCGCGAGTTCCGGTACTCGCACCTCGGTGGCTGGGTCTTGTCGGACTCGGTAGCGGCGACGAGCGTCCCGATCCGCTACGAGATCGCGTACGGCGGTCCTCGTAACGGAAGCTTCGACGCCCCGGATTGCCGGCGCCGGCCGGCGTTTCGTGCCAACCCCTCGGGAACCGGGGAGACGCTCAGCGAGCCGGACAGGCGTGAGCCGATTCCGGCTCCCCAGTGGATGCGCCCGACCGAGCGCCCTTCGAGGCTGAATCGCCCCATCGTGCCTGTGGGCTTTGGGCCAATCGCTCGCCACTGGTCGAGTCGATCCGTCCTGGGAGGGACGTATGACGCAAGCTGGCGGGCAAGAGCTCACGAGGGAGTGATCGACTACCCTGCCGACTTCGATCCGCGCTTCTTTCAATGTGCTCCGAAGGAGCTCCAGACGACGCGCTACCTCCGCGGCAACGAGTGGCTGGCGCTCAGCTCTGCCGCCGCAGGGTTCGGGCAGCTCGCGACCCAGCTGCCTGGTCTGGCGATCGGTGCGCAGCTCGAGACTGCGACGCGAATGGGACGAGTCTTGGCTCCGCTCGACACCGTCACCGTCGATCTCGACCGCGGCGTCGTGGATCTGGTCTGGCGGCTCACGTTGGACCAGCACCTCGGCATCGGGACGTGTGGGCTGCACCTGCTCACGGTTCCGGACTGAGCTGAACGTTTCAGGCATATCGGCCGGGCCTTTCAAAGCCAGCGCCGCGAGGCTCAACACACGGACGTTGCTAGCAGCGGTCGATACCTGCCACCATCTCTGCAGAGTGAGGTCGAACACCATCATCAGTGCGCTCCTCGCGATCCCGCTCGGGTGCGGCGAAGCTCCGCCGCCGCTCGCTGCGTCCCCCCCGCCGTGCCCCACGGCCCGATCGAGCAGGCTTCCGGCGTCGCCCCTCAAGTTGGGCCACTACATGACCGCGGATGGCGTGACGGGTTTCGTTCTGGACCGGACGCGCGAGCCCGCTCGCATCCGGTTCGATGGAGAAGCGGCGGTCTTCCAGCTCACGATGGAGGAGCTTCGCACCCCCGGAGCGCAATACCTGGGAGTCTCGTATCTGACCCCCTCAGGCAAGTCGCTCGTGCGCGTGTCGAAGGAGGGCCAGATCGAGCTGTCCCGTGGTGCGGACCTCGTGCCTGTCGTCCGCGATGGTGACGCAGAGCCGCTTCCGACAGCCACCGTGACCGGCGTGCCTCGCGCCAGGGTGGATGAGTCGGCGCAGCTGCGCGCGGAGCTGACAAAGCAGGCCGTGGTGACACGCTTTGCAGGCGTGACCGTGGAGGACTCGTTCAGGCTCGACGTCATCGAGCGCGTGTTCGGGGAGGCTCCGGAGGAGCTGTTGGTCAGTCCGGCGGACGGCGATCTGGAGGTGGAGTACCTCCCGATCGAGCCGCCGTCAGGGGGCTCGGATGACCAGCAATGGCGATCGCTCAGCCCATTCACCGGCCTCGGCGTTCCTTGGGCTCATTCTGCGGAAGGCCTTGGGCGCTTTGGTGTGGTCTCACGCGCGCACACCAACCCCAAGGGGTACACGGACATCACCCTGACGAGGCTGGACGGCTATCCGGAGTCGCGGCTCCCCACCGCCCCGGGCTTGGTCTGGGCGGTCCAGACGCATTCTGTGGTCTTCCTGACAGCTGACGGCGGCCGCTATGGTGTGCCGATCCGGCAGGTCGAGCCGGGCGGCCGTTTACGCGACGCGCTCTTCCGCGCCGCGACGCTCGATCGGGCGACCTGGCCAGCGCACGTCGAGCACCTCCACCTCAGCGAGAGCGCTATCCGCCATCGGACCAAGATCGGCGAGCTGGAACAGCAGCACCTTGCGTCGATCGATGCGGCGGAGGAGCGGTGGTTGGAGTGCACACGCAGTCGCTGGGCAGCCATCCCAGGATTGCTCGATCAGCTGGCGCTGTACTCCTCGGCCTCCGTGACGGACCGACGACGGTTCGATGAGCGGAAGTGGTCGCTACGACCCAGAGTGGTCGAAGCGTGCCGCAAACACGTGGTCGAGTACGAGAACGCGATGCTCAAGGCCCTCGAGAGGATCAACGCGCGACGCCAGGCGATGCTGGATCGGCTTCGCGACCGGCGCGCGCGGCCTGTCGTCACGCGGTGAGGACTGTCCAGAGTAGGAGAGCTCTCGGAAGAGAGCCCAGCTGAGATCGAGGCCGAGCCAAGCCAATGCGGCCGGAATCCCTATCCCCGCGATTCCATCGCGCCCCGACTCACTTCCAGTATCGGGGACAAGTGGCATAGTCGTCACAGAAGGCGTCGTTGATCGCGCTGGGATCGATATTGCACCAGTCTCCCGAGAATTCGGCTTGCATAATCTTCATTGGTACGTCTGGTCCCAAGTTGCTGGAATCCTTCTGGACTATCGTGACGCCCATCCCCACCGCGAGGCCGATTGCGCAGTCGTAGGTTCCATCGGCATTGGGTTTTCCGTCGCGCCTGCTGCCGTCGACCGGGTGTCCCGCTTTTTTGGTAGAGAGAAAAGAAGAGGTTTCCCTTTGCTTGCATGCCCCCGGGAAGGTCCAGGGCGGCTGAATTCGTCTTGGCCCCAAAGCTGCTGTAGTTCTGCAGCCCATCCAACGTCCCGATGCCCGCTGTCGCCTTGACAAAGGGGGTGAAGTTCATGCCGAAGTCCGTGTACAGCTGTCCCGACTCCAGAAGGCTCTGCGTGATCTTCGTCTCGAAGCCGTACTTGCCATACTTGTCGAGCCAGTCCAATGCGGAATCGGGGAGAAAATCCTTCAGCTTCTTGGGGACTAGATCGTCCGGTTTCAGTTCCGCCTGACCGAGCTGAACTCGAGGCTCGCTGGTCCCCACTTGCCCGGTAAAGAGGCGCCCACATGTGTTTGAATCTTGCAATCTTCGTCGGCCACTGATTGCCTCCACTCGCTGCTTGCTGACTTGGTGCCGAAGCAAGCTTCAGGCCAGCTCGGACCTCGCTGCAACGGCACACGACACGCGTGGCGATCGGTCGATCCCCTTGCCCCAGAAAGCGGCGACTCTTCGCTCGAGACCGGGCGTACTCGAATTGGCGCCAACCCGTCGCGAGGGGGCGATCAGGCCGATCGGTGCTGCTCGCGGCCCGGGGGCAAAGGTGATCGATCGGATCGCACGACGTCCGGTCAGGCGACGTCGAGCTCCTTCGCGAGCATGCGGAGCCGAGTTCGAAACGGGGTCGCCAGGTAGGCGGCGCGGACTCGGTCCTCTTTGATCTGGTCTGCGAAGTGCTGAACGAGCGCCACGCCTCTGCGCGCCGCGGCAGCAGCCTCGTCGACTCGGCCGAGGTCGAACAGAGCTCGGGCTTCCGTGAGCCTCGCTCGCTCTTCGAGCTCGTGCAGGTGGCTCGACTGGATGATCG
Source organism: Myxococcales bacterium (assembly GCA_016794345.1). Taxonomy (GTDB): domain Bacteria; phylum Myxococcota_A; class Polyangia; order Polyangiales; family Polyangiaceae; genus Xiheicaenibacterium; species Xiheicaenibacterium phototrophicum. Next base: position 4,199 of record JAEUKE010000129.1, read on the forward strand.
CCAGAGCCGCCTGAACGAAGCGCAGGCCTGTGGAGAGCCGACCGAGCTCGACGTGACACGCAGCCAGCTCCGCCATCGCTGCAGCAAGCGTGGGCGGCGTGCGAGACGCGCGCTCCACTGCACGCTTCGCCTCGATCTCGGCCTCGTGGAGTCGTCCGAGGCTGCTGAGGGCGCGCGCGAGATAGACGCGGGCTCTCACCTCGATGCTACGGTCGTGTTGCTCCTCGGCTGCCTGCGTAGCCAGCATGAGCTCATGCAGAGCAGCGCTGTCCCCGCTCGCAAGGCGAGCCCAGGCGTATTGGGCGAGCGCCTCGGGCAGCACGGAGCGCCAGCCGAAGATCCTCGCTTCACGGATGACGTCCTCGAGCACCTCCCGGGCGCCGTGGTCGTGTCCGGCGTGCAGCAACAGATCCGCGAGCTGGATGCGTGTTGCTGCGGCGGCCCGGTGGCGTCCGTCCTCCGCATACCGGCTCGCCGCGGACGCGAGGTCGGAGACGGCTGCGTCGAACTCGCCGCGGCTCCTCTCGAGCGCGCCGCGAAGCGTGAGAAGCGGGGCCTGTACCGTTCGGGCGTCGAAGCAGCCATGGGCGACGGCTTCGATCTTCCGGAAGAGCCCGTCGATCGCCTGCGTTTCGCCGTTTTGACAGGCGTCTGAGGCGAGGCGAATGACGGAGAGGAGCGTGGAGGTGGACACGAAGTGGTCCTTGAGCAGATCCTCTGCTTCCGCGGCGAGCCCCCGATGCACCGAGTGCTCTCCCGAACGGAGCGCAGCCGAGGAGAGAATGCCCGCCGCCTGAGCCCACGGCGGGGTACCTCGTGCGAGCGACTGCATCGCCGTGCGTGCATCGGTGGTTGCTCCCGATGGGTCGCCCAGCCAGAGCTTGGCTTCCGCCTGAATGAGGAGGAGCTCGCCGGTCGCGTCGTCCCCGCGGGCGATGGCGAGGCCCCTGGCAGCGAGATCCAGCGCGCCGTTCAGGTCCTCGGCCCGGAGCGCGTGACGGGCGGCGCGATGGCACCAGATCGCCGCAGCCCGAGGCTCCTGCCCGGTGAGGAAGTGCTCGGCGACGATCGCAGGCTCATCGCGAGCGTCGAGCGCGAGGTGCTCGCCAGCGACTCGATGCCCGGCGCGGAGCTCGAAGGGATCGAGCCCAGCGTGGATGACCTTGACCAGTACGGGATGAGCGAATCGCCACCACCCGTCGTCGTCGTCTTCGGTCGCAGGACGAAGGAGGGCCAGGGCCGCGAGCCGTTCGAGACCACCGTCGAGCTCCGCTCGGGAGATGCGGTCGGCGAGAATCCGACGGACACCGGTCTTGGGGAAACGCTCCCCGAAGACCGCGGCGGCACGCAGGATCGCTCGCTCGTGCTTTCGCAGGCTCAGCAAGCAGGATTCGAACCACTGCTCGAGCACGGGCCCTGGGTTCTCGCCACCGCCCAGCTGCGCTGCCTCCACGAGCTCCTCTGCCACCCGTGGATTCCCGCCGGAGAGGAGGACGAGTCGCTCGACCTCTGCAGGAGGAGCATCCTCCCCGAGGCCCGGTTGGATCAGGGCGCGTGCCGCCTCGACATCCAGAGGCGCGAGGTCGATTCGCCCCGAGGCGCCGTCCGTCAGGGACGTCAGGGCGGGGATGTCGCCGTGGGGTCTCGCGAGCGCCACGACGAAGAGCGGCGCTGACGAGAATGTCCGCATCAGGTGGTCGACGAGACCAAGTGATGGTGCATCGACGTTCGGTGCGTCGTCGATCACGACGAGTAGCGGTTGTTGCGCGAGCACTTTGCGAGCCAGCTCCAGGATGCCGCGTCGATAGTCGTCCCACGAGAGCGTGGTGTCGACGAGTGTCGTGGCGTGCGCCCCCCCCACCGAGAGCGCCTGATAGACCGACTCGATGACTGCGCCGGATTGGAGGGTCGCGTCGTCCCCGACCAGGCTGCGAAGTGCGGCTCTCAGGCGCGCTCGGGAGAAGCGGGGGCTCAGACCGAGCGCGGCGCGGAGCCCTCGGGCGAGCGCGCGAAGCGCAGCGAGGCGTCCGCCGGGCTCCCCGGTGCAGAGCAAGACGAAGGGGTCCAATTCGCGGACGGACGGGTGACGAAGGAGCTCGAACCGCAGCCGAGTCTTGCCGAGCCCGGCGCCCCCCTCGACGACGAAGGTTCGAGCACGCCCTTCTGCGACGCAGGCTTGGAAGGTGGCGACGAGTGTCGCGAGCTCTCTCTCGCGTCCCGCGAAGCCGCCGCCCCCCCCACGTGAATGCAGCCGAACGCCCAGACGAGCACCGAGGAGGACTCTGCGCTGCCCTCGGGGCTCGATGTCGAAGGTCGCGAAGAGGATGCGCGCGACGTCCTCGTCGAGCTCGATCCCGTCGATGGCGCCGCCTCGGACCGCCGCGCTGACGGGCGTTGCCATTGGTTCGGATGTCGCGATGATCCCTCGGGCCTGGGGCCAGGCCTCGGCCACTGCCAGCGCGCAACGCGCGACCCTCTGAGCGGCCTCCACCACCTCGCATCCGGGATCGTGCTCGATCGACCAGGTTCTCGGGCCGGAGGCTACCACCCGCACTCCGAACGGGTGGGCGATCTTCGAGAGCGCAGGCTCGCTCATCGATGGTGCCGCGCGCCCGTCGATCTGGCCCCGTACCTGCGATCGATGGATGTGGGGGCGGCCCCAATCGATCTCGGAGGGCTCGGCTGAACGTAGACGGAAGGAAGCGCCAAGCTCCTCCAGCGCTTCCAGCACCGCTTGTCCGTGCGCGGGTCGGGCTACCGGCTCCTTCGCCAGCATCGAATCAACCAGGTCCGTGAGCCTCGGCGGCAGGTCGGGTACCGCCTGCGCCAGAGGGATGTGGGGTTCAGAGAGAATCGCGTGCAGCAGCCCGCGCAAGTTTGACGCGTCGAATGCGGGGCGACCCGTGAAGCAGCGATAGAGGATGCCTCCCAGCGAGAAGACGTCGCTTCGCGGATCGATGTGAGGCTCCCCGCGTGCTTGCTCGGGCGAGACATAGCGGGGGGTTCCGAGGAACTGGCCGGGCTCGGTCACGGTAGTCTCGGCGCCGACGCCGAACGACCGCGCGAGGCCGAAGTCGATCAGCTTGATACAGCGGCTCTGGCTCTCGAAGCGGATGTTGGCGGGTTTCAGGTCACGATGGAGAAGGCCGCGAGCGTGGACATGGGAGAGACCCGCTGCGAGCTTGAGCGCGATGTCGAGGCCGGTTAGGAGGTCGGTTGGGCCAGGCCGCAGGTAGGTCTCGAGATCCTCGCCGTCGACCCATTCCGTGACGATGAAACGTCCGTGATGCTGATCGACGCCGCTCTCGACGTGGCAAGCGATGTTGGGGTGATCGAGCTTCTTGAGCGCCGCCCCTTCGCGCAAGAAGCGCACTCGCTCCTCGACCGAGGGAGCGGAGAACAGTGTCTTGACTGCAACCGGACGGTCCTCGCGGAGATCCCAGGCCCGCCAGACCTTTCCGGTCGGGCGATCCGAGAGCGCCTCGTCGAGACGGAATCGACCGGCGATCGTCGTCGCATTCACCGCCGAGATGGTATCAGCATCTGGAGGGCGAGGTCAGATCGGTTCCAGTAGCTCGGTGTAGCTGTACCCGTAGAGCTTCTTCTCGACCTCGATTTTGACGGGTTTGTAGAGCGGGCTGAGCAGGAGCGACTCGAGAATCACCTCGCCGCGGAGCACCGCGTCCGCGACCTCCTTGACCTTCCGTGGATCGCGGGCGTCCTTCGCGTCAGCGAGGACGCCGATCGGCGTGAGGGCGACCGAGAAGCCGGCCCCGATGGAACGAAGCGCGGTTCCGGCGAACGGTCGCCAGGACCCGATCCGCACCGTTGCAGCCTTGAGGCGCGTCCAGGTTCCGGTCTCGCCGTCTTCCGAGCGGATCGCAGCTTGCCGGACGAACACCGGGCGTACTCGGGTAATACTCTCGCGCGGCGCGCGCGCGATGAGCGCCTCTTCCTCGCCAGGGACACCTCCAACGAGCACGCGGGCTGCGAGGACCCCTTCGATCTCGTACTCGAAGACCTGGTAGAGGACGCTCACGCCCCGTGTCGCGGCTCCGCGAATCCAGGCGCTCGCTTGCGCCTCGGTGGGACCCCTCAGGACGTGGTCGGTGATGAAGTCAGAGTTTCTCAGATTGTAGGGGTTGCCAGCCCGCAAGCACGTCGAGACGAAGCACGAGCCACCGGTCGAGCCGGGGGCGACGTGCTCCGCCATGCCGAGTGGAGGCTTCGCCGGGTTCGGCAGGAAGCCCCCCGCATCCCACACCGCGCGTGGGGGCCGCCCATCGAGGCGGTAGACGGAGCTCCGCTCCACCGGAAAGCCCGCTCGCCCAGCCTGTCGCTCGAAGTCGTCGAACGCGTACTCTGTCATGGCTCGTCTCCCCGTCTCGGGTCTCCGTCAAGCCGGACGCATGGCGGGCACGGTCGCAGTTGCAGGTGGTGCTGGCAGCTCGACGGTTTCTTGTCGCGCGAGCGGTGTCCGCGGCGCGAGCCGCTCGGCCTCCAGGCTGTCTCGGTCGCCGCGACGCGGTTCCCGAAACGGGAGCACCGGTGCCGAGATCGAAGGGGGGCTCATGGTGGCGGTCGTGTCGAACGACGAGGTGCCATCCGAACCGAGGGCGCCTTGGGTCCGTTCTGATCGTCCTTCCCGCTGCGGTTCTTCGGCGGCACGCAGAGTCAGCGTTCGTTCCGATGCCACCGCACGCGCGGCATGACGGAGCTGCCACTCGATGTCGTCCCATGCGACTGCGCCTTGCGCGAGGCTCACCGCCGAGACGAGCGTCGCTCCGTCGAGGTCCGAGGCGGAGACCTGGCCGCGCCACACGAGCGAGCAGGAATGGCCTGCATTCTCGATGACCAGGGTGTCGCATGTGAGAGCGATCTCGGTCGGCACCGCCTCCGTTTCTGGTCGTGCGAGAAACAGCGTCGGACGGAGCCCGGGAAGGCGGCTCGACGAGACGCCCCCATCGCGCCTCATGCCCCAGATACGAACCGGCGTGTCTTCTCTCAATGTGTCGAGCTGCTGCTCGGCCGGTGCCGCATTGAACCGAGACGGGCGTCGCAGCTCGGCTGCATCGACCTCGGAGGGAGTCGCATAGTCGGCGCGCGGGCCGACAGAGGTCGATGCCGCCTCATCCCGAAGCCTGCGTCGAATGAGCGGGACGGCCATCTCGCCCACCCCGAGCGTCGCGGTCACCGCTCGACGGTGCGAGCCGACCTCGACCACGACGTCCACTTCGCTCGCCGCGGTCGTCGTGCAGGCATATCCGTGAACGAAGAACTCTGGTCGCCCCTTGTAGGGAACGAAGTCGCTCGCCGCGGCGAGCTCGCCTTCTGCGCCTTCCGGATGCGCCACGTCGTCGCGGAGCTCCGCCTGCCCCAGGGCGATGCTCGCTCGCCCTGCTTCGAAGGTGAAGGTTCCCTTCACCACGACGGTCGCCTTCGGTCCGTCTTCATCCCGCCACCGAACGACACCAACACGAAACGGAGAGATCGAGAGAACCGGAATCATGAGACCTCGCTTCTGGAGGGAGTTTCCCTCCGGACCCGTCCCGATTGCACCCGATGTGCCATGCCAGCGAGGCGCTCGCGACGCCAGCGATCGGCCTCGGGGATGATCGGGCCGATCACCCTGCGACCTCTGCTCGCTCCGGACCTCCCGACCGCGATCCGCTGGATCGTCGCGGCCGGGATCAACCAGCCCGATCTCGCATGGCATGACACCTGCACGAAGTCGCGTTCTGCGGGCCGGCGTTTCGCCAAGCGCCGCGAGGAGACAACCATGAGCGCAAACAGCCTGTCCGTTGCCAAGCACCTGACCCAGCCCCCGCGGATTCAAGCGGAGATCGCCACCGGCGACGCCCTCGACGTCCGCGATTTCGTATTCCGAGAGCGGATGTCGGCGCTCTCGGAGATCGACTTCACCGCTAGGTCCCGCAACCACAACCTGGTGTTCGAGGACATCATCGGCCAGCCTGCCGCTCTCTCCGTCGAGACCGGCAAGGACCGCTCTCGAACCTTCCGCGGGATCTGTCGCAACATCGAGCAGGTCGAGGTCGCAGCGGATGGGTTGGCGACCTACCACGTGAGCCTGGTGCCGAGCCTTTGGCTCGCAACCCAGCGCAGGAACTACCGGATCTTCCAGCACAAGTCCGACCCTGACATCGTCCTCGGGCTCCTCGGCGAGTGGGGCATCGAGCACGAGATCAGCTTCGATAGGGGAAGCTACAAGAAGCGAAAGTATCGCGTACAGTACGGCGAGTCCGACTTCGCGTTCCTCTGTCGTCTCCTCGAGGATGCCGGAATCAGCTTCTACTTCGACGCCGAGAGCGTGATGGTCTTGACCGACGCTCCCCACTCGGCTGACCCAGTGGGCGAAGTACGCTTCAATGATGCAATCGTCGGCGCGCCGCTCGGCGAGTACGTGACCAACGTCGCCCTCGGGCAGCGCGTACGGCCTGGGAAGTACACCCTGCGGGACATCGACTATCGCCGCGCTCCGGGCTATCCACTCTTCGCTTCGGAGCGCGCTCCTTCGCCCGTAGAAGCGCTGCTGGAGCGCTATCACTACGTTCCCGGCGCGTTCCTGTTCGGGTCGACCGCGGACGGCGCCAGCCCGACGGCGGACGACAAAGGCGCGACCCGCGCAGACCCGAACGAGGGGCGTAAGGTCACGAGGAAGCGACTCGAAGCGAAGCGCGCCACCGCGCGATACGTGAGCTTCGACACGACCTCGTTCGACATTCGTGTCGGAAGCGTCGTTCCGATCCTCGGTCACCCTCACGAGCTGTTGTCGACGCCAGTCCTGGTTGTCGGAGCCTGCTTCGCCGGGGCCCACGATGCCGAGAGTCGTCTTCACTGCGAGGCGGTCAGCGCGGCTGCCCCTTATGCCCCGCCGCTCGCGACGCCGAAGCCGAGAGTCAACGGCATCGAGAGCGCGACGGTCGTTGGGCCCGCGGGCGAAGAGATCCACACGGATGAGTTTGGCCGCGTTCGCGTCCACTTTCACTGGGATCGCGAGAGTCGCATGAACGAAGGTAGCTCCTGTTGGATCCCCGTCAGCCAGCCGTGGGGCGGCGCAGGCTTCGGAGGAAGCAACCTCCCACGGGTTGGGCAGGAGGTGATCGTCGACTTCCTCGGTGGAGACCCCGATAGGCCGGTGGTGGTCGGCCGGGTGTACACCACGCTCCAACCGACGCCCTACTCGCTTCCGGACAACAAGACGCGAAGCGGATGGCGCAGCAATTCCTCGCCAGGTGGTGGGGGCTTCAACGAGATGATGTTCGAAGACAAGAAGGGCGCAGAGTTGCTGTCGATGCAGGCCGAGCGCGATATGACGACGCTGGTCAAGCACGATCAGAAGCTGACCGTGCAGAACGATCGCCACAAGGTCGTGCTGCACGACGAGACCACGCTCGTCGACCACGACCGTACCGAGGTTGTGACGAACGACGAGACCATCGCGATCAACCATGACCGCAAGGAGCAAGTGGCGAACGACGAGACCATCGCGATCGGTCATGACCGCAAAGAGCAAGTGGCGAACGACGAGATCGTCGCTATCGGGCACGACCGGACCCGTGTGGTGGCTCATGACGACCGGCTCGGCGTCGCCAATGACCGGGCCGCGATCGTGGGGCACGACTCGACGGAGGCCGTCGGGAACGACCGCGTACGGGCGGTCGGCAACAACGAGGCAATCAGCATTGGCAATGATCGTGTTGAAATGGTGGCGAAGAGCCAGGCCACGCAGATTGGAGATAATGAAACAATATCGGTTGGCAAGAATCAGTCGCTCTCTGTCGGGGGAAACCAGTCGTGCCAGGTCGCCAAGAGCCAGTCTACTCAGGTCGGCAAGAGCCACTCCTTGGCAGTCGCCATGACCTCGAGCGAGCAGGTGGGCATCAGCAAGAGCTTCACCGTCGGTGCGTCGTTCTCGGTTCAGGTCGCGGGCATCAAGAGCGAGTCCGTCGGGGCCATCTCCACCGAGCAGGTCGGGCTCATGAAGACAGTGACCGCCGGACAGTCCATCACGCTTCAGTGCGGCGCGGCGAGCATCGTCCTCCTGGCGAGCGGGGACATCCTGATCAACGGAACCAAGGTCAACATCGCCGGCGCGAAGGGCGTGGACGTGACCGGTGAGATCATCAACCTCAACTGAGCTGAGCGTGGCGTACAGACAGAAGGAGGCTCCGATGCGCGTGATGAATGAGTCGCCGTTTGCTGCCTACGCCTTTCACGCGACAACCGATGATGGGAGGCCTGTCGTCGTGATGGCGGTCCAGGGCACGTTTGCCGTGCAGACTGGCGAGCCGATGCGTGCGGCAGCAGACCAGGTCCCGGTCTGGTGTCAGGACGTCTACCGAGGGGCTGAGCACGCGAGCGGGCTGCGCCACGCAAACGCGGCGGTCGTGTATCGTCCGCGGTCCGACGTCATCGTGAATGCCGTGGCCCACGCCCCGTTTGGTTACCCGACCGTGGAGTGGTCGGTGGACCTTCGGGTGGGGCGGCTTCATCGTCAGGTCGTGGTTCGCGGACCTCATCTATGGTTGCATACTGCGGGCGGCGGCTGGAAGCGAGAGCGGCCGGCCCCGGTTGTGTCGGTCCCTATTCGGAACGAGCTCGCCTTCGGCGGCGCGTGGGTCCTGGGGGGACGCGCCGTGCTCGAGCCACGAAACCCGATCGGAACCGGCTATCTCCCGGATGGCATTCCGACCAGCCAGCCGATCGCGGCGCCCCAGGTCGTTGCCCTCAATGAGCCCGATCACCTGGCCGGCGCGCGCTACATCCCGCGCGGGTTCGCTGCCGTGCCGTGGTATTTTGCGCCGCGCAGCGCCATGCTGGAGAACGGCGCGGACGCGGAGCGGCGGCCGCGGGGACGGCTTGGCCCTGAGCCCTATTCGCGCTTCAATGCGGCTCACCCTGACTTGCGCTATCCGGGGTATCTCGTTGGAAACGAACCGGTTGTGCTGAGTCACTGCCGTCCTGGCGGCGGGGATGTCCGTACCGCGCTTCCGGGCGTGGCGGTATGTGGACTGCTCGAGCTGCCGCGGGGAGGGCTGCGGGCCCTGAAGATGCGCCTGGACTCGTTCGAGCTGGATGTGGAATCACCTGACCCGGCGGAGCATCGGGCGTTCCTGGTCTGGCGCGGGCTCTTCCCACTCGACCTGGGCGTGCAGTGCGTGGCGTTGACCGCGACGAGGTTGCCGGACGATGCGGCGGAGACGCGCCGTGTCGCCTAGCGTCGACTTCGATCGCACCGAGGAGGGGGCACGAGCTTGGCCACGCAGGCCGAAATTGGGAAGCGTCGCATCGGCACTTGTCGGCGTCATGAGTCTTGCGGTCGGCTGCGTGTCGTCGCCGTCCCCAGGCAGTGGTGTCGGGAATCGTGCTGGCGCCGTTGGCGCGCTCGAGGCGCGCGCTCGCCCGCCGAATGCCAAGCGTGGTGTGCCGTCGGATGGTGCCCACGGCTCGGCGCGCGCGCTCGACGTTCGGATCGCGGAGCTGGGAGTCGAGGTAGCTCGGGCGCGCTTCCGCGACGTCGGTGCCTTGACCGAGCTGGCACGCCTCCAGCTGGTTCGTGACAGTCCGGTTGCGGATGGCGAGGGTGGCAATGACGCCGAGCGCGCGCTCAAGAATGCCACTCGCGCTGTGTTGCAGGACGGACGGAGCCTCGAGGCGCGCGTCGTCCTGATCCTGGCACGCGCTCGCGGTATCGATCAGCGTCGGGGCCAGGTGGGACTCTGCGCCCTGCTCGAAGCGGCAAGCAGCGCCATTGAGCTCCGAAGCGATGCCTCCGGACCGCTTGTCGAGGCGGTGCGAACGCTGCGTACAGCCATGGGTTCGTGTGCAGAGGACCGGGTCATGGGGACGACCGCAGCCCTGGGGCTCGACGCTCTTCTGGAAGCGCGACTCACGCCCCGCGGTCGAACCGCGAGGACCTGTCGGAGTGCACCCGATACGGCGCGGGTCCTCTGTGCGGCAACGGGGTCGCTCGAGCGCGCCCAAGGCCGCGTTGAGCTGGAGGACGCGGCCGAGGCCGTCCTGGCGGCATGGGATGCGATGCGGTCGAATTGCCTTGTGGACGACGACTCGTGCGGACCTTACGTTGCCCGAGGATTGGGGGCTGCAGCTCGAGCTCTATCGCTCGCTGGACGTCCGGGCCGGGCGGTGGCTGCCTGGAATGAGCTCTCCCGATTCACTGGCAAGCCGGAGGCCGATGCGATCTCGCAGGAAGTCGCACTGGAGCTTGCCGAGGCCTGCCTTGGGCTCGCGTTGCTCGACACCGCAGCCGTGCTCTACGAGCGGGCAGCGCGCGCCCCGGGCGATCGCGGCAGGGCTGCCGCGGCGCGAGCGGGGTCGATTCGCTCTTCGCTCGAGGTCACTCCCGTCGCCAGCCCCACGAGCTGCGAGCCGTGGCGGTGTGCGCTGCGCGCGCTGGAGCTGGACGGGAGCTGGTCGTCGATGACGTCGATAAACGAGTGAAGTCGTTGTGAGTGAGCAGCGAGGAGCCGCCCATGTGTTGTTTCGCCAGTCCGATTCAGGATGTTCACGATTCTTGAGCGGTCTGCTGGAGAAGCCCTCTTCTCAGGCGCGCCGAGGTGCTGGCCGCGCTCGTCTCCACTGCCGAGCCACGACGAGGGCGGCGGCACCAAGCAGCGCGAGCCCAGGTGAGATCGGCGGCGATTCTCCTGATGACGCGTTGGCGCAAGCGGCGCGGCCACGCGAGAAGTTGATGGGGGCGAGCCGCGCGCGTCGCAGGGCTGCTCCCCGCAGCTCGCGCGCGAGCTTGCTGTCCGGCGAAGCCCCGCCGAGCAGCTCCACGACGTCCCCGGCTGCGTCCTCCACCAGCGCGGTTCGGCTGCATCGGTGGACCTTGAGAGCCTCTGTCTCGTCCCAGGTGGCGAAGACGAGGTACGTCTCGCCGATCTGGAACGGGAAACCACAGGTCGCCGCATGGGCGCGCGTCGTTACCATGTGCTGCTTGTGCGCGGGCCCCTTGAAGGTGCGCGCGCTCGCGAAGGTCGCTGCGAGCAGATCCCTTGCTTCGAAAGGCTCGACGGATTCCACGCGGCCCAGGAAGACGACCGAGCTCTTCGCGAACGCCTCGGCTAAGCCGGAGGGGTGGCATCTGCAGGCGAGTGAAGGGGTGGGGGCGAGCGCTACCAGCGCGAACAGGGTGGCAACCAACCAGGCTCGTAGAGCGTGACGCATCCCGCGCCTGCAAGCAGGCCCCGTGCCTCGCGGGGCCGCGACGGAAAGGCGCCGTGGGATGTGATCGCGGGGATCATCCGGAGCGCGCGGGGCTAGGAAAGCCGCGCTTGCCCCGGTGCCCGCGGGTGGTCTCGCGATCGAGCCGATCACGTGTGCGCCGAAGCCGAAGCGCCCGGACGCTTGCGCCGTCTGCCGATGGCCGCTGCGCAGAGAAGCCCAAACGCGACGGCGCTCGACACGGTGCGATCGCTTCCGATGGCGCACCCAGCGCAGCCCGAGCGGACGGGCTCGGTCGTGCCTGGCGGCGGCTCGGCTTCCTTCTCCGCCTTTGCGGAGGCGGAAGGGGCGGCTTCCTTGGCGCCTTTCGGGACTGGCGCTGTTGCTTCGAGCCCCCGTATGTCCGCCGCTGCTTCGTCTTCGACCGCCGTGCGACTGCAGCGGCTCACCACGAGCTCGTGCTGTTCGTTCTGGCTCGCGAATACGAGATAGGTCTCGTTGACCGAGAAGGGAAAGCCGCAGCCGGACGCGTGAGCCGGCGTTGTGACGACCAACCGCGCTCCGTCGTTGCCCTTGAAGCTCCGGCTCACGACCATCGAGACCGTAACCGTCGGGCCATCGGCGCCGTCGTCGCGGCCCGGCCGGATGGACTCCACGCTGCCCAGGAAGACGGTCGAGCTGTTGGTGAGCTCCTCTGCGAGAGCGGAGCGCGGGCCGCACTTGCAGGCGAACGATGTGCCCGAATGCAGCAGGACCGCCGCGAGCAGGGCGGCGGGCAGACCCCAAGACCTCAGCAGTGAGTGCATGGCGCACGTCTAGCATGGTGCGTGCCCAGAAACGCTGGACAGGGTCAGTCGGCTCGTGCAATTCGACCGAGTCGAGCTCGCGGTCGAATGACGAGTCGGCCTGATCGGCTTCGGAGTCGACGGATATGGGGGTGATCCGCTCGATCAGGCGCTGCGCTGGTCTCGTTGGTCCCCACCCAGCGCCGGCACGGGCGCGGCGACGGTAACGATCGAGCCGATCACAGCGCCGAGCCCCTTTCGCGGCGACTGCTCCGGAAACAGGTAGGGCCGATCGGGAGGTACAGACCTTGCGAAGCAGCGCTTCGAGGAGGTGCTCATCATGCGAGCCATGTTCGAGGAAGAGGTGGTGGGAGCGCAGGGGCCGAGCTTGGAGGTCCAGGTCCTGGGCCTCTGGCTGAAGTGCAGCGGCGACAGCGACGGCTTCGTCGATCTCGCAATCGCGAACTCGTCGGAGAGCATGGCTCGGGTGCGCGTGAGGCGCCTGAGCGGTCCGGTCATCGCCGAGCGGCTGCTTCGTTCCCGGCAAGAGCGCGTCCGATTCGCGGCCGGGCCGGGGCGGTATCGAATCGAGCTGGAGACGGTCGGGGAGATCGATCCGGAGTCGTCACGAGAGGACTGGCGGTCCGAGATCGGAATGAGCGTTGGCGGAGCTGCGCGAGCGTCTGGGCGGGCCGCCAGTCACGCGGTGCTCGTGGTCGGCTGAGAGGAGGCTCTCCTCCATCGAAAGGACTGGCGAGAAGTGGGTGATTTCATCGGAAACTGCTATGGGCGCCTCTGCACTTGCGAGAAGCCGCCACAGAACCCCGAGATGGGGCGTGCCGTAGCTCGCGCGACAACCGAACTCGACGATCAGATTGCCGCTGACCAGGCGCGGGCCCGGCAGCAGTTTCGTCTCGCGGTAGCAGGGCCTCAAGGGAGCGCTGCTATGGCAGCCGATCTGGTCGGAGCGCCAGAAAAGGTGGCCGACGACCTTCTCTGGATTCAGAGCGGAATGATGAGCGCGGGAATTCCACGCGTCGGTTCGCGTGCACCGCTCGGCTCGCGGGGAGCTGCCCCACGGGGAGCGAGCGGAGGCTCACGGCGAGGGTCGGGAGCGTCTGGTGGTGCGGCGACTTCTTCGGGCGAGGCCGGAGGGACTTTCGTCAATCAGCGTCGCGCGCCACGCTTCGACTCTCTCTACGGAACGCGAAAGGAGCTGAAGCAGTTCTTGGACGACATGGAGCCTGGCGAAGGGGCGACGCTCGTCTACGACAAGCGAACGGGACGATTCGTGTTGGCCAGAAGCGGCGAGGGCGCGATGCCAGAGGGGTGGGTCGGCCGCCAAGGCGGACACGGTCCTGTGCTCGAACAGCATTGGGGGGTAACTGATGCTACGAAGGTCCAGGGTTCCAATAATCCGTTCGTTGGTGGCTCAATCAGCAAAGGCGCGGATGGTGCGTTTTCCTTTGGATGGAACTCCGGGCAAATTCAGATTGGGTATATAACCGCCAGCCCCATCGATCAGGCTGCGGCCCTAAGCGCAATTGGGCAGTTTGCGAATCCGCTAACGCCGTCAGGATTGGTAAACCTGATCCAGGGCGCCCCCGCCACGCCTAGCGGGCTGCTCAATGCGCTCTCCCCACCCAGTTCGTTCTATCCGAACGTGAAGTGAAACGGCGGTTCAGTTGGGGCGGGCCGCGGCGTGAGTCTCCGGTGGTGCCGCCAGGCAGGCGCCTTCTCGTTGCCCATCGGGTTGGCGCCAGGGCTACCGCGCCCGTCGCTTGGCGCGTGCGTCGCGGACCCGCTGATACAGGGCGCGGAGCCGCTGCGCTCGATCGTCGAGCAGCGCGGTGAAGGCCTTCTCGTAGGCGGTGATGACGGAAGAGCAGGCCTCCCCGATACGGAGCTGCCAGCTCCGCTCGGCCGCGGCTCGTTCGGCTTCGACGGCAAGCCGCGACTTGTTGCGAGGGTCGACCTCTCGAAAGCGCGCTGACCGGATGAAGGCGCCTGCGCAACGAGTCCAGTCGTCGTCGAGCTTGGAGAGCGCGCGCAGGGCCTCCTTGTCGACGCCGCCGAGGGGAGCGAGTGCCTGTGCGGCGGAGCGGCCAACGGCGGGATGCTGGGGTGCAGGCGGCCAGAGGTCGACGGGCGGCAGATCGTGCAGGAGCGGCGGGGCGTAGGCGCTGTCCCACGGTCGCTTTCGAAGGCTCACGGAGTAGCGTCCGCCGTCGACGCTGAGGAAGATCGCATGATTCGTGGCGTCGATGCTCCAGATGACCCCTGGGGTGCCGGCTTTCAGTTGCGGCGGGTATCCTTCGAGGCGGCTCGTGTCCAAACCCCCTGACCCGGCGAGGCTCGTGTTGGCGACGATGATCAGTCCATGTCGTGCCAGGCCCGTTCCAGCACCAGTGAATGGCATGCCTTCGGCTATCGACATGCCCTTGGTGCCCAGGTAGTCCTCGAGGACCGGGACATGGTCGGCCTCGACCTCGGCGTCGGCGACGGTGAAGAACAGGTCGTCCGGGGCTTCGAGGAGAACGCGTTCGACGACATCGAGCCGGGTGGAGTCTGCCAAGGAGACGTCCGGGAACCTGCTCGTGACGGTGAAGCCTTTGAGGCCAGCCCAGTGTCGCTCCTCCTCGGTTGTCGGCTCGGCAAACTTGCCGGAGATGGTCGGTAGCGGCAGCGGCGCTGCGTCACCGTCGCGTACCAGAGGGCGGTCGTCTCCTTTTGGCCAGAGCGTGAGGGCTCCCGTCTTGGTGACGTACAGCAGGGTTTGCCCGCTGGGCGTCTTGAAGGTGATGCCCTGGTACCCAGTGGCAGGCCGGTCGTCCTCGGGGGTCAGCTCGACGATGGCGTCGGAGTCATCGAACTTCACGCGCGGCGGCGTCGAGCTCCGATCGAAGACGAGCCCGATAGCGCCGTCGGCGGTCGTGTAGTGACCCAGCTGGAGCGGAGAGAGGAAGCGTTCGGGGCTCGCCTCGGCGAACGACGCACCTCTGGTCGTGGCGCCATCTGTCTCGGCGGACGCGGGGCCAACCGCCGAGGACGCGCAGGCCAGCAACAGTGGGGCGATGACGGGGCAGATGAATCGCACTGAGGTAACCGCATGCTACCGGCATCCGGGCGGCCAGTCGATCGCCATCGAGGAGGAGCGTCTTGGCGCGAGTAGCTTGCGTTCGGCTCAGGTTGCCACCCGCACCATTGCGGCGGCCGGGCTACGGGATGAGGTAGTTGTGGCCACCCCCGAGCGCCTCGACGAGGTCCAGCTCCCCTGGCGGCCTTGGGAAAGCGTAGGAGATGCCTGTTGGGTATCCTATTCCCGCGCTGGTGTTGGCTCCGACGCAAATGATGACGCCTGACGAGTTCGTCGTGATGGAGGCCACACCGGAGAGAAGGTTTCCGCCTGGGACAGGATCGGCCCCTGGGGTTCCGACGTCGAAGCCCATCCCATTGACCACATCGTCCGCCGTGTTGCCGAGTTTCGGGATCGCTCGGCAGTGCATGCTCGTCCATCCCGCGCCAACCCCTGCCGTGAGGCCGAGCGTATTCCACGCTCTGCCGGTGGCGAGGTTCTCGATGCTTCCGAAAACCAGGGGACCGATCTGCACCTGATGCGCGTTGTAGCCCTCGGCGTTTGGGAATCCATGAGTCAGGAGCTCAGGGGCTCTGCCCGGCTCAAGCCCTGCTTGGGTGACGAACTCGTCGAGGAAGTCTCCCAAAGGCTTCCAGGACGCCCGAGCCTCCTCGTACCCAGGAGGCCTGCGGTCTCGGTCCGGGCGACTGCCATCCCATGTGCGCAGCTCCGGACCTGGATTGCGGTTGAGCTCGAAGGTTCGAATGCGTCCACACGCGTTGTATCCACAGGTGTCCATTGTGGTGCGTGGGGCAAGCGGCGTGCCGCGGCGGGAGGTGGGAAGCGGACTGCGGCCAGCGTCCTCGGGGGCTGGTGGCGCCATTGCGGCTGGCCAGGATACGCGTCGCTCTCGCCGACTCCGAGCTCGCCGCCAGCGCTCGACGACACGGGCGGACGGTGGGCGTGACTTGCTTCGCTCCCTGTTCCTCCGTAGCTCGGGACGTGACCGCGGTGATCACGGGAGGTGTCCGCTCGTGTCGCAGGGTGATCGGTGGGATCACGCGCTCGCGCGCAAGCTCGTAAACGCGCCTTGGCGCGGTGGCTCAGCGGCTCAGTGGCTCCGTGGTTCAGGTTCGCGGCGCGCTTCTTGCTTTGCGCCGCACAATGCTCTCCTCGATCGTCAGCATGCATGGCGTTGACCTCACTACGGATGGCGGCACGCGCCGGTCGTCGAAGCTCGGCTCGCGCGCGACGCTGGCGAGGAAGCAGTTGCGCGGCCTGAGCCTGCGCGCCACCGGAGGACGGGCCGAGATCATCGGGCGCGCGGAGCGGAGCATCCTAGGCTTCGCGCTTGTGGCGCTCAGTACGGCCTGCGATAGCACCGTTCTGTTGCAGCCCTCCTCAGTTGGGGATGGCGGTTCGGGGGCGACCGCCGTCGGCGGCGCTGCTGACGCAACCAGCGCTTCCACGGGGAGCGGCATCCCTGGACTGCAGCAGCTGACCGTTCGCGTCCGGACCATGCGCGACGAGGCACGACCGGGTCTCGTCGTTCTCTCGCACGACGCCGCTGGGAAGCTCATCGACCGCGAGCTGACCGGGACGGAGCCCGTGATTGTCGCCACGAGCACGGGTGGGACGGTGTCCATCCTCGACGAAGACGCCGGCGGCATTCCGGTTTGGGAATCCTTCCGCGTCGTCCATGCGTTGCGTGCCATCGACATCAGGCGCGGCTGGGGAGTCGGGCCGCCCATGACGATGCAGCTCAGCCTGCCGGCCGATGGCGCGAGCTACAGAGCCTACGCAGCTTGCGGCGAAGAGGCGTCTGGGAGCGTGATTCATTTGGTCAGCGATCAAAGTACGTTCCCCATCTATGGCTGCCCAGGTGGCGAGACCTTCGACCTGGTCGTGCTGCGTCGCGATGAACAGTTGCACGTCAGCGGATTCGCGATCGTTGCGGACGTCGTCTTTCGCGCCGGGTCTTCGGTCGAGTATGAGGTCGCCGTCTTCTCTGATGCGCTGGATGACGTGAGATTCGAGGTGGTCGAAGAGGAGCCGGGCCGTTCGGACGGCCCTCCCGTGTTCACACACCTGCCGAGCGGCACCCCGGTCAAGTGCCGCGATGCAGGTTTGAGGTGCTCCGTGCTGCCATTCGGCGTTCTGCACGCTACCCAACCTCTGATCGATGATGACGGTGAGCGAACTTGCCCGTTCGCGACCCGCTTCGCGACCCGCAGGTGGACGCTCCCAATCGAATCGCCGGCCGCGTGGCCCGTTCCGGTGTTGGCGCGCCCGCGGATCCAAGGCAGCCCGACACAGCCAAGCTGGAGCTTGTTGGATGACGGCCAGGTCGGCTCCGTCGTCACTCTGTCTCAGCTGTGGGACTCCGATGCCGCCGACGACGTGGTCGTCCCGGTTCTCTACCGCTGGCTTCACGATGATCCCACGGCCGGTCAGGGAGACCTCGGTCAGCCTGAGGTTCCGCCGGACTTGGTCGCGCGGTTCGTTCCGTCGCCGCCCGCATGGGCGTCCGTGGATGTCTGGCATAAGTCGGTCGGCAGCACGACCTACGCTCTCGCAGCAGAAACGTTGGATCGCTATGGCTACCAGTACGCGGTGAGCTCCCACACATGCGACTGAGACCCGATCTGCCGCCGAGCCCACGCAGAATTAGCTTCGCCGGCTTCGCGTCGATGCGGCGGTCGCGACCCTGCCGGCCGGCAGTTCTTTGCTATTGCTCAGGGGGTCCACTTCCGTCGGAGCGACGTTCGTGAAGCTCACGTGGGAACACGTGGCTCTTGTTCTCATGGCGGGTCTGCTCGAGGTCGGGTGTCTCGTGGCTCGACCACGCGGCGAGAAGGAGACGCTTGGCGCCCGGAATGCGCCGCCCCTGGGCACCGCGGCGCTCGAGGACGGGGTGGTCCCGCGTGGGCCGGTGGTTTCGGCGAGCACGGGGGCGTCGGCTCAGGCGCTGCTAGGTCCTGGCGGTCCCCGCTCGATCCCTTCCTGGAACGACCTGGTTCCCGACGAGGTGGCCAGCCGAGGCGTTATCGTGGCCCGTTCGGTCCTCTTTCGGCGCGGGCGCGCGTTGGTGCCTCTCTATTGCTACGAGGAGCTGGGGCGGCGGTTCCTGCGTGGTGCGCCGTGCCT
Organism: Myxococcales bacterium; assembly: GCA_016794345.1. Classification (GTDB taxonomy): domain Bacteria; phylum Myxococcota_A; class Polyangia; order Polyangiales; family Polyangiaceae; genus Xiheicaenibacterium; species Xiheicaenibacterium phototrophicum. The sequence goes on from JAEUKE010000129.1 coordinate 22,415, forward strand.
TCGAGGAGCGTCCAAGCAAGTTCGGATTGCGCGGGCGGCAGGCACCGACAGCGCGACACGCCGCGAGCGTGGCGAGGTGTGCGCCGGCCCTACCCTGGCAGAGAGCACGTTGCTGCCGACCTTGTCGTCGAGCGGTGGCTTGGATGCCTCTCGGATGGAGGCCGTCGTCTGGGAGCGAGACCCAGCCCACCCGTTCGCAGGACGCGCGGTCCGATGCTGGGGTGACTGCACAGCGCCCATGGATCTCGACGGTGACGACACGGTCGACAGCATCGTTTCGGATGGATCAGGCGTGTGGGCTCGCTTCGGAGACGGCACCGGGACAGCGTTGTACCCGGGCGGCTTCGTCGCACCGGCCCGCGTGTTGGGGGTCTTCGACCTCGACACCGATGGTCTTCCGGAGGTCGTGTTCGGTCAGGAGCTCGAGGGCTATTGGACCTACGACGCCGCGGAGCTCCAGCCCGACGGAGGATTCACCGCTATCGCGATGCTGGACTGCGGTGAAGTCGGATGAGGCTCGATTCGAGCATGGTCGTCACGGCGGAGGCGGTGGCACGCTTGAAATGTGAGGTGTTCAGGCGGGCAAACTCGGCCTGGATCTCCCTTGCCGCCGATGACGACGGGCACGCCCGTGACCTTCTCCTTCAGAAACCCGGTGCGGCGCAGCAGCGGTTCGCGCGCAATCGACTTCGGCTCACGGGCCGCTGTTCAGTGGATTCCTGTGAGGTGAGGGGCTGACCGTCTTCGGGCTCCGAAGGCGCCGTCGCACGCTCAACAGCGAGAGCAACGCGAGGCCGAGCGCGCCGGGGCGTCGGTCCGGGCGAGGCGTCGAGCAGCTGCAGCCCTCCTCGCCGCCGTCTTCTTCGGAGGAGCCGCCGGCCCCGCCCTCGTTCGCGCCGCCCTCGCCGGCACCGGCGCCAGCGCCGGCGCCGGACCCGGTCGCGTCCCCGCCCGCGCCCGTCGAGGCGTTGCTCGAGGTGGCGCTCCCGGGGGGCTCGCCGCCGCAGGCTTCGCAGGCGCGTCCGACGCACCCGAAGGCGCAGGCGCCCACCTCGCTGGCCGCGTCGCTCGCCGTTGCGCAAGCTCCTCCGTTCATGCGGAGGTCGAAGGCGTCGTCGCTGGGGTCGGCGGGCACATCGACGAACGTGCAGGGCGTATCGGGTGCGGCGATGGACGAGGCGTCATAGGTGGTCGCGGTCCGCCACGCTTCGAGCGTGTCGTAGTAGGTGCCGTCGTATTGGATCTCGACCCAGCGCGAGGTCGCGTCGTAGGCGTTGAAGTCAATCGTGTGCGGGACGCCGTCTTCGGGCGGCGGAGCGACGAGGTTCACGGACTCCGCGTCGGACGGCGGCAGGAAGGCGACGACGTTGTTCGTCACGACCGTCGGTGAGAAGGGCTCGACCGCGATTCCGCCGCCCGTGCCGAGGCACGTGTTGTGATCGACGAGGTTCGTGAAGCCGTTGCCTGGATCCTCCGCGATGAAGGCGACGCAGGCGCCGCCGCCCACGACGACGTTGCCGTAGGCCATCATGTCGCTCGACCGGTTCATCCGGATCGACGTCACCGGCCCTGCGTCGCGGAACAGGTTGAAGCGGGCGACGGGGGTCGCGGACGAACGGTGCAGGTCGTAGCCCCACTGCGCCGTGCTCACGACGGTGTTGAACTCCCATATGGCGCGCTGGCAGTCGAACTCTTTGAAGCCCGCCTCTCGCGGCGCGTTCGGGCTGCTCGCGCAGTGCCCCGTCGAGTCCTGCACGTCGTGGACGAAGTTGTGGTGCGCGACACAGTCATTGCAGGCCTCGAGCCGAATGCAAGACCAGTTGCCGTCGCAGACCTCCCAACCGTGGGTGCAGTCGACGTTCTGGACGCGCATACCGTCACCGTGGATCGCGAGCAGGCCATCGATCGCGAGGTGGTCGATGACGACGTGCGCAATGGGCTGCTCGGCGCCGGTTAGGGCGGCGTGTGACGCGGCGTTGTTCGTCGGTGCTGCAGGGTCCCAAGAATGGATGAGCGGCGGCGCGTTGCGGTCCGCCGCCGTGATGACGATCGGTGCGTCCGCCGTGCCCATCCCCTGGATCAGGAACGGGCCTTGGGGCTGGTAGTAGTCGCCGGGGTGGACGAAGAGGGTTTCGCCGGGGGCGAGCGAATCGAGGGCAGCTTGCAGATCGTTGAAGCGACCCGGCTGGCCGGGGCCTCCCGCGCACTGATCGACGAGCCCGTCGCCCGCCTCGCTGCACGTGCGATCGACGTACTTCGCGACCTGGCCTGGGAGATCGAGCACCTCACAGGAGCCGCAGTCGTTGGGGCAGGTGCTGCAGGTCTCGGGGAAGGCGCACACGCCGTCGTCTGCGCAGAACGGATATTGCGCGTGGGCGACGCCCGCGAACGTCGCGATGAGCCCGGTGAACGCGGCCGCGACGCCGACTCGCAGGGCCGCGCTCACGGCGCGCTCCTTTCGTAGGCGCCGACGCTCGGAGTCGCCGCATAGCACTGCCCGTCGCGGTCGCCGGAGAGCTCCCCGAGCGCGGCGCCCGCGCCGATCGCTGGGCTGCCGGCGGCGAGGTGGAAGTCGCTCGCCGCGTCGACGAAGGCCGGGTCGACGCCGATGAGGCCGCCCTGCTCGGCGGCGGGGAGGTTCGGCTGTGACGCGCCCGGGTCGTCGTGCGCGTACCAGAGGTTGTTCTGGAACGAGAACGAGGCGGGGTCCGTGTCCGGTCCGACGTTCGCGTGCACGCCAACGTCGGACGCTCGGTAGTAGACGACGTTGTTCACGAAGCGACCATTCGAGGCGGGGAGGAACGTGTATCCGCCGCCGGTGGTCGTCTCCTGGAGGATGCGAAGGACCCAGTGCTCGGGATGGATCAGGGTGTTGTTGGCGGCGAGGCAGTCGACGCAGCCCACGAACGCGATGGGCGACATGGATCCCTCGATGACGTTCGCCAGCGCGAAGATGCGTCGTGCCTCGACGTTCGGATCCGAAGTCGAGAGCGGCGGCCGGAAGTACTCGAGGCCGGTGGACCCTCCGAGGTTGATCGCGCGCTCGCCTGCGTTCACGAAGTGGTTCGCGACGATCGTGATGTCGGCGCTACCCCCTTTGGTCTGCACCGCGTTCGAGCCCATCTCCGAGAAGCTCGAGCGCGCGACGACGCCGCGGTGGCAGCCGACGTGGTCGATCCCGCTCCCACCCCCGCCGCATCTGGCGAAATCGCTCCCGACGACCCAGAAGTCGTTCACGCCTGAGAGCTTCAGGCAGTCGTTGTTGCCGCCCGTGCCGATGTCGTGGATCGACACGCTCCGGAAGACGACGAACCGCGTCGCGTCTTCGTTCGCGTAGTCGCCGCCGTCGTCGCAGTTGATGCCGTTCGCCGTGCCGCCGGCGATCTCGAGGTCGTGGACGACGAGGTGGCGAACGCGGCTGAGGTGCAGGCCGTTGTCTCCGCCTTGGATCACGGGCCGCGCCTCGCCGTCGGCGCCGCCGAGCCAGATGGGCGCGCCGTCGGTGCCGCCGAAGTCCGAGAGGTAGGTGCCGCCCGCGTAGGTGCCTTCGTGGATCACGATCGCCGTCCCGGGGCTCGCGAGCTGCGCAGCGTGGCCGATTGTCGCGAAGGGCGCGTCCGCTGCGCCGGTACCGGACGCGTCGCTGCCCGTCGTCGCCACGTGGAGCGCCGCGGTCGGCGCGAGTCCAGATTCGATCGTCATCGGATCGCCGCAGGGGAGCGGTGCGCCGCCGCCGCTCCCGGCGCCGGTCCCGGTGCTCGAGGTGCCGGCTGAGGCCGACGCGCCCGTGCCGTTTCCGGCGCCCGACCCGGTGTCGCAGCAGGGGGTCGATGTGCCCGTCGATCCGGCCCCCGTTCCTTCTCCGTCCGACGCGGCGTCGGTGCATCCCGAGGCCATCGTGCCGAGCGTGCCGATGAGGAGGAGCCAAGCTTGTCGCATGCCGAGGCCATGGCAAACCTCGGGCCGCGCTCGGCTGAGGCGTTTGCGCCGGGAAGCTCACCGTGCCGAGCCGGCGGGGCGCACGAGCTTGCACGCGGTGCAAGGTCTTGCACGCCCCCGCTACTCGAACCGATAGAAGGGCTTGCTGCTCGCCGGCGCGGCGGTCGGAGTGGGTGAGGCGGGCGGCGCGGCCGTCTGTGGGCGAGGCGGGATCCCCGGCCGAGGCGGCTGAGGAGCCGACGCGCCCGCGGTCGACGACGGTGAGGGGAACACCGACGCCTGCGCGCGTGGGTCCGCATCCCCGAGCGTCGTCGCCGCGCTCGACGCTGCCTGCGCCGCGTTGCTCGTCGCTGGGCTCGGAGCGGCTGGCTTCTGCTCTGGTCGGGAAGCCATGAACGCGGCCGCGCTGGCGACGCCGATCGCGCCGACGAGCGCGGCGAAGGCGAGGCCGCGCCGTCGACGTTGCGGTGGCTCGGTCGCGCTCGCCTCGATCGACAGGCCGCGGGTCTCCGTCCGCGTGACCTCGGCTGGCGGCAGCCCGGCGTCGGTGCGCGTCTCGAGGTCGGCCGCGTGTGCGCGCCGCTGCGCCTGATCGACGCCGGTCCGCTCGATGGCGGCGATCCGGCTCGCGCGCTCCTCGAGCGCGTCGTGCCCCGCTGCGACGACCCACCCGCCGATCTGCGACGCGGGCGCGATCGGTCCGGAGGCCTCGAGCGCGAGCGCGAAATCGCGGGCCGTCGGCCAGCGCTTGGACGGGTCGCGATCCAAGGCGCGCATGACGACGTCGTCGAGCGCGCTCGGGATCTCCGGGCGGCGTGAGCTCGGCGGCGGAATCGGCGCCTCGAGCACCTTCATCATGACGTGGCCTTCGTTCTCGCCGGCGAACAGCCGCTCGCCGGTGAGCGCCTCCCAAAGGACCACGCCTGCCGCGAAGACGTCCGTCGCGCGGCCGACCTCACCCAAGCGGATCTGCTCCGGTGCCATGTACGCGAGCTTGCCCTTCACCTGCCCCTCGCGTGTCGTCTGGAGCCTCCCGCGAGCCTTGGCGATTCCGAAGTCGAGGACACGAGCGAGGCCGTCGGCGCCCACGAGGATGTTCTGTGGCGAGACGTCGCGGTGAACGATCCCGAGCGGCTCTCCGGTCTCCGTCGTCGCTTCGTGGGCGGCGTGCAGTCCGTGGAGGGCCGAGGCGAGGATTCCGTTGACGACCGCGAGCGGCGGCGCTGCGTCGGTCGCGCGGAGCAGCTTGGCGAGCGACTCGCCGTGCACGTACTCCAAGACGAGCAGGATGTCCGCGCCATCGACGACCACGTCGAGCGTGGCGACGACGCTCGGGTGCTGGATCCGCGAGGCGAGGCGAGCTTCGTCGAGGATGCTCGACACGATCGCCGGCTCCTCCGCGAAGCTCGCGTGGAGCTGCTTGATCGCCACGGTCTTCGCGAAGCCGGCGGAGCCCGTCATGCGACCAAGGTGCACCGACGCCATGCCGCCCGAGGCGAAGGCACCGAAGACTTGGTATCGGCCGATCGAGCGCGCGCCCAACGATCTGCGAGGATACACTGCTCGAGCGATGGTCCGGCTGTGTTCCTCGGCGATGTTGCTTTTGACCGTGCTGTGGACGGCCCCCGGCCGGGCGGGCGAGGGGAGCGACACCGAGCGGGCCGAGAAGCTCTTCGCCGAGAGCGCGGAGGCCTACAAAGCAGGGCGATTCGAGCGGGCGATCGAGCTGCTCGAAGAGGCTCACCGGCTCACCGGGGAGCCCGTCCTGCTCTTCAACCTGGCGAAGGCGCACGAGGGGCGGGGCGATCTGCCCAAGGCCATCGAGGCGTACGACGCCTACCTCCGAGACGCGAAGCTCGTGCCGGATCGTGGTGCCATCGAGGAGCGCCTGAAGACCCTGCGGGCGCAGGTGGCGTCGCGCAGCGAGCTCGAGAAGAAGGCGGAGGCGGAGCGCCTCCGGGCCGAGCGCGCGGAGCGGGACAGGCCGTCGCCGAGCCCGGTGCCGTGGGTCCTCGCTGGCGTCGGCGTCGCCGGGCTCGTCACCGGCGCGGCGCTCGGTGTCGTCGCCAAGGGCAAAGAAGAGGACGCGGGGGACGCCGCCAATCAGGTCGAAGCCAGCGACATCCGTGACGAGGCCGAGCGCTTCGCGCTCGGCGCGAACGTCGCGTTCGGTATCGGCGGCGCCGTGCTCACCGGCGCCATTATCTGGGGCATCGTCGACGTCGTCGTCCTCTCCGGCGGCGCGGAGGACGGCGCGACCGCGCGGATCCTGGTCGAGCCCACCGGGCTGCGGTTCGTCGCCACCTTTTGACCGGGCTCAGTGGAAGATCCGCACCGACCGAACATGAACGGTGGCGTCGCGGTTCCACTGCCCGCCGAGCGCGAACTGGGTCGAAGGGGTCAGCAAGTCCGCGTGCTCCAGGGCCACGCCGTTCCGGGCGAGGGCAGAGAGCGGAACTTCGACGGTGCGAAACCCCGTCGTGGGAATGAAGGTGAGCTCGTCGAAGCGGTAGCTCTCCTTGGCGATCGACTCGCCGATGTCGTTCAGCTCCGTGCCGTCGTCGAAATCGAGCCACACGATCCCGATCCGCGCCGGCAAGGTCGACTCGAAGAAGAGGTCCACCTCGACGTAGGCATCATCGAAGGTGTCGCCTCGGACCAAGTTCGCTTGCCCCCCGTCCGAGCCGAGCGTGAGCCGACGATCGAGCTTGAGAGGCTGGCCGCATTCGAAGCGCGTCTCGCCTCCGCTCGACCCGCCGCCGATCGGCTCGCCCGAGGCGTCGCACTCCATGACGCAACAGACGTACTCCGCGAGCACGTACGTGACCTCGGTCTCGGAGCCGTTCGTCGAGAGCCGCACCGAAGAGGGCTGGAACGAGGGCGTCCCCGGGTTCGCCGGATCGAAGATCCAGATCGGCTGGTTCACAGACTCCGGCGGCGTGGGGACCGCGATCACCTCCGACCGCGACTCGCAACCGCTGGTGTCGACCGACTGGAGCGCGGCGTAGTAGGTCGTGCTCGGGGTGAGGCCGCCTTCCAAGACGACGACGCGCTGGGTCCCGGGGCCGGTCATTTCGGCGAGCTCAGGGTGGTCGGCGTCCGTGAGGACGCGCGCCGAGCCCGAACGCGACTCGACGTCCTGCTTCGACGTTCCGATGACGACCTCGTACCGAAGAAACCCGTCGGCCGCGCCTACGGCTGGCAGGGTGAACGCGATCCCGTGGGGCGTCGCCCAGAGCTTGTCGAAGCGTTTGGCGGAGACCTTGCACGCGTCAGCGACGCAAACGTTCGCGGAGCGATCGCAGAGGTAGCCCTCGATGCAGGGGCAGCCCCGACCATCGAGCGAGACGTCGATGCTGCAAGCGCCGATCGCGAAGAAGCTCGCCACGGCACCGAGCGCGCGGGCTCCGCAGCGGGTCATTCCTTGATCCCGAGCTTGGCGAGTCGGTACTGGAGCGTGCGCTTGGAAATCCCGAGCATGTCGGCGGCTCGCTGGCGGTGGCCGTCGCATGCAGCGAGCGCGCGCTCGATCGCGGCCCGCTCCGCCGTGTCGACGTGCTCTTGCATGCTGGAGCCCGAGGTTGCGGTCCTCTCCAGCACGCTGCGGGGCAGGTGGGTCGCGTCGATCGCGGCCCCGTTCGAGAGCACGACGGCGTGCTCCACCGCGTTCTTCAGCTCGCGCACGTTCCCCGGCCAGGTGTGGGCGAGGAGCGCGGCGCGCGCGCCCTCCGAGATGGGGGGGGCCAGCTTGCCGAGCTTCTTCGCGAAGCGGTGCGTGAACGTCTCCGCCAGCGGAACGATCTCGGTCTTTCTCTCTCGGAGCGGCGGCACCTCCAGCACGAAGCCGGCGATTCTGTAGAAGAGATCCCGCCGGAACGCGCCCCTCTCGACCATGCCCTCGAGGTCGTGGTGCGTGGCGCAGACGAAGCGCACGTCGACGGCGAGCTCCTCTCGACCGCCAACGCGCTGGACGCGCTGCGTCTCGAGCGCGCGGAGGAGCTTCGCCTGCATCGCCAGCGGAAGGTCTCCGATTTCGTCCAGGAACAACGTTCCTTTGTCGGCGAGCTCGAGGTAGCCGCGCTTCTTCTCGGTGGCGCCGGTGAACGCGCCCTTCTCGTGACCGAAGAGCTCGCTCTCGATCAGGGACTCGGGCACGGCGGCGCAGTTCAGGCGAACCAGCGGGCCGGTCCGGCGCGACCCGCGCTCGTGCAGGCGCGCGGCGAGGATCTCCTTGCCGGCGCCGGTCTCTCCCCGGATGAGCACGGGCGTCGGAACCCCGGCGAGGCGCTCGACGAGATCGAAGAGCTCCTTCATTCGAGCGTCTGCCACGACGACCTCGTCCGTGGGGCCGAACGTCTGCGGCGTGGGCAGCGCGATGACCGTCACGCGTGCGGGCCCAACGCCGATCTCGTCGCCGCGCGAGAGCGCCCGCTCCTCCGACTTGAGCACCGTGGTGCCGACGCGCGTACCGTTACGGCTGCCCAGGTCCTTGACGAACAGCCGCCCGCCGCGGAGCGCGATCTCGACGTGGCGCCGCGACGCGCGCGAGTCATCCACGACGATGTCGGCGTCTTCTCCTCGGCCGATGACGAGGCGGTCGTCTTCCTCGACCGGGTGAACGTCGGCGCGGTCGCCGACGCGGACGAGAACGTAGGCGCGGTCCTCCCTGCGAAGGGAGCCTTCGGTCGTCGGGCCCACGTCGATCTGCGTCGTGCCGTCGTGGGCGGTTTCTCTCGGGGGGCCCGCGCTCATGGGCGAGCGTGGAGTCTAATCGTTTGCCCGAGCGGGCGCACGCCGGCCAAGCTCGAACACAGACCTTCGAGGTACGTCACGACCTCGTCGAGGCCGTCGCCCCGCCGTCGAGGCGGCGATGATCCGGACTCCTGGCCGAATCCGATCGGCGTTTGCTGCGAGCCGCTCGGGTGCGGCGCGAGAACGAGCTTCGTTATCACCACGAGGTCCGCCCGCTCGAACATCACCGGGTACTTGAGCGGCTTGTCCTCTCCCTCGGTCAGGGAGACGAGGACCCAGTGGCGACAACCGGTGGCGCCGCTTCTGCTCACCATCCTCGATGGTGCCCAGCACGTACTGACGCTCGAGTGAGCTGCCGGTTGGGGTGGCGGGCGCCACGCGTGAAAGTGGCGCCGCCACTCGCGAGGCCCTTGATACACGCCAAGGCGCGGCTCTCGGGGCTGGCGGCCTCGTCGTGCTCACGGCGGATAGGAGACGGAGAACGGTTCCCCGACGGCGGTCCGCCGGCCGAAGTCGACGCGGTCGGTTCGAACCACGAGCTCGGTGGCGTGGCGCTGGAAGACGACGGTGACGGCCTCGGGGCCGTCCGCGGCGACCAGCGAACGGAGCCCGTAATACGGCTCGGGGAACCGGACCGGGCGAGGGGACCCAGCAGGCCGCAGCTCCATCGCGTCGGTCGAGAGGACGACGACGCGCTCGTCGGACACCTCGAGCTCCGTGAGGAGGGCGCAGCCTGACCGCGCGCGCTGGCGCACCTCCCCATCGACGTGTAGCTCGAGCTCGGGCGGCGGAACGACCGGAGGTTGATCGCGGTCTCTCCGGAGGACGACGAGATGGCCTCGCCGTGTCGCGAGCTGGTCGAGGTGCAACGCACCGCTCGCGTCTTCGTTCTGGAGCTCGACATTCGTCGACGCGAGCCCGAGCAGACCTCCGGACCCGCGATCGAGCGCGACGAACGAGAGCTCGAGGAGGTCGTGCTCACCGCGGTGCACATGGCGCTCCACGCGCACCACGCGCACGAGCGGTTCGGGCGCGCGAGCCAGAACGAGCTGAGGGCTGACGTCGATTCGCGACGCGAGCGAGTGGGGCTCGTCTGCAACCCCGAGGCACGCGTCGCTCGACCGGACGGGCTCGCCAGGGCTCCTCGTGGCGGCCAGGTCGACGGAGGGGAACAGCGCGAAGATGGGAGGCTCGCCGGCCTCCTCGCGCCGGAGATAGAGCGGGGGCGCGACCGAGGCCGGGTCGATCGCGCTCGGGAGCGGACGCCAGGAGACCTCGAGCCCCCACCGCTCGTCGCGGGCGACGCTGCTGGCGGTCGCAGCCGCGGGGCTGGGCAGGCGAACCGGGGCTCCCGGAGGCGCCGGCGAGCACGCCAGTGCGAAGGTGAAGAGGAACCGCAGCGTCGTCAGGAACGTCGGAGGCACCTGATCGCGGCTACCTCGCCCGGGCGAGGCGCTCGGCGCGCTTCGCCTCGCGGGCCTTCTCTCGCTCGGGCGACCAGAGCGTGCCGTGCAGCCAATCGAAGAGCGGCACATCCTACCAAACCGCGGTCAGCGCCCGAGCAGGCGGGGCGGACCGCCGCTCGGGCCGCTCCCGACCGGGCGATGCAGGATGAGCTTCTTTCCGGCTTCGCGACCGTGGGCGTGGGCGTCGTTGCGGGCGGAACCGCCGTAACGCACCGTGACCACGTGGGGATGGCGCCGACGGTAGTACTGCTTCAGGTCCGGGTCGCCGATCCAGACCAGGCCCTCCTTCGCCTGGGCCTTTTTCTCGGACTCCAGCTTGGCGTGGAAGCCGGCCATGACGCCTGCGAGGAACGTGCGGCGGTCGCGATCGCCGCGGAGACCGTGCGCGCGCTTGTGTGCCACCCAGAGCTGCTCGGCGGCGTGGCTGAGAAAGGAATGCACGTAGGCGGCCATGTCGAGGTTGGCGGTCGTCCCCGAGATCTCCAGCACGCTGCCGCGCTTGCCGTCGTGAGGTCGATAAGCGGGGACCCAGATCACCGCGACGAAGAAATGATCCCCGAGGATCGCGGCGAGCGTACGCTCGGCCTCGGTGATCCGGCCTGACGGCCTGCCGAGCGTTCGAAAGGCATAGCCGGGGCCGGCCTGCTTCGCGCGCGCCGCGGCCGCGTCGAGGTTGTACTTGAGCATGAGGCGTTGCGCCGCGTTCATCGCCGCCTCGGCTTCGTGTTGGCTGGGGCTCTCGGCGAGCGCGAGCAGCTTGGCGATGCGACCGAGCACACGCTCCTCGTCGTCGGTTCGCGCCGGCCCGGAGGTGGGCATGCCCGCCGCCGCCGCGTCGACGCCGAGCCGCCCGCAGACCTCGCGGAACGTCGGTCCGTGGGGCGGCTCGTCCTGAACGCCGAGGTGCTCGAGGACGTACTGGTGGGCCATCTCGTGCTTGAGGACCTCGACCAGCGTGCTCCATGGCTGGTCTACCGCGAGCGAACGCTGGATCTCGAGCGTCCGGGTCGCGAGCTCGAAGCGGCCGAGGCGCGTCGCCGCGTCCGAGAGCAGGAACACCGGCGGGCGCAGAGCGCGTTTGAAATACGAGGCGTTCAGGCGGGCAAACTCGGCCTGGATCTCCCGTACCAGCGCGGCCTCCAGCTCGGCGCTCAGCTGCCCGGCGCTCTTCATCGGCCGGTCACTCTACCAGCCGTCCGGCGTGTGTCCCACCCGTGCCAGAAGCCGCCCAAGAACCGGGGGCAAATTGTTGAGACCCCCCCAAGCTCTTGATGAAATGGCCTCCGGGACGAACTAGGACAAAGCTTCGCCGTTCCGCCATGGACAATTTGCCTCACCGTGACTCGACCCCTTTGACCGCGCCGCAGCCGGTGACGAGGCCGGTCCCGGTCGTGGGGGCGTCGCTGCGGCTGCGGCGGCTGGCGGTCCTGAAGCGGCGGTTCGGGTGGGTCGCGGCGCTCTCGCCCGTCTTCATCATCGTTGGCGCAGATTTCCTCACGCGAGGGGCGCAGCTGGCCGCGTTCCCCCCCAAGTACATGGCCAGCTACGCGGCCGCGGTCATCGAGAGCGCCTGTTTGTGGATGGTGCTCCTCTGGGCCGGCTCCGCGCGTCGTGGGCTCGTTCGCTGGATCGCCTCGGCGCTGTTCGTCGCTCTCTTCACCTTCTCGATCGGCGGGCAGCTCTATTTCTTCAGCTCGTACGCCTGTTACCTGAACCTCGACGCGACGCTGTTCGGCACGTCGTTCACCGGCAGCCTGCTGGGGCAGCTCGAGGCGGACGGCCCGAACTTCCTGAAGACGGTGGGGCCTGCGTTCGTGGCGTCGGTCGGGCTCGTCATGCTCGCGCGCAGGCTGCTCCGGCCGCGGAGGCGGAGCCTGAGGCTCGCGCGCATCCTCGCGCCGGCCCTGGTCGTCGGCGTCTTCCTCATCCCCTGCTCGTACCGGCGCGTGCAGGCCTCGACGCCGGACGTGATCTACTTCCACGCGATCGGCGGGCTCGTGAAGGAGCTCACGGGCGTCCGCACGACCGCGCAGATCAGGCCGGGGCGGCGCACGCCCCCCAAGCTGCCGGCGCTCACGGCGCGCCCGCCGCTGCAGCGCAACGTCGTGCTCCTCTTGTCCGAGAGCCTCCGGTTCGACGCGCACTGCTCGGCGCCCACGCCGGACTGCGCGATCTCGCCGCGCACGAACGCGGCCGTCCCCGACCGGATGCCGCTGCTCCAGCTCCGCTCGAACTCGTCGACGACGGCCATCCAGCTCGCGGTCCTCTGGTCGGGGCTCGAGCCAACCCGCTCGCGCGAGGACCTTCACGCGGCGCCGGTGCTCTTCGACTACGCGGCCGCCGCGGGGCTGGAGACGGCGTATTGGACGAGCCACCACATGATGTTCGCGAACTCGCGGCTCTGGGTGCAGGACCTGCCGACGCGCTTCCAGTGCGGCGCGACCGACATCGAGCCGGGCGCGGACATCGACGTGGGCGGGGACGACTCGCTCCTCGTCGATCGCGCGCTCGCCGAGATGCCGAAGCTGAAGGAGCCATTTTTCGCGGTCGTGCACGTCGGCAACACCCACCTGCCCTACAAGGTCGACCCGGACGACGCCCCCTTCCAGCCGGCGTCGAGCTCGAAGGACGAGAGCGACAACGAGGCCTATCGGAACTACTACAAAAACGCCGTCCACCTCCAAGACAAGGCGATCGCGCGCTTCATGGAGTCCTTGCGCCAGACGGACTTCGGCGCCCGCACCGTGGTCCTCTTCACGGCCGACCACGGCGAGCAGTTCCGCGAGCACGGTCAGCTCGGCCACACCGCGTCGCTGTTCGAGGAGGAGGTGCACGTGCCCGGCTGGATCGACGCGCCCGCGTCCGCGCTCACGCCGACCGAGCGAGCGAACCTCGAGGCCCGCAAGGAGCTGCCCGTCTTCCACACCGACGTCACGCCCACCCTCCTCGATCTGATGGGGCTCTGGGGCGCGCCCGAGGTGGCCGGCTGGGCCGAGCAGATGGTGGGCGAGAGCTGGCTCCGCGCGCCGGGACCGCGCCCCGTCCTTCGGCTGACGAACTGCAGCGGGGTCTGGGGTTGCGCCTTCCAGAACTGGGGCGTCGCCCAGGGGACGCGCAAGCTCATCGCCCGCGAGTGGGACGCGAGCTGGCTCTGTTACGACGTCGCCAAAGACCCCTTCGAGAAGACCGATCTCGGCGGTGACGCCTGCGCCGAGCTGCGCAGCGTCGCGGAAGAGACGTTCGGCGGGATGCCCGGAGCCAAGTGAGCGAAGGCGGCGGTGTGGTGCATCCGGCCCGGCGCCGGAAGCATCATCGAAAGTTGCGTGGTCGCATCCGGCGCCGTCGGGCGCTCTGGGTCCTCCTCGTGCTCGCGCTCCCCACGCTCTGGATGCTCTACGGCGAGATGGTCCGTCGCGGCGGGGCGATCCTGGCCTTCCCCGGGAAGTACGTCGCCTCGTACCTGGGCGGCGTCGCGCAGAGCCTCGTCTTCTGGGGCGTCCTCCTCTACGCCGCGTCGCGGCGCGGGGGGCTCGTCGCCAGGATCATGACAGGGCTGTTTTTTACCGCCTTCGTCGTCGTCATGGGCTCGGCGGGCGCGTTCCACGCCGTGTGGAACACCTACCTCTGCATCGACGGGCAGCTCCACTCGAAGAACTTCGTCCAGTCGATCGTGGGCACGCTGCCGCTCGGCAGGCCGCTCGTCGTCTTCCACTTCCTCGCCGCGGTCGTCGTCGGCGTCATCATCGTCCGCACCGCGAAGCTCCGCGTTCGCCCGCGCCGATGGCCCTGGCGCGTCTCGGTCGTTCTCGCCCCGGCGGTCGTCTACGCGTCCACGTTCGTCCCCACGAGCTACCGCGGGATCCAGGCGTCGCCTCCGGACGCGCTGTACGTCCACGGGATCACCGCGCTCACGAAGGAGCTGCTCGACATCACGAACGACTCACCCGACCTGCGCGTCCAGCGCCGCAAGCCGGAGGCCGTGCCGGCGCTCACCGCGGCTCCGTCGCGGCCGCGCAACGTGCTGCTCATCCTGCAGGAGAGCCAGCGCGGCGACGTCTCTTGCATCGAGCCCGACCCGCGCTGCGATCTCTCGACGCCGTGGTCCAACGCGGTCATCCCGAACCGGATGCCGCTCCTCCAGATGCGGTCCAACGCGTCGACGACGGCGATCTCGATCTCCAACATCTGGTCGGGCGTGGTGCCCTACGCGAGCCGCGAGCTGCTCCACTCCGTCCCCCTCCTCTGGGACTACGCGAACGCGGCCGGCTACGACACCGCGTACTGGACGAGCCAGAACCTGATGTTCGGCAACGCCCGCCAGTACATCCAGGACCTGCCGATCTCCCACGGCTGCGTGGCGACGCACCTCGACTCCGCGGCGGACCTGGACGCCGGCGCAAATGACGAGCTCGTCACCGAGTGGGTGAAGAAGGACTGGCCCGAGATGAAGGAGCCGTTCTTCGCGGTGGTTCACTACTCGAACGTGCACTACCCGTACGTCTACGAGGAGGGCCTCGCGCCGTTTCGGCCGAGCGAGATGGCGAAGGCCCCCGAGAAGAACCAGCACTTCTTCAACTACTACAAGAACGTCGTCTACCGGTCGGACTTCGCGGTGGCGGAGCTCCTCCGGTACATCCGCTCGACGGAGAGCGGCAGACGCACCGTGGTCGTCTACACCTCGGATCACGGCGAGTCGTTCCGTGAGCACTGGCAGATGGGGCACACGAGCGCGCTCTACGACGAGGAGGTGCGCGTCCAATCCTGGATCGACGCGCCGCCGGGCACACTCTCCGAGGAGGAGGAGAAGACGATCAAGGCGGCGAAGGAGCAGTTCGTGTGGCACCTGGATCTCGCGCCCACCTTCCTCGATCTGCTCGGTGTGTGGGACGACCCGAAGCTCGCGCCGTTCCGCGCGCGGATGATCGGCCACCCCATCACGCGACCGGAGCGGACGGTGAGCCCGGTCCCCATGACGAACTGCACGTGGGTCTGGGAGTGCTCCTTCCGGAACTGGGGCGTGATGCAGGGGCCGCGCAAGATCGAGGCGCGCGAATGGGACGCCACCTACCATTGCTTCGACGTCCTCGCGGATCCGGATGAGCGCGTCGATCTCGGCGAGCGCCTCTGCCAGCCCCTGACCGACGTCGCGCGTGAGTGGTTCCACGCCATGCCGAACGTCACCCCGCCGGGGCGCCCGGTGGTGGATTGGGGGAAGTAGCCTTCTGCGCGAACCAGTGTGATCTCGCGAACACGCGGACCGTTTGCGACAAGGACGCGGACTGCCGCGCGCTCGAGACCGCCTTCTGCCCCGGTCGCAAATGCGCCAGGTGCAAGCGCCCGCCCGAGGACGAGCAGGGCGGCCTCCCGCCCTGGATGAAGTTCTGCGAGCTGGCTGAGTAGCGCCCGGCCCGCTCAGATCTTCTTGGCCACCGTCTCGAGGATGGCGCGCTCGAGGGCGACCGCCTCCTCCTCGATGCGCTGGGCTTCTTCGAGCAGCGGCCGCGCGCGCTCTTTGTCTTCGAGGCTCGAGCAGTTGATCTTCACGTTGAGGTGCGCGCCGAGCACCGCGGTGCGCGCGCAGAGCGCGCCGACGCCGGCGTCGCTCACCGACGCGGGGTTGCCGATCTCGGCCATCTTGCCGATCGTCTCCATCGAGGCGAGCGCGACGCGCATGACCTGCAGGGGGACCTTCGCGGCCTCGAACGTCCCGTCCTGGATGGCGCGCTTGCGTGCGGCCTTCTCGGCGTCGGTTCCGCGCGGCATGCCGAACGCATCCATCACGCGGTTGAAGGCATCGGTGTCGAGGTCCACGAGGCGGAGGAGCTCGGCGTAGCTCTCCTTGGCGCGGTCGGCGTGATCGCTGAACTCCTCCCAGCGTTTGTCCCAGCCGCGTTTGTGGGAAGACAGGTTCGCGACCATGGTGGCGAGCGCGGCGCCGAAGGCCCCGACGGTGGCGGCGATGGACCCGCCGCCCGGCGCGGGCGACTCGCTCGCGGTCTCCTCGACGAAGGCGCGGAGCGTCCGGTCGATGAGGCGCTTCTTCGCGACGCCCCGCTTCTTCTCGATCGCCAGCTCGACGATCTTGTCCTCTTTGACGAACGGGTAGAGGTCGTCCAGCCCCAGCGACTTGACCGCGATCTTGATGAGCTCGTCGTCGGAGACGCCGGTCGAACGCTTCTGCTTCTTCAAGAAGTAGCGTCCGGCGTCGAGCATCGCGCGCATGGGCACGAGGCCCACGAGCTCCGAGCCGGTGACGCGGATCCCGCGCGCGTCGGCCTTCTTGCAGCACTCGTCGAAGGCGACGTGCATGGGCGTGACGGAGATGTCGGTGAGGTTGAGCGACACCTGAGCGACGCCGTACTCCTCGATGAACCAGCCGATCCCCTTCACCTTCTGGAGCGAGCCGGGCTCCCAGACAGGTTGCCCCGACGCGTCCTTCAGGGGCTTCATGGTGTCGGGGTCCAGCTTCTCGCGGCCCTTCTCGCGTACGTCGAACGCGATGGCGTTCGCGCGGCGCGTGGAGGTCGTGTTCAGGTTCACGTTGTACGCGACGAGGAAGTCGCGCGCACCGACGGCCGTCGCGCCGCTCTTCTCGTTGAAGGTGGCGGGGCCGAAGTCGGGCTTGTGCTCGGGTTTGGCGAGCCGCGCCGCGAGGCCTTCGTATTCGCCTTCGCGCACGTCCGCGAGGTTCTGCCGCGACGGGTGCAGCGCGGCCTTCTCGTAGCAGTAGATGCTCAGACCGACCTCGTTCGCGAGCCGCTCGGCGAGGCGACGGGCGAGGACGACCGTCTCGTCCATCGTGATGCCGCTCACGGGCACGAGCGGGCAGACGTCGAGCGCACCGAAGCGGGGGTGCTCGCCCTTGTGTTTGCGCATGTCGATGAGCTCCGCGCCCCTCTTCGCCGCGCGCACGGCGGCTTCGAGCACCGGCTCGGGCGGGCCCACGAACGTGATGACGGTCCGGTTCGTCGCCTTGCCCGGATCGACGTCGAGGAGCATCACATCGGCGACCTCCTCGATCGCCGCCGTGATCGCGCGGATCACCTCGGGGTCGCGGCCTTCGCTGAAGTTCGGCACACACTCGACGAGCGCGGTCATGTTTCGCTCTTTACGGCGTGCGGCCCGGGAGGTCCATGGCGCAGCGAAAGCCGGTGAAGATGCCGGACTCGTACGGTCGGTAGTCCCCGACGCGGCGCGACGTGGTCCGCAAGAGATAGGGACCCGACTTCGTTCCCCAGGTGCCGCCGCGCCGGACGGCCCTCTGATCGATGTCGCGCTGCTCCGGGCTGCCCTCGGGGACCGTCCACTCGGTGACGTTGCCGCCGAGGTCCATCACGCCTTCGGGGGTCACGTCGTCCGCGAAGGTCCCGACGGCGCAGCTGTCGTGCCGTTTGCCGTAACCGAGCGCGTTCTCGGCGCCGTCCCAGCAGACGCCTTTGCCGGGCGGGTCGTCGCCCCACGGATACGCGCGGACGCCACGGCCCGCTGCGCTCTCCCATTCGGCTTCGGTCGGGAGGCGCGTTCCGCGACTCTCACAATACGCCTGCGCAGCCCGAAACCCGACGCAGTTGATCGGCTGCTTCGCCGTGCCCGCGCGCTCGTAGGTGCACGAGCCTCCGCGGAGGGGCTCCGGGCAGCGCCCGCTCGTCACACAGGCCACGTAGGACTCGGTGGTGACCTCCGTTCGATCGAGGCAATAGGCCTCGACTCGGGTCGACGCCTGGTCGCGCGCCCGGGGCGAGTCGGCTGCGACCACGAAGCTGGCGTCGGGGATCTTCGCCATGTCGGCCGGGCAGTCCGGCTCGGCACGTCTGCTCGCCGGCGCCGACGGCGTCGGTGCCGACGCGGCGGCCTCGGAGGCGACCGCGCCGGCGCGCTGCGCCGTGGTCCCGGAGGCGCGGGGGGCAGGGTCGGCTCCGCTCGGTGGCGCCTCGTTCGGCGGGCTGGCGCAGGCGAGCGCCACGAAGGGAACCGTTCGAACGAGACTCGAGGGCGATCGTCGCCGGCAGGATCTCGTCACGGGTGCCACGGATGCCTTGTGCCTCGCCGGCGCTCGAGGAGCAAACCGGAGGCGACATGGTAGTCTCCGCGGCGTGTCCGGCCCCTCCAGAGACCTGTCCGGGCTCGTGCTCGGCGAGCGGTGGCGGCTCGAGCGCCGGATCGGCGAGGGCGGGATGGGCGCCGTGTACCGCGGGGCACACGTCCGCAACGGCAAGCGCGTCGCCGTGAAGGTGCTCCACGAAGGCGTGGCCGATCCCGACATGGTCGCGCGCTTCCATCGTGAGGGTTACCTCGCCAACCTGGTCGACGACCCCGGGGTCGTGGCGGTGCTCGACGACGGCGTCGACTCGAGCGGGACGCCGTACCTCGTGATGGAGCTCCTCGAAGGGGAGTCCATCGAAGATCGCGCGCAGCGCAAGGGCGGCAAGCTCGGCTGGGAAGAGGTCCTCGCGATCGCCCACCCGGCGCTCGTCGTGCTCGCCAAGGCTCACGCGGTCGGGATCGTGCATCGCGACCTGAAGCCGTCGAACCTGTTTCTCACGTCGGAAGGACGAGTCAAGGTGCTCGACTTCGGCCTCGCGGGGCTCCGCGCCGCGCAGGGCCGGCGCGTGACGGGGCCGACCTCCCCCACGATGGGGACCCTGGGCTTCATGCCGCCGGAGCAGGCGGCCGGTGACTGGGATCGCGTGGACGCGCGGAGCGACATCTGGGCGATGGGCGCGACGCTCTGGGCCCTCCTCACCGGTGTGTGTGTGCACGAGCCCGGGGACTCGGCGATGTTCTTCAACCGGGTCCTCACCGCGGAGCCGGCGCCCCTCCGGTCGCTGGCTCCGGAGGTCCCGCTGTCGGTGGCCGCGATCGTGGATCGCGCCCTCGTTCGCGATCGTCTGAGCCGGTTCGAGAGCGCGGAGGAGATGGCCGAGCTCGTCCAGCTCGCCTACCACGGCCTGACGGGCGAGGACGTGACAGATCTGTCATCTACAGTGAACCGCCTCCTGCCTTCCGCGCTCGCCGGATCGATCGGCGGTCGCCCCGGCGCCGATACGTTGCCGTCCGCGCCCGGCGTCGCGCGCAGCATGACGCCGCCCAGCGTCGGCGCCACCCGGCCAGGCCACGAGACGCTCCCCTCCGCGCAGGTCGAGGTCTCCCAGGGTCGATCGCGCAGCGCCTCCGGTGTCGTCGTTCCGTCGACGCCGTCGCCGCGCCAGGGGCTCCCGCTGAAAGCGCTCTTCATCGGCGCCGGGACGGCGCTGGCGCTCGGCGGTGTCGCCGCGGTCTGGCTGACGCGAGCGCCAGCACCGCCGAGCAGCACCTCGCCCTCGAGCGGGGTGGTGACGACGGCGCTCACCATCACCGCTCAGCCTTCCGTGAGCACGGCGATTGCGCCCGACGTCGCGCCGTCCGCGTCGGTCGTTGCGACCGGTGCGTCGGCGACCGTGACACCTCCGCCTCTCCCGGCGCAGAAGCGGCTCCCCCAGGCCTCCCCGCCCGCCGCCACGCCGGCCGCGCCGGCCGCGCCCACGCCGGTCGACCTCGATCGGCGACACTGAGCTCCGCTCGGATCAGGGGAGCGGCGCCCGGCGGACGGCGCCGCCGGCGACCTTCTCGGCGTGTGACGTGAAGTAGACGAAGCTGTCATCGGCCGCGACGCCGTTCGGAGACACCTCGGCGGAGGCGAGGACGACGGGGGTGCCGCCCGCGAGGGCGACACGCATGACCTCTCCGCCGCTGAAGTTGGCCCAATACAGGTAGCCGCCGTGGGACGTCATGTCGGCCACCGTGCTCTGGCCCTCGGCCACGCTCAACGGCGTGTCGAAGCTACCGAAGTGGTAGATGCTGCCGTTTGGCATCAGCTGACCGACGGCGACCGTGCTGCCGTATTCGGAGAGCCCGTTGGCGAGCTGCACGTCGACCTGTTCTGACGGAATCGTGGCGGCGGCGATGGGGAGCGGGATGCGCCAGACTTTGCCGTTGTCGAGGCCCGTTCCCCAGAGGTAGCCGTGTGCGACGAGGAGGAAGGAAGCCACGGACGGAACCGTCAGGATCGGCTGGGCCTTTCCCCCGTTACGGCTCACGCGCTCGACCGAGGTCGGCCCGGAGGTGAAGTAGATGTCGTCGCCGTCGGCCGCGAGCCCGATCGGCTTGCCTTGTGGGTAGGCGAGGTCCTCGCACTGGAGCGACGAGAGCGAGCACTTGCCCACCCTCCACGTCGCGCTCGTGCCCTCCATTCCGGCGGTGAAGTAGAGCGCGCCTTCGTGGAGCAGGAGCCGATTCGCTCCCGGAAGCTCGGGGGTGAAGGGCTCTCCCGACCCGCCCGACTTGTCGACGCGGTAGATCCCGGGCGCTTCTCCTCGTGGGCTCGACCAGTAGACGAAGCCGTCATCGACGACGACGTCGTAGGGCCAGTCGCCCTCCCAGATCGTCTCGGGCGAGCCCAGTCCGCCCGATCCGCCGGCGCCGCCCGTGCTCGTGGACCCGCCGCCTTGCCCGCCACCTCCCATCGGCACGACACCACCGCCGCCGCCGCCTTCGAGCGGGACGACGTCGAAGTCGGTGCCGAGGATCTGCGCGCATCCTCCGCCCAGAGCGAGACAGAGCGTGAAGGTTGCGAGCCTAGAAGGTGACATGGAGCACGAGGTGGCCGGGGCCGAGCCGAAGCGTAGCGGTCGTTTCGTCGGGCGAGTCGGAGGTGGCGTCGACGACGAGCAACGTCGCGCCGACCGCGGCCAGCGCCGCGCCGACCGCGATCGTCGCCGTGCTTCCGGTGGCGAAGGCCTCGCCCTCCGCCGCCGCGTCGACGCCCGCGGGCGTGCAGCGCGGTGGGTCGTCCTCCGTGCAGCTCGCGTCCATCGTGCTCTTGCGGTCGATCGCGAGTCCGCCGAGCACCGCCCCCACGCCCAGCGACGCGAGCCCGACGCCTCCCGTGATCCAGCCTGCGATCGCGAGCCCGGAGGGTCCTGCGACCGGAGCCGGGGGAGCAGGCGCGACCGCAGCCGGCGTTTCGAGGGGTGGCCCGGGCCGGAGCGAGACCTCCACCGTCCTGCTCTCCGACGCTGCGACCGCGGTGTGGGTCGGCGCGCGCCCTTCACACGAGAGCTCCACGTCGAACGAGCCGGGATCGACGGGCAGCGCCTGGTCGAGGGTGGAGGGGCCGAGCTTCGTTCCGGCGATCGCGACGGTGCAGCCCGCTGCCTCGGGCGAGAGCAGGACCCGCACCCGCGGCAGACGCGGCGCGAGCTCGTCGACCTTGTTGCGCGCGAAGGTCTGCCGCGGATCACCCGCGGCGAGCCGGTCGCCTGCCTCGACGTAGGCCCGCCAGGCGGAAGCCAGCCTCCCGAGCTTCTCGCTGCACTCCCCGAGGTTCAGCAGCGTCCCCGGGGCGGGGTCGAGCCTCTGGCTCTCGCCGAACCTGTCACAGGCGACGACGTAGTCGCCGCGGGTCATCGCCTCGCGTCCGGCGCGGAACAGCGCTTCGGCGATGGTGCCGTCGTCCGCGCGGGCACTCCGCGCGATGAAGCAACACGCGACCGATGTCAGAAGAAGAAAGGGCCGTGCTCCGCGCACGAGCGCATCATACGCCGTCCCCTCGTCTCGTGCAGGCCGCCGCCGCGCTCACTTCCCACGCGCGGCCGGGACGGGGACCATGGGCATCTCGGCGTCGGGCTGAGGGTCCGCCCAGGCCGGGAGGCGCTCCTCGGCGGTGAACCAATCCTTGAGGGTGACCCGACCTCCGAGCGTGGGGCCGGGGAAGCGCCCGGTGCTCCGGCGCGCCTCGAGCAGCTCGTCTTTCTCGCGGAAACGCTCCACCGCCCAGTGTGCCAGCGCGTCTTCCTCCGTTGGGAGGGACGCGGCGTCGAAGCGACGCACGTGGAGATCCAACCGGCGCACGTCCCCCGCGAAGCAGGCGAACAGGCTCGGCGGCGGAGACGAGTCGTAGCCGATCGTCACGTCGTAGACGGCGTCGAGGTGGTCGCGGAGGCCGCTCATCGTGAAGACGAACCCCTTCGTGCGAGGGACCAACGTGTGCCTGGGGACGTATTGGCCCCGTTCCTTCGCAAACGCCTGCGCGTCGGCGAGCTTCTTCGGCGTGAGCCGGGTGCCTTCGAGGAACGAGACGAGGAACAGCGGGATCGACTCGGCCTTGTACTTGCGGAAGAGCCTGTCGATGTTGCTGCGGTCCTTCAGCCAGTCCCTATCGAGGAAGATGCAGTCGAGCAGCCACATGCCGACGCCGGGGCCCGGCACGTATTGGACCGCGCGCTTGACGAACCACTTCAGGTCGCCGAGCCGACGCGCGCGCCACCCGAGGCAGAGCAGAAGCAACACATCTGTCATGCTCTGGTGGTTGGCCAGCACCAGCGCGTTCTCTCGAGGGAGGATGGCGTCGCCGGTGACGCGCACCTCGATCTTGTTCTGGCGCTCGGCCATGAGCACCCACATCCCCCAGATCGATCGCGCGCACCACCGGTTGATCCGGCGCACAGCGCGGCGCGACAGCGGGAGGAGGAGGAAGCTCGTCGCCTGCACGAGGTTGAGGACGACGATGAGGTAGGCGAACGAGAGCGCGCCGACGATGATGCGGAGGACGCGAGCCATCGGCCGCGGGCCTACCACGACGCTCCTCGGGCATCACCCCCACCCCCCCTGGTCACGCACACGTCACGACGCGGAGCGTCGTGACGTTCCGGCTACTTGTAGGGGGTGCAGTTCGCGTTCGGCTTGAGCGTCGGCGATTTCTGCTCGAGCTCCGCGAGGAGGGCCGTGAGCGCCGCCGAGCGGAGCTGCCCGACATCCGCCGCGTTGTCCTTCTTGCCGCCCTCCATCGAGAGCTTCTGGTTGAGATCGAAGAGCGGGCAGTTGCCGTTCTTCGTGACGCCGGTCATGCCGAGCTTCACGGTGAAGCCCTTCTTGTCGCTCGCGAGCGGCTCGGCGGTCAGCGTCGCGATGACGAGCCGCGGCGCCTTGATGCCCTTGTCGGTCAACGCGAGCTTGGAGCTCTTCTTGATGATCTCGCGTGCTTCCTTCTCCATCGCCCTCTTGGAGGCGTCGTCGAGCTCCTTGCCCTTGATGGTGAGCTCGAGCACGAGGGCGCTCTCGTCCTTGGGTGCCTCGGCCTCTTTCTGCTCGGTAGCCGGCGTCGCTGTCGACGCGGGCGCTGTACCGCTCGTCCCGCTCGCCGCCTCGGAGGTGCCGCTCTCGTTCGAGGGCTCGGCGGATGCGGGCGCGCCCGTGCTCTCCGTCGGGGGCGCGTCGTCGTTCGTGGCGGGCTTGGCGGAAGCGCAGCCTGCGCCGAGGAGAAGGAGGAGCCCGCCGAGCAGGCGCTGGTTCGTCATGAGCGGATGGTAGCCTCCACCGTCAGCTCCCGTACACCGCGTCGCGCACGTCGCTCGTTCGGCTGCTCACCGAGCTCTGCAGCGCTTCGATGATCCGATGACCAGGGTGTCGCGCGGGCTCACCGGAGGATGTCTCCGGTTCTGCCCACGTGAGCGTCGTACCCGGAGAGGGCCTGGGAGGGCGCGTGGCCGTCACAGGCCTCACCGCCGTGCGGGCCGAGGATGAAGGTCTTCTTTGGGTCGATGCCCGCCTTCGCATAGGCGCACACGTCGGTGGGGGCATTTCCGTAAGCGAGCTTCAGGTCGAGGCCGGCGCTCGCGAGCTCGGTCAACGCCGCCTCCTTGTAGGTGCCGACGCCTCCGGGGGTCGGCCGGGCCTCTTCGAGCCGCTTCGTCGTGCGGACGAAGCCCCCGGGGAAGCCGTTGCTCTCGAGCCACCTCCGCGTCGTGGGCCCGAGGAAGTAGGGCCTGCCCGTCAGGTAGACGACCAAGAGGTGGCTGTCGGCGAGCTCGTTCGCGACATCGCGGCCGTTCGGGCGGGCTTCGGGCACCTTGCCCTCGACGAGCTCGTCGAACAGCTCCTGGTCGCTGGTCGTGAGGGTCGCGTCGACGTCGAAGACGACGGCCGGGGTCTTCGGGCTCACCGCGAAGAGGTTGCCCTCGGCGCGGCTGCCGTCACCCCGAACGACGAGCTGGAACGCGTACACGCCCGGCGAGACGGTCAGCGTCTCGGGGACCGAGATGCTGACCCAACCGTCATCGTTCGTGAACCCCGTGCCCACACTCAGCCAGGCGCAGGACCTGTCACGGATGAAGAGCGAGATCTCCTCGTCCTCCAGATCTTTGCCGCCTTTGCCGTAGGTGAACTTGCCCTCGATGGTCGGGGCGGCGCCTGCGCGCACGACCACGTCGGAGGCGGCGTGCCGCGGTGACCCTTGGGAGTGCACGAAGAGGCGCGTGCGCTTGTGGCTGTATTGCCCCGTCGGGGTGAAGCTCGGGTCTTCCTTGGGGCAGGTGTCGCGGACCAACGAGGGCGCGCCGGGCGCGCTCGGCGCGGGGGAGGCGACGCTCGGCGCGGTGGTCGACGTCGCGGGGACTTTCGCGCTCGGGAGCGGCGCCGCGACACCCGTCGCCGACACCGCCGGCGGCGATGACGACGCGGGTGAGGCAGTCGCGGTTCGGCCTGTCGCTTCCGTCGGGCTCCCGCAGCCCAGGCCGACGAAGACGAGGAGGGCGGCGGATGCCGGCCGATCCGTCATTCGTCGTTCCTGGTCGAGCCCGAGATCGTGGCCGACGACGAGGTCTCGCCGGAGCCCGCGGTCTCGGCAGCGGACTCCGAGGCGGACGCCGACTCGCCCTCGCCGTCGCCCTCCTCGGTCTCCTTCGTCGCGGCCTCGTTGTAGCTCCGGGGCCGGTACTCGCGCGAGACGCCGTTGTTCTTGTCGCCGTTCAGGAGCGTGTCGTAGACGAGCCAGGCGAGCCACGAGCGCTCGTGTTTGGCCTCGAGCTCGCGCAGCTCCGCCTCGTGCTCCTTCAGCTTGCCGTGGTCCCAGAGGCACTGCAGCGCGAGCGAGATGAGGCTCTTGTCGTTGGGCCCTTTCTCGAACCCCGTCTTGTAGTGCTCCCAGGCTTCGTCCGGGCGGCCCATCCGGCAGAGCGTATCGCCGGTGTAGATGTGGGCCATGGCCCAATCGGGCGCGAGCTTGCGGGCGATGTGGCTCTCGCCGAGGCGCACCTCCCACATCTGCCTCGCGCCGGCCATGACGCTGTAGTTGAGGTGCGCCTTGGCGCTGTTGGGGACCGCGTTCTTCGTCGCCTCCCAGAACACGAGGTCGTCCCGGTAGTCCATCGCGTGGAGGTACGCGCGCACGGTCTGGAAACCGAGGAAGGCGGCGGGGACGGTCCACGCCAGCTTGGCGACGAGCGGCCAGCGCGCCCGGCGGAGCCGCTCGTAGGCGAGGATCAGCAAGGGCCCGATGACGAGCGTCGTGCCGATGACGGGGAAGTACCAGAGCCGCTCCGCGCGCACGGTCGGCAACAGCACGTACATGTTCGAGTGCGGGAAGTAGCTGACGACCAACCACACGAGGCCGACGGCGATCATCGGAAGGTGCGGCTCGTAGTAGCCCCGGCGGCGGGGCCTCCACAGCCCTTCGGTCGCGGCGCCGAACGCGACGGAGCCGAGCGCCGCATAGACGAACGCGTCCCGCAGCCATTCGAGCGGGATGAAGATGTTGTGCTCCGGATCGTCGTCGACGATGTCCTTGTTCACCTCGCCGGGGCCGATGCCGAGCATCTTGTGGGTGAGCCAGGCAGCGAAGAGGATGAGGCAAGCCTCGAAGACGGCGCGGCCCACGTCGCGCAAGAGCGGGCGCGCGGTGCGGCGGGCGAGCCAGCGCCAGAGCGGGCCGACGTAAGGCGGCGGCTCCGTCTGGGGGGCCGTCGCCGGCTGCTTGCGCTCCCGGAGGAGGCACACGATCCACAGGCCTAGCGCGGCGCCGGGCGGGCACGCGAAGAGGAGCCACCCGAGCACGCTCTCGGGGAACCACTGGGTCTCGGGGATGGGCTCCTGCGGAAAGGAGTAGTCGCCGGAGAGCGTCCACGGAAAGACGACCTGCCAGAGCCCACGCGCATAGACGCGGAGCGCGCCCGCCACGCGCAGATCGACCGGTGCGTCGACGAGCGGGTTGTTCAGCGGGTCCTTCGGGAGTGGCGCCTGGTGGAACCAGAGCAGGAAATCGTGCGCTGCCTGTTTGCCGAGGTTGTAGCCGGGCTCGAGCGGGTCGGAGAGCTCGCCCGGGAGCGGCGAGGGGAACCAGCGCTTGCGCAGCTCCGTGTAGAGCACGAATGCCGACAGGCAGCCGACGAGCGCGAGCACACCGCGGACGAGGCGGGCGGGGCGCTCGGGGTGGAGGAGCGGCGCGAAGAGCACCGCCGCGACGGGCACGAGCGGCACACACACGATCGCGCTCTCCTTCGAGAACAACCCGAGGAGCACGGCGAGGAAGACCGCGAAGGGCATGGCGTGCGCTCGCATCGTGAGCGCGAGCAAGCTGCAGATCGCGCCGAGCCCGCCGAGCACGTCGGCGATGCCCACGACGCCGGAGACGGCCTCGGTGAGGATCGCGGCGAACGTGAAGGTGAGGCCGGTCACCCAGCCGATGGCCTTCGACCGCGACAGCCGGAACGCGAGCGCGGTGAAGCACGCGCCACAGAGCGCATGGAAGAACAGGTTGTAGAGGTGCTGGAACCAGGAGCGCCGCGCCACCTCCGTGAGCTTCGGGACGGGCTCGGGCGCGTGCGCGTCGGCGAGGAGCTTCGTGAGCCACTCGGGCCCGCTCTCGTCCATCACTCGCTGCGTGCGCTCGCCTACCTCGACGAGGCCGCGCCACAGGTAGTTCGGGACCGGCCGGTACGAGCCGATGCTGGCGTTGGCCGGCAGCCCCCAGAAGTCACGGTAGATGGCGTCTTCGTAGCGGAAGCCGACCTGGTTGACGTAAGGGTTCGCGAGCAGCGCCTCTTGCTCGTCGAAGATGTAGTTCGTCGTCGGGCAACGCGTGTACACCGTCGCCACGAGCAGGAGCAGGGGCCAGAAGGCGACCCAGACGGTGGGGACGCGCTCGCGGAAGTACGACGCGAACCACCGGCCGATGGACGCGAAGAAGCGACCGACGGGCCCGAAGAGCCAGCGCGCCTTGCTCCAGGCGTCGCGCAGCCGCGGCGACCGGTGCGGGATCTCGGGTGTCGTGCCGCTGGAAGTCACGTCACGATTGGGTCGTAGGCTCGGGGATCGGCCAGATGTCGCCCCAGAGCGGCTGGCCTCCGTCGACTCCCCAGACCTGCCCGGTGACGAAGTCGTTCGCGAAGCTCGCGAGGAACACGATCACGCGCGAGACCTCCACCGGGGTGCCCAGGCGCTTCATCGGCGTCGCGCGTCGCGTGATCTCGAGCAGATCCTCCCCGTATTGCGCGGTCCCGCTCGAGCGGATGTTGTTCCCGGGCGCGACGGCGTTCACCCGGATCCCGTGCGCGGCCCACTCGACCGCGAGGCTCTTCGTCAGGTTCTCCACGCCCGCGCGCGCGGCGCCGGTGTGGCTCATGCCGGGGAACCCTCGCACGACCATGGCCGTCACGTTCACGATGCGGCCGCGCTTCTGCGGGATCATGGCGCGCGTCGCGACCTCGCGCGTCACGTAGAAGGTGCCGTTCAGGTTGTTGCGGATGACGGCCTCCCAGCCGCGCGGCGACATGCCCTCGGCGGAGCTCGGGAACTGGCCGCCCGCGTTGTTGACGAGGACGTCGATCTGCCCGAAGCGGTCGAGCACTTGCGAGACGAAGGCCGTGACCGCCTCGGGCTCGCGGATGTCACACGTGCCGCCGAGGATGCGATCCGCGACGACACCCTCTTTCTTCAGCGCGTCGACCGCGGCCTCGATCTTCTCGGGCTTGCGGCCGCAGATCGCCACCGAGGCCCCGAGGGACGCGAGCTCGCGCGCGGTCTCGAGACCGATGCCGCTGCCACCACCGGTGACCACGGCGACGCGCCCATCGAACAGGCCTTCGCGGAAAATCGACGGTTCCACTGGCCGTATCCGTACAACGCTAGCGGCACCGGTTCAAAGCCGAAGGTGACTCGCCGACCTCGTCGTTTGGGTGGAAACGCGGTTTCCGCCCGACTGGCGCCGGAGTAGCGCGAACCGCGATGCCCTGGGTCCGTGCAAAGCTCCGTGAGCAGCTGGTCTACGCGAAAGCCGACGAGTCCGGCAGGTTGGTGGAAAACGGCGG
Source organism: Myxococcales bacterium (assembly GCA_016794345.1). Classification (GTDB taxonomy): domain Bacteria; phylum Myxococcota_A; class Polyangia; order Polyangiales; family Polyangiaceae; genus Xiheicaenibacterium; species Xiheicaenibacterium phototrophicum. The sequence continues at coordinate 50,691 of JAEUKE010000129.1, forward strand.
GCGGGTGGAGATCCGCTACAAGCCGAAGGACGGCCGCCTCTACCACGCGGGCGTGAAGAACCTCGCCGTGGTCGACGGGGCGGTCTTGCCCGAAGAGACGTGTGACCCGGCTGCCGAGGCCCCGCCCGCCAAGCCGGCGGCGGGCGCACGCGCGTCGGGCGGGAGCCGCACGGCCTCGCGCGCCTCGAGCGCAGCCGCGCACGTGGAGACGCCTCCACGCGACGGCGAGACGGTCGTCTACACCGACGGCGCGTGCACCGGGAACCCTGGCCCGGCCGGGCTCGGCGTGGTCGTCCTCGGCCGGGAGGCGCGGACCGAGCTCTCGGAGTACCTCGGCCACGGCACCAACAACATCGCCGAGCTGACCGCCATCCTCCGCGGGGTGGAGCTCACGGACGGTCCCGTGGTGATCCACACCGACAGCAAATACGCGATCGGCGTCCTCACCAAGGGCTGGAAGGCCAAGGCCAACACCGAGCTCATCCAACAGATCCGCGCGGCGCTCGCCAAGCGAGGGCAGGTGCGGATCGTCTACGTGCCCGGGCACAGCGGGATACCGCTGAACGAGCGTGCTGATGAGCTGGCGCGGCGCGCGATCTCGAGCAGGCACACGAGGACGGAGCGGGTATAGCCTCGGAGCCGAGACCGACACGAAACACGAGGACCGAAAAGCGATGCCTGTGGATTCACCCCCCCGGCCCCCCTCGCACAGCGAGGGGGGAGAGCCTCCGAGCCCGCGCGGGCCCGTCGTGATCGTGTTCGTGGACGGCTGGACCGTCGAAGACGGAGCGCCGCAGCTCCACGAAGGAGCCCCTCGGCTCGCGGCGATCGTTCGCGAGAGCGCGTGGACGACAATCGGCGTCGCCGGCTCGCACATCGGGCTGGAAGACGAGCACCCGCCGAGCGAGCACGTCGCATACCGGGCAGCCGGAGTCGGGAGCAAGCCCAAGCTCGCGAGCGAGCCGGTCGAAGCGGCCGTCCGTGACGACGCGGTCGGTCGAGCGCCGGCCTTCGCGCAGATCGTCCACACGGCGATGAGCAACAGCGGCAAGGTGACCGACTTCATCGACGGCATCGACAAAGATGCGTGCACGGTCCACGTCTTCGCGCTGCTCTCGGACTCGAGCAACCACGGCGACGTGCGCCACCTGAACGCGGTCGTGGACGTCCTGGCGTTCCACGATCTGCCCTTCGTCGTCCACGCCTTCGTCGACGGCGTCGACACCCCGGAGAAGAGCGCGTGGCCCTTCGTCGAGGCCCTCGAGAATCGTCTCCAGCGAACCGGGAGAATCGCGACGATCTCGGGACGCACGTACGCGTTCGACAGCCAGGGCGATTGGGACAAGACGCTCGAGCTGTATCGAGCGGTCGTCCACGCCGAAGCGGATCGCTACCACGACGCGAACCAGGCGCTCGCTTCGTCGTATGCAGCCGGCTACACGGACGCGAACCTCTTGCCCGTGATCGTGGGCGAATACCGAGGTGTGCAGGGCGGCTTCGGCCTCGAGCTCCCGAGCGACAACCCGGAGTGGCGGTGGCGCGGGGAGGACGTGGGCGTCTTCGTCGGGCTTCGGAGCGAGGCGTTCCGCCAGCTCGCCGCCGTGCTCACGCGGACGAACCTGCCGGACCACGTGGCCGAGCAGGTGACCCTCGTCCGACGTCCCGTCGTCGCGTTCGACACGCGTTGCCTCGCGAGCTTCGTCCGCGTCTCCACGGTGCCCGAGCTCGCCGTGGTGTTCCCGGAGGAGCCGCCGGAGTGGTCGCTCGGAGCCTTCTTCGCGGCGCGTGGTGACCGGCAGCTGCGCATCGGCAGCCCCGGACGAGAGGACCACGTGGAGGTGCATTTCGACGGCGGCGGCGACCTCGAGGGCGTCGACGTCGCGCACGCACCCACCGACGGCGCCGCCCTCACGCGAGCGCTCGAGGCGGTGGAGGAGGGGAGCGCCTCGTTTGTCGTGGTCGGTCTCGGTGGCGTCGATCGGGCCTCCCGATCGACCGAGCCCGCCGACGTCGGGCGCGCGTTCTCGGAGATGGACGAGCCGCTCGGCGCGCTCGCGGCCCGTGTGCGAGAGCGGGGCGGGCTCCTCCTGATCACGTCGAGCCACGGGCCTCCGAAGCCCCGGTCTCACGTCGACGACCGCGTCCCCCTCGTCCTCGTCGGACCCTCGGGCGCCACGCTCCGTCCGGACGGCACGGTTGCCGATCTGGCTGCGACCGTCCTCGAATGGCTGGGCGAAGACGCCCCGGAGTCGCTCCCCGGCCGCTCCCTGCTCGCGAACCGATCGTCGTGACGACGAAGCCCGAGGCGCTCGGTCCTTATCGGCTCGGAGAGCCGGTGCGCCACCGGGGGCTCTTCGTCGTCTACGAGGGCGTGCACACGGAGCTCGGACGCCGCGCGTGGGTGGTCACCACGGCGCCGAGCCTCGCGGTGCGCGAGGAGATCACGAAGCGGCTCGAGGAGCGGGCCGCGCTCGTGAGCCGGTTCGGCGGGCTCGCCGTGCTTGCGGTGTACGAGGTCGTTCGGTCCGGGGATCGCACGGGCGTCGTCTTCGAGCGCCCCGCTGGCCCCTGCCTGGCCGACCTGACGAAGGCGCTCGGGTCGACGGGCGGCCTCGAGCCAAACGAGGTCGTCGCGCTCGGCGTCCTCTTGTGCCGCGCGGTCGCCACCATCCACGCCGAGGGCGCGGTGCACCTCGCGCTCTCCCCGGGCGACATCTACTTCACGCGCAGCGGGACGGTCCGCCTCGGCGGGTTGCTCGACGCGGCGCCGGCCGGGGCAACGCTCGACGAGAAGGACATCCCCGAGCCTGGGCTCGAGGCGAGCTACCGAGCGCCCGAGCGCATCGCTGGCGATCCACCCCGCCCGCAGAGTGACGTCTTCTCGATCGCGGTGATCTTGCACGAGCTCGCGAGCGGCGCGCACCCCTTTGCGGGCGAGGGGCCGAGCGCGCTGGCGAGGCGCGTACGGACGGCGGCGCCTCCGCCGCTCCCCGCCCACGCGGTCGACGGCCTCGACCACGTCCTCGGTCGCGCGCTCGAGAAGCCGCCCGCGCTGCGCCACGACAACGCGGGCAAGCTCGCGGACGATCTCGCAGGCTTGCTCGACCCTTCCACCTCCGCGGAGGAGCTTGTCCGCGCCGCGCTGCTCCGAGGAGGCTTCGACGTGGACGGCGTCAAGAGCACCGGCAGGCGAGCGCTCGACATTCGGCCCCTGCTCCTCCAGCTCGGGGCGGTCACGGCCGTGATGATCCTCGTCGCAGCCGTGGTCGGCGGCGCGAGCGGTCCGCCCGAGCCGCTCGGCCTCCACGCCGGCGCGCGCGCTGCGTATGTCCGCGTGCTCGCGCATCCCTGGGCGGAGGTCGCCATCGACGGCGAGGTCGTCGACACCACGCCCATCGGCAAGCCGATCCCGGTCGCGCCGGGCAAACACGAGGTGCTCCTGCGCCACCCCAAGGCCCCTGAGGAGCGCCGGTCGATCGAGGTCGTGGCGGGCGAGACCGCCGTCGTCGACGTGGAGATGGCGGTGGAGCGCAAGATCCAGGCGCCGGTCGACGACTCGCCCTGACGCGGCTTCCCGCCCACCCGTGCGAAGCGGACGGTCACCCTCGGCCACCGCGCCGCGTGAACTGGTGATACCGTGCTGGAATGGTGGACACGAACGAGCCGGAGACGAACCGCCTCGCCACCCGGGAGGGAAGACCTGCAATGGGCGCCAGGCTCACGGCGCTCGGCGGTCAGCTCCTCGGTCGACACTTCGTGCTCGGGGCCACGGCCGTGCTCGGTCGCGGCGCGACGAGCGCGGTCTGTGTCGATGACACCGACGTCTCCCGGTCGCACGCCGAGGTGCGGCGTCTGCCTGACGGCACCTACGAGATCGTCGACCTGGGGAGTCGCAACGGGACCTTTCTGAACGGCGACCGCGTCTCGCGGTCTCCGCTCTCGTTCGGCGATCGCATCCGGGTCGGGGGCACGATCTTCCTGTTCTCGCCTCACGATCCGCTCAGCGAGGAGCTCCTGCTGCGCGACCGGCTCGAGACCGTGGGGCGCCTCTCCACCGGGATCGCGCACGATCTCAACAATGCCCTCTGCGTGATCAAGTCGATGGCTGCGCTCTTGCTCGACGAGCCAGAGATGGCCGTCCCCAGCCGCGCCGAGTGCCTCGACGACGTGCTCACCGCTTCGGTGAGGGCCGAGCGCCTTGCCAAGCGCATGCTCGCGTTCGTTCGTGGGCACGACGACCCTGCGCGTGTCCTGGAGCTGGGCTCCGTCGTGGACGACGCCGCGCAGCTCGCTCGTCGCCTCCTCCCGGAGGACGTGACGCTCTCGGTGCAGGTGGAGCCGAAGCTCTTCGTCTTCGCCGAGTCGACACAGCTGCTCCAGGTCTTCTTGAACCTCGCCGTCAACGCGCGGGACGCCATCGCGGCGACCGGCAGAGGTGGAGCCATCAGGCTCGTCGGCGAACGGGACGGCGGTGATGTCGTCGTCCGCGTGGAGGATGACGGCTGCGGCATGACCGAGGAGGTCGCAGGAAGGATCTTCGAGCCCTTCTTCACGACGAAAGGGCCGCGCGGCAGCGGCATCGGCCTCGCGACGGTTCGCGAGATCGTCGAGAACCACGGCGGTCGGGTGGAGGTGGCCTCGACCGTCGGACGGGGGACGACCTTCACCGTCCGGCTCCGCGCCCACGAAAGCGGCAGCGTCGCGCGCGCGGGGACGCTCGTCAAACAGTCCGTCACGGCGCTCGGCGCCGGCCAGCGACTCCTGGTCGTCGATCGGGATGCCGCTGCACGTCGCGCGACGCTGCGTCTGCTCGATCGCTCGGGCTACGTCGTGACGGAGGCATCGACGTGTGCGGAGGCCGGTGCGCGGCTAAACACGATGGATGTCGTCCTGCTCGACCTGGATCAGGCGGCCACGTGTCTGGGCGCGCTCGAGTCCTTGGGGCGAGCCGGAGTCCGCAGGCCCGTGATCGTGGCGACGGCCGCCTCGGATCGCGACGCGGCGCTCGACCGAGTCCGCGACCTCGGCGCCTCGGGGCTCGTCCTGAAGCCGTTCACGCGTGGCGAGATCCTCGGCGCGATCCACAAAGGATTGTCGACGGCCGGGCTCATCGACGCGGACGACACGTTCCAGAACCGACGCTCGCGCTGATTGCGGTCAGCCTCCCTGGCAGTCACAGGAGGCACCGCATACGACGGTCGGGGCGCTGCCGCCCGAGCTGATGGCGCTGCACGCATTCGTCCCGCAGGTCAGTTTCGCGGTGCTGTCGCAGGCGCCGTTCGGACAGCTGATCTGACAAGGCCCATTCGAGCAGACCACCTCGAGGAGGTCGCAGGTGCCGTTGCCACTGGAGCAGGATACCCCACACTCGTGGGTCTCTGGGCACAGGATGATTGCGCCTTCGCAGGCGTGAGACCCGGCGCAGCTCACCTGGCAATCGAAGCCGGGCGGACAGGTCACCGTCTCGCCGTCGCACCCGATGTTCCCGCACTCGATCGTGCAGGTGTTGTTCGCGTCGCAGCCCCCCGTGCATTCGGAGGGGCAGTTGCCGCCCGGTGGGTCCGGCGCGTCGCCGCAGCAGAGGCCCGCTGCCAGGCAGCTCGCTGCGCCACACTCGTCCGCCGGATCGGTGCCCGATTCGAACCCGGCGCATGTGCCATCGGGCGAGCCGGTGAGCTCCGACCGGCAGGCTTCGCACACGCCGTCACAGGGTCGGTCGCAGCAGACGCCGTCCGAGCAGAACGTGCTCGCGCATTGGTCGGGTCCGGTGCACGGAGCACCGTTCGGGAGGCCGGCACCGGCACCCGTGCTGCCCGAGCCACCGGCACCGCCCGCGCCTCCGGTCGCCGTGCTCGTCGTCGCCACGTCGCTGCCGCCTCCCGCGCCGCCGCTCGCTCCCGCGCCGCTCTGGGGTGGCCGATCCTCGTAGCGATAGTCCTCGACGCCCGAGATCAGGTGACAGCCTGCGAGCGGCACGATGACGAGCAGACGCTGCACCGTGCGCCTCATTCGAGCTCCCCCGCAAGCGCGCCATAGCTCGGGCCGACCACGAACCGAAGCGTCGCGGCTCGCCGCGTCATCGTGCTCTCCTTGCGCGGCTCTTGTGTGTTCCAGAGCACGACGCCGGTGACGAGGCCGATGGCGCCGGCGCCGGCGAGCACGAAGCTCGTCGTGGAGACATGGGCCAGGGTCAGGGCGCGGCTGCCCCGTTCTTCTTCCTTGGTCGGACAGATCCCATCCGAGCAGACGTCGCGCAGCCCGGATGCCGCGTCGAGGCTCGCCGCGCCCGTGCCGATCCCCACGGCGAGGCCCAGCCCTGCGACGACGGAGCCGGCGGCGATGAGCGGGATTGCCACGGGGCTCTCGGACCTCGGAGGGTGTGCTGCGCGCGGTTTGGCGGGTGCGCGGGGGGCGGACACTCGAGCGAGGGAGAGCTCGACGCCGGCTTGTTGCCCTTCTCCCACCTCGATCTGCTGCACCCCATCGCTGCAGCCGGAAGCGGCGCCGCGGATCGTGTGGCTTCCCGGATCCAAGCGGACCATGCCGGCCTCGCCGTTCATCGGCACGGTCTGGCCGTCGACCGTGACACGCACTGCCCCCTCGCTTGCACACGAAACGCGGAGCGTGAGCGTCGCGATGCGGCTCGCGAGCGCGTCGGCCGATCGCGCGGCCTCGTCGCGCGCGCTCCGAAACGCGCTCGACTCGTCGGGCGACTCGGGGATGCGCGCGATCCGCAGGAACACGTCTCGCGCCTCCACCAAGCGTCCCAGCTTCACCAGCGCTCGCCCGACGCCCAGCGCTGTGGTCGGAGCGTGCACGATCTCATCGGCCTTCCGGAACGCTTCGAGGGCGCCCTCGGGGTCGTCGGCTTCGAAGCGCTCATTCCCCTTGGCCACCCAGGTCCGGGCCGTCTCCTTCTCCACTGCAGAGGGCTGCGCGTGGGCGAGACGTGGTGCCAGCGTGAGAACGCCGAGCGCCAGCGCGACGTGTCGCAGGTCAGAAGCCCGGATCAATGGCGTCTCCTCGTGGCCGCGTCTTGCTCGGGGTGGTGCGTGCCGGCGCAGGACGTGCGGCTGGCGTGTGTCGTTGCGGCCGCGCCGAGCTCGAGGGCTCGGTCGCGACCACCTCGTTCGTCGTAGCGCCACGTGCCTCAGGGAAGAGCGCGGGCGGAGCGGCATGGGCCGTTGGAGGACCACCGTTGGTGGCAGCGGTCGAGCCCAGGACGAGCGAGCCTGCAGGAGCGTCACCGGCACGAGCGGGGGACGGCTCCGAAGCGGGCCAGAGACCGACGGTTAGGACGGTCACCCCGAGCACCCCCATCCCCGCAATCACAACCACCGCCCATTGGTGCCGTGGGCTCGGCGGCGCGGTGGTCTCCTGGATGCTCGCCACCTCGGCGACTGGCTCGGGCGGCGTCGACGCGGACCAGACGGTCCCCAGTGCGACGCCGGTGACGTCGGTGTCGACGCCGCGAGCGAGCGCGTACTGCGCGAGCGCGGCGCCCAGGCTCGCGATCGTCGGCCACCGATCGGCCGGCGCCTTGGCCAGGCCTCGCTTGAGGATCGCCCAGAGCGCGCTGTCGCCCGCGCCGAGATCCGTCGTCGGCACGGGGTCCTTGTCCGCTATGGCCCGGAACAGGTCGAAGCTCGACTCGCCTTCGAACGGCGCCCTCCCGGCGATGGCTTCGTAGAAGACGACCGTGAATGCCCAGACGTCTGCGCGCTCGTCGATCGCGGCCTGCTCACGCACTTGCTCGGGCGCCATGTATCCGGGGCTGCCCACCCAGCCGCCGGCCCGCGTGAGCTTCGTCTCCCCTTCGAGCACCTTGGCGACGCCGAAGTCCACGAGCTTGGGCGTGACGACGCCGGGGTCGGCCTGGGCAAGGATGATGTTCTCGGGCTTGAGATCCCGGTGGACGATCCCGCGCCGGTGGACCGCGGCGAGCGCGTGCGCGATCGGGAGGAGTGTCTTGCACGCCGTGAGCGCGTCCAGCCTCACCTTGCGGTCGAGGAGGTTCGCGAGGCTCTCTCCCTCGACGACCTCCATCACGATGAACGGGTCGCCGCTGCTCGTTCGCCCGAAGTCGAAGATCGACACGATCGACGGGTGCCGGATCCGGGCCGCCGCGCGCGCCTCCACCAGGAGCCGCTCGGCGCTCGTGTCGGAAGCTGCCTCCCGTCGGATGAGCTTCACCGCGACGTCGACGTCGAGCGTCAGGTTGCGGGCGCGCCAGACCGTCCCCATTCCTCCTCGACCGAGCACGGCGTCGAGCCGGTACTTGTCGGCGATGACCTCGCCTGGCTTGTAGGGCCCGTTCGCGATGCCGTCCGAGAGCGCCGGCGGAGCGCCGGTGCTCGTCGTGGTCTCGAGCCGCTGTCGGTCGAGGTCGGAGAGGGGCGAGAGGGGCACGTCGGCTCGCTCCCTCCAACGGCACAATCAGGTAGGCGGTTGAGCGCCCCGAACCACCCTTCTTTGCCGACTGCTGCTAGTTCTCTTCGACCTTGCCGAAGCTCCCGATCCCCGCCCGCCTCGAACGCCCGCTCCTCAAGGCCGTGCTCGGCGCTCCGGAGCCCGTGCTCCTGCGGCTCGCCGGCGTCCGCGCGCGCTCCCCCGAGGGCTACGATCTGGACCCGCAGGTGGCGACGCTCCTGCGGATGATGCGGCTCGCGGGCGAGCCGGAGCTCACCGACGGCTCCGTTTCCGACGCGCGCCGGCGCATGGAGCGAAACGGACCGCTCCTCGACTACACGGACGTGCGAGGCATCGACACACACGACCGCACGATCCCGGGGCCCACCTCGGCGCTGCGGGTGCGGGTGTACCGGAGCAAACGCGGCTCACGCGCGGGGCTCGTGTTCTTCCACGGGGGAGGCTTCGTGCTCGGGTCGATCGCGTCCCACGACGGCGTCTGCCGCGCGCTCGTCGAGCTCGCTGACGTAACGGTCATCTCGGTCGACTATCGGCTCGCACCGGAGCACCCGTTCCCCGCGGGCCTGGAGGACGCCGAGGCTGCTACACGCTGGGTCCTCGACAACGCCGAGAGCCTCGGGCTCTCGCCCACCGCTGTCGCCGTCGGGGGGGACAGCGCGGGCGGTAATCTCGCCGCGCTCGTGTGTCTCGCCCTCGCGCGCGCGGAGCGCCGCCCGGCCTTTCAGCTCCTCGTCTACCCGGCCACCGACTTCAGGCGTGGGCACGCTTCGCACCGCCATTTCGCGGAGGGGTTCCTCCTCGGTGAGCGGTCAATCGACCTGTTCCTCGAGCGCTACCTGAACGGCCGCGACCTCGTCCGAGATCCGCGGGTCTCGCCGCTCCTCGCCGACGATCACACGGGCTTGCCGCCTGCGTTGGTGCTCACCGCGGGCTTCGATCCGCTGCGCGACGAAGGCGCGGCCTACGCCGCGCGGCTGCGGGCAGCGGGGGTCGACGCCCACCATGTGTGCGCCGAGAGCCTCGTCCACGGCTTCTTCAACATGGGCGGGATGGTGCGCGCCGCGGACGAGGTCATCCGTCGCGCAGCCGCGCGTCTGCGCGACGCGCTCCACAGCTCCCCCCTCACGAAGTGAGGGGGGCCGGGGGGTGAATCGACAGGGACGGACGCCACCAAGAACCCGACACCGTCTCTCTCGACACGACGTTAAGCCCCCGGAGCGAGGTGCCGCTACACGATCGAGTTGATCCCGCGCACCTCCCTCCACCCAACGAACGCCGCGCTGCTCGCGCTCGCGCTCCTCACCGTCGCCGGCCCGGGCTTCGCTCAGTCCGTCGCCGACGTGAAGATCCGGCAACCGAACGTCCTGCTCCTGGTCGACACCTCGGGCTCGATGCACGCGAGCCAGTCCGGTAACCACGCGAACTGCTCCACCGAGAAGACCCGGTGGGTCATCCTCAGCGAGGTCCTCACCGGCACGATCAACAACCTCAGCTGCAAGACGTCGAATCCAGGCGCGCACGTCATCGCCTCGAACGGGTGTCAGCCGGGGGAGAACACGCAGAGCTTCATCGCGAACGCGCTCGCCACGAACCCGTACGCGTTTCCGTATCACCAAGGCGCCGGCAAGAACAAAGAGCCGATCGGCTTTCGCGCCTCCTATGGTTGGTGCAGCTACAACGCCGCGGGGAACTGGGATCAGAAGAGCGACGGCATCATCGATACGTTCGCGGACAAGATCCGCTTCGGGCTGATGACGTTCGACCCGCTCGAATACGACATCTACGGTCGCCCGCTCACCAACGGCTCGGGCTTCACCTATCCCCGCGATCACAACGCGCTGACGACGGGAGGCACGAGCTCACAGGCCAGCTACTGGTTCGAGAGCGGCTCGAACAACTGGCTGCTCGCCGGGATGCCGCCCACCGGCTACGCCGGAAACATCTTCCTCGACAACAGCAACGCCGCGATCTTCAAGTCCTGGGGCCAGGGGATCCATGGCCCCTGCACCGTGAGCCCCTGGAGCGATCCGGTCGGCTACTCCTGCCCCCAGGCGAACTTCGACCTCGGCGCCAAGAACCCCAAGGCGCGACCCTGGCTCGGTCGAATGGTGGGGTTCGGCAAATACGACAACGGCGCCGCCGACGTGATCGCGAACAACGAGATGGTCCAGCTCACGGTCCTGGGCGTCTCCAACTCCCTCGTCGGCTCCACGCCGCTCGCGTCGATGATGCGCGACGCCTACGAGCTCATCCTGAAGGACGACCAGACCCTCGGCGTCGCCGGCCCACACGAATACGACGTCGCGCCGACGCTCATCAAGATCGGGCCCAAGAACGACCCCTATGTGTTCGGGGCCGAGGCCGGTTGCCGCCAGCAGCACGTGCTCGCCATCACGGACGGCGAGCCCAACGGCGACATCGTCGGGACGACGATGGGGCGCTGGGCCGAGAAGCTCTACACGGACTCGCCCGCGGTCAACCGCGTGAAGACGCACATCATCGGCGTCGGAATGGACAAGGCGAGGTGGACCGCCGACCAGGTCCACACGAGCGACAAGGACTGCGCCGAGCTGGTTGCCTCGGACCTCGACGACACCCCGGACGGGACACCGCAGATCTGCGAGCGCTCGTCGCTCGACTCGACGGAGTGGCGGTTCGCCGACGAATGCAAGGTCGGCGGGCCCGTCTACAACGGAATGGGGCCCGACTGCAAGCCGGGCACGTGGGACGACACCCCAGGCATGTCGAACGCGGCGCGCTCCGCCATTCGGGCCTGCTGCAACATCCTGGACGTGGCCATCAAAGGGAGCGAGCCCGGCGACCCGTCGGCCAAGCCCTATTTCCCCAAGAGCCAGGCCGAGCTCAAGACCGTGATGAGCGACATCGTGGGAAGCATCGCCGGCGGCACCATCAGCCGCACCACGCCTGCCTTCACCACGGCCTCTTCCAAGTCGGTCAATGGCAGCGCCAGCGCCGATTCCTACGAGATAAGGTCCTCCCTCGTCGCGCCCTCCGGCGAGCAGATGTGGAGCGGCAAGCTCGAGCGGATCCGGTGGACGTGCACGGGCGGGACGCAGAAGCTGAACCCGGACCGAGGGGACGACTTCGCCGTGAATCTCATCAACGGCTCGCCGCGGAGCTTCTTCACCGTCTCGGTCGCCACCCCGAACGGCCTCTCCGGCGGGTCGATCCGACCTCGCAAGACGTCCACCTCGAGCCCGGATCCGAACACGAACGACTGCCTGCACGGCTGCGGCTCAGCGAGCGTCGGCGATGTCGTCCGATTGGGCGGGGGAGGGGGACCCGGGAAGGACACATTGGCGAGCCTCTCCACGCTGAAGACCTCGATCGACGGGGCGGGGGGCCTGACGACGCGGGGTCTGCTCGAGCTCGACGTCTCGAAGAAGTCCGGGTGCGACGCGAAGACGAACGGCGGCGACGACCTCGGTGGCGTCTGGGACGAGAAGTGCGCCCAGAGCGTGATCGAATGGTACGGCGGTGCCGAGAAGCCTTACGGAAAGAACACGCCCACGCGTTACCCGGACGTGCTGGGCGGCGTGTACAGGTCGAGCCCGGTTGTCATCGATCCGCCGAAGCCCATCGAAGAAGACGAGCTCTTCTCGAGCGCCCGGACCGAGATCGCCGACGACACGACGTCGTTCGTCACCGAATACGGCGCTCGCCCGACGATGTTGTACGCGCAGACCGTGGACGGGCAGCTCCACGCTTTCGTCCTCAGCGCCAACGCGACGAGCGGCCCGTGGGCGGCGCCCTCCAAGGTCCCGCTCGTCGACTCGAAGGCGAACAACGAGCTCTGGACCTTCATCCCGCCCGCCGTGTTGCCCGGCCTGTTCACGAGCTTCGGCGTTCACGCCCGCCTCGCGGATGGACCGCTCGCGTGGGCAAACGTCGTCTTCTCCGCGGACCCGGCGGCCACCGGTCAGGTCCTCCCCTGGCGCACGATGGCCGACGTGGAGGATGCGCGAGGGAAGTTTCGCACCATCCTCGTCGTCTCGAGCGGACCCTCGGTCCTCGGCGGCTTCTACTACGCGCTCGACGTGACCGATCCGCTCGCGCCGCGGTTCTTGTGGCAGCTCTCCGACGCGGGCGAGAACAAGGCCGAGCGGCGGCGGCTCTTCGGTGACTACGTGCCCGGCGCAGCCATCACGACGTTGCGGCTGAAGGAGCCGGGGCGGCCGGAGCGCCTCGTGCCCGTGGCTATCTTGTCGGGCGGTGGTATGCGGACGCTCCCTGTCGGCTCCACGAATCGGCGAAGAAACCCCTCGGATTCGTGGGACTCGAGCGACGGTCACACGCCGCGCTCGATGATCCGGGATTGGGGCGCAGCGGTGCCGGCGCGCAGCGTGACCGTCGTCGAGCTGTACAGCGGGCGTATCATCATGCGGCTCGGCGGCGAGCGCGGGCTCGCCGGAGGCAACTCGGATCACCCGCGCGACGCCTCGGGGAAAGACATCCTGCACGACGATGTCCTGCTCCCTGCCGCCGGGGCGAAGGGCTTCTTCGACAGCCCGATGACCGGGACTCCCGCCGTCTACCCCTCGGGCGTCGGCAAGGTGGCGACGCGCGCGTACATCGGAGACCAGGACGGCACGCTCTGGCGCCTCTCGCTCTCCGACCCCGATCCGAAGAAGTGGACCGCGCAGATCGCCTTCGACGGCTACAACTTCTCGGACAGCGACAGCACGATGAACGACGCCTGGGTCGAGGTCGGGCCCTCCAAGGGAAATACGCTCGGCCCCGTGCTCGCGACCCGGAGCCCGACCCTCTCCACCGCGGAAGACTTCGCCGCCGCAGGCCAGCAGATCACCAGCCCGCCCATCCTGTCGCTCGACGATCTCGGCGACACGACCGTGACGTTCGCCACGGGTGATCTCGAGTCCTTCCAGACGGCGTCGAAGAACGCCGTGCACGTGCTGGTCTCCTTCGTCGACTCCTATGATCCGACCGCGAAGCAGTTCCGGCCGTACGTGAACCGGAAGCCGGCGGTGGGCGCCGCCTACCGCGGCTTCGAGATGGCGCTCCTCGACGGAACCAGCGTCACCGGGCCGGTCAACCTGTTCGACGGCCAGCTCTTCTTCGCCTACTTCGTGCCGGGCCAGGGAACCGCCTGCGAGTTCGGAAGCGGTGGCTATTGCGCGCTCGACTACCTGGACCACGCGGCGCAGGACATCCCCGACGCGGTGATGGACCTCGACGGCTCGCCTGGCTTCGAGCGCTGCGCCGGCTTCGGCTCCTCGCTCACGAGCGCCACGGGGCGTGAGGTCGTGTTCGGTATCCAGGTGAACCAGAAGCCCTCGTGCGCCGCGGCCCCGCAGACCTTCCCGGATCCGTGGCTGGCTGGCAGCTACCGGTCGACCACCGCCACGACCGCGGGCGCTTACGAGATCGTCATGCACACGGGGCAGGGCGGCACCGAAGAAGACGGCGCCGCGACGAAGAGCACCCGGCGCGATATCCCGGCTCCTCGCTCGAGCGTCTTCGTGCAGAGCTGGGTCAACGCCATCGAATAGGTGCGATGATGCTTCGAGCGTTTTCCCATCGAGTCACGCCGTTGCTCCTCTCTGCCTCGCTCGGGATCGGCTGCCGACGCGACCCACCGCCGGAGCCGGCGGGAGCCGTGTCCGTCCCGCTCGAGGCGTCCGACCCCGACCTTCTCACGGAGGGCAACCTGCAGGTGTTCGGTCTTCGATTGCCGGTCGGGTCGAAGGTGCGCGGCGAGACCTCGTCCGCCGCGTCGATCGTCGTCCCTCACCCGACGCCACGCGTGACGGAGTATCTCGAGCGGCACCTCCGCGACGTCGCCGCGGAGCCGACTCCGGGCGACGGCAAGGTGCTCGTCGGCTCGCCGCTGGAGGCGGGCTCGGCGCCGCTGCGGCTCGTCGTCTCGCGCACCGGCGCGGGGACCGCGATCCTGCTCAGCGTCGAGCCGCCGCCGCCGGACCGCGCCATCTCCACCCGCGTCGAGTTTGCGTCGGACCGCCCCTTCAGCGCTCCAGCGAAGGAGTAGCTGGACTCCGTGCTCGCCATCGGTTCCGGCGCTCGGTTTTCGAAGGTGACCTCGCGAAACCTCAAGCGCGATAGCGCTTGATTGCAGACTGCTAGCGTCTGCAGACGGCCAGGACTTGCCGGAGGTCGGTGAGGCCGGCGAGCGTCTTTTCGATCCCGTCCTGCAGGAGGGTCGTCATGCCGGCTTCGGTGCCCATGCGCCGGAGATGCTCGGGCTCGCGCCTCGTCTGGATGGCGCGCTTGATCGGCTCGCTCGCCACGAGCAGCTCGTGGAGCGCGATGCGACCCCGATAGCCGGTGCCGCCACACGCTGCGCAGCCGCGGGCTCGCCACAGGCGAAACCCCGAGCTCCCCAGGCTCTCGAGCCGCTGCGAGAAGGCCTCCTCGCCGTAAGCCGAGCCGAGCTCGGCGATCTCGGCTGCGCTCGCGGGGTAGGCCTCGCGGCAGGAGCTGCACAGAGCGCGAGCGAGGCGCTGCGCGAGGACGCCGAGCAGGGCGTCCGAGAACGAGAACGGATCGAGGCCCATGTCGACGAGGCGAACGATCGTCTCGGGCGCGTTGTTCGTGTGGAGCGTCGAGAGCACGAGGTGCCCGGTGAGGGCGGCCTCGACCGCCATGCCGGCGGTCTCGGCGTCGCGCATCTCGCCGACCATGATGACGTCGGGATCGGCTCGAAGGAACGCGCGCATGGCATGCGCGAAGGTGAAGCCGGCGCGGACGTTGACCTGCACCTGGCGCAGGCCGGGCTGCGTGATCTCCACCGGGTCTTCCGCCGTCAGGATCTTCCTGTCCTCGGTGTTGATCGAGGCCAGCGCTGCGTGGAGCGTCGTCGTCTTGCCCGAGCCGGTCGGGCCCACGCAGAGGAGCATGCCGTGGGGCCTCTGGACGAGCTGGCGCAGCGACTCCAGGTTGCACGGAGAGAGGCGCATCGCCTCGAGCGCGAGCGGCTGGGCGCCCGTCAGGATCCGCAGCGTGACGTCCTCGTTGCCTTCGACCGTCGGGAGCGTCGCCACGCGGAGCTCGAGGCGTTGCTCGCCGAGGTGCAGGCTGATCTTGCCGTCTTGTGGCCGCCGGTGCTCGGCGATGTCGAGGCCGCTCAGGACCTTGATGCGGGCCACGATCGCGTCGCGGTATTGAGGCGAGAGGTCCTTGTATTTGATGCAGTCGCCGTCGACACGGAAGCGCACAGTGACGCCGGCGTCGGCGCCGTTGGGCTCGATGTGGATGTCGGACGCGCCGCGGCGGACGGCCTCGAGGATGACCTGGTTGACGAGCTTGACGACCGTTCCGTCCCCCGTCGCCGGCCCGGTGTCTCCCGAGCGCTGCCTGGCGAGCGCGATCTCGATGTCGTCGGGGCCGACGAGCCCGGCCTCGACGAGGATCTCGCCGAGCCGCGGGCCCTTCGCCTTCTCGGCGGGCGACCCGTGTGATGCGTCGAGCAGCGAGGGCCTCTCGAAGACCCCCGTGACCTCCTGGAAGGCGTCCAGCGGCTCGGCGCTGCTCGGCCCCTCGAGATCGGCCACGGCCCGCATGCCGTGCGCGTAGAAGAAGAACTCCCGGTAGGTCTCGTCGCTGTCGACGGCCGTCGCGTAGAAGCCGACGGCGTCGCGGTCGCTCGTTCGCCAAGGCTCGACGAGGAACCGCGCGCCGCCCGCGACGCGGACCTCCACCGTGCGGCGGTCCGCGCTCTGGGCCAGGCGCGGTCGTTCGTTCGGATGGCGGTGGAACGCGACGAACGCCACCCGCTCGGCGGGCAGGAGGACACGCGCCGCTCGGCGAGGGACACCTCGCGAGCTCGGACCCACGGTGAGATCGAGGTCGGGGTGGTACGGGGAGAAGCGCGCGACGTGGCCGAGCTGGGAGCGCCCGTCCACAAGCCCCACCGTGACCCAGCCTTCACCCGGTTTTGCGACGCGTTCTCGTAGGGCAATCATGACGGCACTGGGCCCCGCTCGGCGGAACCCTGCCCCGGGAACGGATCCCGAAGGTCGAGGCTAAAGCCGGAGCGGCGTTCGACCAGGCTCGAGGTCAGCTCGCACCGCCGCGCAGCCGCGCCAGCATGACGTCCGGCCGGCCGGCCTTCGCGCCGTGCTCGTAGCGGCAGCCGCTCGTTCCGCGCTCGAGGCTGCGGCACACGTCGGGGCGCTCCTCGTAGATCGTGCAGCCGAAGAGCCCCATCTCGGCGTCGCAGCCCAGCGCGACGCAGTGACCCTCCTCGAAGCGCATGAAGCCGTAGGCGCCGCTCTTGTCGACGAAGGAGCGGGCGCGTGGCCCCATCCGATCGATGTCGACCTCGAACACCTGCACGTGCAGGGCGGAGTCGGCGAAGCAGCAGCGCGCGCAGTCGCGGCAGTCCGCGGGCGGGAACACATCCGCCGGGCGAGGGGCCGTCACTGCCTGACTTCGACGAAGGTTCGTTTCCTGAGCTCGTCCATCCACGCGGTCCGCTCGCGAAGGACGATCTCGTTCTGGACGCGCTGGACCATCTCCGGCTTGGCGGCCTCGTAGGTGGTGAAGCGGGAGGGCTGCCGTGACAGAACCGTCATGATGACGATGGCCTCGCCGAAGCGGAAGGGCTTCGTGTATTCGCCGACCTCGAGCGCCAGCATCTTGTCCTCGAGCTCCTTGGCGAGCGTCTGCCGCTTCCCGCTCTGCGCGCTCGGCGCGCGGGAGGGGGCGTGGATGCCCAGGTCGCCGCCCTTTTCGCGGGTGCGTGTGTCGTCCGAGCGCTCCTTGGCGACCTCCGCGAACGGCCGGCCCGCCTCGAGCTCTTCCCAGACCTTCTCCGCCTGGGCCTGGCGCTGCTCGATCGCCTGTTGGGAGGAGCCGGGCAGGATGCGCAGGAGGATCCACGCGGGGCGGTACTCGCGCCTCTCGAGCTCCTCCCGCAACGTACGCGCGAAGGCCTTCTTGAGGTCCTCCTCGGTGATGCGGACGCGCCCGCGGATTCGCTGGCTGAGGAGCTTGCCCTCGAGGATCTGACGGCGGATCTCGTCCCGGTAGTCCTGCTCGGTCATGCCGGTCTTCTTCTGGGTGGTGTCGAAGAGCTGGTCGACCGTCATGTTCTGCGAGGCGGCCATCTGCTCGAAGGCCTTGTCGACCTCCTCCGGCTTGACGACCACCTTCTGGCGCTCGGCCGCCTGCTGCTCGAGGAGGTCCTCCACCATCTTCTTGAGCAGATCCTTCAGCATGCTCGACTCGGCGGCGGTGCGCGACGGGCCGGCGGGGTATTGCCGGGCGATCTGCCGCAGGAACGGCAGGCCGCGAGCGCGGAGCTCCGAGAGGAGGATGGAGTCGTCACCGACGACCGCGACGATCTTCTCCACGGTCACCGCGTGGGCCGGTGCAGCGACGCCGGCGAGGGCCAGGGCGAGGAGGGCGGCGGTGAGTCTCGGGAGCTTCATCCGGCCTAGCGAGTTACCACGGCTCGCCGGGCGATGCGAAGGCGGCCGAGCGGTCCGCGGTTTTACTTCGCGCCTCGGTTCTGGTACCCCCTGCCACCCCCTATGGCAGGCGTAGATTTTCCCAAACCGACGAGCGGCAGTGCGATCACGATGGGCGCAAACGGCGTCCTCAACGTCCCGGACGACCCGATCCTCCCCTTCATCGAGGGCGACGGGACGGGGCCCGACATCTGGCGCGCGAGCGTTCGCGTCCTCGATGCGGCGGTCGAGAAGGCGTACCGGGGCAAGCGAAAGATCCACTGGTACGAGGTGTTCGCCGGCGAGAAGGCCTTCAAGACCTTCGGCGAGTGGCTGCCCGACGGCACGGTCGAGGCTTACAAGCAGTATTTGGTCGGCATCAAAGGGCCGCTGACGACGCCGATCGGCAAGGGGATCCGATCGCTCAACGTCGCGCTCCGGCAGATGCTTGACCTCTACGTGTGCCTCCGCCCGGTGCGCTGGTTCAAGGGCGTGCCTTCCCCGGTGAAGGAGCCCGGCAGCGTCAACATGGTCATCTTCCGCGAGAACACCGAGGACATCTACGCCGGCATCGAGTGGGAGGCCGAGACCGCCGAGGCGAAGAAGGTCATCGCGTTCCTCCAGAACGAGATGAAGGTGAAGAAGATCCGCTTCCCCGAGACGAGCGGCATCGGCATCAAGCCCGTCTCGCGCGAGGGGACCGAGCGCCTCGTCCGTGCGGCGATCGAGTACGCGCTCAAGCTCGGCCGCAAGAGCGTCACGTTCGTGCACAAGGGCAACATCATGAAGTTCACGGAGGGCGCCTTCAAGACCTGGGGCTACGCCCTCGCCGCGTCGGAGTTCCGTGGCAAGGTGGTCACCGAGCGCGAGACCTGGATCCTCGGCAACAAGGAGGCGAACCCGAGCCTCTCGGTCGAGGAGAACGCGAAGCTCGTGGAGCCCGGCTACGACATGGCCCCGCCGGACGCCCAGAAGGAGTTCCGCGACGAGGTCGAGGCCGCGCTCGCGCTCTGGGAGACCCACGGCCAGGGCAAGTGGAAGGGCATGCTCAAGATCAAGGACTCGATCGCGGACATCACCCTGCAGCAGGTCCTCACGCGCCCGAAGGAGTTCGACGTCATCGCGACCTTGAACCTGAACGGCGACTACCTGTCGGACGCGCTCGCGGCCCAGGTCGGCGGCATCGGCATCGCCCCGGGCGGCAACATCAACTACGTGACCGGCCACGCCATCTTCGAGGCCACGCACGGCACGGCGCCCAAGTACGCGAACCTCGACAAGGTCAACCCCGGCTCGGTCATCCTCTCCGGCGAGATGATGCTCCGCCACATGGGTTGGTTCGAAGCAGCAGACCTGGTCATCGACGGGATGGACGGCGCGATCGGCGCGGGCACCGTCACCTACGACTTCGCGCGGCTCATGGCCGGCGCGAAGGAGGTGAAGTGCTCCGAGTTCGCCGACGCGATCATCGCGGCCATGCCGCGCTGACGTCATGGAGAGGGACAGCGTGTCGCCTCCCCCTCTCCCTCAGGGAGAGGGGGGCGAGGGGGTGAGGGCGCCTCGGTCTCGGCCTCGCGGCACTTATTGACCTCTTGGCCGGCTCGGGTGAGAGTTCGGGCTCCCTATGATCAAGCTCCAGCCGAAGACCCTCGAGCGCATTCGCGATCACTTCCGCGAGGTCGGCCAGCCGGCTAGCGTGGCGTTCACGCGCATCCCGGCGGCGGACGATCCCTTCGCCGGGGACCCGGACGCCAAGCGCCGCTTCGAGGCCCTCTTCGAGGCGATGTTCCTGATGATCGCGGCCGACGGCAACATCGCGGACGAAGAGCGCGAGGTGCTCCGCGGCGCGGTTCGCGGCCTGACCGACAACGCCGTCCGGTCGGCGCACATCGACAAGCTCATGGACGAGTGCAAGTCCCGGGCGTCGGAGGGCCGCGACGCTCGCCTCGAGGCCATCGCGCCCGTGCTCCAGGAGGACCCGGCGCTGGTCGAGGCCGCCTTCTCGCTCGCGGCCGCCATCGCCTTCGCCGACAGCGACATCACGGACGAAGAAAACGAGCTCATCAACGACCTCGCGGAGGTCCTCGGGATCGAGGGCGACCGCGCCGAGGAGCTCCTCAATCTCCTCGAGAACGAATCCGTCGAATAGGCCTCCAGCAAGCGACAGATCGTGAGGCGGTGCAGCAGGCAAGCAAGCGGGGTCGGGGCCCCGCGCGCAGCGCGAAGCGCAGGCGGGGTGAGAACGCGCTGCGTTCGAGGGGGCTGCTTCAGCCCCCTTGCTGGCGACGCGCTGCGGGGCAGGCACGATCGGGACCGGAGGTTCGGCCTGGCGAGGCCTCACCTGAGCCTTTCGCGAGCTCGTCGCTCGGAGCGCTCGAAATCCGCTTCGAAACCCGAAACCTCGAGCGCGAAGCGCTTGATTGAAGAATAGACTCGGGTAGCGTGCCGAGCTCGCGACGCAGCAAGAACCCCACGGCCCGGGAGACACTCGCTCCCGGGTCGTTCGGCGCGCCCAACGTGCGCCTCTTGCGGAAGATCGCGGAAGGCGGGATGGGGAGCGTCTGGGAGGGCGAGCACCTCGGCCTCAAGACGAACGTCGCCGTGAAGTTCGTGCTCGGCGAGCTCGGCGACAACGAAGAGGCCCTGACGCGCTTCGGTCGCGAGGCGACGGCGACGGCGCGCATCAAGAGCCCGCACGTCGTTCAGGTCTTCGATCACGGGAAAAACGAAGAGGGCTTCCCCTACATGGTGATGGAGTTCCTCGAGGGCGAAGACCTCGAGGCGCGCCTCGAGCGCGACAAGAAGCTCCCCGCCGCGCTCGTCTTTCAGATCATCCTGCAGGCGGCCAAGGCGCTCGCCAAGGCTCACGACCTCGGCATCGTCCACCGCGACATGAAGCCGTCGAACGTGTTCCTCACCGATCTCGAGGGCGAGGTCTTCGTGAAGATCCTCGACTTCGGCATCGCGAAGATGTCGAACGACGACCTGCGCATGAGCATGACGCAGACGGGCGCGGTGATCGGCACGCCCTATTTCATGGCGCCCGAGCAGATGACGAGCGCGAAGGACGCCGGCCCGGCGAGCGACGTGTGGTCGCTCGGCGTCATCGCGTACCGCGCGCTCACCGGGAGGCTGCCGTACGAGTCCGACACGCTCGCGGGCCTCGCCATGGCCATCGAGCGCGGGAGCTTCCCGCCTGCCTCCACGCTCGTCGAGGGGCTGCCGCCCGGGGTGGACGAGTGGTTCAAGCGCGCGATCGCGAAGGACCCGGCCGATCGCTTCGCGACGATCCGCGAGGCGGCGGAGGACCTCGGCAAGATCGTCCGCACGCAGATGGGCCATCAGGTCTACACGAGCTCGAGCCCGCCGCCCTCGCTGCGCGCTCCCTCCGAGAAGAAGCCCACCGCGCCTCCGTCCGAAGCGTCACCCGCGAGCGCGCGACCCCTCTCCGAGGCGACCACCCTCGCGGTGACACACGGCCCGAACCGACCGCTCACCGAGATGAGCTCGACGAAGGCCCTCGCGGCTCGCCAGAGCCGCGGCTCCTCGCTGCGCTTGGTCATCGTCGGTGCCGTCGCCACGATCATCGGCAGCCTCGGCGCCTACTTGTACGTGTCCGCGCAGCGGAACCAGGCCGCTGCGGAGGCCTCCGCGTCGTCGGTCAAGCCGGAGAAGTCATCCGTGCCCAAGCCGGCCAAGTCTGCCGCGCCGGAGGTCCCGACGAGCGAGCCGACGCCTGCCGCCTCCGCGGAGCCGTCGGCGGAGCCGGTTGGCTCGGCCGAGGACCCCGATGCATCGTCGTCGGCCGTGCCCTCGGCCTCCGCGCCGGCCGCGCCTCCCAGCCCGCCCAAGGGGCAGCTGCCCAAGCCGCCCCAGCCCAAGCCCTCCGCCTCGGCGGGCGCCGCGCCCGCGCCAAGCGCCAAGCCTTCGGCGTCGGCCGCGCCCGCGCCCAGCCCGAAGCCATCGGCTTCCGCTCCGCCCGCCCCCAAGCCTTCCGCACCGGCCCCTGCCAAGCCGGCCCCGTCCGCGGCGAAGTAGAGCGCGATCATCGGATCGACAAGCCGCTCTTGTCGACCGCCCAGCGCCAGAGGCGCTGACGCTCTTCGGGCGTGTCCGAGCGCTGCGTCGACGAGAGGCGGTGAAGCGGGCGCGCACGGCGATCGTGCCAGAACCGTCCGGTCTCCGAGAGCGGCGCTCCATCCTCGACGGCCAACCAGACGAGCGTGTCCGCGCCGTCCGCCGGTGTTCGCAAGAGCGGGCCGAGCACGCGACGGAACTTCGGGAGCGACCGGGCCACGCCCGGGGTGTCGGCCCAGCCAGGGTGCATGGCGTGCACCCAGATACGTTCGGCTGCGAGTCGGTCGGCCCACAGCGCCGCGAGCGTCACCTGGGCCCGCTTGGCTCGCGCGTATGCGGTGGTGCCGTCGTACTCCTCCCCGGTCATTTCGAGGCGGTCCACCGAGAGCGGCTCGCTGTAGAGGCCGCCCGACGAGACCCACAACACGCGCGCGGGCGAGCCGGCTTTCAGCGCAGGCAGGAGAAGGCCCGTGAGCAGGAAGGGGCCGACCACCTGGCTCGCAACCGTGAGCTCGATGCCCTGTGGGCTCGTCTGCCGAACGTCCTCGAGGGCGCCCGCGTTGTGGATGAGCACGTGGATCGCGGGGTGGCGCTCCCGCAGCTCCGTGGCTGCGCGCCGCAGCGCCTCGAGGTTGCCGGTGTCCGCGACGACGAAGCCGACATTCGGGTTGCCCGAGGCTTGCCGCAGCTCGGCGCAGGTGGATTCGGCTTTCGCCGCGCTGCGAGCGACCACCTCCACCGTCGCGCCCATCCCGGAGAGCGCGCGTGCCGCCTCGAGCCCGAGGCCGGAGGTCGCGCCGGTGATCACCACGACGCGACCGCCGAGATCGCGCCCGGCGAGCGGCGCCCAGCGGTCGAGGCGCCGCCGGAGCGCCGCGCCGACGCGGGTGAAGCTCCCGACGATGCTCCACTCGAGCGCTGCGTCCACGCCGTCGGCGACGATGCTCATCGGACGACCGGCGGGGTCGAGAGCACCCGCCTCAACCCGGCCGCAGCGCGATCGCCGATGCGGCGGAAGGCGATGCGCAAGAGTGGATCGAAGAGGCGCAGGAGGCCGTTGAGGGTGAGCTCCGCGTCGTAGGTGACGGTGGCGCCGGTGCCGTCGGCCTCCACCCTGATCTCGTCCACCGAGGTCAAGAGCGAGGTGCAGGCGACGAGAAGGACGCGGCGAGGCGGCTCATACTCCGTGATCTCGTATCGCATCACCGTCGTCCCGCCGGACTGCACCGTCAGGTCGTAGGCGGCGCCGACTCCGGGCCCATCGCCGCTGACGCGGCGCGCTTGCTTCACCCCAGGGTCCCACTCGACGAAGTGGGTGATGTCGGCCATGTACGAGAACGCGTCGCTCTGCGAGAGCGGCGTCCGGACGGATGCGACGTAGCGAGCCATCGAAACCTGCCTGCGATCCTTCATTGCAGCAACCAGCAACCCCTGCAAGCCTCTCCCCGTTGGTCGGTCGCGCTCGAGAGTCCTTCGTCTCGATCTGGTCGCGCAGAGCGTTGAGCGTGCCGCTCTATTTTGCGTTCGCCGCGCTCTTCGCGGTCGGCGCGCCCGTGTGGCTCCTCGCCGCGACGGCGGCGGATGTCGTCGGGCGCGGCCGGGGTTGGCCACGGACCCGCGCGCTCGGCTTCTTCGGGATCTACCTGGCGTGCGAGGTCGTAGGAATCGTCCTCGCCACCGGGATCTGGCTCGTGACCCTGGGCGGCCTCATCGGCGGGTCGTCGCGCTATCGCGAGGTCAACGCGGCGCTGCAGCGGTGGTGGTCCGGGGCGCTCTTCCGAGGCGGCGTCCGGCTCTTCTCCATGAAGGTCCAGGTCGAGGGCTTGGAGCTCGCCAGGCAGGGGCCGTTCTTGCTCTTCGTGCGGCACGCGAGCACCGCCGATACGGTTCTGGCGGCCGCCCTCGTCGCGAATCCGAATCGAATCCTCCTGCGGTACGTGCTCAAGCGCGAGCTCTTGTGGGACCCCTGTCTCGATATCGTCGGCAGGCGCCTCCCCAACGCCTTCGTCGATCGAACGGGCTCTCGAACGCGAGCCGAGGTCGAGGCAGTGGCCCAGCTCGCCGAGGACCTCGACGCGAACGCCGGCGTCCTCATCTACCCGGAAGGAACCCGATTCACCGAAGCGAAGCTGGCGCGCGGGCTCGAGGCGCTCCGCGACCGCAATCATGACAGGCTGGTATCGATCGCTTCGACCTTCCGGAACGTCTTGCCTCCGCGGCTCGGTGGACCCCTCGCGCTGCTCGACGCCGCGCCTGGCGTCGACCTGATTCTGCTCGAGCACACGGGGTTCGAGGCCGCGGGATCGTTCACGCAGTTCTGGAGCGGCGGCCTCATCGGGAAGTCGCTCCGCGTTCGGGTGCGCCGCTTCTCGGCCAGCGCGGTCCCGCCGACGGGACGCGACGAATGGTTGTTCGAACGTTGGGCCGAGATGGACGCTTGGATCGACGCGGCGAAGCCGTCAGCTCGGTGAAGGCTTGCGGCGGAGCGCGAGCAGTGCGGTGTGGAGCGCCAGGAGAGCGGCGATGCCCATGGCCGTCCAGGCGGCGGCGCGCGACCCCTCGAGGTCCGAGCCGCGCTGCTTGACGAAGACGGCGACGAGCGCCCAGACGCCAGCGAAGGTGAAGGCGGGGTTGCCGCCCAAGCGTTGATTCGCGAGCAGGAGGAGCACCGCGGCGGAGGCGAAGAGGCCAAGGCTCCAGGGCAGCATGGGCGCGGGGAGCAGCTCGTAGGCGACGATGGTCTGGGCGACGTTGAGGAAGGCGGCCAGGCAGAGCCAGCCGGCGTGGAGCGACAGTGCGATTCGGACCACGCGGGGTGCCCCGAGACGCGTCGCGCGGATGGCGGCCGTGAGCATGCAGACGAGGGCGCCGAAGATCACGGCCAGGCAGAGCCAGAAGGCCTCGACCGAGAAGAGAGGGCTCCAGAGCGCGGTGAGCGCGAAGCCGCCGGTGGTGAGCGGCGCGATGCGATCGAGGGTGGCGTCGCCGCGCCAGGCGCGCGTGAGCTGCCGACCGGCGTACACGAGATCGAGCACGAAGATCACGCCCCAGATCGAGAAGGCGTAGCCGGCCGCGATCAACAGCGTGGGGTACCGGCCGCTGATGGTCTTGTTGTCGGGGCCGAACACCCCGAGGTTCGAGGCGTAGCTGATGGCGGGCATGGCAACCGCCGCAACGGCGACGAGGATCCTCTTCACGAGTCCGAGGTGATGGGCGGGGCCAGGACGGTCATCCGGAAGGGCCTTGGTTGCAGCTGGTCGCCGCCGAAGGTCGAGGACGATACCTCGATCAGGGCGTGCGGTGGGCGTCCTCCACACGTTCTTGAAATTTCTCTCTGCCCGCGCGCGAATCATCATCGGACTTCCGAGCCGAGGCGGCGTTGCACCAGCACCACCCTATTGCCAACCCCGGGTACTCTCCTTCGACTGTCGGTTACGACGCGCGCCATGGCGGACACCGCGGCCATCGGGGACACCACCCGACCGGGCGCTTCTGTCCCAGGTGCTCCTATCCGCTGTACCACCAGCCGGCCAAAGCTGTCTGGATCGACCATTGCTGGCGCTGCGGAGGGAGCTTCGTCGAGCCAGACGAGGTCGCGGACGCGATAGGCGAGCACGCCGACCCGACCAAGTGGCAAGCGCGAGCCTTTGCACGCCCCGCGATGCCCAGCCGGCTGGCCTGTCCAAGCGGCCATGGTCGGATGGTCTCGTACCACCTGCGCCACGAAGGGAGAGAGGTCGAGATCGACGGCTGCCTCGCCTGCCGTGGGCTCTTTCTCGACTCGCGCAAGGCGCGGACACTCGCCGAGATCACCGCTGCGGTTCACGACGAGATGGCGATGCCTGGCGCCGGCAAGGGTCCGCTCGGCGTGATGGCCATGTACCTGCTCCAGGTGACGACGCTCATGCCGTCGAAGGTGCACGCACCGCTGAAGCGCAAGACGGTCCTGGTGCCCATCGCCATCGCCCTGATGACCGTCGTCTTCGCGTTCGAGATGCTTCTCGCCGTCTCGGACCAGGTCGATGCGTTCTTGCGCAGCGTTGCGTTCGTTCCGAGAGACTTCGCGCGCGGCGAGAACTTGCTCTCGGTCGCCACCTACTCGCTGCTCCACGGCGGCGTGGCTCACCTGCTCGGGAACATGTACACGCTGTACGTCTTCGGCGAGAACATCGAGGACATTCTCGGCGGTGCGCGTGCGGCCCTTGTCTACTGGGCGTCGGCGATCGCAGGCGGCCTCCTGTATTTCGTGCTCAACGCGAAGAGCTCCGCGCCGCTCGTCGGCGCGTCGGGCGCGATCGCAGGGCTCATGGGTGCCTACCTCGTCCTCTTGCCGCGGGTGAAGCTGTGGCTCGTGATCTTCTTCGTTCCGGTGAAGATCCGCGTCTATTGGTACATGGGCATCTGGTTCTTGCTGCAGTTCGTGATCATGGCGGATCCGAAGTCGCGCGTCGCGTGGGAGGCTCACGTCGGGGGCTTCATCGCGGGCGCGTCTCTCGCCTTCTTGCTTCGAAAGCGCGAAACGCCAGAGATGCCGCCCAGCCTGCGTAGACCGGCGATTCGGCCAGCGCATCGCTGAGAGAGCGCGCACGCACAGACGGCTTCTCGCGCTACGCGCAGCCTTCGCGCAGGAGCCGACCCTCGAGCAAGAGCGCGGCGAACGCAAACCGCCGTGACCACGTTCGGGTAGCGCCGTGCTATTCCATGGCGCGTGGACGCACGACGTGACGAGCTGATCAGTCTCGCTCCGACTCGGCTCCAACGCCACCGGCGGACGCGCTACCGGGGAGACGAGGTCGCGGTGCCACTCGCCGTGTTCGACCCCGAGGACCGCGCCACTGTCGTGGCCTTGTACGCCTTCCTCGGTGAGGTCCTGCGGGTCGCTTCCAGCGACGAAGCGCTGCGCGGACCGCAGCCGCTCCTCGAGATGACGGAGACCCACGGGCTCGCCGACCTGGTCGACCGCGTCAAGAAGCTGGGGCGCGCGCCCCAGGGCTCCGCCCCGAAGGACGTCATCCACGATATCCGGGGCGGCGCATTCAACGCGTTGTTCCTCCAGATCTCGCGCGTCCGGTCGGGCTCGTTTCGGCGCGCCTGGATCGCGTCGATAGCGTTCCTCGCCCGCGACCACCGGAAGATGATGCGGAGCCTGGTGGCGGATCTGGACCCGGAAGCGCGCGCACGAGATCTCGAGACGATCCCCCACCGGCTGACGACGCTGGTCGAAGCCCTGCGCGAGTTCCCCGCGGAGGTCGGCGGGCGGCGCCTCGACGTCGACGTGACGGTCGATGGCCCGCTCGACCCGACCATCGCGGAGAGCTGCGTGGAATGTGGCGCGATCGATCGCATCGCCTACAACCTCTTGAACAATGCGGTCCGGCACGCCGAGCCGCCGCGGGTGTGGGTGTCTTTCCTGAGCGTCGGAGACGACCTCCGCGTCATCGTGCAGAACCGGGTCTCGAGCGCCGATCGTGCGGCGCTCGAGGCGACGCTCTCACCCGACGCGAGCGTTCTGTTCGGAGCGTTCTCGACCACGGGGTCGGGGCAGGGCCTGCAGATCGTCACGCACCTCGTCGGCAGCGCCTACGGCGTGCCGGACAGCGGCGAGCTCCTGCGCGGAGGGTACGTGGGCGCCCAGCTCCGCGGCGGTCTGTTCACGACCTGGTTTCACTGGCCGCTCTCAGGCGCGTGATCGCGAGGGCTCCGCTGGCCCTGCTGCTGAACGCAGCCTCGCACGCGTTCCCGCAGCGGCTCTCGCTCCTCCGCCACGGGATTCCGGCAAGCTGCGTTCGAGCCGATCAAAGCGAGGGCGGCGGCGAGCCAAGCTCCGGTCGCCGGAGAGACCCTCCTTCCGTACCAGGAGGAAAAACAGCACCATCGCTCGCCCCGCTTCGGTGGGGTCAGCTTCTCGCGACGGCCCCGCCGATGGGCTACCCTCGGACCGCCCCAGCGCACTTTTCCTGTCCTCGGAACCGAGCTCGCTGCGACCTACTCCTCGATGGAAACCGATGCCCAAGCAGCGTTCCTCGCCGTCCTGGCCGACGAGCTCCGGGACACGCCGTACGCGCCGCTGAAACACCTGGGGAGCGGCGCCCAAGGCGCGGTGTACGAGGTCGAGCACCGGACGCTTCGGCGCCGGCTGGTGATGAAGCTTCTGCGCGACCCGAACCGGCCCGATCTCGAGGACCGGCTGCGGCTCGAGGCGCAGTCGATGGCCCAGCTGTCCCACCCCAACGTCGTGCAGGTGGTCGACTACGCCCGGTCCCCTCGCGGCCGACATTTCCTCGTGACCGAGCGATTGCAGGGCAGGACCCTCAAGGAGGTGGTCGGCGCGAGCGGCGCACTGCCGGTGCGCGACGCGGTGCTCTTCGTGTCGCAAGCGCTCGCGGGCCTCTACGCCGCCCATCGCGTCGGCGTCGTGCACCGCGACGTGAAGCTGGACAACCTCTTCCTCACCGACGGCGACGAGATCACGCAGCCTCGCGTGGTTGTGCTCGACTTCGGGATCGCGAAGCTCGCGCTCGATCGTGACGGGCAGAGCCCGAACATCGCCCCTCTCGAGACCCCCACCGCGGAGGGCGTCATGGTCGGCACGCCGAGCTTCATGGCGCCGGAGCAGGTGCTCAACCAGAAGGTCGACCACCGCGCGGACATCTACGGCGCCGGTGTCGTGCTCTACCGGCTGCTCGCCGGCAGACCGCCGTTCCTCTGCAAGGATCTGATCGAATACGCCTCGGCCCACGCGAGCGAGATCCCGACGCCCCCTTCGCGCTTCGTCGACCTTCCTCCCGGGCTCGAGGCCGTCGTTCTGCGGGCGCTCGAGAAGCGCCCCGAGAACCGCTTCGCGTCGGCCAAGGAGATGATCGACGCGCTCGCGCCGTTCCTCTCCGCACCGGCGTCCACACCGCAGGCGCAAGGCCCCGCCCCCGAGCGCTCACCCGAGAGCCTCCCGACAAACCCGCTGCCGGGCAGAAGCGTCCTCGCGAATCCAGGCCCCGTCGTGCAGCCTTCACCTCCGAACGGCGTCGCGGCGCGGGGCACCGAGATGATGATGCAAGCGCCTCCCGCGCCGCGCGGCACCGAGATGATGATGCAGTCTCCGCCGCGCGGGACGGAGATGCTGAACGTCGCGCTGCAGTCTCCGCCGCGCGGGACCGAGATGATGATGCAGTCCCCGCCGCGTGGAACGGAGGTCGTGATGCAGCCGGCAGCGCTCACGCCTCAGCCCACGACGGGTGGTCCGCAGCCGTTGCTCGCTGCTCCTCCCGTGCTCGCTGCTCCTCCCGTGCTCGCGTCGCGCCCGATGGCGCAAAGCGACGCCACGCACCTCTCCCGCCCCGCTGCACGCTCCGCGCGGCCGATCGAGATCGCGGCCCTCGTCGTCGCGGCCCTGGCAGTCCTCGTCATCGCCTACTTGTGCGCGAAGCTCCTCGGGATCATCGCGTGAACGGATTTCGCCACCGCCTCGGCACCGGCGGCGTTTGGCCGGGGGCCGCGCTTTCCGTAAGATGAGCCCGGACACAGCGGTCCTATGAGCAACTCGAGCAGACACTCCGGTCCGGGCGGCGCCCTGCCGCATGCCGGCGGCGGGGAGCCCCCGCCGTGGAAGGGGACGGTCTGCCAGAAGGGCAAGGTCTACGCGGGACAGTACCGGGTCGACGAGCTCCTCGGTGAGGGCGGGATGGGCGAGGTCTACCTCGTCCAGCACCTGACCCTGCACGCCAAGTTCGCGCTCAAGGTGCTGCGCCCCACCTACCGCATCCGTGACGACATCGTCGCGCGGTTCCGAGCCGAGAGCCGGGCGCTCTGGGAGCTCAACCATCCGAACTTCGTGAAGGTCCACCACGCAGGCGACGACCCCGAGATCGGGCCGTACATCGTGATGGAGGTCCTCTGGGGAGGGACGCTCGCAGAGCTCTACCAGCACCTGGGGCAGCTCTCGATCCCCCAGGCCCTCCCGATCCTGATCGAGGCCGCAGACACGGCCGACGCGATGCATGCCTTGGGGATCATCCACCGCGATCTCAAGCCCGAGAACATCTTCGTCGTGCGGCACGAAGACAAGTCGCGCACGATCAAGCTGCTCGATCTCGGGGCCGCGAAGATCACGAAGTACGGCCAACCCGCGACCGCGGAGAACAGGACGATCGGCACGGGCAAGTACATGAGCCCGGAGCACATCAAATGCCTGCCGCTCTCGGCCGCTTCGGACATCTATTCGCTGGGCCACATCGGCTACGAGATCCTCGCGGGCCGTCACGCCTTCGGCGCGCACCACCCGACGAAGCCCACGCATTTCGACTACCAGATGTGGCACCTCAACGCCGACATCGAGCCGCTGAGCGACGTCTTGCCCGGCTGCCCGCAAGATCTGTGGGCCGTCCTCGCGCAGGCGATGGCGAAGAAGCCGGAGGAGCGGTTCCAGAGCATGGCGGCGTTTGCGAACGCGATGCGCGAGGTGCTCCGGCGCTACCTCGTCGCGCGCGCCAAAGGCGGGACCGAGCAGATGTCCATGCCACGTGCCGACGACGCCGACACGATCGAGCAGGTGCTCTCCTCCTTCGCTCCCACCAGGCCCTCGAGCAGCACCCATCCGTCCGGCGAGCGCGAGCGGGTGTTGCCGACCCCCACCGTGCTGAGCGCCACGGAGGAGGCGAGAACGGCGAGGAAGCCCGTGGCCGAGAAGACCCTCGAGGCGACGCCTCCTTCCGGAGGGCGGGGCACGCAGCGAATGGCCGACGCGCCCGCTCGGCCTGAGCTCGTGGCCGAGCTCGTCATGATCGAAGGGCCGACGCCCGGCCAGCCTTATCCCTTGCCGCGAGGTACCTTCGTGGTGGGCCGCGAGCCCGTGGTCGACGTCTACGTGAACGACGCGAGCCTGTCGTCCCGGCATGGTCGAGTGGTCGTCCATCCGACGGGGGTCATCGAGGTCTTCGACGAGCAGAGCCTGAACGGCACCCGCGTCAACGAGGTGCCCACGGCCTATGCCGTGGTGAAACACGGCGATCGCGTGCGCTTCGGTCGAGTTCTCTTCGAGTTGCGGTACCTGGACCCGCAACGGCTCTCGTTCCCGAACCAACACACGGTCCGGATCGAGCCGCCCTCGGCGCGCCCCTTCTCGCAGGCACCGCCCGCGCAGGCGCTGCCCGTGCAAGGGTCGGATTGGGCGGCTGCTCCCGTCGCTCCGATCGCGCCGCCGGCGACGCAGCGGACCTCGCCTGCCTACCTGCACCCGACGCCGCCGATGGGTCAGTCGCCCGTGCTCGCGCCGCCCACCCTGCGAGCGCCGCCGGCGTCTCGTCCTCCTGCGAAGAGCAGCGGGGGGGTGGTCATCCTGCTGGTGGTCGTCGTGCTCGGCGCGCTCGCCGGGGGAGCCATGCTCGCGCGCTCGGCGGGCTACCTCGGGCTGCTTCCCTTCCGAGTGGTCCCGAGCCGGGCCCCGACCCTGCCCGCGGAGATCAAGAGCACGCCTCGTGCGTGGGAGGTGTGACGAATGGTATCGAAGAAGACCGACCCGCTCTTTCTCGGCCGTCCGCCCGACCCCGCCAAAGGAAGGCGCAACACCGATCTCATGGGGCTGCCGCCCATCGAGGAGCCGGCGTTTCGCGACACGATCAAGGACGACTCGGGGCCGCTCGAGCAGCTCATTCCTCCCGGCGTCGACCCGAGCATCCTCGATCCTGCTGCAGCGGCACAGAAGAAGGGCGCTTTTTTGGCCGAGTCTGCGCAGAACCAAGGGCTGAAGAGCGCGCTCGGCCAGCTCCGCGAGCCCGAGACGCCCAATCCGCGTGGCGGCACCATGCCGATGAGCGCGCGCATCGAGGCGCTCGAGGCCGAGGTCCCGGTGGGCAAGAGGCCAGCCCCGGTCGGCGGCAAGGTGGATCTGTCGCGAGCCGATCCGAGGCGCGCGCCGACCGAGCGCGTCGCGAAGCGGCCAAACGAGCTGCTCGAGCCCGATTGGTCGGTCGCCCATCGGCCTCCACCTGGGCAACCGGCGCCGCTCCCGGCTCCGCAGCCGCAGCAGAGCCAGCTCTTCAACTACGCGCTCGCGGTCTTCGGCCTGCTCGCCTTCGTGCTCGTCGCCCTCGTCGTCTACCTGAAGGTCCTTCGCTGACATGAACCTCCGACGCTCTCCTGGAAACCTCCCCGTCAGGGGCACGAGCCCGCTCGGCCTCTTGCTCGCGGCTTCGCTCGTCGCCGCGTCGGTCACCTGGCCAGCGCAGACCGCGCTCGCCCAGCCCGTGACCGAGAGCGACCGCGCAGACGAGCTCTACAAACAAGGCGTCGCAGCCTTCGAGGCGCAGAAGCTCGAGGAGGCCGAGAAGCTCTTCGTCGAGGCGTGGAAGCTCAAGAAAGGCGTCGATATCGCCGCGAACCTCGGGATCGTCTCGCTGCAGCTCGGCAAGAATGTCCAGGCCGCCGAGGCGCTCACCTACGCGGTCGACCATTTCCCCGTCGGCGCCAGCGCGGACGCGCGCGAGCGCCTCGCGGAGAAGCTCGCGCTGGTCAAACAGAAGGTGGCGGCGGTCACGCTCCAGGTGAACGTCGCTGAAGCGCGGCTCTCGGTGGACGAGCGCGATCTCGGTAAGGCACCCCTGCCCGCGGCGGTCTTCGTCGACCCCGGGCCTCACCAGTTCAAGGCGGTCCTCGACGGCTACGAGCCAGCCGAGCTGTCGTTTCGCCTGCTCGGTGGTGACGCGACGACAATCGAGCTCTCGCTCAAGGTCAAGCCCATGAACGTGCCGGAGCCTGTCGGCGTGGCCGAGAAGCTGCCGGTCTGGCCGATGATCGCGTTCGGTGCGCTGACCGCGGCAGGTCTGGGCCTGGGCATCGGCACCTTCGTCATGAGCGAGTCCGCCAAGGGCGAGATCGAGGACAGCGGCTGTCGGAACGCGTCGTGCGGGGCGAGCCTGCAGAGCAGCGTCGACGATTACAACCTCGGGCGCAGCCTGGCCGTCTCCGGCTTCGTGGCTGGCGGGATCGGCGCGGTCGGTCTGGTGACGTATTCGGTTCTTTACGCGACGAGCGGCACCGAGGCCGAGCCGGCCAAATCCGGTGGGGCCTCGACCCGCATCTATCCTCTCGCCGGCCTCGACGCGGCCGGCGCCGTCCTCGTTCATTCCTTCTGAATCGGTGCCCATGAAAGCTCGAACCATGCCTCGATTGGCTCTCGCGGCGACGCTCCTCGTCCCGCTCGGCGCCCTGCTCGTGGGCGCCTGCAACGCGGAGTTCTGCGACATCGTCGAATGCACGAGCGCCCAGGGCGGGCAGGGCGGCGGCGGCGCGGGCGGGTCGACCTCGACCTCGACCGGCGAGGGCGGCACCATCGATCCGGGGTGCATTCCTTCGATGCTCCCCGCGGGCGCTGCGGTGCCCGCCACGTGCGGTGTGTTCGTCGACGCGGACGCGAACGGGACGGGGACGCAGGCCGACCCGCTCAAGCGGCTCGACGACGCGATCGCCCTCGCAGAGACGCCGGACAAGCCGAGCGTCATCTACGTCTGCGGAGCACCCGAGCTCGCGGGCTCGTTCGAGATGAAGGGCGGCACGTCTCTTTTCGGAGGTCTCGATTGCGGGACGTGGACGTACGATCCGGCGAATCGCCCCAAGATCGTCGGGATGGCGAACGCTCCCGCGCTGGCCGTACGAGACGATGGCCAGTCTTTCCTCGCCGACATCGACATCGACGCCGCCCCTGGCCAGGGCGAGGGCCAGTCCAGCATCGGTCTCTTGGTTCATCTGGCGAGCGTGACCGTCGACCGGGTCTCGGTGTCGGCTTCCGATGGATCAGAAGGCGCCGAAGGTGAGCCGCCGATGACCTTCTCGACGCCAGCGCAATCGGGGGCCCTTCAGAACTGCCCGAACATGCAGGGCGCGAACCCAGGTACCAACATGTGCGAGGGAACGCCGACGAGCGGCGGTAACGGCGGCGCTGTCTCCAATCCGATCGGCCTGGCCGGCGCTCCCGGCAGCCCCCCGGCAATCGGAGGAGACGGCGGGCTCTCGGTCATGGACTGCAACGCGGGAGGACAGGGCCAACCTGGGGACTCTCCCGGCCCGGCCGTTTCCATGAGCGCCCTCGATGAATTCGATCTCGGCACCCTATCGAGCAGCGGGTTCACCGTGAGCGTGGCGCCCGATGGCATTGCGGGGGCGCCCGGCGGCGGTGGCGGCGGTGGTCGCGGCGGCCCGGTCAGGTGTGGAGGCGGCGGGGGCGGAGCAGGGGGCTGCGGCGGCGCTGGCGGCGGCGGGGGTCAATCAGGCGGAGCGAGCCTCGCGATTGCGGTGCTCGACGGCGTCCTCACGCTCGGCAGCGGAGTGAAGCTCGCCACCGGGAGCGGCGGCACCGGTGGCAATGGGGTCGCGGGCGCCAATGGGCAGCAGGGTGGCGCGGGCAGCATTTTCATGCCGATGATGCCAAGCGATCTCGACGGCTGCCCGGGCGGCGCCGGCGGCACCGGCGGTGCGGGGAGCGGCGGTGCAGGCGGCAATGGCGGTCTGTCCGCGCTCATCTTCCTTCAGGGCAGCGCCACATCGACCGGGGAGCCCGAGACCCCGATGATCGGAATGGGCGGCACGTTCGGCCTTGGGGGAGACGGCATGGCGCCCAATGGCTCCGACGGGGCCGAGTGTCGGCTCTTTCACGCCGGAGCGATGGACCCCTGCGAGATGTGAGCCGCGCGCTCAGCGCCAGCGGAAGATCCGGAGCGCCAGCAGGAAGGCGCCCACGCCCCACGCGAGCAGGATCACGAGATCGAGCGCGACGCCCTGGAGCCCCTTGCCGTCGAGCATGATCGCCCGCAGCGCGTCGTTCAGGGCCGTCAGCGGCAGCGCCTGAATCAACGGCTGGATGCTCTCGGGGAACTTCGACGACGAGAAGAACGTCCCCGAGGTGATGAGCATGGGCATCGCGGCCACGTTGATGAGGCCGCTCGCGGTCTGGACGTTCTCGGCGCGCGACGCGACGAGCAGGCCGATGCCGGCGAACGTGAGCGATCCGAGCACGGCGACCACCGCCAGCAGGATCAGCGAGCCGTTCACCGGCACGCCGAACACGAGCGCCGCGAACCCCACGAGGACCGGCAGCTCGACCAGGAGGAAGAGCGCGCGCGCCAGGACGAACGCGAGCAAGAACTCGCGCTTCTTCATCGGCGTGGCGAGGAGGCGCTTCATCAGGCGGCGCGTGCGCATCTCGACGATGACGTAGCCGACGCCCCAGAGTCCGCCTTGCATGAGCCCCGTGCCCAGGAGGCCGGGGACGAGGAAGTCGATGTAGCGGGAGCCCGGCTCCGTGACGGGGCGGTCGGCGGCGCGCACGACGTCCTTCCGGCCGGCCGCATCCTGCAGGTGCGCGTCGACGACGGCGCGCGCGTAGCGAGCCTCGATTCTCGTCGGATCGAGCTCGTAGGTGGGCGGCTGGGTATCGAGGACGACGATGTCGATCTTCCCGGTCCTCAGCCCGCGCCGGGCCGTGGCTTCGTCGAGATCTTGCACCGATACGTCGGCCTTGTCGCGCAGCGCGCTCAACGTCGCCTCCGAGCCTCCGACTACGGCCGCGGACACCGGCGCGGGAGCTCGATCGCGGAACGCCACCCCGAGCGCGATCGCGATGACGATGGGAAACCCGAAGCTCCAGAAGAGCACGCCGGGCTCGCGGTAGAAGCTGCGCCAGCGCGCCAGCACGAGCTGGACGAGGGCGCTCGTGGGCTTGTCGTCACTCACGGAGGCTCTTCCCAGTCAGGTGCACGAACACGTCCTCCAGCGTGGCGCGGTGGGTGGAGAGCCGGCGCAAGCACGCGCCCGTGCGCTCGAGGTGGGCGAAGAGCGCGGGCAGCGTCTCGTGGAGGGTGCTCGTTGTCAGGACGAAACCGTCAGCTTCTCTCCGGGCGGCGACGACCCCGGCGACGGCCATCAGCGCGTCGATGTCGACGGGGCCGTCCGCGGCGAAATCCACGATCTCCTCGCCGCCGAGCGAGCGGATGAGCGCCCGCGGTGTATCGAGCGCGATGAGCTTGCCGTGATCGACCACGCCGATCCGGTCGCAGAGCTTCTCGGCCTCGTCCATGTAGTGCGTGGTGAGGAGCACCGTGCCCCCGCCGGCCTTGAAGTCGATCACGAGGTCCCAGAGGCTGCGGCGCGACTGCGGGTCGAGGCCGGTCGTCGGCTCGTCGAGGAACAGGAGATCGGGCGCGCCGGCGAGCGCACACGCCACAGCCACGCGTTGCTTCTGTCCGCCGGAGAGGCTCTCGTACCGCGCCGAGCGCTTCTCTTCGAGCTGCACCTTCTTCAGGAGCTCGGGCGTGGTCGGCCCGCGTGGATAGAAGGATCGGAAGAGGCGCAGCGTCTCCTCGACGGTGAGCTTGTCGGTCAGCCTGGTCTCCTGCAGCGTGATGCCGATTCGCTCGCGGAGCCGCGTTTCGTCGCCGGCCCAGGTGCACCCGAAGAGCGTCACGTCACCGCTGGTGGGTGCGAGCAAACCCTCCAGGATCTCGATCGTGGTCGTCTTCCCGGCGCCATTCGGGCCCAGGAGACCGAAGCACTCGCCCCGGTGTACGTCGAGATCGAGCCCGCGAACCGCCTCCACGTCGCCGTAGCGCTTCGTGAGGTTCCTGCAGACGATGACGGAGTCGGGGGCCACTCAGTAGATGTCTTCGTTGGAAGAGGCAGGCTTCGCCTTCTTGGGCAGCGCTTCGAGCGCGATCACGAGCGAGAGATCCGACGTGGCCTGGAACGGTACCTTCTTCGTCTTGTGGCCCGGCGCTTCGATCTTCAGCTCGTGTGCTGCGCCGTCCTTCGGGAGCGACTGGGCGTAGGGGGCTTTGAGGCGCGCCTTGTCGAGGTAGACGCGCGCGTAGTTGGGGCTGACTTCCATCGTGAGCTGGATGGTGGACGCGGCGGGCACGGGCGGGGGCACGGTCGAGGCGGTCGGCGCTGGGCTCGGGGTGATCTGCGGTTGCGCCGGCGTCGGCGCAGCCCTCTGGGTCGGCGCGGGGCCGGGGGTGGTCGGCGCGGGGCCACGCATCGCAAAGATGATGGCGACGACGGCGATGCCGACCGCTGCGCCCGTGGTCCCCACCAAGGCGGTGACGAGCCGTCGGCTGTTGTCGGGGGGGGCGGCGGAGGAGGGCAACGAAGCGCGCGGCGGGACGGACACGGCCGCGGGCTTGTCGGTCGCCGGCGCGTGGGCGGCTGCGGTCGCGGGCTCCGGTTCGGGCACGGGCTCGGCCTCGCGCTCGGGCTCCGACACGCCCACCGGCGCGCGTTCGGCTGCCGGCACGGGCGCGGGGGCGGCAACAGGCGCGGGCGCGGGCTCCGCGCGTGGAGGACGGGTCAGCTCGGCGATCGCGGCGGACTCGATCGGATCGGAGAGGGTCGGCCGCTCGGAGACGGCCGGCTCCTCGGCGCGCTCGCTCCGAGTCTTCCAGGCGATCAGGCCTTGCGCGAGGAGGCCTTCGAACGCGATTAGCCCCTTGAGCCGAGGGAAGGACAGCTCACGGAGGATCTCGTCGACGGTCGACTCCCCGTCGATGCGAGCGGCCACGAGCGCGCGCGGGTCCTTCGGCTTGTGGCTCGACAGCTCGCCAGTCATGACCGGGACGTGCTCGCTCGGCAAGAGACGCAGGGTGAGGCGCCGCATGAGGACGCGCTCCACGATCTTCTGGCAGCGCTCGACGGACACGTTCCGAGGGAACCGCTCGCGCTCTTCCTCGAAGTGCTGGAGCGCGCGCTCGAGCTCTCCTCGGAGCAAGAGGCGCCGCAGCTCCGGACGCCGCTCCTCGGGGAGCCAGCCGAGGTGCGGGGTCAGCTCGTCGAAGAGCGCTGCCGGATCGTCGTCTTCGGGCTCCGCGGCGCGGACCTGTTTCTTGCGCGTGGGCGCCTCGCCGATCAGGACGTAGCGCTGCGGACCCGCGCGCGTGATGCTGGCCGGGTGCGGAGCACGCGGCTCCGGCATCTGCTCGGGCAGGGCGCCCATGCGCAGCGTGTTCCGGCGGGGAGGGTCCTCGGCCATGATCGAGCCCTCGACACTATGCCTCAGATGGGGCCGCAGCGGGAGGAGCAGCCTCCCGCCCGAGCCTCACTGGACGACTGTGTCGCAGCCGAGGACGATCTTGATCTGGCCCATCGTGTCCTGCGACAGGTTCGTGCAGGTGTCCGGGCAGAGGACGATCTGCGTGGGCATCGCCTCGTTGTCGTAATACCAGGCGTTGCCGCCGGGCGGACAGTCGGCGAGGCCCGACACCTTCGGCAGCGTCTGGGGCGTTCCGCCTCCGCCCGGCGTGTATTGCACGTTCACCTGTTGGTAGTTGATCTCGCCCTGGTCGGGCGCGGGGATCAGGTACGAGCACGGCAGGGCGATCCCTTGGATCTGGTTGAGGGCGTCGAGGAACGCCTGCTGGACGTTCGGATCCTGGTCGATCATGAACGCCGAGCCGGTGCCGCCCGCGGCCGCGAAGCCGTTCAGCGCGGAGACCGAGCCGCCGACGCCGATGACGAAGGTGCGGATGGAGGGCGTCCCGCCGAACCCTGCCGCCGCGACGCCGTTGATGTACGCGAGATCGCTGTTGCAGCTCGTGGGATCGCCGTCCGTCGCGAGGACGACGATGACGGCGTGGCCGGGGTTCGCGTTCGCCCAGGTCTGGGCGTGGCTGATGGCGCCTTCGAGCGCGGCCGACGTCGGCGTTCCGCCGGTCGGGCCGTGGTTGCCGATGGACTGGATGATCGCGTTGGCGTTGCCCGGCAGCGTCGCGATCTCCACGTCCGGCGTGGCGTAGTCCGTCACCAGACACGAGTCGCTCGCGCCGTAGCCGGAGCAGATGCCGAAGCCGCCGAAGCCCTCGCAGGGGCCGCACCCCGCGCCGCAGTCGCCGTCCACGTTGCATTGGAGCACGTTGCAGTTGGCGCCGCTGTCGAGCGGGAAATACTGGATGCCGACCCCGATGCCCGCGGCCTCGGGCTGGTTCACGAACGTCGACAGCGCGGACGACACAGCGTCCCACTTGGTGCCGCCGCCCATCGACGGCGGATCGCTCATCGAGCCCGACTGGTCGAGCATGATGTAGATGTCGAGCGGCACCTTCTCCGCCGTCTTGTCGATGCCGGCGCAGCCGCCGCCGACGCCGCTCCCGGTGGAGCCCGTGGCGAACCCGTCGCCCGTGGAGCCGTTGGGGCTTCCGGTGCCGCTCGAGTTCCCGGCGCCCTCGCCGCCGCCGCCGTCCTCGGCGCCGGTGCCGGCGTCGCAACCGGTCGACGCGGCGAAGACGAGACCCAACCCCACAAAGCCAAGAATCGAGCGCTTCATGGGTGGATTTGACCCTAGCGGTCCGCTCACGTCAACTCGCGAGGTCGCCTCGGTGCGAGCGCCAGGTACACGCCGAACGCGAGCGCAAACGAGACGAACCAGGCGTAGTTGTAGAGCGTCATCCAGATCGGCGAAACCGCGGCCCATTTCACGGTCCCGAGGAACCCCGGCAGGTTCGGCAGGATGCCGGCCATTAATGCAACGAACGCCCTGGTGTTCCAGCCCCCCACGTACCAGTACGGGCCGTCCTTCGCGTAGAGGGCGGGCAGGTCGAGCGTCTTCTTTCGGATGACGAAGTAGTCAGCGATGAGGATGCCCCCGATCGATCCGAGCAGCGCCGAATAGCCGACGAGCCAGGTGAAGATGTAGCCCGTGGGATCGCTCACGAGCTTCCACGGCATGATCAGGATGCCGATCACGCCGGTGATGTAGCCGCCCGTCCGGAAGGAGATCTTCGTCGGAGCGATGTTCGCGAAATCGTTCGCCGGGCTGACGACGTTCGCGGCGATGTTCGTCGCGAGCGTCGCGATGCCGAGCGAGACGAGCGCGACGACGAGCACGATGGGGCTCTGGAACTTCGTCACGAGGACGACCGGGTCCCAGATGGCCTCGCCGTAGATGACGACGGTGGCCGAGGTGACCGCGACGCCGATGAAGGAGTAGAGCCCCATCGTCGTCGGCAGGCCGAGCGCCTGTCCCACGACCTGGTCACGCTGGGAGTACGCGTACCGCGTGAAGTCGGGGATGTTCAGGCTGAGCGTCGCCCAGAACCCGACCATGCCCGTCAGCGCCGGGAAGAAGAAGGTCCAGAACTGTCCGGCCTTCGGCTGCCCGTCGGCGAACGCCGAGGGCTTGCTGAGCATCGGCCCGAACCCACCCGCGCGGTCGTAGGCCCACGCGAGCAGCGCCAGCCCCAGCAAGATCAAGAGCGGGGCCTTGATGTTCAAGAGCACCCGGATCGACTCGATGCCCTTGTAGATGACGAACATGTTGAGGCCCCAGAACGCGAGGAAACACGCGAGCTGGGCGAAGTTGATGTCGAGCACCGGGATGGGCGCGAGCGCCTCCCAGGACGAAAAATAGATCGCGCCGATCTTGTAGATGGCCCAGCCGCCGATCCACGCCTGGATGCCGAACCAGCCGCAGGCAACGAGGGCCCGCAGGATCGCCGGCACGTTTGCGCCGAGCATGCCGAACGCGGGCCGGCAGTAGACGGGGAACGGGATGCCGTATTTCGTCCCGGCGTGCGCGTTGAGGACCATGGGCAAGAGCACGATCGTGTTCCCCAGGAAGATCGTCACCACCGCTTGCCACCAGCTCATCCCCTCCGTGATGAGCGACGAGGCGAGCATGTAAGTCGGCACGCAGGCCGACATCGAGATCCAGAGCGCGGCGATGTCCTTTGTCGCCCATTTGCGCTCGCGGAGCTTCGTCGGCGCGAGATCGTGGTTGATGAACGGGGACTCGATCGCGCGGTCGAGCTCGTAGACGCCGCCTTGTTCCCGAACGCCTTCGCTGCCGGCCGCCAGTGTCATCGCCGC
>JAEUKE010000171.1 GCA_016794345.1 Myxococcales bacterium
CGCCAGTTGTCGAGCGTGATCATCGTCGTCCTCCACGTGCGCGCGGGCGACGACGTGTCGCCCGTCGTGAAGCGAGGGTCGCAGGTGGGCGAGGGGGACGGGCGACGGCGGGGCGAAGGCGGCCCGCGTGCTACGGTGAGGCTGGCTCCGCTCGTGGCTGGGCTACCGCGCTTGCGCGGTTTCGTTCAACAGCGCGTTGCAGCGGACGGTTCGCCCTCCCTCGCTCCGCTCGGTCTGGCGTCTGCCGCTCAACGCGAATACGTTAGCCCAGCGCTGTCAGCCGTTGACTTAGTCCGTCATTGACGTACACTTGGCGCGTGGAGGTCACGTGGGACCCCGCCAAGAACGACAGCAACATCGAGAAGTACGGCATCTCGTTCAACGAGGCAGCAGAGCTTTTTCGCTCTGGGGTCGACTATTTCGAGATCTTCGACGAGGCACATTCCGTCGACGAGGACCGCTTCCTGGCGATTGGTCCAATCTCACGGGGGCTCGTCTTGGTCGTCCACACCGAGCAGAACGAAGACACTATCCGCATCATCAGTGCACGCTGGGCGACCAAGGTGGAGCGTGAGCTCTTCCTTGCCTACATGGACGAATCAACATGAGCGACATCCTCGAACTCACAGATCGCGACTTGGCGCGAGCCATCCCGGCCCGAGTTCGCAAGCGCCTCGTCGCCGGGATCTTCGAGACCGGTGAGGACGTTGCTGCACTGCGCCGCTTCGTCGGACTCTCCCAGGCACAGTTCGCCCAGGCTGTCGGGATCTCCGTCCACACACTCCGCAATTGGGAACAGGGGCGTCGCCGACCTGAGGGTCCCGCGATCGCTCTACTCCGGATCGCAGCGCGACATCCTCGGATCATCCGGGAGAATCTAACTTCCGCAGCCTGAAACGAGATAGCGTTTTCACGGCGACGTAGCGCGAGTGAGCGGAGCGAGCCGCGCGGAGGCCGTCGCTAAAGCGCTTGTTGAACAAGCAGCGCCGGAGCCATGTCCGATGCCGCATGCTCCCGCTACCTCGCTGTCTGGGGGATGCACATCGGCGCCTACGTCGGCACGGCTCTCGGCATCTGTTTCGCGTTCTGGTCAATACGGCCCTCGGCCACCGTCTCGCTCAACGAGTGAGATCTGCTAACCTTCGCCCATGACTGCGGCGAAGGATCTCCGGCGAGAAGTCCTCGGGCTCTCGCGCGAGGAACGCGCTGGTCTTGCGCGTGATCTCATCGAAAGCTTGGATCCGGCTCGAGATGACGATGCGGAGCAAGCGTGGCTCGACGAGGCCGAGCGTCGAGCCGCCGAGGTCAGCTCCGACCAAACCGTGCTCCGGGACTGGCAAGACGTCCGTGAGCGGATCGCGAAGAAGCTTCAAGCGCTCCGACCGTGAAGGTTCGCTTCCACCCGGATGCCAGTGCAGAGCTCGACGCTGCTGCCGTCTGGTACGAACAGGAGCAGCCCGGCCTCGGCGTGGCCCTGCTTGCGGAACTTTCGCTGGCGACCGTGGCGATCGCAGAAGCGCCGCAGACCTGGCCGCTCGTAAGCAAGCGTCGCCAGATACGGCGTTTCCTCCTCGCACGCTTTCCCTTCGCCGTGCTCTTCGTCGTCGTGGCTGACGGAGTTGTTGTCCTCGCCGTCGCCCACACAAGGCGCAGGCCGTTCTATTGGCGTGCGCGCCGGCTCCCATGACGCCGTCCAACGAGATAGCATTGTCGCGGCGACGTAGCGCGAGTGAGCGGAGCGAGCCGCGCGGAGGCCGTCGCTAAAACGCTGGCGCTGCGGACCCATCAACTGAGGCAACGCCTTCGCAAACATGGACACATCGGACCTCGTCTCCCGCATACGAGTGCAAGGCATCGCCGCAATGTCCGAGGCGGACAGGGGCGCCTTCGCGTACGTGGCCGAGACCGAAGAGCGAATCGACGTGACGCTGTTTGGCGCCGCGACGTTCGTGAAGCTGCCGGTGCTTGCCGAGAGCCTCGAGCGCCTGCCTGCGGGACGGGTGGTGCACCTCCGTGTCGGCGGCCTTACCCACGTCGACCATGCGAGCATCGAGCTGTTGAAGATGTTCCAGGAGAGCTACGAACGTGACGGCGGGGGACGACCTCACGCGGCGAAATCGGGCCCCTGTGGACGGGGCCATGGGCGAGCGGCGTGCGGCGGCGATCGACGTGCGCTGGGGGGCGGTGCGTGTCCCGCTCCCCAGCACGACCGAGGCTCGCTGAGGGGACGCCAGCGCGGTGCTCGTGCGGCCCGCGGTCATTTCAGTTGCTGGGGGCCTTCGGCGGGTTGGCGAGGCAAGCGGAGAGCTGGGGCGTCTGCGTGAAGCCACACGCTCCGTTCTGCTGCCGCTCGCACTTCGCATCCGCGTAACAGGCGTGCTCGGGGCGAAACTCGCACGTCGTCATGACGTCGTTTCCGGGCTCGGCACAGACCGTTCCGCTGCAGCCGGTGCGGACGCAGGCGCCGGCGCCCGTGCCCGCGGGGCAGTCGAGAATTTCCCACCCGCACTGTCCGGTGGGCTTCATGATGCACCGCCCGGTGTTGCCACCCATGGTTCCGTCTGCGCATTGCTGAGCGGGCATCCCCGGCGCCGGGCCGCACGTGGTCTTGTCGCACTCGGCCCCGACCGGCTTGTCGGTTGGGACCGAATTGCTCGAGCCCGAGCCATCCGAGGGGGGCGAGCTCGCTCCGGTGCACGCGGCGGCGGAGACGAGGGCGAGGGCGGCGAGGGGAAGGAGGCCGGGCTTGGGCATGAAGCTCTCTTTACCTCATCCGCGAGCGTCGGTCCGCTTGGCGACGGGTGCTCGGGGCAAGTACGTTCGCGGGGCCGAGCGCCGCCATGCCATCCTCCTGCGAACGGTTCGACCTCGTCGATTTGCATGATGCGCCGGTGGTTGCCTCCGGCTGCACGGGCCGGGAGGTGTGGCTGGAGCTTCGCTACGCCAACCTGGCGAAGGATCATCCGTCGAGTGACTCGGGCCGGACGATCCGGGTCGGTCCGTGCACTGACCTCGAGCCGCGCTCTCGTCTCGGCGCCGGCCGAGGCTTTCGCAATGCCCACACGAGCTTGCCGGCGGAGCTTCAGAAGCAGCTCTGGGGGAGTCGGTGGCGCGCTCGCCCGTCTAGCCCGGCCGGGTTGACGCTCGCATACTGCGCGTAACCCTCGATGCCGACCAGGTCCTGGTGGACGTGCCGAATCTCGGCCGCTGCGCTCGGCCACTTGAAACCGGGGAGGGCACCCGCGGGGAGATCGGGGTGCGTCGGGAGCGGGTAGGGCGTGAGCGGGTCTTCGAGGAGCTGCCAGTATGCCGAATCGTCCGTCAGGTAGTCGTCCGCCCAGCGGTGGAGCACGTCGCCGACCTCGCCGGAGCCGCCGATGGCCACGTTGCCATCCGCGGTCGGGGCGAAGCCTGCCAGCGTGCCGAAGGCGACCATGAACGGCGTCCCGTCGAAGGGCGCCATCCGCCACGCGTTGTCGAGCTCGCAGGTGAAGCTCGGCGGCGTCGAGACCGAGACCGATGAGGTCCCCCCTCCGATCGCGAGCGGCCCGTAGGTCAGGCTTGTGGTGCCGTCCGGGCCGATCTGCGCCGTCATCGAGGTCGACGCGTACATGCCCGAGAGCGACAGTGAGCCGTCGCGCCAGGAGCCGGTTGCGCGGAGACTCGCTCCGGGCGCGCCGCTGACGACGATATCGAGGTTCTGCCGCTCCGCGCTCCACACGATCGGCACCTCGATCGAGGAGCCAGGTACGTAAGCAATCGCGTCGAGCCGGGCGAAGGCGATCGCGTCGAGGTTTGCAGAGTCGGAGGCGAGCGCCACCACGTCGAAGCTCTCGATGCCCTCGCAGGCCCGGATCTCGCGCTCGGCCGTTCCGGGGCCTGACGCGTACAGACCGGCGACGCCGGAGCTCGACTCGACGTCGTAGTGATTCGCTCCGGCCACTTCAGGCAGGACGAGGGTGACGTTCATGGGCGCCTGCTGTCGGCAGGGGAGAAAGTAGGAGCGGATGGGCACGTCCGCCATCACCTCCATGACGGCTGGCGTGATCCGGTAAGACGTGGCTTGTGAGTAGCCCGACCAGAAGGCGAAGGTGACGAGGTCCCCGTCGTTCACGCCCGCGTCGACCGGCAGCTCGGCCCCGGTCCA
Organism: Myxococcales bacterium; assembly: GCA_016794345.1. Classification (GTDB taxonomy): domain Bacteria; phylum Myxococcota_A; class Polyangia; order Polyangiales; family Polyangiaceae; genus Xiheicaenibacterium; species Xiheicaenibacterium phototrophicum. The sequence goes on from JAEUKE010000171.1 coordinate 4,148, forward strand.
CCAGTCGCTGACGGTACCGTCAGGAGCGCTGACGAGGACGATGACCTCCTCCGGATCGGCGTGGGAGGGGATGTCCGCGTCCACGACGATCATGCGGTCTTTCGGGGCGGGCCCGCCGCCGGCACCCCCGCTGCCGCCCTGCGGCTCGTAGCCGCCCTGGCCGCTGCTTGTCACGTTCGTGGCGACCGTGGTCGTGTCGGTGGACGTTGCGCCACCGCCGCCGTCTCCGTCGTTCGGGACGACGAGGACTTCGCTGCAGCCGCAGAGGAGGGCGCACCAGGCGATGAGCAAGCGCATCGAGGAGAGCGTACACGCTCCGCTCGGGGCGACGCATCACCCGCCGGATGGACCGCGTGCTCTCGGTGCAAGGGCAACGATTCGACGGACCGCCCCGCCTCCTTCGGCTGCGGTCAGCGGACGACTTGGATCGTGACCTTCCCGGCTGCTCCCTGGGGACCAGGCGATCCGGCCGGACCGGTCGAGCCCTGGCTGCCCGCCATTCCCGGGCTGCCGCCGCCGACGTAGGTGGTCTGGTGGGTCGTGAAGTCGGTGCACGAAGTGCCCGACCCGCCCATTCCGCCGGGACCGCCGGCGCCGCCCATTCCGCCAGGGCCGCCGGGGCCGCCGGGGCCGCCCTCGCTTTTGATGAAGCGGGCAGCGAGGGAGGCGAGATCGCCGCAGTCCCCCGTGATGCAGCTGATCTTGACGGAGACGTCCCCCGCGGGGCCGCCAGGCCCACCATTGCCACCTCGGCCACCGTCGCCCCCCCGGCCGCCGTTGCCGCCGTTGCCACCGCGCATGCCCGGGCAGGATGCAGGCATGCCGGTCGTGCCTGCGATGCCGGTGGTGCCCGGGCTGCCCGGCGTGCCAGGCGAGCCGGGCGCGCCTCGGGTGGCGATCAGGAACGAATCGAGGTCTGCGCGCTCGACGAGGCCGACGAACACGCCGGAGGAAGACGTCACCTCGAAGAACAGACGCGGCGAGCGGCGGCGCTCGATCACGACCTGCAGATCGGGGCTGCGCGCGCCCGTCCCGCCCGTGAAGACGACGCTGCCAGGAGACTCGTAGACGAGCGGCCACTCGATCGTGACGATCTCTTTCCCACCGACCTCGAACGGAAGGGGGAGGTTGGGCGTCTCGTAGACGAGGCGCATGGCGTCGCGGCTGGTCACCTTCTCGACGAAATGCAGGAGCCCGTTGTCGTCGATGTAGACGATGGGGACCTTCGACTTGAGATCGGTCGGAGCGAGGCAGGGCGTGGGATCGAGGGCGTCGGGTGGAGCGCAGAGCGTGATCGGCTCGTCGAGCCCGTCGACACGGACGAAGAGCGACCCGCGAAGGTCGATTGACGCGAGGAGCGACGTCCCGGGCTTCTCACCGTCGAAAGCGAGGAGCGTCGCCGTCTGTTTCCAGACGTTCTGACGCACAAGCACGCCCTTGACGCGTGATCTCTCGTCGTCCAGCCAGCCCTTTCGAGGGGGCGTCTCGGTGACGTCGATCGCGTTTCGCCCTGTCTCGAGGAGCCGCTCTTCGATGGCCGCTGCGTTCGCCCGAACGAACGGCGAAGGCGAGGCGGCGATGTGGAGCCGCGCCAGCCGGCGGCGTGCTCCTTTCTTCAGGGCCATGTCGGGCAGGCGCTGCATCATGCGGCGCAAGGTCGCTTCGTCCTTGTCACGCATCAGCGCGTCGAGGGTGTCCTCCGTCACGGGCTTCCCCTGCCAGAGCCCGCGCTCGAGGTCGATGCCGGCGAGCAGCTCGCGCCCATAGCGCTGCGCCTTGGGGCCCAACCGGCCTTCGGCCAGCGCTTCGCGCAGCGCGGCGAGGTCCTCGGAAATGGCCTCCGCGTGCGGGAGGCTGCCGGGCTTGCGGAGCAGGATCGACGCATGCAGCGCGTCGAGCATCGCCAGGCGGTCGGTCTCCGTCTCGATCGAGCCGCTCCGCAGGAGCGAACGATAAGCGTGGGCGAGCTCGTCGAGGAGGAGCGACGACTCCTCCGCCGGGGCGCTGTCGAGCATCAGCATGGCACAACGCTGGAAGAGCTTGGGCGGGATGCGGCCGGCGAGCAGTGCGCTCGTGAGCTCGGCGAAGGTCTCCGCGTTCACGGTCCCGAGCTGGGGTCCCGTGCTCGTGCGACTGCAGACGGAGGCCGTCGCTCCATCCTGGCTCAGGTAGTGGGCGAGCGCGGCGGGCCGATCATCCTTCGCGAGGTCCACCGCGGTGAAAGGCTCGGGGAAGCTCCCCGCACACGCCGCGAGCGAGGGGCCCAGGAGACTGAGGACGATGTTATGGCGACTCACTGGGCAGCGGCGACAGGATGTTCAGCGGGACGGAGCGCCGAATGGGGGAGAGAAAGATCTGGATCGGTGACCGGCAGTCGGCGTTGGGCGCGTCGTCTCGGGTGGCGCGGCAAGCCTCCGCGTCGCCAGCGGCTCGCAGGGTGCTCTTGGCTTGATTGGTACCCAGCCCAGCCCCGGCCGCGCCCGCCTCGACCTTCGCTCCCGCAGAGACCTCGCCGCCAGCGACAAGCCTGAAGGCGCCGACGCTCAGCGCCGTGACCAGGTGAGTCGCGCGCCCGCACTCGGCGCCGCTCGTGGCGTCATCCGCCGCCTTGCCCACCAGCTGCAGCTGTCCGACGACGGTCGTCTCTACCTCGAGGCTGCCCCGCGTCTTGAGCTCACCCGCGAGCGAGAGCGCGCCGAGGGGCAGCTTCGCGTAGAGGTCGTCCTCGTCACGGATCTGCGTGGCGTCCGTCGAGAGCGTCGTGCGGTGCCATGCGTAGCTGCCGGGGAGCTTGCAGCGATCGACGATCTTGAGCTCGCAGCCCGTGTACTCCACCGCGACGGCGCCCTGCGCCAGCAGCGCCTCGAGCCGCGCCTTGTACGGCGCGGGCCACTCCGTGACGAGCGGCTGGTCCTGGCTCGCGGCCACGCTGCACTTGGCGAGCTCCGTCGGATCGTGGCCGCCGTTCGGGATCACGGCGTCCGCGAGCGGCGCGCTGGCGCAGCCCGCGAGCGCGGCGATGGGCACGAGGGCGAAGGTGCGCAGGAGCCATCGGGTGCCGCGTCGCATCGGCGCCAAAATAGGGGGTGGTCGGCGCGAAGGAAAGAACCTGTTGGAGCGCTCGGCGCGCGCGCCTACGGTCGCGAGATGGATCTCGGCCGGAGGGAGCTCGGTGCGTTCTTCCTGGGGGCGCTGGCCGGGACGCCCGCCTGCGGTCGCCCGCCCCTGCCGTCGTCGGCGCCGAGCCCTCTCGTCGGCAAGCCGCTCCCCAAGGTGGAGCGGCGCGCGATCGACGGGCGAAAGGTCGACAGCCACGCCGGTGCGCAAGCAATCGTCGTGGTGAAGTTCTTCGCCCACTACTGCGAGCCCTGCAAGCGCACGCTGCCCGCCGCGCAAGCGCTCGCTGCGTCTCGGCCGGACGTGCTCGTGATCGGCGTGGCGACGGACGAGGAGGAGGGCGTGGTGCGCGAGCTCGTCGCGACTTACGGGCTCACCTTTCCGGTCGTCCACGATCGCGGGCGCGTGCTCTCCGGCCGCTTCCGCGTCATCGATCTCCCCATCAGCTTCGTTGCCGGGCCGGATCGAACGTTGCGCTGGGTGGGGGGCCCGGAGCAGCGAGCCTCCGACCTCGAGCAAGCGGTCGACGCGATGACGCCCTGAGCGATCCACGAGGTCCGTCCGGTCCGCGCGGTCGGGCGCTCGCGTGGACAGGTCCACGCGAGGCGCGTAGCTTCGCAAACATGCGGATGCTCCGTCTTGGTTGTCTCCCCGTCGTGGTCTCGGCGCTCCTTGCGTGTGGCGATGATGCGAGCAGCAGCGGAGGGGGTGGGAGCGGCGCGGGTGGGCCCGGATCGGGCGCAGGTGGCGTCGGCGCTGGCGCGCAAGGCGGCGCGGGCCAGGGCGGCGGCGACGGAGGCGGCGGTGGTGTCTCGTCCTGCGAATCGTTCGGCCATTGGCCGGCGCCCGAGAACACCTTCACATTGCCGGATGGCGACCTCTATTACCCCGACATCCAGGCTTCGTTCCCCGAGGTGGATTGGTCGACGCTCGATCGGCTCTACATCCCGGCCGGCACCTACTCGAACCTCAACATCGGGAACTTGCCCGAACGCAGCGCAGACCGCCCTCTCATCATCACGAACCAGGGCGGACAGGTGAAGGTCGGGCCGAACCTCGGGGGCAACTTCATCTGGGCGATGGGGGGTGGCTCGAACTGGATCCTCACGGGGCGCTATGACCCGGACGCGCAGACGGGAGACGAGGCCTTCCAGGGGCATCGTTGTGGTGCTTACGCGAGCTCTCGAGGCCAATATGGGTTCTTGAGCGACGACGCCTTCGACTTCACCGGGGCGTACCTCCACATGGGGGTCGCCGTCGGGGACGCGACGGACTTCGAGATCGAATACGTGGAGGTCACACGCTCCGGGTTCGCGGGCTTTCGGTTCCTCAACGAGGCGAACGGCGACCCGTCGAAGCCCATGGCGAACGTGAAGCTGCACGACACCTACGTCCACGACGTCGCGGGTGAGGGGATCTACCTGGGCTGGACGGGGAGCCCGCCGTCGAACCTCTTGCCAGGCCTCCAGGTCTACAACAACCGCTTCGTCCGGACGGGCAACGAGGCGCTGCAGATCCAGAACCTGGGCGACGGCAGCCATGTCCACCACAACGCGATCGTCCACGCCGGCCTGCATTGGCGCGACAACGGGCTCGGCGCCTACCAGGACCACAACTCGCAGATCAACATGCGCGAGAACGACGTCGTGGTGGAGAACAACGTCTTCATCGGGAGCGCGGCGCCGCTCCTCA
>JAEUKE010000215.1 GCA_016794345.1 Myxococcales bacterium
GGCGACAACGAGCTGTCGATCCGGTGTACGTCCCCGGCGCCATCGAAGGAGAACGCCTGGACGGCCCGCCGCGTCGGGGTCCCCTCGCCGGGCAGGGTGGAGCGAACCTCGTTGAAGCTCACGCGTCCCGCGTCGTCGAAGCCGAGGTTGTTCTCGGCGAAGAGGGTGGTGGCGTTGGACCAATACCGGTGGAAGACCCGGCCGTCCGCGAGGCGTCGCACTTGCTGCGACCAACCGTGGTTCAGCCAGTGGGTGACGCTCGGCAGGCCACGACCGTCGTACGTCGTGACGAGGGTCGTGCTGCTCGAGGGGGTGAGGCCATCCGCCTCGGTGAAGGAATACGGGAGCCCCTGCGCCGTGTAGGTGCGCACGAGGGAGCGGTCGTCCGAGAAGGCGCCGTCGAGGATCGAGAAGGAGTGCCGCTCCTCCTCGACCAGGCCTCGAGCCTCGTAGCTGTACTGGACCTGGTGGTGGTCGGGCGTGCCCCATTCCTGGAAGGCTGTCGTCAGGCGTCCGACGCCGTTGATGCCCTCGTCGTAGGTTCGAATGGTCTTGCCGGTGCCGAACGTCGCGAGCTCGGTCGCCGACCAGTCTCGCACCGCCGGCGTCCGCTCGATCTCACGATTGAGCGCGTCGTACGCGAGCGTCGTCGTGTAGTCCGCGAGCGTTCCACCCACAGGGACGGGCGACGTGACGCTCGTCAGGTTCCCGTTCTTGTCGTAACCGAACCACCAGGTGTTGCTGCCGCGAGTCACCTTGGTGCGCCGACCGAGCATGTCGTGCGCCATTTCGGTGACGACGCCGTCAGCGTTCTCGATGTGCTGCACGTTGTCGAGCCCATCGTAGCCATAGAGCGTGTCGGCCCACGCCCCGCCCATGTCCTCCTCGACCTTCACCAGGCGTCCGAAGTGGTCGACGGTCGTCCGCTTCTGTGCGACCTGTCCGCCGGCCGATCCGACCACGTCTCGTTCGAGCGTGACGCGCCCCTCGTAGCCCCAGACCTTGCCGCAGAAGGCGTTGCCCTCGAATGTCCCCGCGCAGCCGGGGCGCGCCGGCTCTCGCACGGCCACCGGCCGCGAGAGCTCATCGTAGGCGTAGCCCCACTCCACGTGCTGCAGGTTGTACGAGCCTGGCCGCGGCACCTTGAGGCGGACCACGTTGCTCGCTTCGTCGTGGAAGCGCCGGGTCTCGGCTCTCACGATTGCACCTTCGTACGTGCGCTCGATGACTGCGCGGCCCAGGCCGTCGCGTTCCGTCTCCGCCTTGGCCCAGGTCGAGCCCCCGACCAGGATCTTCTTCTCGGTGACCACCTTGGTAAGTGGGGACGGGACGTCGACATAGCTCGTGCGGCTCACGAGCTCCGCCCGGTACCCGAGCATCGCGTCATCCAGGTAGACATGGTGCTCGCTCTCGCGGCCTTGGCCATCGAGCCGCTTCTCCCAGCCATCCAGGACCTCCTTGCCGCCAGCTTGTTTCGCGTTCGGCCCGCGTTCGGACGTCTGGGTGCCGGTCGCCGCGTCGAAGGATTTGAGCACGCGATGCCCCAGCGCGTTGCGCGTCTCCTTCACGAAGCGAGCGTCGTCGTCGTATTCGGTTGTCGTGCCGAGCCCCGTCCCGAACTGCTGCGGTGCGGCCTCGAAGACGCGGTTGCCAGTCGTGAGGTCGCAGACCTGAGTCGACACCGCGTACGTCGGAGCTGCGTCGATCTGACGCGTGGTCCAGTACTCACAACGTTTGCTTGCGTCATAGTAGTGGTAGGTCGCAGCCGAGACCGAAAGGCCGAGTGTGGGTGTGTACACCATCTGGGTCTCCCCATCCGAGTACTGCAGGTACATGCCCGCTTCATTGCGGAGGTTGGGCGTGTTCCAGGAGACCTTCGAGCCGGCGTGTGCGCCGATCTGCGCGCCTCGGCGTGTCCATTGGAGCGTATGCAACGCGCCTGGTTGACCGCTGCTCGCGAGCGGCAGCGTCGTGTAGAAGCGCTCCTCCGTCGCGATTGAGCCGTCCCCGACGCCACAGCTCATCACGTCCTGCCCGGGCACACAGGTCTTCTTGACCGACACGGACGGGTGGAACGTCACCACGCTGCCGGGGAAAGAATCGGCTGCGAACAGCTCGCGACGTTCGTAGGTCGTCGTGTCTCGCTTCAGCAGGTTGCCCTGAAGGTCGTACACCTGCTCGAGCGTGACGAGCCCGGCGTAGTGTTGCTCATAGCTCCGGCTCGTCTCGGTGCGGCTGCCGCCGGGCAGCCAGGACACGACCTTGCGGAAGCCCCGGAAGGCGTAGTCCCCGTAGAGGTCGGGCCCGTAGACCGGCTCCTCGTACGAGAAGCTTGTCTCGATCGCCGCCTCGGCTCCCTCCGCTCCCATGTCCGCCCACGATGTCACGCCGTCCACAACCCAGACCGGGTGCGGGACCCCCGCGCCGCGCACGACCGAATAGTGGAACTCCGTGTGCCCCCCTCGCCCATTGTGCACCGCACGCAAGGAACGCATCGGCTGCGTGTCCGAGTCCGTCCTTGGAGCATGTTTCGAGGCCGCAACCGACTCCGGAAGGCCGTCGCCATCCAGGTCCAGGAAGTCCGTCTTCGTCGACCAGGGCGTCGGGTAGAGGTCGTTCTCGGCGAGCGTGAGCTTCGAGAGGCCGTGTTTCGCTGCGACCAGCGCCGGGCTGCTCCCGACCGCCACCAAACGGTCCCCCACGTTCACGTAGAGCTCGGGCGTGCCGTCGTCCTCGAGGTAGGGCTCATAGTAATCCCAGTCGACGCCATTGCTGCCCGTCGAGCTCCAGCGCGGGGGCGGGAGCTTCACCAGGTCGACCAGCCCGTCGCCGTCGAAATCGACCGACCGGAGCACCGAGCGCGAGAAGCCGTCCGAAACCTCGACTGACATTCCATTGGCGAGCACCTCCGCAGTGTACCGCGGACGCTGACGCTGGGCGTCAATAGCCTTCACCTCCGGATCCACCGAGAGGCGGTTACCCCGCTGGTCTGCGGCGAGATTCCCATAGCTTTCGAATCCCGCACCGGTGTTGTACAGAACACGGATGCCCGTCCGCTCCGCAGGGTCATCGGCCTCGGCGTTGCGCGCGAGCACGTAGTCCGGGAGCCCATCCCCATTGACATCCATCAAACGACCGGCGGTGTAGCTGAAGCTCCCACCGGAGACCTCCTCGATGTAGTCCGTATCGGGGTTGCCCGTACATTGCACGCAGTTGGCCCACGCGTAAGACATCGAACGTGACGATACCGGAGCGAGCTCGAGCGCGGCCACGCCGTTGAACCCCGATGCGTAGTCCGGATCCCGTCCGAGGATCTCGGGGAGCTGCATCATGACGGGTGGCGACGAGAACGTGCCACCTTCCTGACCTCGGTACACGCGATAGTAGCGAGCTCCTCCGTCGATGAGCCCTGCCACCATGTCGTCTCGGCCGTCGCCATCGACGTCGGCTGACGTCGTGAAGGTGTCACGGCCCTCCTCCGGGTTCAGCGGGAGCGGGTGGAGCACCGCCACCGGCTCTGCAAACTGACCATTGCCCTGGTTCAGGTACACACGCGAGACGTATTGGCCACACTGGCGCTCGCCCAAGCGAACACAACCGCCGCCTGGAATCACGCAACCGACCCCGGGCACCTCGACGCCCGTGCAGAGCGCGTTCGGAAAGCAGCTCGGGTCTGGCCCAACCGCAGCGTCGTGCTCGGCCCGGTAAATGTCGAGGCGACTCTCGACTGCCGTGACGAGGTCCACGAGCCCGTCATGGTTCCAGTCGCGGTACTCGTACGAGAGGTGAGAGGCAGCGTCGGTCTCGAACGCCGCTTGCCCGTCGCAGACCGAGCCCGCGTATGGCTCGAACACCGTGCGATTCGTCACGTTGCTGACCTGATGCGACAGGCTGCAGAGCTCACCCGCGCCCGGCGCCGCGCCCGCCCAGGGCAACGTGGGAAGAGCCTGCGACTGGCCGACCCCAATCGGCGCTGGGGCTGCGAGCAGCCCCGCACCAAGATTCCGTTCCCACGACGCACGGCACTGGCCGTCGCCCTGCATCGCCGCGGTGCTCAGCCTGTCGAGCAGACCGTCGCCGTCGAGGTCGAGCGTCATCACGTCCACCGTGTGGCGACGAATGGTGTCCGTCGTGGGCAGCAGCGGCCCCTGGTTGCCGCGTCCGATGCTGCCAAACTGAGGCAAGGTCGCGTCGAACTGCCGCTCCAGGCGGTTGTAGTCGAACGTCTGCGGAGGCTGCTGCGTCGCCTGGCCCTGCTCATCGAAGCCGGTCTCCTGCACGCTCGTCAGGATGCGGAGCGGGGCGTGGGCCACGCCGGTCCGACACTGGAGCTCGGTCATGTCGTAGCCGAGGTCCAGTCTGCGCCGCTCGACCATGCCTCCTCCGCCGCGGGTCTCCATCCGCACGCGCTCGAGCCTCGCGGCCCCTCGGTAGGTCGGGATCCCGGTCCTGAAGTCGAAGAGCGCGCCCACCGGGACCACGCTGCCGTCACAGAGGTCGGGAGCTGCGGCGTAGTCGAACAGGATGCGCGTGTGGTGAGTGAGCCCCGCCACGGCATTGGCGCCGTATTCCACCGAGGACAAGGTGATGTCGGCGTCGAACGTCTGCGCTCCACCCTCCGGCGGTAGCGCCTGGGTCGCGACGTAGTTGTATTGGATCTCGTTGCCGAACTTGTCGACGGTTCGGGTCAGGAACCATCGCCCCTCCACGGCTCCGGGCTCCGCACGCCAATGGCTCTTGTCTTTCGACGTGGGGCTCTCGCCGAAGTAGTGCACGGTTCCGTCGGTCAGGCGCGCGCGCCAGGTCTCCGCAGGCATTCCTGCCTTTCGCTCATACCGCGTGAACGTCGCGTCCTCTTCTGCCCGATACGCTTCCCAGCCTGCCTCCGCCGGCTCCTCCACGCGGACCAGCCGCCCGCCGTCCGAAGCGCGGTAGCGGACCTCCGCGAGGCGCCCGTCAGAGGTGTCCACCTCGATCTTTGGCACGTCGAGCGTCCAGCCCATCGCCAGCGAGCCGCGGACCGGGTTCTTCGAGGAGTAGCTCAGCGCCAGGCGCGGCACCGCGCCATTGCGATTCGGGGCGGTCGGAATCGAAATGGACCACGTCGCCGCACCCGTTGGGTCCACGCGCTCCGCGCCGTCTTGTTTGGGCTCTCCCTTTGGCCTGGGCGTCGGAACCGCCGAGGGCGAGGAGAAGACGTCGGAGGTGTACGCACGCGCAAGCGACTGGCTGAGCAGCGACGTCGCGGCGACGAGCGAGACGAGTATGGTTGGTAGCCTTCGTCGGGTCGACATTGCGCGCGCCGCGTGCACACCGCGTGCCGCGTCGCTCAAGGCTGCGCCGATGGCCCGTCCTGCTCCAATGGTGTACGCGGCGCCACTTGCTCGGACACCCCCGCGATCGTGAGGTTGCAACGGGCGAGCTCCACCCCACTCTGGGCCGTCATCGCGCAGCGCCGCTGCGCCGGCGTGAGGCCATCACAGCGCGGGACGAGCGCAGCCGTGTTGGCAGCGAGGGCCTCGGCGTAAGCCGCGCGAACGTGCGCCGGCAGCGACGTTCCGGCCGCCTGCGCGTGCAGGTCGAGCAGATGGCGTTGCACCTCGTCGCACGTCGGCTCTTCCGTTGACTGCGCGGGCTCGGTGCAGCCGAGCACGGTGGTGAAAAGGGCCAGCATGGCGCCGACTCTGAGCGAGATCAGGGAGCGAAGCGGTTGCATGTCGCGGCCTCAGGCAGCCTGCGTGCCGCCCGCTGGTCCCCGACAGATGCCCACTGAAGGCTGCGGGCCGCTCCGCGCGGCATCGAGCAAAGAGGCAACGAGCGGCGCGCAACGAGTTGCGCGCTTGCTACCCCGGAGCCTTCGACCCGAGCGAAAGCGAGCGACCGAGCCTCGAGAGACGAGGCATGCCCGTTGCCTACGACCGACCTCATGACGCCAGATGCGGTTCCGCCGGGGCACGAAAATCCTCTGCCCGTCATGGCTTCCGCGGGATCCCAGGGCAGAGGCTTGCTGGGATGCTTGCTGGGCATGCTGGTGACGCTGGCCGGCTGCGGGGGCGAGGTCCTGTTGGAGAGGACGACCGGCGAAGGGGGGAGACGCGAGGCACGGGGCACCTCCGGAACGAACGGACCCAGCGAAGCCGTGAAGGGGGCCTGCACAGCCTACTGCAACTCCTTTTCCTCCTCCTGCGGCCCAGTTGGCAAGTGTCCCGACCGGTGCCTCGAACATGCCTCGTACGCAGGTCCGTGCGAAGTCGAGTACCTGGCCCTGCTTACTTGTCACGCCTCGCTCGTCAAGGCGCCGCCCGACTGCAGACTACGGGGATGCGAGGCGGAGGTCGAGGAGCTCCTCGCCTGCATCTATCCGAGCGGGCCGTGCGCCCTCCGAGAGTGCCGGAGAGGCATCGGCCCGGAGCCGCCCATGTCGTGTTCCGTCAATTGCGGTGGGGTCACCTACGAATCGATCTGCGGCGAGCTCGGATCCGACTATCCAATAGACTGCGTCTGCTCGGTCGATGGCGCGATCGTGGGTGAATGCCAGGTGCTCACCCGGACCGGCCATTTCGATTTCGATTGTTGTTCAGCGTTCTTCGCCGATTCCGAACAGCGCCGATGATGATTGACTGGCGCTGGCGCGACGAGCGCGCCGCCGAAGTCCGCCTTCGGCGGCGTCGCCCGAAGAAGCCCAAACTCAGGCGCTACTCGCAGTACAGCGAGCCGCTGTTGTTCTTCTCCCCGGCGGTGCCCTCGGCCAGCACGCCGAGCTTGTCGAGCTTGTAGCTGATGGTGATGGGGTTCGGCCCCACGCCGACTGTGCCGCCACGATACGGGTAGACGGGGACCCGGAAGGTCGCGCCAGGCTGCAGGTCGGCTGTGCCGAAGACGTGGGGCGTGTAGGTCGCATACCTGTACTCGGACTCCACGTAGCCCGTGGCGACGGCGGTGCCGACGTTCTTCACATAGAACTCGAAGCCGACGTTGTTCGCATCCGGGTGACAGCCGCCGACCACCGCAAGGTCCGGCTTGCTGCAAAGATGCTTGGGGAAGCAGTCCTCGACATCGGCCTCCTCGGGCTCCGGCGTCTCCTCCAACAGGGCATCGTCGATCTCGGTCTCGTCGAGCTGTTCGCAGCTCGCAGCGCTCAGCGACAGGACGGTCGCAATCAAGATCCTCGTTCTCATGGCTCGTGTCTCCTCGTTGGTCAGCAGTCGTGCCCGCCCGTTGCACTCGACGTGCCTTTGCGCTGGGGCGTGGCGCTTCGCTCTTTCTTTCGCCCCTTCTCCCTGTCAACCATGCAAACACGCAACGGGCGGCGCGCAATGAATTGCCCTGCGCTTCACTCTGCACCACCGCGCGCTCGGCTTCCGGCCGCAACGTACGCGAGCGGCTCGTTCACCACGGGAAGACCGCCAATTGCAAAGTCTCGAGCGGACTGGCTCCGCAAATGGTAGAACGCCGGCCATGAGTCACAGCTTTCTGTGGGCGCTGCTGGCGCTTGCAGCCTGTGGGGCAGAGGTCCGAGTCGAGCGGGACTCCGATGGCGTGGGAGCAGGAGCCGCCGGCGGTGGCGCGCCCTCCGCGACGAGCAGCACGGGAGACAGCACACCGGACGCCTTGAAGGAGGCCTGCGCCGCGTGGTGCGAAGCCCGGACTGCTTGTGGGGCAGACGAGACCTGTCTGGAAGCCTGCCTCGAGCTGGGCTCCTATCTCGGCCCGTGTGTGCTCTCATTCGAGACCTGGCTCCACTGCTCGGCTTCGCCGCCGCCGGAGCCGCCGAGCTGCGATCAGCCGGGGTGCTCGGTGGAGGGAGAGGACCTCCTTGCGTGCGTCTACCCGGCCTGGCCGTGCGAGAACCGAGAATGCTGGATCGGCGTCAGCCCCGAGCCGGCCATGGTGTGCGAGGTCAGCTGTGGTGCCGTGGTCTACGAGTCGATCTGCGGCGAAGACAGCCCGGAGTTCCCGCGAGACTGCGTGTGCCTGGTCGACGGAGCAACCGTCGGCCAATGCCAGAACCTCACCGCGCGCGGCAGCTCCAGCTTCGACTGTTGCAGCGCGCTCTTCGCGGAGTCGGAGTAGGGCGAGGTCATTTGAATGGGTCCGGACCAGAACAGGAGCAGCGAGCCGCTTTCGATCCCCTTGGTGGCGCACTTCATCCTCTACGTGCGCGACCAGGCGAGGAGCCGAGAGTTCTATCGAACGGTCCTCCAGCGTGTGCCGCGCCTGGACGTGCCCGGCATGACCGAGCTCGAGCTGTCGAGACACGCGGTCCTGGGTCTCATGCCCGCGCACGGAATCGGGCGGCTCCTGAAGATCGAGCCTCCGGCGAACGACGCCCGCGAGCTGCGCGCCGAGCTCTACCTTCGAGTCCCCGACGTGAAGGCCTGGCACGACCGCGCGTTGGCTGCGGGCGCACGGGAGCTGTCGCCGCCCGCAAAGCGCGACTGGGGCGACGAGGTGAGCTACGTGGCCGACCCGGACGACTACGTGCTCGCGTTCGCGCGCGGCGCTGATTGACCTCGCCGGCGGAGGTACAGCGGTGTTCGGTTGCCCTGATCGAGTTTGCCGCTCCAAGGGCTCCCTTGGGTGAGAGCCCTTTCCGCGGCAAACAAGCCCCCCCTCTGCACCCGCCGCTCGATCGTCAATGGCGAGGGTCGGTCAAGGCAACCGCCCCTCGCTGTAGGGCGTGATCGAGACCGCACCGCCCGATGGCGCGAGCTCGGTCTCGTGAGGCTCGCACGCGACGCGTCGGACCAGCGTCCTGATCGGCCCCGGCGGCCCCGGCTCTTCGCCCGCGCACAGCTTCTCGCGCGGGTCCGCTTGGACCAACGGGACCAGGGTGAAGGTCGCCCACCGGGTGGAGAGGGTGCGTTGGCCCGCGCTCTCGGCGGCCAGGTCTCCCGCGAGCCAATCGGCAGATTCGTCCTCGAATACGAGCTTGAACGCTTCGCCACTTTGCACCAGCGCGCCGGTCGCGAGAGTTTCGCCGCGCACGGTGAGGACCACGAGAGGTCGCACCAGCTCGATCTCGGCGCCCTGAAGCAACGAAAGCGCGAGCAGCCCGCCCTCGCGTGCGAACCCAAACTCGTCGTTTGCCCTCATTTCGAGGATCCGCAAGCGCTCGACCGGGGCAGGCACGCTCGTGGGCGCGGGAGGCAAACGCGGCGTGTCCGAGCGCCCGACCGACTCGGCAGGACGCGGGCCCGCGGTCGGTGCTTCACCCGCGCCGCAGCCAGCCGCCGCAAGAGCGAGCAGCACGAGGCCGTTCATTGCGGGGGAGCGCAAAGCGTCTCCTCGTCTACGCCGTAGTGCTTCGCGAGAAACCCACGGACCGATTCCGCATCGTCGCCGTCGATGAGCCGGTCGGCGGCGAGGCGTGTGGCGGAGACCAAGCTCAGTCGCCACCCCTCTGGTTCGCGACGGAGCTCGATCGGCAGCGCACCACCGAGCTCGCCGAGGGTCACGTGCACGGTGGCCAAGTCGCCATCCACGCGGATCTCCTTCAGCCGAAGGTACCGAGGATCGACGAGCGGCTCGATGCTCGCGGCAACCAGTGTCGCGATCGGTCGCGTGCGCAGGGATGCCGCGCCCTTGCCCTGCCGAAACTGGATGATGATGACCTGATCCTGCAGCGGCCGAGCCTTCAGCTCGGCCGCGGTCAGGGAGACCGCGTCACGGCGGACCTGCTCGTAGAACTCCATCGTTCGGCGATCGATCAGCGAGACGGCTCCCGAGAAATCGCCGGTCGCAACCCGCTCGACGTAGGCGAATGCCGCCGCCGTCATCGCGGAGCTTCCAACACTCAACACCTCCCAACCGTAGCCTGTTCGTTTCCGTCTGCAGAGCCGCATTCACGGGTCGACCTCGCAGATGTACGGGTGCGGGCACTCCGCGGGGCGCTCGTCGATCAGGCTCTCGGTGCGGAGGGCGATGGGGTCGATGCGCTGGTTGGGCTCGCCCATGGCGAAGACCGTCTCGGGCCATGTCCACGGGTCACCGCTCGTCCAGACCGGCTCTCCGCCCTCGAAGCGCGCGCCGATCCACGCCCGGTCGTCGCAGCGGGGCTCGGACGGCTCATCGGGGTCGTCGCTGCACGCGAAGGTGACCGTCGCGCAGTCGGTCGGGTAGAGCGTCGCGTGGAGCGAGAACTCGTCGAGCTCCTCGATGGTGAGCAAATGGCCGCCGAAGCGCTCGGCGCAGTCGAGCTCGGCGAGCCCCCACTGCAGCCCGCCGTGCACGCGGAAGTAGCAGTGCTGTCCGTCGGCGAGCGTGAGCGCCGTCGCCGTCGCCGTCGCGTCCGAGACGCAGGAGATCCCGCCGGTCGTGGTGCCTCCGGTCGAGGTGCTCGTGCTCGCGCTCGAGCCGCCGGCGCCGCCCGTACCGCGGGTGAGCTCGTCCCAGCCGAGCTGCGAGCACCCGGCGAGGAGGGTGAGCGGGAGAGAGAGGATCGCTGCGCGGCGCACGCTCCCGTCATCATGCCCGAGCCGGCGCGCCCTCGAGAGCCCTTTCGCCGGCGGCCCGGGGTCTGACCTCGGGCCTCGGGTCAGGTGACGTCAGGGGCTCGCTGGCCCCGATCCCTCGCGAATCCCGCGAGATCGGAGGGGCACACTCCGTGCTCCGGGGCGCCACATGATGCGACGCACGGCCTCGGCGCTCTTTGCCTTCACCTCGGTCTTGTTCCCCGCACGGGCGGCCCTCGCCCAGGACGCCACCGTGCCCGGCCAGCCTTCGGCCACCTACCCGACGTTCCACAACCTCTCGATCGAGTGGCCGATCACGGGAGATGACGACGCCGACGGCACCGTCACCGTGCGGTACCGGAAGCAGGGCGAGGCGGACTTCCGGGACGCGATGCCGCTCGTGCGCGTGCCGGCCGGGTCGAACCAGGGGTTTTCCTGGCAGAACCGCCATGCTGGCAGCGTCTTCGGGCTCGAGCCCGGCACGGCGTACGACCTGGAGCTCGTGCTCGCCGACCCGGACGGCGGCGACGCGATGGTCTCGCTCTCGGCCTCGACGCGCGCGCTCCCAGGCGATCCCGCGTCACCCAACGTCGTGAACGTGGATCCGTCGAGCCTGGCCGCAGCGCTCGGCTCCGCCGCGCCCGGCGACATCCTCCTGCTCGCCGATGGGACCTACGGCAGCATCGTGGTCCCGAACGACGGCGCCGACGGACAGCCCATCGTGCTCCGGGCTGCCAACGCCGGAGGCGCCGTCGTGGACGGCGAGGTCAGGCTCGACGGCCGCGCCTTCGTGCACGTCGACGGCTTGACGATCAATGGGCGCATCAAGATGAACGACGCCCGCGACGTGATGATCTCGAAGTGCACGATCCAGACGACGGCGGACGGAATCGTCTCGTACGGCGCCGGCCTCACGAATGCGTACATCGTCGACAACGTGATCACCGGCGCGACGACTTGGTAC
>JAEUKE010000233.1 GCA_016794345.1 Myxococcales bacterium
AGCCGACCCGCGAGAGCAGGCGGAGTCGCGCGCTGCCCATGCCGCCCCGTACGCACGACCTTGGTCGGCGCGCGATGGGAACGGCCTGTCCGTTGAGCGGCTGGTGGGGAGCTACCGACGCCACCCCCCCAAGATGCCTGCTAAGCGACGACGGGCGCGCCCCGCGACGCGCCGGCGTTCTGCTCGTCGGTGGTACCGTGCCCCGGTCATGCTCGCGAAGCTCAGCGCACCAGCGCTCGTGGTCGCCGCGCTCGCCGTGTCCTCCCGAGCGCAGGCCGAGACCGAAGACGACTTCCAGCTCTGGTCGGCAACGTTCCTGACCGTGGACGTGCCGCTGCCGCCGCCCAGGCTCGCGGTGTGGCTCGATCTCCACGCGCGCCGCTCCGACGCCGCGTCGGTCGGCATCGTCAGGCCCGGCGTCGGGTTGCACCTCGCGCCCTTCGCCTCGGCCTGGGTGGGCTACGCGTGGATCCCGACCGCGCGCGACGACGCCGGCACGGTCGTGCACGAGCACCGCGCGTGGCAACAGGTCATCTTCCAGCACAAGCTCGACCCCGGCGTGTCGATCCAGTCCAGGCTCCGAGTCGAGCAGCGCTTCAGTGAAGCAGGTGACGACGTCGCGCTGCGATACCGTCAGTTCATGCGCGTGGGGTGGCAGCCCTCCGCCGACGTTCCGCTGGGGCTGGCGGTCTGGGACGAGATCTTCTTCAACCTCCTCGATGCGGACTGGGGACCTGCGCGCGGGTTCGATCAGAACCGGTTTTTCGCCGGCCCCTTCTGGCACGCAACGGACTTCGCTCGCGCGGAGGTGGGCTACCTGTCGCACTACGTCGAGCGAGGCGAGCCCGACCTCCTCGGCCACACGCTCGCGATGAACCTGTTCTTCGCTTTCAAGCCCTGATCGGGAGGGCGATCCGGCTCAAGTGTGCTTCTGGATCAGATCCACGAGCACCTTCGGCTCCACGTTCCCGCCCGAGACGATCACCCCCACGCGCCTCGGCCCGCCGGGGATCTTGCGTTCGAGAGCCGCCGCGAGGGCGGCGGCCCCCGAGGGCTCCGCCAGCACCTTGGCCGAGAAGAGCAGTCGAACGGCGGCTCGGCCGATCTCGTCGTCTTCCACCGTGAGGGCGTGGGCTACGCCCTCGCGGGCGATCGCGAAGTTCAGGCCGCCCACCTCCACCGGCTTGAGGCCGTCGGCGATGGTCTTGCCCGGCGTGACGCGCGCGCGCTCGCCTCGGCGCAGGCTCTCCTGGAGGGCGTTGGCTGCGCTGGGCTCCACCGCGACGACGCGCGCGCCGGCCCCCCTGGTTCGAACGACCAGGCACGCACCGGCCAAGAGACCGCCGCCGCCGACGGGCACCACGACGGCGTCGAGCCCGCCCGTCTGCTCGAGCAGCTCCAGCGTCGCAGTGGCCTGGCCTGCGATGACGTCTCTGTCATCGAATGGCGGGACGACGACCGCCCCGGTCCGCTCGGAGATCGCGACGGCTTCGGCGTAGCGATCCGCCGAGGTCGTCCCCGCGAACACGACCTCGGCGCCCAGGCTCCGAACGGCGTCGACCTTCACCCCGGGGGCGTCCGTCGGCATCGCGACCCAGGCCTTGATCCCGAGCTCGCTCGCGGCGAGCGCGACGGCCTGGCCGTGGTTTCCGGAGCTGAAGGTGACGACGCCCGCCCGCCGCCGGTCCTCGGGCAGGCAGAGCACGGCGTTCATCGCGCCGCGCGCCTTGAACGCCCCGATCCGCTGGAGGTTCTCGCACTTCAGGTAGAGCTCTGCCCCGGCGATCGAGTCGAGCGCGGGCGATCGCAAGACCGGCGTCTCGATCACGCGTCCGCGCAGGCGCTCGCGCGCGGCCAGCACGTCTTCGAAGGTCGGGGCGGTCGTCATGACCGAGAAGCTACTCCAAGTGCCGGGACAGCGCTCCGTGTGCCGAGCGGTCCCACCACCCTGGGCGCTGCGGCCAGACCGCTACCATCTCGCCACGTGCCCTCGGCCCGGCTTCTCGAGGCGATCCAGGCTATTGCCGCCCTCGCGGTCCCGCCGTAACTCCCAGTCCAAGATGTCGCGCCTCGCGCTCGCGTCGCTCTCGCTCCTCGCCTACACGTACGTGGGGTACCCGGCGCTCGTCGCCGCGCTCGCGCGCGTCTCCGGGAAGGAGCACCCGAAGGATCCTTCGTTCGAGCCGCGGGTGAGCGTCCTCATCCCTTGTTACAACGCGAAGAGCTACGTTCGCGCCAAGCTCGAGAGCCTCGTCCAGCAGGACTACCCGAAGGACAAGCTCGAGATCCTCGTGTACTCGGACGCGTCGACGGACGGCAGCGACGACGAGGTCCGCGCCTTCGAGGACCGCGGTGTCACGCTCGTCCGCGGCGAAGCCCGCAAGGGCAAGCCGACCGCGCTCAACGTCCTCCGGCCACGCGCGACCGGGGAGATCCTCGTCCTGACGGACATCCGCCAGCCGCTCAGCCCAAACGCGATCCGGGATCTCGTCGGTCACTTCGCGGACCCCTCCGTCGGCTGCGTCTCGGGCAACCTCGAGCTCGTGGGTGGAACCGGCGCGGGCTTCTACTGGAAATACGAGAACTTCATCCGGAAGCAGGAGTCGCGTTTCCGCGGGATGGTCGGCGTGACGGGCCCGCTCTACGCGATCCGAGCCGGCGATCTCGGGCAGGTGCCCGACGACGTCATCCTCGACGACATGTTCATCCCGCTCCAGCTGCGGCTCCGCGGGAAGAAGCTCCTCCTGGAGGAGGCGGCCGTCGCGCTCGACGACGCGTTCGAGGACGACCGCGAGAAGGGACGCAAGGTCCGTACGCTGGCCGGCAACTTCCAGCTCTTCGAGAAGCTGCCGGCGCTGCTCTCGCCAGCCAAGAACCCCATCTTCCTCGAGACCTTCTCCCACAAGCTCCTGCGCCTCGCTGGGCCGGTCCTGCTCGGCACGCTCGGCGCCGGGACGCTCCACGGCGCGCTCTTCGGAAAGACCGTCGTCGAGCGGACAGCCATGCGCGCGCTCCTCGCGGGCGAGGTCGGGTTCGTGGTCCTCGCGGCCCTCGGGCCCAAGGCCGGCGCACCGGGGCGCCTGGCGCGCACGTTCATCGTTCTCAACACCGCCGCGGTCGAGGGGTTCCTCCGCTACGTCCGCGGCCGGCAGGAGGTGACCTGGTGACGCTCAAGGTAGCCATCGTCGGTTGCGGCAAGATCGCGGACGGGCACGTCGAAGAGATCCAGAAGCTCGCGCCTCGCGCTCGCGTCGTTGCGGCGTGTGACAGGGAGCTCGTGATGGCGGAGCAGCTCGCCGTCCGTTACGGCGTCCCCGCCACGTATACTGACGCGAGCGTCATGCTCATGAAAGAGCGGCCGGACGTCGTGCATGTCACGACGCCGCCGGGCGCCCACCTCGCCCTCGCCCGCCAATGTGTGGACTCCGGCGCTCACGTCTTCGTCGAGAAGCCCCTCACGCTCACCTACGCGGAGAGCGAGGAGCTCGTGGAGTACGTGGCGGCCGCCGGCAAGAAGCTCACGATCGGCTACTCCTACCATTTCGAGCCGCCGATGAATCAGCTGCGGGATCTCCTCGCCCGGGGGGAGCTCGGAGAGCCCGTCCACGTGGAGACCTTCTACGGCTACAACCTGGAGGGTGCGTTCGGCAAGGCGCTCCTCGCCGACCCGAACCACTGGGTTCACGCGCTCCCGGGCAAGCTCTTCCACAACACGATCGACCACGCGCTCGCCAAGCTCATCGACTTCATCCCCGACGACCGGCCCGAGATCCACGCGTTCGGCTCCGTCCGCCGGACGAAGCGCTACGGCGACGCGCGCGACGACCTGATGGACGAGCTGCGCGTCGTCATCCGCGGCGCGCGGACGAGCGCCTACCTG
The DNA here is from genome assembly GCA_016794345.1 of Myxococcales bacterium. Classification (GTDB taxonomy): domain Bacteria; phylum Myxococcota_A; class Polyangia; order Polyangiales; family Polyangiaceae; genus Xiheicaenibacterium; species Xiheicaenibacterium phototrophicum. The sequence goes on from JAEUKE010000233.1 coordinate 3,881, forward strand.
ACGTTTTCGGCCGGCGCGCGGCCGGTTGGCCATTTCGCCCGCGTCTACGGGACGAAGAACACCGCCCACGCGGACTTCAACAACCGCACGGTGGCGCTCGACCGCGCGCCCACGCTGCCGAGCGCCGTGGGGCGCCTCGTCCCCGCGTTCGAGAGCGCCGCGCAGTACCTCCGCGAGGGCACGAAGAACCTGAGCCGCTTCGCGGGCTCGCGTTTCCACTTCTTCGCCGGGCTGGGCGAGCTCGTCTCGCGTTTCTACGCGAGCATCGAGACGGACGCGCCGCTGCCCATCGCGCCTCGCGACATCCTCCGCGTCGCCTGGATGATGGACGAGATCTTCGAGCAGGTGGACCAACACAACCGAAGAGCCGGTCAGCGCGCGTCAGCCGACGGGGAGATCCGCTCCGCGGTTTCCTCCCCCCCGACTCCCCTCCACTTCGTGGAGGGGGCCGACGTGTCGCGGAAGGGAGTCGTGTCGTGAGCAAGCGTCTCGTCACGGGGTCCAACGGCTTCCTCGGCGTCGCGCTGGTCGAGCGGCTCCTCGCGCGGAAGACGCCCGGTTTGCGCTTGCTCGTTCGTCCGGGAAGCGAGCGGCGTCGGCTCGACGCCGTCCTCGCCCGCTATCCCGGCGCCGACGTGGAGGTTGTCTCCGGCGGCCTGGGCTCCCCGGAGGAGGCAGCCAAGCTTCTCGATGACGTAACGGTCATTTACCACCTCGCCGCGGCGCTCTCCGGGCAGGCCGCCGAGATGTTCCTCGGCACGGTCGTCGCCTCCAAGAACCTCCTCGAGGCGGTCGTCCGCAAGGGCACCAAGCCGAAGATCATCCTCATCAGCTCGTTCGGCGTGTACGGGGTGGCCGACCTACCCCGCGGCCATCTGGTGGACGAGTCGACGCCGCTCGAGGCCCACCCGGAGCGGCGCGATCACTACTCCCACTCCAAGCTCAAGCAGGAGAAGCTCTTCGAGGAGTATCGGGTCAAACACGGCGTGCCGGTGACGATCCTCCGGCCCGGGGTCATCTACGGTCCGGGCGGCGGGGCGATGAGCGCGCGCGTCGGGCTGCGTCTCCCGGGAATGTTCCTCTTCCTGGGCGGCAAGAACCTCCTGCCTCTGTCCTACGTGGACAACTGCGCCGAGGCGATCTGCGTCGCCGCCGAGCGAGCGCGGTTCGACGGCGACGTCTACAACGTGCTCGACGACGAGCTCGTCACCTGCGACGACTACCTGCACCGCTACGAGCGAGAGGTCGAGCACCTGCGCGTGCTCCGCATGCCGTACCCGCTGGCGATGGCCCTCTCGGCCGGCGTGGCTTGGTACCACCGCTACTCCCGCGGCCAGCTCCCGGCGATCCTGACTCCCTACAAGACGAGGACGTCGTGGAAGGGCAATCGCTTCTCGAACGCCAAGCTGCGGTCGCTCGGGTTCGCGCCCATCGTGCCGACCCAGGAGGGCCTCGCGCGGACGTTTGCGTACCTCCGTGAGAAGGCGGCTTCCGCATGACGCGCGCGGTCGTCTTCGTCGCGGCGCTCGCTGTCGCCGCGTGCGGACCGGTCGACCAATACGGCGACGGCGACCCCACGCCCTTCCATCCCGACTCGCTCACGGCGATCCCCTCGTTGCCGACGGCCGAGGCCGGCGGTGAGGCCATTCCCGCGGCGAGCGCGGCCGGCGCGCCGGCTTCGGGCGGTGGCGCCGCTCCTCCGAGCTCGGCCGACGCGACCTACCGTGTCGAGCCCGGGTCCAAGTACCCGACGCTCGCGTCGGTCGCCTCGCTGCTGGGCCCCGGCGACGTCGTCGAAGTGATCGGCGGCTACACCTACGTGGGCGGGACGAAGCTCGAGCGGCCCGGTACGGCCGAGTCGAAGATCACGATCCGCGGTGTTCCGAGGAACGGGAAGCTCCCCATCCTCTCGGGCGGCCAGAACACGATCGAAGCGGCCGGCGACCATTACGTCTTCGAGAACCTCGAGATCACCGGCGGGGCGCGGCGATGTTTCTTCCACCACGCCCACGACATCACGCTCCGGTCGAGCCTCGTCCGGGATTGCCCGCAGCAAGGCATCCTCGGCGCCGATACCGACTCGGGCTCGCTGACCGTCGAGCTCTGCGAGGTGACGCGCTCGGGGAGCGGCACCTACAACCACCCGATCTACATCGCGACCGACGAGAAGGCCCACCCCGGCTCGGTCTTCCGCCTCGTGCAGTCGTACATCCACGACGGGAGCGGCGGGAACAACGTGAAGACACGCGCCGAGCGCAACGAGATCCTCTACAACTGGATCGAGAACGCGACCTACCACGAGCTGGAGATGGTCGGCCCCGACGGCCAGGATCCGAAGCTCGCTCGAGAAGACGGCCAGGTGGTCGGCAACGTGCTCTTCAAGTCGAGCGACGGCCCGGTTGTCCGCATCGGCGGAGACGGAACGGGCGAGACCGGCGGCCGATACCGCTTCGTGAACAACACGATCATCGTCGGCGGCGAGACGGGCGCGATCCGACTCTTCGGCAGCGTGGAGTCGGTCGAGCTGTTCAACAACGCCTTCTATCGGACGGGCGGCAGCGGCGGCGTGCGCCTCTTCCGTGACGACGAGGTCAAATGGACGACGGGCAGCCCCGTCGTCACCGGAAAGAACAACTGGTTCCCGGCGGGCTCGAGCACCTTCGCTGCGCTCGGGGCCACCAAGCTCGGCGGCTCGAACGTGTTCGCCGCCTTCTCCGCGAAGGACTTTCGCCCACCGAGGAACAGCCCCCTGGCCGGCGCCGGGACCACGAGCACCGCGAGCGAGGGCAAGCTCGCGTTCCCGAGCCCCATCGCCATGCCGGAGATGGAGCCTCCACGCGGCAAGGCCGAGCCCGGAAAGAAGCGCGGGACCGCCGCGAGGCCGGCCATCGGCGCGTTCGAGCCCTGAGGAGCGGCGAATGTTCTCGGCCCCCGGAATCGCCGCCCTGATCCTCCTCATCTACATCAAGCCGCAGGAGTTCATCCCGGGGCTCGAGGGGGTGCCGCTGCTCTACGGCTTCCTCGGCCTCGCCATCTTCGGCTTCATCCTCGATCTCAGGCTCGGTCACGCGCGCTTCGACCCGCCTCCGCATTGGCCCTACGTCGCCCTCTTCGTCCCGTGGGCGTTCACGACGTTCCTGGCGAAAGCGGGAGGCGGCGGGTTCGTGGCGCCTGCGACGAATCTGATCATCGTCGTCATCTTGTTCTTCATCGTGGCGATGGCGATCCAGACCTTCCGGTCTTTCGAGGTCGTCATGGGCGCGCTCCTGGCCGCCACGCTCTTCGTGACCGGCGTCTGTCTGCACCAGGGCTTCGCCCCGCTCGGCTGCGCCGTGCAGGAAGGCGCGACCATGGAGATGCTCCGTCCCGACGGTCGTCCCTGCAACACCGCGGAGGAGTGCTCGGAGGGGGACGCGGAGCCGGGCGCCCAGTACCAATGTGAGCGAATGGGTCTCTTCGGGACGGTGAGCGTCGGCCGAGGCCGGGTGCGCTACCGCGGCGTGCTGAAGGACCCGAACGAGGTCGCGCTCACCTGCGGCGCGGTCTTGCCCGCGCTCTTCGCCCGCAACGAGCGGCAGTCGAGCTTGTCGCGGACGACCTTGCTCATCGCCGGCTTCGTGGCCACGGCGATCATGATCGTCTTCACCCAGTCACGCGGCGGAATCCTGGTCTTCTTGGCCGTGGTGGGCGCCTACTTCATCAAACGCTTCGGGGTGAAGGGTGCCGCGGCGGGCGCGGTGCTCGCGCTCCCGCTCCTCTTGCTCGGTGGCCGCAGCGGCTCGGAGGCGGAGGACTCGGCGAACGAGCGCACCGAGGTGCTCGCGGCCGGCATGCAGATGTTCCAGGGCGATCCGATCCTCGGCGTCGGATACGACCAGTTCCAGAACCACCACCACCTCACGGCGCACAACTCCTTCATGTTGGCGCTGGCCGAGATGGGGCTCTTCGGGCTCTTCCTCTTTCTGGCCCTCCTCTACGTTTCGTTCAAGATCTGCATCCTCGCGCTCAAGCGCTACGACCGCTCACCCGAGGCGAAGGTCGCCGGCGTGTGGTCGATGGCGGTGCTCGCCGCGTTCTGCGGCGTGAGCATCGGGAGCTTCTTCCTCTCCTTCACCTACCACCAGGTCCTCTGGATCTACCTGGGGCTCTCGGGCGCTCTCTACGGCGTGATCCGGCGACACGACACGACGTTCGGCATCAAGGTCGGGCTGTTCGAGCACGCCCTCCTCGGAATGGCTGCAGTCGGCTTCCCGGTGGTCCTGAAGCTGTTCCTTCGAGCGAAGGGGCACTGACAGGGGGCTCGCGCCGGCGGCGCCCGAGAGGCCCTCGGTCTCAGTCGGCGATCTTCTTGCCCTGCGACGTTCCCTGCTGGAACTGGTCCTGGCGCGTGACCATCGTGAGCTCTCCGTTGCGAACGGTGACACACGTCATTGCGTCGTCGGGCACGCCTTTCTCTTTCGTGCAGAACGGCCACTCGCCCGCCGCGATTTCGACGGCGCAGTGCGCGTTGAAGCCGTAAGCGGTGTAGGGCGTGTCGGCCGTGGCGTTCTCCAGGATGCGAATGCCCCAGTCGAGGACCTCGATCGGGCTCCAGGCGAACGCCACGTAGGTACGGGAGTCCGTCGCTCCGACCTCGAGCTGGAAGTTGCACTCGATCGCCATCGCGATCCCGTCATCGCGGATCTCGTTCCGGACGCGGTAGTCGTTCGACAAGAAGTACACATCCAGCGTCTCGGAGCCGGAGCCTGTCGCCTCGTAGATGCCGACGAGGGTCTTCGGGTTCGGGTTCCCCGAGGGCTTGGCGAGGAGCTCCTCCGCCGTGGTGGAGAGCGTGCCCTCGTCTTCGCCGAAGGAGATCTCGGGCCTATCGGGGAAGAGGTCGAAGTCGCACTCCGCTTTGACGCAGTCGCTCAGGTAGCTCTCCGCGAACTCGACCGCCTCTTCCAGGTTGTAGCAATCCCCCTCGATGCAGGAGAGCGCACACTTGGCCTGTTCCTCGGTGATGTCCTCCGGGAGATCGAGGTCGACCTCACATCGCTCGATCTCGTCCTGGAGCTCGGCGATGGACCCTGCGGACGCGGCACACCCCGCGGAGAGCGCGAGCAGAAGAAGCGCCAGGCGCGACGTCATCCCGCTTGGGTAGCGGGTGCAACGGGGAGCGTCAACCGGCCGGGGTTCCAGCCGCGTCCGAATGCTGCTCCGTCCTCAGCGCCCTGACGCGGCGCAGCTCGCGGAGCGCTCGGGCGCCGATCTGCGCCAGGACCAGGACGAGGAGGACGAAGTAGAACGGATCGACGTCGAATCGATACCGACTGAAGTCCGCGTAGGAGATGAGCGTCGTGCCGACCGCGGCGTACGAGATCGTGAGCAGCATGAACAGGATGGCCGCGACCGTGGAGCGCTCCGAGGCCAGCCGCGCGCGCAGGCGGAGCAAGCGGTAGACGCCATAACAAAGAAGGAGCGGGATGCCGACCTTGGCGGCGGTGAGATAGCCCGCCGGCTGCTTGCCGAGGAGGCGATTGAACCGCCGGTTGAGCTTCTCGAGCTTCTTCGCGTTGCGGAGCCGCGGCAACACGATGTCCCGGGAGGGCGACGAGAGGTACCAATCGAAGAGGGCATAACGGACGCTCGCGACGTAGCCCATGGGGTACTGCTCGAGCAGGAGCTTGCCGTCGGGCTTGTAGTACTTCTCCGCGATCAGGAGATACTCGAGCGCGTGGATGTTCTCGCGGCCGTGGGGCAGCCGCGTCATGTCGAGGATGGGGACGCCGGTCGGCTCGGGCGTGAGCCGCATCCCTTTCATCTGGTCGATGCTCTGGAAGGGCTCGTAGATGACGCTGTCCGAGACCTTCCCTTCGGCGGCGAGCCGACGGCGCTCCCCTTCGGGGATCTGGTCCCAGATCTTCCAGACGATGTTCGTCCAGATCGCTGCGTCTCCGAAGCCGCGCCCGACGAGGAGCGAGGTCTTTGCGTTGTTGGCGAAGAGGACAGCGAGGGGGATGAGCGCAGCCTTGACGACGACGAGGCGCGCGCGCTGCCCGCGTGGCGCCACGAGCGGCGGGACGACGAAGACGCCGGCGGCGATCGCGCCGAGCCAGACCGCGCCGTAGACGTTGCGGACCAGCGCGACGAGGGCGAGCAGCGCGAAGAACGTGAACCCCGCGCGCAGCGTGCCCGTCCGGTAGAAGCGGAGCAGGGCGGCGAGCGCCGACGTCATCAGCGCCGCGACGGGGACGTGGTAGAAGAGCCAGGTCTCGTAGACGATCTCGATCGGCGTGACGAGGAACGCACAGACGAGCGGGAAGGCGACCACGCGGCGGACGCCGAGGCTCTCGAGCGAGGAGAGCAGCGAGAAGCCGATGGTCAGCCCGGAGAAGAGGAAGATCGCGTCGAGCGCGATCGTCCAGTAGCTCGGCCCGAGCCCGAGCCACGCCAGCCCGATGATGAAGTTCGGCAGCGGCGCCTGCTGGGTCAGGTAGAGGACCGTCCGCAGGAAGTCGTGCTCGAAGAACCAGGGGTCGACGTATTGGATGAAATAAAAGAGGGGGGAGCCGTCGAAGCGCACGCCGTAGGCGCCGCGGTAGATCATCCGCGAAGCCGTGAACACGACGACGAAGGCGAGGTAGGGCCAATACGCCTTCGCGAGCGCGACGAGGCGCCCCTTCATTTCACGACCACTTCACTGAAGTGCAGGACGGTGTCGGCGGTCGACCGAAGGCGAACGTAGCGCGCGGGGCGCGTGGAGAAGTTCGCCGTCCATTTGTCGAAGGACTCGTCGCGGCGAGCGACCTCCTCCCACTTCTTGTCGTCGCCGGCGGTCTCGACGATGAGCGGCAGGCCGCGGTCGGTGCAGCAGTCCGTCCGGTGGCGGATGGTCACGCGGGAGATGGCGCGCGTGTCGTTGAGATCGATCTCGACCCAGGGCTCCTTCTCTTGCTGTGTGTGGAAGACGAGTCCGAACTCGTGCGTCTCGCCCAGGAGACCCTCGGCCGGGAAGTCGCCGTTCGTGGAGGAGACCTTGTAGCGGTAGAAGTAGTGCGGATACCGCAGCGCCTCGAAGACGATGATCGAGGTGATGGCGACGAGCGAGACGACGAGGAGCAGCACGCGGCGGACGCGCTCCCCCTGCTGGAAGCTGCGCTTGCCTTCGGCGCTCTCGATCAGCTTCGCCACGAAGAGCTCGGCGGGCTCGAGGTCGGCCGGCCGTTCGCTCTTCAGCGACTCGGTCAGCTCACGAGACCGCTCGGCGGACCCGGCGGCCTTCTCGAGGGCGCCGCGCTTCTCGAAGACGGCGAGCGCGTCGTCGAGGTCGACCGGCGGCGCGGCGGCGAGCCCGGCGGCCGCCTCGATGAGAGCGCTCCTCAGGTGACGTTGTGCGAGCTCGGCGTCTTTCCCGCCGGGGCCGTTCGGGTCGAGCGCGCGGCCTGCCGCTTCGAGCAGGCGGTTCGCGCGGGCGAAGGCCTCGGGCGCTCGTTTGCTTGGCTCGGTCGCTTCCATGAACGCGGCAGCCCTAGCACGGCCCGCACGAGACCCGAAAGGTCTCGTGACACGGTCACTTCGCGGCGAACGCGCCCACCGCGCGAGGTGTGTCGCCTCGCGGCGCGCTCGTGCCGTGCAGCACGTATTGCTTCGTCAGGTCGTGCGGCGGCGCGAGCTCGAGGGCCGCGGCGCCGTTTGTGAGCGGGGACGAGGCCGCGGGCGCGAGGTCGAGGTGCGCGAGGTCGACGAAGCCGGGCTGGGCTCCGAACGCCGCTCCGTCGAAGCCCTTCACCGTACCGCGCTGCTCGGCCTTGAGCTGTTGTTGCGCGGTGATCCCTTCGGAGAACCAGTTGCCCGCCAGATCGGCGACGCCGAGGACCACGCCGTCACGCGCGCCGAGCAGGGTCACCTCGCGCTTGTAGACGCCTTTCGCCTCGGTGAAAAAGACGTTGTTCGTCGCGACCAGGTTCTCGTCGTTCGTGGATAGCTCGAAGAGCTGCGTCGTCTCGTAGTCGGCGTGTGAGGCGTTCAGCACGACGACCGTGTTGTGGAAGAAGCGGAGCGTGCCTTTTCGGTAGGTCTCGAAGACGCCGCTGTCGCCCCCGTAGTGGACCATCGACCCCGATGCCTTGGCGCCGCGGACGAGCACGTTGCCGTAGACGAAGCTCTCGTGGAACGCCTTGTCCGCGACGTTGGGGTCGCGCGCCTCTTGCGAGTCCACCAGGTCGATGAGGTGAGCGCCGTCTTCGATCCAGTTGTATCGGATGACGACGCCGGCGCTCCGCTCCTTGATGTTGGCGCCCAGGACTCCTTGTGGGCCGCTCTTCGGCGGCCCGAAGCGGTTGAACTGGTACACGATGCCGGACGACTCGTTGTACGCGTTGTGCTGGTAGTAGTTCTCGGTGCTCGCGTTTGCGTAGACGTAGTTGCCCTCGATCGTCACGTCTGTCGTGAGCTCCTCCGCGCCGGAGGTCCCCACGAAGAGTCCGTTCATGTTGTCGTGGATGATGCACGCGCGAATGGTCAGGTGCGAGGCGCGCTGGACGAAGATGCCCGCAGCGTTCTCCGCCCAGGGGGTCTTCTTGCCTTCGCGATCCGTGAAGCTGTGCGGGGGACCTGCGTTCCGGATCTCGAGGCCCTCGACGACGATGTGCTCGGGCTGCTCGCGATAAGGCGACGAGTGTTTCTTTCCGACGATGACGAGGCCGCGCACCTGGTGGCCGTCGTAGGGGAAGTCCATGCTCGGGCGTGTCGTCGCGCCTTCCCCGTCGATGATGGGGAGCTCCCCGTTCGGGCCTGCGACCCCGCAGACGCGGATCGGCGCGTCCGCGCGGCCGACGCCGCTCACCATGATCTTCTCGCGATACGGCGCAGGGCGATGGTGGATGCGCACCGTGTCCCCGGCCGCGAGCTTCTCCCAGGGCACGTCCCCGACCGACTCGTATTTCTGCCCCGGACCGACGGGGTAGTCGGTGCCCTGGCCTTCGTGTCTGCAGGTGACGGGGTTCTTGTAGGGGACGTCGGTCAGCCCGCCGCTGGAGCTGCTCGCGCGGGGGACGAGGACGGTTTTGTCAGGACGCTCCGCGCACGCGCGTTGTCGCAGGCTACACGCGGAGAGCCCGATGACTGCGACGAGCAAGGGCAGCTGCCTGCGGAGGGGCCGGCGGGATCGAGTGAGCATGTCGAGTCGTGCGGAGGATAGCCCTTCGAGGGTGACGCTAGCAGTCTGCTGAGGTTCGGCGACGTCACGCTGCTGGGTGGGGTTTGTTGCTGCTCTTTCACCCCCCCCAACCCCCCTCACCCATGGTGAGGGGGGAGCCAGACGACTCTTTCAACGGAACCGAGGGAGGCTCAAGCTCAAGTGACTCCCCCCCTCGCTCGCGAGGGGGGCCGGGGGGGTGAAAGAGCAGCACCTCCCTCATCCAGCACAACGGCCCCGCCCTTTTTCAGCGAACTGTTAGCGTTTCGCCCATGGGGAAGTCCAAGACGACCACGAAACAGAAGAAGGCGGCGCCCGCGAAGAAGGCGGCGCCTGCGAAGAAGGCGGCGCCTGCGAAGAAGGCCGCGCCCGCGAAGAAGGCCGCGCCTGCGAAGAAGGCCGCGCCTGCGAAGAAGGCGGCGCCCGCGAAGAAGGCTGCGCCCGCGAAGAAGGCCGCGCCTGCGAAGAAGGCCGCGCCTGCGAAGAAGGCTGCGCCCGCGAAGAAGGCTGCGCCCGCGAAGCCGAAGGCGGACCCCGCGCTCACTAGCCACGTCGCTTCGTTGTGGGCGCGTCTCGAGGCGGTCGCCAAGGCGGCAGGCCGCTCGCTGATGCTCAACGACGGCGCGAGCGAGGCGACGATCGCGGCCGCGGAGGAGCGGATGGGCCTCACGTTTCCGCCGGGCTTCCGGGCGTCGCTCGCCCTCCACGAAGGGATGGCCGCGTTCTCCGGAGGCGGCGATCCGGCCATGCCCTGGATGCCGGGCTGCTGTCCGCTCGCGCCGATCGCGGACTTGCTCGACCACTGGAAGGACCTCCAGGGGCTCGCCGACGAGTACCCCGCGCCCGACCGCGTCGAAGAGGGAGGCCGCGTCAAGGCCGGCCCCTATCGAAAGAAGCTCATCCCGATCGCGGGAACACAATATTGGGACGGGGACAACACGTACCTCGATCTGGATCCGGGCCCGAACGGCACGGTTGGCCAGCTCATCACCATGACGACCGAGTGCGACTTCACGTTCCTCGGCGCCAGCTTCGAAGAAGCGCTCGAGCGCTGGGTCGTCGCGTTGGAGACAGGTGACTGGGTCTACGACCCCAAGCGCGGCGCCGAGTACCCGAAGGGGGGCAAGCCCTTCGATGGCCACGCCGCCGCTCGGTTCTCGCCCGTCTGAGCCTCAGGCCGCGACCGGCTCCGTGGGCTTCGGGCGCAGTCGCTCGGAGCCCGCGGCCCAGGCCTCTTCGAGCACACGCCCCGGGAGGTGGGCGGGCACAGGGACGCCGAGGAGCCGGAGCGTCGTCGGGAGGATGTCGAGGTTGGTGGAACGCGTTATCTCGCGGCTCTTCGCGATCCCCGGGCCCCACAGGCAGAGGACGCCGGTCGGGTGGTGCATGCCCTGCTTCGGCGTCGGCGTGTCGCAGACGAAGTGCTCCTCGAGCAAATGGCCGCTCGGCTTCGCCTCCGGCGCATCCGGGAAGAAGTAGCGGAGGTCGGCGTTCGGCCGGTCGAGCCCGCCGGGCGTCACGGTGAGGATCTCGCCCGTCTCCTCGACGAAGAACGCCTTCGGCCGCACGTTGCCCGTGACGTAGGCACCGTCGAGCCGCTGGAAGGCGCGGCGCCGCTGGGCCGCGTCGGGGATCCGCAGGTTGTACTGGGGGACCATCGTGGGAACGATCTCGGTCACGCCCTCGATGCCCAGAAATGACAGGGTCCGCCGGATGTCCTTGAAGCGGACCACGATGCGGCCCTCCGGAAACAGGTCGGCCACGTACGGCTGCTGGCCCATGCTCGTCGCGATGACCAGGACGGTGTCGTCATCCACGAAGCGCATCGCGCGGGCCACGATCTCGTCCCCGATCTCGTAGCCGTAGGGGACGGCCTCGCCGTAGTGGCGCTTTTCGTCGGGCGGGCTCTTCGTCAAGAACCGTGAGTCGTCCCACGCGCGCCAGTAGTGGTGCATGAAGTGGGCGGCGTGGTTCGTGTGGAAGGTCGCGTAGTGCGGCCGATAGCGGGTGTAGAGCTTCTCGAAGAAGTCGAGGTTCATGAGGGGCTGCAAGACGACGCGTCGCCAGCGCTCGTGGGGAGCGACGCGCTCCCGCGCGAGCTGCGCGAGGACCCGCGCCACCGTCGCGGGCCGCAGGCCGAGCTCGACCAGATCGAGCCCCGTCTTCACCATCGCGACCAGGCCGTCTTCCCCCTCGGTCCCGGCGTGCACCTGCGTGTATTTCGTGTTCAGCGCCTGCACCGGCATGACGTACTCGGGGTACGTCTCGCTGCCAGGTGCGAAGGGGCCCGGCACGATGAAGCCCGGGACCGGCCTCGGCGGGTACGCGCCGATGCTGCCGAACACGCCCACGGTCTTGCCGGCCTCGACGACGTAGTCCCACGTGCGCTTCGCGCGGATGGTCGTCGCGTCCTGCTCGAGCACCGTCGCGCCGTGCACGGAACGATCGACGCCGGCGTGCACCGGTGACCCACGTGATCCAAGGATCGAGGTGGGGAGGTGCGTCGACGCTCTCGGGCGACGCCCACGTCCCTTCGCGCTTCAGCTTTGCGAAGGCGGGGAGCCGCCCTTCGGCGATGAGCCGATCGAGGATCGACCACGTGAGCTCGTTGAGCTCCAACAAGAGGACCCGCCGCGCCGTCTTGAGCATGACAGTCGGCGTAGCATCGCGATCCGACGCCGACCGGTGTGCACTTGGGGTGTGCGCCGTGGCCGGGCGCGACGTGGCGGGAGCGTGTGGCGCCCCTGCGTCACCAGGCGGGCGCGACGTTCATGATCACGACACCACCGACGGGCTTCGTGATGTACGTGTGGTCGAGGAGCTCGCCCTCGAGCCGACCCTCGGGGTCGAACGTGGGCAGGTCGTAGACGTGGTCGCTGCCGCCGACCTTCACCCCGATGCCGGCACCGTTCGTGGCGACGTCCAGCTTCTCGACCGTCCCGTCCACCAGCTCCTCCACCGGGGGGATGCGGACCGGGCGACCGGACTCCAGGACGACGGACCCGGTGCGCGAGCAGCCCACCGTCAGGCAGGCCAACGAGGCCAGAACGAACCCTCGAGAAATCGAGGATTTAGCAAGGTGGGGGAACAGCGAAAAGGTACGCATGGGTACGAGGCGCGGCGCTTCATACCACACGGCACTCGCATTTCTACCCTGGGAGCTACCTTCCGACGCCCCGAAGCATGACCCAGGGGGTCTTCAGGATGATCTTGGCCTCCATGGCCAGGAAGCTGGAGAGCGTCTCCAGGGCGGCGGCGTAGGCCAGGTCGAAGAGGAGCTTCATCCGCATGTCGTCGGCCTGCGAGCCCTCGGTCTCGGGGAGGTCGAACGGATTGAGCAGGCTGTCCTCGAACTTGGCGGCGTCGCTGCCCTCGAAGGCGCGGCCCGTGTAGCCGAGCGAGACCTGGGCGAGGCCCGTGAGGCCGGGCTTCACGTCGCGCATGCGCTCCTCGAAGAAGGGGATCGCGAGCGCGAGGTTGATCAGGAGCTCCGGTCGCTCCGGCCGCGGGCCGACGAGGCTCATGTCGCCCTTCAGGATGTTGACGACCTGAGGGAGCTCGTCGAGCCGCGTCTTGCGGAGGATGCGGCCGACCCGGGTGATGCGCGGGTCGTTTTCGGTCGCGAGGATGGCCCCCGTGAACTTCTCCGCGTCCACCCGCATGGTTCGGAACTTGAACATCTCGAACGCGTCGAAGACCGGCGTCGAGAGGCCCTCTTTGTCTTCGAACCCGCGCAACATTCCCGCTCGGCGCTGCCGGTAGAGGATGGGGCCGGGGTCGTCGATGTAGATGGCCAGGGCGATGAGCGGGGCGAGCGGCGCGCTTGCAGCTGCAAGCACGGCGCCGCCGAGGAGGTCGACAGCCCTTTTCGCGATGCGAACGGTCGGCAGCACGGCACCTTTATAGGCGAAAGGTGGACCTCTCGTGTAGCCTCGGGGTGTGATCACGCTGCTCGTCCCGGGCTCGATCGAGTACCGCGACATTGCAGTCCGCGTGGTGGGCGGGGCTTGCAAGTTCGTGGAGGCGAAGGACCCTGATCAGTTCGCGACCGAGGTCGTGAGCGCGTTCAGTGAGGCCTTCAACAACATCGTCCTGCACGGGTATGACGGCGTGCCCCGGCGAGACATCGAGATCCGCATCGGGTACCGGTCGGTCGACGCCCAGACACGCGAGCTGTCGATCGAGCTCGAGGACGAGGGCCGGGTCTTCGACCCCGGCCAGTACCTCGAGCTCCCGGACGAGATGCCGGAGCGCGGGATGGGGCTCTTCATCATCCGGAGCTTCGTGGACGAGCTGCGGTATGTGGCGGGGCCTCCCAATGTGCTCACGCTCGTCAAGCGCTGTCCGCACGGCGAGCGGCGGTCCAGCCCGCCGAACCGCTGAGCCGAGGCGGCGTCGACGCCGGGCGGGGTCTTCCAAGCGGAGCGCAAGCGGGGTACGAAGGACACCAGCATGGGTCACACGAGAACGGACAGCGGCGACGAGACGCTCCTCAAGATCGACGGAACGCTCGACGCGCTCACGGCGCCCGAGCTCCGGCCGGTGCTCGATCAGCTCGTGACCGAGGGGCGGAAGAGCATCACGGTCGATCTGTCTCACCTCCGCCTGATCGACAGCTCCGGCGTCGGCGCGCTCGTGTCGCTCCTCAAGCGGGTGCGCGGCTACGGTGGAGAGGTGCGCGTCGCGGGCGTCCGCGACCAGCCGCTCGCGATCTTCAAGCTCCTCCAGCTGCACCGCGTCTTCCCGGGCCTCCCCGGCGCGTAGCTCTCGCGAAGGTCGCTCGGGTTCGATGAAAGTCCTCGTCCTCACGCGCATCTTCCCGAACCGCGTCGAGCCGACCTTCGGTCCGTACAACCTGAAGCAGCTCGCGGCGCTGCGCGACAACGGTCACGAGGTGCACGTGGTCTGCCCGGTGCCGTGGTTCCCCGGCGCGGGGCTCTTCTCGGGGAAGACGCGCGCGGCCAACCTCTCGGCGGTCCCGCGGCGCGACTCCTTCGAGGCGCTCGACGTCCGGCATCCTCGGTTCCTGCACGTGCCCCGTCTGCTCGGCGCGCACGCTCCGCTCTATGCCGCGTCGGTCGCGCCCACCGTGGCGAGCTTGCGCGGCAAGGCGGAGGTCATCCTCTCGCCATTCGCCTATCCCGACGGGGTGGCGTCGATTTTGCTCGGCGAGGCGCTTGGCGTGCCGGTCGTGATCAAGCTCCACGGTGGGGACATGAATGTCGGGGCCAAGCTGCCGGGCCCGGGCAGGTGGATCCGCTGGGCCTTCCCGAAGGCCGCGCGCATCGTCGCGGTGAGCGATCCGCTCGCGGACGCGGCCGTCCGCTTCGGTGCGCCGCAGAGCCGCGTGGACGTCGTCCAAGACGGTGTGGACGATCGCGTCTTTCGCGTCCGCGACGCGGCCGAGGTGCGCGCGAAGCTGGGCGTCGACCCGTCGCGGCGCCCGCTGGTCTTCGTCGGTCGTCTCGAGAAGCGCAAAGGCGTGTTCGAGCTGCTCGAGGCGTTCGAGCGGCTCGCGCCACGTCACCCGGACGTGGACCTCGTGCTCGTCGGCGACGGTGACGACACGGCCAGGTGTCGCGAGCGGGCCGAGCGCCTCGGCGCGCGCGTGCGGCTCACCGGGAACCTGGGCATGCACGAGGTCGCCGATTGGCTCGCCGCGTCCACGTTTCTCACCCTCCCGAGCTACGCGGAGGGCACGCCCAACGTCGTCATCGAAGCGCTCGCGTCCGGGCGGCCCGTCGTCGCGAGCCGTGTCGGCGGCATCCCGGACATGGTCCTCGGCCCGCGGATGGGCGAGCTGCACGCCCCCGAGGACGTGGCGAGCCTCGAAGCCGCGCTCGAGGCGGCGCTGGCGCGATCGTTCGACGCCCACGAGATCGTCCGCCTCACGGGGCGCGGCACGTGGCACGACAGCGCGCGCCGGCTGGCCGAGTCGCTCACGGCCGCCATCGAGGAGCGGCGCCCGTGAGGCGCTGGGAAGATCGCGAGCCCGATCTCTTCGGCGTCGTCGACGAGATCGGCCGCCTCTTCCGCCGCGCCAAGCGACGCAAGCTGCTCGTCGCGTCGCTGACTGTGCTGCTCGTGGCCCTGTTCGGCCTCCGCGAGTACCGCAAGCAGCGCCTCTATCCGGCCACGGTCGTGCTCTCGGCGACCGAGAGCGACACGGCGGAGGTCGGCAACGCGAACACCAACGAGCGCCTGCAAGACTACGTCTGGTACGCGGTGTTCACCGATCCCGTGCTGCTCGCGGTGATGGAGAAACACAACTACCGGCCCGATCTCCTCAAGAAGAACCCGCGGCTCGCGCTCGAGTCGTTCCGGGAAGACCTGTCGGTCGAGGTCTACAAGAACGAGTTCGTGCGCGAGCGCTACGGCGGAGAGGCGCCCCGCTCGGCGCGAATCGCCATCTCCATGTCGATGAACGACCCCGACAAGGCGCTCGTGCTCACGCGGGATCTCGGGGACCTCGTGATCGAGCGCGACGCGCAGATCAGGCGCGAGCGCTACGAGATGGAGCAGCGCGTCCGCGGCGATGCCGTGAGCTTCGCGGAGACGGAGCTCGCGCGGCTGCAGCGCGACTGGGAGCGCATCATCGCCGTCTATCCGGGCGCGTCCCCCGACCGAAAGGGGGAGCTGCGGGTGGAGGCGGCTGGCGTGGAGCGCACGATCGTCGCCGTCGAAGCTCGGCTGAAGGACGCGACGAACGCGAAGCGGCGGCTCGAGCTCGAGTCGAGCTCGGACAAGATGAGCCTGGCTCTCCGCTACGAGCGGGTGGACTGGGGCGCGGCCAAACACAGGATCGACCAGACTTTCGTCCTCGTCCGCGCCATAATTCTGGCCCTGCTCGGCCTGTTTCCCGTGGTCGCGATGGGGGTGGGGGCGTTCGACAGGCGCATCTACGACGAGCGAGACGTCGCCCGGATGGGGTTCAAGCCCTTGGGGCTCATGCGGAAGGCTGCTATGCGAGAGGCAAGGAGCTGAGGGCGCGATGGCGATGGAAACCGAGCTCGGTCCGGCGGACCGCGAGCAGGGCGCGGGCGTCGAGCTGGCCCGCCTGCTCGGCATTCTCCGCCGCGCAGTCTTCAACTGGCAGCCAAGCGCGCTGATCATCGCCATCGGGCTGATCGCCGGCGTCAGCTTCGCCGTCCTGCGCAAGCCCACGTACCGCTCGGAGACCATCGTCATCTACCGGCAGGGCGTACGGCTGAACGAGGAGCGCGGAGGCGTGAGCCTCACGCTCGGCGCCCGCCTGGAGGAGATGCTCAAGGCCCGAGGGCGGCTCGAGGGGCTCATCCAGGAGCTGAGCCTCTACGAGAAGATGGTGCGGGAGAAGGGCGTCTCCGACGCCATCGAGGAGCTCCGGAAGGACATCCAGTTCAAGGCGCGCTCGACGGACACCTTCTCCATCTCGTTCCGCGGCCCTGACCCGGAGGCAGCGCAGCGCGTGACCGCACGGTTGGCGCAGACCCTCATCGAGGAGAACCAGCGGCTCCGCGTCGAGCAGGCCAAGGTCCAGACGGAGTTCCTCGCGGCGGAGAAGAACCGCGCCGAGTCCGAGCTGAAGATCAAGGAGCAGCAGCTCGCGCAGTTCCTGTCGGAGCACCCCGAGTTCGCGCTCGATCAGAACGCGAGCGCCTCCGGCGTCGCGGTGCGAGCGCGCGAGCGGGAGGCCGCGAAAGACGGGCTGCGTGACTCGTCTCTCGACGCCCTGCGCCGTCAGAGCCTCCGCCTCGACGCGGCCATCTCGGGGGAGACGTCGGTCTACCCGACGAGCGACGCAGCTGCCGACCCGGAGCTCGAGGCGGCGAGAGCCCAGGCCGAGTCCGCGCTGGCTTCCGCGCGCGCCGACCTCAACGCCAAGAAGAACACGCTGACCGATCAGCACCCGGACGTCATCGCAGCGAAGGGCCGCGTGGCCGACGCGGAGAAGGCCCTGCGCAGCGCGGAAGAGAAGGTCGCGGCCTCACGCCTCTCGAACACCGCCAAGTCGGGCAGCAAGATGGACCCGGAGGCGGCCAAGCAGAAGCTGCGCGACAACAAGCGGAAGATCGACGCCGAGATCGCCGCACGCGAGAAGGCGGCCAAAGGCGAGAAAGAGGTCGCGCAGCCGGCGCCCACCGAGGAGGCGACGAGCATCGTCGGCCTGGAGACGAGCTGGGCGCGCCTTTCCCGCGACGTGTCGGAGGCTCGAGATCAGATGAACGAGCTCGAGCGCAACTACTTCCGCGCGCAGATCGAGGCGAGCTCGTCCCTCGGTGGGTATTCGGATCAGGTCGTCGTGCTCGACCCCGCCTTCCTGCCGACCCGCCCCGAACCGCCCGGCAAGTCCCTCATCGTCCTCATCGCCGGCGGCCTCAGCTTCGCGCTGGCCATGGTGGTTGCGTTGCTCCGCGCGCTGCTCGATCGCCGCATCTACGAGGAGGCGGATCTCGCCCGCATCGCTCCCATCCTCGCCGTCGTGCCGCGCTCCGGCCGGCGCCACCTGTGGAGGCGCTGATGATGCGCACGACGATGAGCCTGCAGCAGGCGCCGACCGTCGAGAGACAGGTCGACCAGATGATCGAGCGGCTCACCAACTTCGCCAACGAGCCCGCCGCGCGCGCGCTCCTCATCGAGGCGAGGCGGGTCAGGAGCATCATCGAGAACTGGCGCTCGGTCGCGCCGAGCCCGCAGATCCGCGAAGAGATGCTGGCGCGGGTGATGCACCTCTCTTCCGCCGTGTCGGACGTCCTGCCGCCCTCCACCGGCCGCCCCACGATGGCGAAGTCGACGATGCCGTTCGGCGTGCAAGGAGCACCTGCCTCCATGCGCAGCCGCACGCCGGGCGCGCTGCCCGCCACCAACGTCGAAGAGACGGTCATCACGGAGGGCGCGGGCGCGCTGCCGCAGACGCCGCTCGACGTGCAGCCGGTCAAGATCCACGAAGACCTCAGCTCGCACCTCGCGATGCTGAAGGACCCCTATTCGGTCCGCGCCGACGCCTACCGTGCGCTGCGCCACAAGATCTCGAGCAAGGGCGATCCGAAGGTCATCGGTGTCACCAGCCCCATGCGCAAGGAAGGCAAGACCACCGCCGCCATCAACCTCGCGGCCTCGCTTCGCGAGGGCGCTCGCGGGCGCGTCCTCATCATGGAGGCGAACCTCCGCGCGCCGTCGGTCGCGTCGACCCTGGGCTTCATGCCTCCCATCTGCTTCAACGAGCAGCTGCTGAGGCACAAGGCCGATCCGCTCGAGGCCTGGACCGCGGCGGAGGTGCTGCCGCAGCTGCACGTCATGGCGGTGAACCCGATGAACAAGTACCCGCCGCTCATCGACCCCATCGCGTTCTCGATCGCGGTCGATCGGCTCCGGCTCGCCGGGTACGACTACATCGTCGTCGATTCACCCCCCGTGCTCGATTCGGCGGACGTGAACATGATCTCGGATAGCGTCGACGGTTTTGTCATGACGGTGCTCGCGCGCAAGAGCGACGGGCGCGCCGTCCGGCGCGCGATGGATCAGCTGGGCGCGGCGACGTTCCTCGGCGCCGTGCTCCTCGAGTAAGCCGCCCCGCGCTGGCTCGAGATCGGGTGTAGCTCCGGGGCAACACCGGCCGCCGGCCGCCTTCGACTATGCTGGCGGGCGTGGCGCGCTGCTCCGCTTGCGGGTCCGAGTACCCTCCGGACTACAACGTCTGCCCGAAGGACGGGACGCCCCTCGGTGGCCGCGCCGCGGCGGACGACGATCCCCTCGTCGGCGAGGTGCTCGCCGGCTCCTTCTGCATCGTGGGGGTCGTGGGCGAGGGCGGGATGGGGCGCGTCTACGAGGCTGAGCACGTCCGGCTCCCGAGACGCTTTGCGGTCAAAGTGATCGCCGAGCAGTTCGCCCGCCACCAGGAGGCGATGGGCAGGTTCGAGCGCGAGGCACAGGCCGCGGCGCGCGTTCACCACCCGAACGTGCTCGACGTCGTCGACGTGGTCCGCGCGAAGGACGGGCGGCCCTGCATCGTGACGGAGCTCCTCGAAGGTGAGGAGCTCGGCATGATGCTCGAGCGTACGAGGAGGCTGCCGATCGCCGAGGCCGTCGACGTCGTCCGTCAGGCCTGCCTCGGGCTCGCCGCGGCGCACGCGGAGGGCATCGTGCACCGCGATCTGAAGCCCTCGAACCTCTTTCTCTGCAAGCGGCGCGAGGGCGGGCACCTCGTGAAGGTGCTCGATTTCGGCGTCGCCAAGGTGACCGATGGCGCAGCGCTGACGCGTGCCGGGACCGTGGTCGGAACGCCTGCGTACATGGCGCCCGAGCAGGCTCGCGGGTTGCCGGGCGTGGACGCGCGCGCAGACGTCTACGCGATGGGCGCCGTGCTCCATCACCTGCTCACGGGGCGACCGCCGTTCGATGACGACGAGCCCGCGCGCATCCTGATGCGTGTGGCGACCGAGAGGGCGGCGCCCATTCGCCGCGTGGATCCGGCGCTCCCGGAGGAGCTCGAGCTCATCGTCGCCGGGGCGATGGAGCCCGATCCGGCGAGGCGGTTCGCCTCGGCCATGGAGCTCGAGTCGCAGCTCGTCGCCTTCGCCGCGGACGCGGCTCACGCGGGGCGCGCCTCGCTCCCGCAGCCGGCCGCGACGCACTCTCCCACGCTCGTCGATCCGCTCCCGCCGGTGCCCGCGGCTCCGGCGTCACCGCTCGCCGTTGCGCGTGTGTCCGCTCCGGCCGCGCCTACGACAGCGTCTCTCGCCGGTACGGTCGCGGCGGCCACCGCAGCCGCGCTCGCAGCGCTGGGCGCCGTCATCGTGCTCGTGTCCGATCGCCGACAGCTCGACGACGCGCGCTGGGTGATCGTCGCGGTCCTCGCGAGTGTGGTGGCAGCTGCCGTCGTCGCGCTCGTCCTCGCGCTCCCGAAGCGCGCGTGAGCGGGGCTTTCGCTCAGAACGTGAAGGTCAGCTCGAGCGACGGCGAGGGGCTGAGCTCAGCGTACCCGCGCGTCACTGTCTCGCTCGAGCTCTCGACGAAGTAGCCGGCGCTCACGAGATCGAGCCCCAGCCGGACACCGAAGAGCGGGGTCGCGCGAAAGTGGATCGAACCGCCCAGGACACCTCCGATCGAGAGCCTGTCCGCCCCCTCGTTGTAGTCGTAGAGGTAGCTGCCCATCGACCCGGTCACGAGCAGGTAACCTCCTGCCTCCACGCGGTCGACGACGGGCCACTCGAGCCGCGGTCCGACTCGGAGCGCAGCGAGCCAGCTCCCGCTCTCGGTGTCGTCGTCGCGCATCTGCTCGCTGTAGCCGCCACGGGCCGAGATGACGAACCACGCAGGCCCGCTCATGTGTGCTTCGAGCGCGAGGCTCGCCATCGGCATGATCGACGCGATGCCGAGCGTGCCGATTCCCGCGCCCGCGTTGGTGGCCCCCATGAGCCCCAGGCCCATGTCGACGCGAACGCTCTCCCACGGCGGTTCGGTGGGTGGCGGCGTCTCTTCTGCTGCCCGCGCTCCGGTCTGCCACACGACGACCGCCATCCCCACTGCGCACGCGCAAGCGTGGACACCTCGACTCGAGCCCATTCGCCCTCTCGCTTTCTCCCCGACCCCGCTCTGCAAACAAGGGCGACGGGCGACTATTCACGAGCCACGGCGCTTTGCCGATTTGTCGCCCGCTCAACGCGACGACCGCACCACGCGTCGCGTGGCCACCGTTCCTTTCCTCACCCCAGAGCCCCAGCCACGGACCCGCGCCGACTTCCAGGTGACGCCGCGCCGAGCGTCGCCCCGCGACCATGATCCCGGTGTCAGGCGCGGTGCGAAGCACCGTGCCCATTCGCGGGGAGGTTCGCGGCGGTACGCTTGTTGCTGTCCCCTGGCGCCGATGGCTTGCATCCTTGGGCCTGGAAGGCCTCTTGTCTTCGTCTTGTCGGCTGCGCTCCTCATGGTCGCTGTCGACGCGTCCGCGGGCGGTGGTGGTGCAGGTGGTGGCGAGCCGCCAGGCGGCGGAGGTCAGGGCCCCGGCGGCGGTGGTGGTGGGCTCGGCGGTGAAGGGCCCGGCGGCGGTGAGGTCGGTGGGAGCGGCGGGGCAGGTGGTGGCGCGCCGGACCTCGACGGCGACGGGTACACGGCCGACGTCGACTGCGACGACGACAAAGCCTGGGTCAATCCCGGCGCGCAGGAGTCGTGTGACAACGTCGACGGCAATTGCGACGGCATCGTCGACACGGACCTGATGAAGACCGTGTACGTGGACCAGGACAAGGACGGTTTCGGCACGACGCCCGTCCAGGGATGCGAGGTGATCGGCTACGCAGATCGAGACGGAGACTGCGACGACACGAGCGCCTACACCAACCCGTGGGCGTCGGAGAAGCTGGACGACGGAAGGGACAACGACTGCGATCCGAACACGCCCGACCATTATCCGGACGACTCGGGCTTCGGCCCCGTTCCGAGCGCCGTGAGCGGCGTCCTCCTCGCTGGCTGGATGGGGCTCTCCGCATGGCGACGTCGGCGCCGCTCCTGATCGATCGAGCACAGGGCCTGGCAGCCCTCTTGCCGGTCCGGGTCGAAGATAGGCGCTTCTGGCCGCGCGCGCTCCTCGGCCTGGCGCTCCGCGCGCTCGCGCTCGAGCTCGAGTGGCCGTGGCTTCGCGCGAGCGTCTCGAGCGCCGTCGCGTGGAGCTTGCGTGGTGCGGGCGTCGACATCGAGCTTGTGAGCCGGTCGACGCTGGTGCTGGCTCCCTGGGCATTCGAGGTGACCCCCTCGTGCACGCACGTCGAGGTGGTCGGCCTCCTCGCCCCGCTGCTCTGGGATCGCAGCCGCTCGGTGGCGGTGAACGGCGCGCGCTGCCTGGCCTTCGCCGCCGTGGTCGTCGGGCTCTCCGTCGCGCGGATCGACCTCGCGATCGCGCTGCGCGCGGCTGGCCTCCCGTGGGTGGTCTCGCACGACGTGCTCCTCGGCCTGGGCTACTTCGTCGTGATGGCCATCGTGCTCGCGGGCGGCGCGTGGACGAGGAGCCCGAGCGGCGCCGCGGCCGGTTGGAGGCTCGGCGCGACCTCGCGTGCGCGCTCTGGCGTGGCGACCAGCGGAGCGGGCTCCTCGGGAGCGACCGCGTGTCCCTCGTCGTTGAAGAAGTAGAGCGCCGTCCCCGCGTGAATCCCGTGGATGCTTGTCGTCTCCGGGCCGGGCGGCCGATACCATGGGCTCGTCGCTTGGCCGCCGAGCGTGTGCCAGGCGCGCTCGCCCAATGCTTCGACGGAGGGCGACCGCCCGAGGAGCGACAGCACGAGGAGCGGGATGTCGTTCTGCGAAAGCGCGAGATCGTCGAGCTCTTCCTGCGCGCGCTTCGCCAGTGAGCGGGCGGCGTCCGGGTGCGCCGCGCGCTCGAAGAGCGCCGGCGCGATCGATACGACGAGCGGAACGAGGGCGCGCGACTGGGGCGCGTCGATCCGCGAGCCACCCCAAAGGCGCCGGTCGGGGATCGAATGGTCGGCCGTTACAATGACGATGCTGTCGTCGTACAAGTCGCGCCGCTTCAGGCTTTCGAACAGCTCTGCGAGCGCCGCGTCGGCGTAGGCGAAGGTGACGAGGCGGCGCTCGTCCTCGCGGTCCGCTCCCGGTGTCGCCGTCGTGAACGCCGCCTCGGCTGCGCTCCGGACCGCCGGCGGGAGATCGTCCGGGAGCGGGAACGGGTGGTGATGCGACAGCGTGAGGACGAACGTGAACGTCGAGCCCGGAGCGGCGGCCGCCGCGTCGACCGCGGCGCCGTGGACGGCCCGGTCGGAGAGGCCCCACGCCCCTCGTGGGGCCTCGGGCGCGCGCCTCGCCTCGCGGAGGAGGTCTTCTGCGCCGTGGCGAGCCAGCCATGGTCCCAGCCCGTCGAACACCGGGTCGCCGCCGTACGCGAACCCGACGCGAAGCCCGGCGTCGGCGAGCACGTCGGGGAGACAGCGGACCGCCAAGTCCGGGAGGTCGCGGGAGAGGGTCAGACCGTACGGCAGCGTGCCGAGCCCGCAGAGCGCGGCGGCGACCCCGTGCGGGGTCCGAAGGCCCGCCGCGTAGGTATGGCGGCTCGCGAGCACCTCCGGCGCCGGCGCCGCGGAGCGGTCGTAGAGCGAGCTCAGGAGCGGGGCGAGGTTGCGTGGCGCGGACGGATTCAGCGGATGCAGGTCGTCGCCACGCATCCCCTCGAGCGCGACGAGCCAGACGTGCAGAGGACGGTCGCCGCGGCGCGACAGGATCTCTGTCGAGAGCGAGTCGAGCGTCTGGAGGAGCCGCGCGGCGCGGACGCTCGGGCTCTCGCGCTCCAGCGCGGGGAAAGCCCGCGCGAACGGGTGAGCGCCGGCTGCTGCGTCCGCAGGCGGCGGCCAGCCGAGCATCGCCGCCCCACGGGCGACCTCCTCCGACGAGGGCACGCTCCCACGCTCGAGATGCCCTCGCGGGCCGCAATCGTCGCCGAGGCAAGCGAAGGCCTCGGGCCACGCGCGCGGCGCGAGCAGATCGAATGGGCTCTCGGCCCCGGCGGACCCCAAGCCGCACGCGGTCGCGACAAGCGAGAGGAAGAGCATATGGTAGACGGCCCCGCCTCGCGGCGTCGGGCCCGCAACGGGCCACGCCTTGAGGACGAGCACGGCAGGGAGGAGCAGCGCCGCGGTCGGGATCAGGTTCCTCGGCAACGTGAACATCGCCGCGGAGCTCTGCATCATCTCGGGGCTGTTCCACAGGATCCTGAGGTCGACCCACGACGCGAAGACGCCGCGCGAGAGGCAAGACTCGCTGCTCGAGACGGTGAACAGCCAGAGGCCCAGCCCGGCTGCGGCCACCAGCGCCCGCGCTCGGCGAGGCCGCGCGCGCGCCAGCATGGCGCCCGAAGCCACGAGGCCGACGAGGACGAGCGCCGAGGTCGAGTCCGCCATGAGACCGAGCAGGAACGCCCGGGTTCGAGCCCCGCCGCTCTCCTCCAGGCTCGAGAGCACCCATCGGCTCGGTGCAATGGCGCAGACGACGACGCCACCCACGACGAGGGCGGTGCGCAGGCCCTCCCATGCTGCGCGCCGGGCGCCGCTATCCATAACGTCGACCCTTCCAGACCACGCCCCGGCCGCCCAATGCGCCCGCCGTGCGCGTGAGAAAGAGCGCGGCGAGCACGACGATGGCGAGCGGCCAGAGCAGCCCGTGCGTCAGCTCGTGATGGCTCACCCGCCTGAACGCCAGCGCGTTCACGAGGATGAGCGAGGCACACGCGGCCTGGGCCCACGCGAACGCCGAGTGCGGCGCTACGACCCAGGTGAGCGGCGCCACGAATGGCGACAAGAACAGCCAGAGGAGCGGCAGGATGGCGAGCCAGAGCGCGATCGGTCGGGCCGCCACGTAGGGATGAATGGTCTTGCCCCAGCCCGCCCAGATGCCGCCGAGCCCGCGGTACATTCGCACCTCGGCGTCTTCGAAGGCCGGAACCAGCAGGAGGGGCAAGCCGAGCCTCTTGTATCGCCGTGCGAGCTCCACGTCCTCGACGATGGCCGACCGGACCGCCTCGTGTCCGCCGGCCTGCTCGTATCGAGCGCGCTCGAGCAGCAGGAGCTGTCCGTTCGCGACGGCGACGCGCGAGCGCGGTGCGCGCGCCATCCACAGGGGCTGACACAGAAAGAGGAACAACCCGATGACGGGTTGGATGACCTTCTCCCAGAAGCTCACGTCACGCAGCCGGGGGAGCAGGCTGACCATCGCGGCTCCCCGCTCTCGAGCCAAGGCGACCATGCGTGCGAGCGCCAGCGGTGAGAGGGTGACGTCCGCGTCGACCATTGCGAAGAACGCGCCCGTCGCGGCTCCGACACCCTGGTGGATGGCCCAGCTCTTTCCCTGCCAACCGGCGGGGCGCTCTCGCCCGGAGAGGAGGCGCACTCGCGTGTCCTGCGACGCATAGGCCGCGACGATGGTCGCGGTCGCGTCCGTCGAGCGGTCGTCGACCACGAGGATCTCGAGGTCCGGATAGCGCTGCGCGACGAGCGAGGCGAGGCACGCTCCGATGTTCTCGGCCTCGTCACGCGCGGGGACGATCACCGAGAGCCGCGGAGCCTCGTCACCGAGCCGCGGCTCCTTTGGCAGGCGAGGCGCGAGCAAGAGGTCGGCCCACGCATGCGCGAAGGCCGCGGTCGTGAGGCACAGCTGGGCCGCGAGCGCTGCGTGCGCGAGGGGCACCGCCGTCACGGGGTCGCGCTCGGTCTCTGACGAAGGCGCTCGATCGGCACGAGGGCCGGCCCGGAGGCAATCGAGCGGCTCTCTCCTCGCGCGGGGGAAGTGAGGTCCGGCCGGCCACGCCGGAGGAGGCCCGCCAGCCGACCCAGGTTGGGCGAAAACGGCAGCGACGTCGC
This sequence comes from Myxococcales bacterium, assembly GCA_016794345.1. Taxonomy (GTDB): domain Bacteria; phylum Myxococcota_A; class Polyangia; order Polyangiales; family Polyangiaceae; genus Xiheicaenibacterium; species Xiheicaenibacterium phototrophicum. The sequence goes on from JAEUKE010000233.1 coordinate 29,396, forward strand.
GTGGCCCATTGTCTCGTGGGTGCACGTCGCGCACGCCGCGTGGTGGTTGACGTGCGCGCGCATGGCGTCGGCTCGCGGGCTGCTCCAGAGCGCGCCGAAGTCCATCCCGACGTCTCGCAGCGAGCCGATCTGTCCCAGGTCGTGCTCGGGGAAGACCTCGCAGACCTGGACCATTCCGACAGGGTCGATGAGCGCGCCGTTCACGCCGGCCCAGCAATGAAACGACCGACTCCCCGAGACGCGCGTCTCCTCCACGTGGCGAGCGACCGTCTCCAGGTAGGCGGCGTCGGGCCGAAGGCGGCGCCAGAGCGGGCCGCTCCGCATGGAGCCGACAGCAGCATCCTGTGCTTCGCGGTACCGCGCGAGATCCACGGCCTTCAGCGATTCTCCCGCGCGAGGGTCTTGCCGTACGAGGAGGACGCAAGAGCTCGACGGCGCGAGCTCCCGCGCGGACCAGCGGACGAAGTCAGCCGCGACGTGCTGGTTGATCGCGTTCACGACGGTCGTCACCGTGAGCGAGAGGTTGGGGTAATGCCTCGCGAGCCTCTTCACCTCGCGGTACGTCCGGAGCGTCCTCTCGAACGAGCCCTTGCCGCGAATCTCGTCGTGGATCTCCTGCGGGCCGTCCATCGAGAAGCCCACGCCGAACGGCTTGAGCCGGTCGGCCCTCAAGATGGCTTCCGTCTGCGACACGACGGAGCTCTGGAGCTGGCCGTTGGTGGTCGTGGCCGCGAGCGGCACGCCGTGATTGCGGCGAAGGAGCGAGATGATCTCGCCGAGGTCCGGTCGGAGATAGGGCTCGCCGCCGCAGAACAGACCGACGGTGAAGGGGCCGAGGTGTCGGCTGAGCGCCCGGTACTCGTCGAGCGTGAGCTCGGTTGCAGGCGTCGAGGTCGCGTAATGGTAGAAGCAGTGCTGACACTTCAGCATGCAGCGGGCCGTCACCAGGAAGGAGATGGCCCATGGGGTCGGCCGCGGCGCGCGGCTGCCCGAGAGCTCGCGTCTCGCGGCACGGAAGCCGCCGAACAGGGCATGGGTCGCCCACGACGCGACGTGGGCGGCCTTCTCGAAGCTCGAACGAAGGAAGCGCATGAGAAGAGGGTAGCAGCCCGACGGGTTTGTCGAGCGAGCTCTACCGTCGAGAGCTCCGGTGGTACCGTCGGCTGGATGCGCTCGCTCGCGGCCGTCGTATTGCTTTCCTCGTGCGCGCCTTCGCCGTCGTCGGCGCCCTCCTTGTCGATCGATCTGGCGTCGCCGACGTCGTCCGCGCGCGTTGCGCTGGACCAGCGTCCGGTCGCGACGGCGTCACCCTCGGCGGACCGCTCCGACCCCCGCGAGAAAGCAGCGGCCACGTGTGAGGCGACGGCCGATATCCAGGCGTGCACGATCGCCGCCTACGCGTACGAGTCGGGAGACGGTGTCCCGAAGGACGTCACGCGCGCGGTCGAGCTCTTCCAGAGGCTCTGCGACGAGGAGGCGGGGATCTTCCCGCAGCCGTGCCAGAGCCTCGCCGCCCACCTCCTCAGCGGCGAGGGCATCGCGAAGGACCCTGCCCGGGCCGCGCGTATCCACGCGGCTACGTGCTCCGAGGGAGTTTGCGATGCCGACGTGCTCTTCGCGCTCTGCGCGGACGCCGGCAACGGGACCTCGAACGTCGGCTGCGTGCCGCTGGCCTCCGTGCTCACCATGCCGGTCGTCGGGGCTCCGTCGAATCCGAAGCTCGCCCGGTCGCTCATCGAGGCCGCGTGCCGCCGGCGCGAGGCCGAGGCATGCCGCAAGCTCGCCGAATGGTACGCAGACGGTTGGAGCTGGGTCGACGGGACGTCGGTCCCCAAGGATCCGAAGCGCTCCCGACGTTTCCTCAAGGAGGCGTGCGACGCGGGCGACGCCTCCGCCTGTGCCGTGAAGTAGCGCGTCGAGCGCGGCTCGTCAGTGCGGGTGGAGCGGGAGCGGGCGGCGCGACGCCATCCCTTCGCCGCGTAGCTCGGCCAAGACCTCGCTCGGCATCGGGAACCACCGAAGCGCCTCGAAGTCCGTCGAGCGGGGCGGGTCGGCGACGGAGAGGCTCGCCAGATCCGTCGGGTCGCGCTCGAGGATCTTCTTCGCCTCCTCGATGTAGCCCTCGAGCACCCACGCGGGCTCGCGGACGTGACGCGAGCGGTACTCGAGCTTGCCCGAACGGTAGGAGACGTCCCGGAGGCTGAGCGGCGGCTCCGGGTGACCCTTCCTGTGTGTCCAGAGCCCTTGAGAGGGGATGAAGTCGTAGTCCGGCAGGAGGCGCCAGCCGGAGTTGGCGACGAGCTCGACCCCGCGAAGGATGAACTCGAAGACGGCTTCGGAGATGAAGTAGTTGAAGTTCACGCGGACCCAGCCCGGCTTGATCCCTTCGCAGCCACGCACGATCTCGCGCTCGAACTCCCGGCTCGTCTCGAGATCGATGCCCAAGAGGCGATGCCCGTAAGGCCCTGCGCACGAGCAGCCCGCGCGCGCCTGGATGCCGAGCAGGTCGTTGAGCAGCGCGGCGACGTAGTTGTGGTGCAGGTACCTGTCGCCGTGTTTGATCACGAAGGAGACGATCGACAGCCGCCACGCGTCGTGGTTGCCGAGGATGAGGATGTTCTCGTTCTTCTCCCAGCGAGCGATGGCGCGCTTGATGAAGTCGTGCTCGCGCTCGCGGATGACGTCCGTCCCTACGGCCTCCTTCAGCTGGAAGACGAGCCCCGCGCGGATCGACTCGATGATGGCGGGGGTCCCCGCCTCCTCGCGGTGCACCGGGTCTTCCAGGTAGCGGTGCTCCTTCGTGTTCACGTACGCGACGGTGCCGCCGCCCGGCTGAGCCGGGACCGCGTTGCGGAAGAGCTTCTTCTTGGCGACGAGCACGCCCGGCGTGCCCGGACCGCCGATGAACTTGTGCGGCGAGAGGAAGATCGCGTCCTTGTAGACGAGGTGACCGTCCGGCTCGTCGTCGGCCATGTTCATCTGGATGCGCACGTAGGGGCCGGCAGCCGCGAAGTCCCAGAAGCTGAGGGCGCCGAATCGGTGCAGGAGCGACGCGACGGCGCGGGTGTCGGTGCCGATGCCGGTCACGTTCGACGCAGCGGAGAAGCTGCCGATCTTGAGCGGGCGGTTCCCGTAGCGTCCGAGCTCGCGCTCGAGCTGGGCCAGGTCGATGCGCCCGTCGGCCGACTCGTCGATCGTGACGACGTCGCAGATGGACTCGCGCCACGGCAGCTCGTTCGAGTGGTGCTCGTACGGGCCGATGAAGACCACCGGGCGCTCGTCCGCCGGGATGCGCTCCTTCAGGTGGTACTTCCGATCGAGGTCGCAGGGCAGGCGCAGGTTCATCACGTCGAGCAGCTTGTTGACCGCTCCGGTCGCGCCCGACCCGCAGAAGATGACGGCGTCGCGATCGTCGGCGCCGACCGACTCCGCGATGATGCGGCGAGCGTCCTCCCGGAAGCGGGACGTCTGCAGTCCGGTGCCCGACGACTCGGTGTGGGTGTTCGCGTAGAGCGGCATCACCTCGTCGCGGATGAAGTCCTCGATGAAGCTCAACGACCGGCCGCTCGCCGTGTAGTCCGCGTAGGTCACGCGGCGCGGTCCGTACGGCCCGACGATGACCTGATCCTCGCCGATGATGCTGGAGCGAATGGTCTCGATGAGTCGGTCCGTCATTGCCTTACCGGGGGTTTGGGGAGGACGTAGTCGCGGTAGTCGCCTGGGTTGCCGGTCTTGCCGTCCATCGCGGCGGAGGCGATGTTGAACGTCTCGCGCGCGGTCACGTAGTGGAGCTGCCAGCGCCGGCCGTCGTTGTAGTGCTCGGCGAGCAGCTCGTGCAGGCGACGGCCGCCGTCTCCGAGGAGCGATTTCGCTTCGGCGTCGGGCGCGCCGTGGGTGTGCATCTTCACGAAGACCCACTCGGGGCGGCCCTCGACCGAGATGCCCAGATCGCCCCAGCCTTTCACGCGGGTCGGCGTCGCCGGATCGTGTGAGGTGAGCGCGCTCGACTCGATGCGGAGCGGCATGCCGCCTCGCTTGAGGAACAGCGACGTCGGTCCTTGTACGAAGAGCATGCGATCCGTGCGGCGTTCTCCCACGCGGGCGCGCTCGGCGGTCTCGTAGGTGCGCCTCGCCGAGAGGTCCCCCGTCGGCCACATGATCTGGTTCACGTGGCGCGGCTGGGAGTCGTTCTCGGGGGCGGGGAAGGTGAAGTCCGCGTAGCAGCCGAGCTCGAACAGAAGCGCGACCTCGTTGTCGACCCCGCAGTAGCGGCCGTCGGGCCGCGCGTTCGCGAGGCACCAGTTGCCGTGGATGAAAGCGAAGCGGATCTGGCCCTGCGGGCCGCGCGAGAAATGCCCGTGCGAGGCGATCTCGCCGATGTACCGCCGGACGTCCGACGCGAGGCTCGTCGCGGTGTCGCCGTCGTGGTGCATGTGCAGCTCGACCTCGCCGTACCCGCGCCGGGAGAGGTCCGCGAGGGTGTCGAGCCACCGGGGCCGGTAGTGCTCGCCCGGGAAGAAGAAGCTGTGCTGCGGCTTGACCCCGTCGGCGTCGCGGAAGCCGTCTGCCAGGGCGGGGTAGCCGGTCGCCCACGCCTCGACGCGCGCGTCCCCGTGCTCGTCCGAGGTGCCGCCGAAGAGCGGCTCCCAGTGATCGCAGAAGGAGAAGAGGAGGTGGCGCGTGCCCCGTGTGTCTCTGCCCTCCCTCGCGCGCGAGACCAGGTGCCGCGCGTAGTCGATGCCCCAGCGCTGGATCTGCTTCTGTTTGAGGTACGAGTAGAAGGACATGGCTGCGAGAGCGTCGCGCGGCGACGCGTCAGTCTCCTACGAGTAGCACACCGATCGCGAGCTCCGGCGGGACCCGCGCCATCGTGGCGGAGAGGTGCGGCTCGGTCGTGACGCCCGCGGTCCCGACGACGATGATGGCGTCGAGCAGGCGGAGCACGCCGAGCAGCTCGCCCGGCAACGAGCAGCCGGACAGGTCGACGACGACGTGGGCCCAGGCGTCTTCGTTCTCCTCGGCGAAGCGGAGCAGGAACTTGATGCTCTCGACCTTCGCGCCGGTCGGCGCCGGGGCGAAGGGGACGAGCCGCGCGACGCCCGGCGCGAGCGAGGCCGCGAACACGGCCTCGATCCCGGACCCCGGCGTCTCCCCCGGCACGGTCGACCGCTCGGGGTCGAGGACGAGCACGAGCGACTCGGTCATCATCGCGAGGGGCCGAGCCAGGATGGCCGCCGCGTCCTGGGTGGGCGTCCGAGGGGTCGCGGGCAACAGGCCCACCTTGCGCGTGTGTGCGTTCTTGATCCGTTGCGCGAGCCGCGCGCCGGCGACGTCGATGGGATAAGGCGGCTCCGGGGCTCCCGCGCTCGCGACGAAGCGCAGGAGGTCATCGAATCGCCCGACAGGCGCGTACGCGGTCACGGCGCCCCGAGCCTCGCTGAAACCCCCTCCGGGGCCAATGGAAACCGTATGGGGCAGCTTTGTACCTGCCTACAGGCATCCCAGGAGAGCCGGGAGGTGGTAAGGGAGAGGCCGCGTGCGGATCGGGGCGACTGTCTTCTCGGTAGCGGCTGGGCTCGCTTGGGCGGGGGAGGCGTCCGCGCAGGTCGCGGTGGATTGGCAGGTCTCGGGCAGCGCCGGCATCGGCGTGACGGACAACGTGGCCAACACGCCCGAGCCCCCCGAGGACGCGGGCCCGGACGTCGTCGCGCCGCAGCCCGACGGCTTCGTCAACCTGAGCCCCGCGATCGAGGTCACCTTCGAGACCGCCGGCGCGACGCAGTCGGTCGGCTGGGCCTTCAGCTACCTCGCGTATTTCCTCCACCCGGAGGCCAACACGATCTCGAACGGCCTCGCGTACGGGGTCCGCGCGCCGGTCGGCCCCGGGACGGAGCTCACGTTTGGCCTCTCGGGGGCGCAGGCCAACCTGTCCACGTTCAACCTTGTCAGCTCGGCGAGCACGACCCCGGTCACACCGACGGAGGGCGGCGACAGCCAGGTCTTCACGATCGGCGTCTCGCAGGGCCTCACCGCGGAGGTGAGCGAGACCGTCATGGTGTCCCAGGGCATCGCCGCGAGCTACGGGCACACGCTGGTCGCCGACGCGGAGGACGCGAAGACCTACATCGCCTCGGGCACGATCGGCGTCACCAAGCAGCTCGAGCGGGACGCGCTCACCTGGAGCGTCGGGACGGACGCGCAAGTGACCCCCGAGCAGGTCGTCGGCGCGGTCACGCAGGCGGAGCTCGCGCAGATCTTCCACCGCGCGGACTTCAACTGGACCAGGCAATGGGCGCTCGACTGGAGCACGACACTCGGAGTCGGCGCGCTCGTCGGCTACGACGCGGCCGCGCCCGACATCGAGGTGTTGCCGCACCCGGCCTGGCGGGGCTCGCTCAACTACGGCAACGACGTGGGCACGGCCGCCCTCGCTTACGAGCACACCGTCCAGCCGAACCTCCTCTTGCGCCAGGCGACCGCCAACGACGCCGTGACGCTGACGGGCGCGATGCCGATCCCGAAGAGCACCTTCGACATCGGCGCGACCGCCGGCTACCAGGTCTCGCGGGAGTTCCTGCCGACCACAGGCTTCGGTCCGCCGCTCGCACAGAACGTCATCGCGGATGCCGCGGTCGGCTACGTGCCGAAGAGCTGGTTCGTGCGCCTCGAGGTCCGCTACCAGTACGCGCGCCAGTTCGCGGGAAGCGCCGAAGCAGAGGGCGCGGCCGTGCAGCCGGAGCTGGAGCGGCACGCGGGCATCTTCACGGTCGAGTTCGGCTACCCCGACAGCCCCACCGCCGGCGGCGCGTCGCCCTTCGTCGTCGTCCCGGCGCCCACGGCCAACGTCGACATCATGCGCCAGCGCGCGCCCGAGACCGAGCAAGCGGTCGACGAGAACCAGCGGAAAGAGGAGCGCGAGAAGCGCGAAGATCGCGAGCGCCGGGGCGGGAGCGGGGATTGACGCCGCTCGGCCTGCTCGCGGCCGTCAGCGTCTTCGTCGTGGACGAGGGGGTGCGCGTCGACAAGAGCGCTGCGAAGGAGGTCACGGCGCGCGCGCAGTCTGCGGTCGTCGAAGCGGTCCGGGGGGAGCACGCAGCGTTCCAGGTCATCGTGGAGTCGACCGACGCGCCGGTCGAGCGGATCACGCTCGAGCTCGGCTCGCGCGATCTGCGGTTCGAGGCGTTCGTCGAGCACTTCGTCCCGGTCACGCGCCGCTCCCGGAACGACGACCCGGAGCAGGCCTCGCTCGCGTTCACGCTCGCGGCGCGGCCGCCGGACATCGCGGCGCTCGGGACGATCCCCGACGCGCTGATCCCGCTCGCGATCGCGCCCGAGTGGGCCTACCCCGTCAGCCTCGCGTCCGGCGAGCGGGCCGCGTTCTGGGTCGAGGTCTTCGTCCCCGAAGACAAGCCCGCCGGCTGGTACCAGGACGAGCTGAAGGTCACGTTCGATCGGGGCTCCGCCTCCGTCGCCGTTCGCGTGCGTGTGCTCGATCCGGTGCTCCCGTACCGCGCGACGAGCGCGTTCGCGTATTACGAGCGCCCCACGCTCGAGAAGCGCTTCCTCGACGCGGACGTCGCCGAGCGGCAGCTCGTCCAGCTCCTCCACGCGCACCGGCTCGACTCGCTCTGCCAGATCACCTCGGTCGAGCACGCGCGCCGCGTACGCGGCGCGCTCGACGGGTCGTGGTTCACCGAGGACGCGGGCTACCGAGGCCCCGGGGTCTCGGTGGGCGCCGCGCTCGCGGCGATCGGCACATACGGGACGCTGGGCGAGCCGTCTGCAGAGAAGGTCGAGACCGTCCGGCGAATCGCCGCGGAGATCCCCGACTCGGTCGAGGACGTGTTCGTCTACGCGATCGACGAGACCTGCGACAGCCCGCGCGGTCCGCGATGGCAAGCGTTGCTCCGCGACTTCGGGCTCTGGCCTCGCGTGGTCGCCGGCCACACCTGCCACGAGGACCCGCGCGATCGGAACGTCGATCTGGTCATGGTCCCTGCGCAAGCGTTCGACGTGGACACCGCGGCCGGCGCGCGCGCGCTCGGCAAGCGCGTCTGGGTCTACAACGGTCAGCTCCCGTTCGCCGCGCCGCCGGTCCTGGACGTGCCGCTGACGTCGCTCGCGTACAACGGCTGGATCGCCGCCTCCTACGACGTGGGCCGGTGGTTCTACTGGGAGACGATCTTCTGGCACGATCGGAACCGCGGCGGCAAAGGGCCGACCGACGTGTTCGCCAACGTGGAGACGTTCCACAACGCGGACGGCGACACCTCGCTCTACGACGGCCTGCTGCTCTTCCCGGGACGCACGCCGCCGCGCCTCGGCCGACACGACCTCGGCTTCGACGGCGTCGTCCCGTCGATGCGCCTGAAGAGCCTGCGGCGCGGCCTGGAGGACGCCGGCCTGCTCGCGCTCGCCGCCCAGGTCGACGTGGCCGCCGCGGACTCGATCGCACACCGCGCGGTCGCCGCTGCGCTCGACGACGTGACCGAAGCCGACGCGCCGTTCTGGAGCTTCGAGCCGGCGGAGCTCCGTGCGCTCCGGCACGAGCTGCGCGAGATCGCCGCGTCGCGGCCGGTCTCCGCGGAGCCGCAGGCCGTGGCGCACGCGATCGAGGCGCTGCAGAAGAGGCGGGACGAAACGCGACCGGGGCGCGACCACCGGCGGTCCGCCGCGCAATACGCCGCCGTGATGGTCGGTATTCCCATCGGTTTGTTCGGTTTCGGCCTCGCGCTCGCGGCGCTGCTCGACCGCGTGCGACGGGCCAGACCAACCTGAGCGCTTCCTTCGAAGGCCGCGGCTCGGCGAAATTTCCCTGGCCGCCCTCCCGACCGCAGGACTACGTTTTCAGGCCATGTGCGGCATCGTTGGCTACGTGGGTCCCCAGGCTTGTGCTGACATCTTGGTCGATGGTCTGCGGCGGCTCGAGTACCGCGGCTACGACTCGGCCGGGCTCGCCGTGTTCGACGGCAAGCGCACGGGCGTCGTGCGCGCGGTCGGCAAGCTGCAGAACCTCGTTACCGCGCTGAAGGAGAAGCCGCTGCCCGGCTCGCTCGGCATCGGCCACACACGCTGGGCAACCCACGGCCGGCCGACGGAGGTCAACGCTCACCCGCACTGCTCGGGCGAGATCGCCCTCGTGCACAACGGCATCATCGAGAACCACATCGAGCTCAAGCGCCACCTCGCGGAGGAGGGCGTGAAGTTCGCGTCCGACACGGACACCGAGATCGTCGCGCACCTCATCCACCGCGAGGCCAAGACGGGGGACGACCTGCTCGGCGCCGTCCGCCGCGCGCTCGGACACGTCCATGGCGCGTACGCCGTCGCCGTGATGGATGCGCGCCAGCCGGACCGTATCGTCGTCGCCAAGAACGCGTCGCCGCTCGTGATCGGCTTCGGCGAAGGGGAGATGTTCTGCGCGAGCGACATCCCGGCCATCCTTCCGTACACGAAGCGGATGCTGCCGCTCGAAGAGGGGGAGATCGGCGTGCTCACCGAAAGCGGCCTCGAGCTCTACACGCTCGACGGCAAGCGAGTGGACCGCCAGCCCAAGACCATCACCTGGAGCGCGTCGCAGGCGGAGAAGGGCGGCTTCAAGCACTTCATGCTCAAGGAGATCAACGAGCAGCCGCGCGCCATCGAGGACACCATCCGCGGCCGGGTGGACCTCGCCGCGGGCGACGTGATCGAGTCGGAGCTCGGCATCGACGCGGAGACGGCGAAGAGCCTGAAGCGCGTCTACTTCATCGCCTGCGGGACGAGCCACCACGCGACGCTCTACGGCCGCTTCCTGATGGAGCACATCGCCAAGGTCCCCTCGCAGACGGAGCTCGCCAGCGAGTTCATCGGACGTGACCCCGTCGTGGGCGAGGGGGATCTCGTCGTCGCCGTCTCGCAGTCGGGCGAGACGCTCGACACGCTCGCCGCGCTCAAGGTCGCGAAGGAGAAGGGCGCGCGCATCCTCGCGGTCGCCAACGTCATCGACTCGGCCATCCCGCGGGCCGCGCACGGCGCGTTCTACACACACGCCGGGCCCGAGATCGGCGTCGCCTCCACCAAGTGTTTCACCACCCAGCTCGCTGCCATGGTGCTCCTCGCGGTCTTCCTCGGCCGGCGGCGCGGCACGCTCGAGAAGGAGCGCGCGCAGGAGATCCTCCAGAACTTCGTGGAGATCCCCAACCAGATGCGCACCGTCCTCGCGCTCGACGACATCATCCGCGATCTGGCGCGCCCGCTCGCGCAGGCCAAGAGCGCGCTCTTCCTGGGGCGCGGGGTCAGCTACCCCATCGCGGTCGAGGGCGCGCTCAAGCTGAAGGAGATCTCCTACATCCACGCAGAGGGCTACGCCGCCGGCGAGATGAAACACGGCCCCATCGCGCTCATCGACGCTGACATGCCCGTCATTGCCGTCATGCCCGACGACAAGGCCTACGAGAAGATCGCCTCCAACGTGCAAGAGGCGAAGGCGCGCGAGGGGCATGTCCTCGCCGTGGCCACACGGCACAACGCCGACATCGGCGGCATCGCCCACAACGCCATCTACGTCCCCAAGGTGGACCCGGTCCTCTCGCCCTTCGTCACGGCGCTGCCGCTCCAGCTGCTCTCGTATTTCGTGGCCGACTTCAAAGGCACCGACGTGGACCAGCCCCGGAACCTCGCCAAGACCGTCACGGTCGAGTAGCGAAATCGCAGCGTCACGGAGCGCAAACGGTTCACGTCGGCTCGCGGGCGTCGCGCGGTCGGGGCGCTCGACTCGGTCGGACCGCATCCCGGGACCGGCGGCAGGGCCCAGGCGGCCCCGCGGGGGCGCTGCGCGTCGTGGCACGGCGCGCGCATGAGGCGCGCGCATGTTCCGCGCGATCATCATGGGCGCCGCCGGCAGGGACTTCCACGCGTTCCTGACCTTCCTCCGAGATCGCCCGGACTATCGCGTCGTCGCCTTCACGGCGACGCAGATCCCCTTCATCGACTCGCGCTCCTTCCCGCGTGAGCTCGCCGGCTCCCTCTACGACGCCGACATCCCCGTCTACCCCGAGCGGGAGCTGCCGCGGCTCATCCGCGAGCTCGAGGTGGACTTCGTCTTCTTCGCGTACAGCGACGTCGCTCACGAGGACGTGATGCACAAGGCGAGCGTCGTGCAGGCGGCGGGCGCGAGCTTCGTCCTGCTCGGTGCGCGCCACGGCCAGCTCGTGAGCAACCGGCCTGTCATCGCCGTCGTGGCGGCCCGCACCGGCGCTGGCAAGAGCCCGATCACGCTCGCGGTCGCCAAACACCTGAAGTCCGTAGGGCTCCGGGTGTCGGTGGTGAGGCACCCGATGCCCTACGGTGACCTGCTCGCGCAGGTCGCGCAACGCTTCGCGAGCGACGCGGATCTCACGGCCGCAGCTTGCACCGTGGAGGAGCGGGAGGAGTACGAGCCCTACATCGAGTCGGGGCTCGTGGTCTTCGCCGGGGTGGACTACCGCCGCATCCTCACCATGGCCGAGGCCGAGGCCGACGTGGTCCTCTGGGACGGCGGGAACAACGACACCCCGTTTTACCAGCCCGACCTGACGATCGTCGTGGTCGACGCGCTCCGGCCCGGCCACGAGACGCGGTATTACCCGGGCGAGACGAACCTTCGCTCCGCCAACGTCGTCGTCGTCAACAAGGTGAGCGGCGCGTCGGAGGAGGCGCTCGTCGCCGTTCGCCGGAACGTCGCCTCGTGCGCGCCGGGCGCGATATGCCTCGAGTCAGACCTGGAGATCTCGCTGAGCCCCGAGGGCGCGCTGGAGGGAAGGCGCGTCCTCGTCGTGGAGGACGGCCCGACGACGACCCACGGCGGTCGGCCCTTCGGCGCGGGGTGGGTCGCCGCGAAGAAGGGCGGCGCGCGCGAGATCATCGATCCTCGGCCGTTTGCGGTCGGCACGATCCGCGAGGCCCTCGAGGCCTGCCCCCACATCGAGGCCGTGTTGCCTGCGCTGGGCTACTCCGACGTCGAGCTCCACGACCTCGCGCGGACGATCGAGGCGAGCGGCGCGGACGTCGTGGTCGACGCCTCGCCGGCCCGGCTCGAGAAGGTGATCTCGCTCTCGATGCCCGTCGTGCGCGTCACGTACCGCTTCGCGCAGCGGAGCGGGCCCCCGCTCACGTCTCTCTGCGAAGACGCAGCGCGGAGGGGGAAGTGAGCAAGCTCGAGCCCTGCACGCCGGACCGGCTGCGCCTGCGCGCGCGCGAGGACAGCCTCTCCTTCGGGACGACCGCGGAGCTCGCCCCGCTCGGCCCGTCGTTCGGGCAGAAGCGCGCGCTCGAGGCGCTCCGCTTCGGCGTCGCCATGAAGGCGGACGACTGGCACCTGATCGTGGTCGGCGAGCCGGGGCTCGGCCGGCGAACGCTCCTCAAGACGCAGCTCGCTGAGGCGGCGGCGAACGAGCCCACGCCGGAGGACATCTGCTACGTACACGGCTTCGAGCGCGCCACGCGGCCGAAGCTCCTCAGGCTCCCCGCCGGCCGCGGCCGCGCGCTGGTCCGGGAGATCGGCCGCTTCGTCGCGGATGTCCGCTCGCTCTTGCCGAGCGCGCTCGAGAGCGAGGAGCTGCGCACCCGCAAGCAACGCATCGAGGAGGAGGAGAAGCGGCGACACGAGGGGCACATGCGTGAGCTCCGTGATCGAGCGGAGGCGAAGGGCGTCGTGGTGATCGCCGGGCCGATGGGCTTCGCGATCGCCCCCGCGAAGGAAGACGGCGTCATGCCCCAGGAGGAGTTCGAGCAGCTGCCCGACGCCGAGAAGGAGCGCCTGAGGGCCGCCATGAGCGAAACACACGACGACCTCGCGCGGATGCTCGAAGAGGTGCCGCGGATCCAGCGAGAGATCCGGACCGAGCTGAGGAAGCTGCTCTTCGACACGGCCGAGAAGGTGGTCCACGGTCTGATGGACGACCTGCGTGAGCTCTGGGCGGAGGAGCACGCCGTGCGCGCGCACCTCGACGCCATGGAAGCGGACATCCTCGAGAACGCGGAGAACATCATCAAGCTCGACGGCGAGGGCGGCGTCTTCGACATCAAACGGTACGGCGTGAATCTGCTCGTCGACCACGCCGACACCCGCGGCGCGCCGGTGGTCTTCGAAGACAACGCCACGTACCCCAACCTCGTCGGCCGCGTGGAGCACACCCAGCAGCTCGGCGTGCTCGTGACGGACTTCCAGCTCATCCGGGCGGGCGCGCTCCACCGCGCCAACGGCGGCTACCTCGTCCTCGACGCGCGCGATCTGCTGAGCCAGCCGCTCGCCTACGAAGCGTTGAAGCGTGCCCTGCGCTCGCGGGAGATCCGCATCCAGTCGGCCGCAGAGTCGCTCGGTCTCTCCGGCACGGTGACGCTCGAGCCGCAGCCGGTCCCGCTGCACCTGAAGGTCGTCCTCCTGACCGAGCCGAGGCTCTTCCACCTCATCGATCGGCTCGACGCCGACATCCGCGCGCTCTTCAAGGTCGTCGTCGAGTTCGCCGAAGACGTCCCGCGGAACAGCGAGACGACGGAGCTCTACGCCCGGCTCGTCGGGAGCTTCGCGCGGGAGGAGGGCCTCTTGCCGCTCGGGCGCGGGGCCGTCGCCCGCCTGGTGGAGGAGGCCGCGCGGCGCGCGGGCGACCGCGAGAAGCTGAGCGCCGACGTGCTCACGGCGTTCGACCTCGTCCGCGAAGCCGCGTTTCTGGCTCGGCAGCGGGGCGCCGCTTCGGTCGACGCGGCGGACGTGGTGGCGGCGATCTCCGCGCAGCGGCGGCGCTCGGGCTTGCACCAGGAACGTGTGGTGGAGCTCGTGACCGAGGGCACGCTGCTGGTGGACACGAAGGGCTCGCGAGTCGGCACCATCAACGGCCTCGCCGTGGTGGAGGTCGGGCGCAGCGTCTTCGGTCGCCCGACGCGCATCACCGCGAAGGTCAGGCTCGGCCGCGGCGAGGTGGTGGACGTCGAGCGCGAGGTGGAGCTGAGCGGACCCATCCACGCGAAGGGTGTGTTGATCGTCTCGTCGTTCCTCTCCGCGCGCTACGCGAACGAGCACCCGCTCTCGCTGCAGGCCAGCCTGGTGTTCGAGCAGTCCTACGGCGTGGTGGACGGCGACAGCGCCTCGTGTGCGGAGCTCTGCGCGCTGCTCTCGGAGCTCGCCGACCTGCCGCTCGCGCAGAGCCTGGCCATGACCGGCTCGGTCAACCAGCTCGGCGAGGTGCAGGCCGTCGGCGGCGTGAACGAGAAGATCGAGGGCTTCTTCGATGTCTGCCGCGAGCGCGGGCTGACCGGCGAGCACGGCGTCATCGTGCCCCGCGCGAACCTCCGCAACCTCATGCTCCGCGATGACGTGGTGGAGGCCTGCGCCGCCGGCACGTTCCGCGTGTACGCGGTCTCCACGGTCGACGAGGCCATGGAGATCCTGACCGGCGTCGAGGCCGGTGAGCGGTCCATCCACGGCGCGTTCCCGACCGGGAGCGTCAACGCACGCGTGGAGACGCGCCTCTTGGACCTGGCTCGAAGACGCTTTGACGCCGGCGCAGCGCGCCCGAGGTGAGGTGCCTGCCGAACCAGGCGGCCGCGCGGCGAGCGACCTGCTCGATCGCGCCCGGCTCCTCGAAGTCGTGTGTCGCGCCGCCCACCACGCTGAGCCGCTTCGTGCAGCGGAGCCGCTCGAGGACGCGCCGGTTGAGCTCGAGGAGCGCCGGATCGTGCTCGCCGACGAGGAGCAGCGTGGGGGAGCGCAGAGCCGAGATGGCGCGATCGGCGAGCTCCGGCCGGCAGGCTCGGGCTGCGACCGCCAGCACGCGATTGTCGGGATCGGCGGCGGCGAGGAGCGCCGCGGCGGCGCCGACGCTCGTCCCGAAGTAGCCGACCGCGAGCGCGGAGGTCTCCGGCTGCTCGCGCGCCCACGAGGTGGCGGCCGCGAGCCTGCTCGCCAGCATCTCGGCGTTGAACGAGAGGCGCCCCACCGGCGTCTTGCCCAGGTGGCGTTCCCGGGGCGTGAGGAGATCGACGACGAGCGTAGCCAGCCCAGCCTGCTCGAGCGTCCGCGACACGAGGTGGTGGCCGCGGTCGTGGCGGAGCTGGTCCGACGAGTGCGCGAAGAGCACGAGGCCGGTCGCGGTCATCGGGACCACCAGGTCGCCGTCGAGCGCCGCGTCCGCCACGAGGATGCGCACGGGGCCCCGCAGGGCACGCTGGCTGGGCTCCGGCGGCTCGTCCTCCGATTGGCCGAGGAGCTCTGCGATCTGATCGACGCGGATTCGTTCGAGCTCCTGGTAAGCGCGGTTCGCGGCGTGTGCGTCGGGCAGCACCTCCGCGCAGAGCACGACGTCGGCCTCGGACGCGAGATCGTCCAGGGTCGCTCGCGGCGCGAGCTCGAGCGCGAGCACGGTTCGTCTGGCCGAACACCGCGCGCGCCGCTCGGAGCGCGGCGCGCGCGGTGTTCCCGGTCGACGCTCCGTCGTCGACGACGATGACCGTCCTGCCCGCCAGCTCGAGCGGCGGCTGCCCGCGGCGTATCCGCCGGAGCAGCTCGCGCGCCTCGACCTCCTTCTCGGCGATCAAACGAGCGATCTGCACCTCTCCGAGCGCGGTCCGCGCCGCAGCGCCGGCGTCGAGCACGAGCTCGCCTCCCTCCGCGATGGCTCCGAACCCGAGCGACGCCTCGTCGGTCGGTGCGCGGAGCTTGCGCACGACGCAGACATCGAGCGGTGCGTGAAACGCTCGCGCGATCTCCGCCGCGACTGCGACGCCGCCGGCCGGGATGCCGAGGATGACGGTGTCGCCATCGACGAAGGGCTCGACCTCCGTGATCAACGTGGCCGCGCCCAAGCGGCGAAGTTCGTCACGGCTCTCGGCGCGCATGTCTCGGTCCCAGCAAAGCCGGTGCCGTGGCGGCGCCGCCCAGTGCCTCCGGTTCGCCCCTCTACGCGGCGTGCGCTCGGATGCGGTGAAATTGCGCGAGCACGCGCTCGGCGAGGCTCTTCATCGTGACGACCTCGAAGCCGAGCACGCTCGGACGGATGGTGTCGTGCAGCCGCTCGGCGAGGCGACCGTGGAAATGGGCGTGGCCGAGCGCCGCACCTGTGATCGATCCGACCGTCGCACCGTTGCAGTCGGTGTCGTGCCCGCACATGACCGCCGTCGCGATCGAGGCGTTCGGTTCCATCCGGCCGTAGATCAGCGAGAGCACACAGATGAGCGCGTTGTTGATCGTGTGCACCGGGCTCATCGTCCCGAGCTCGGCCTCTACCCTGTCCATGCAAGCTTCGAAGCCATCGGCCTCGTCGGCCCAGGAGAGGCACCGGCGGACCCAGCGGGCGAGGCGGCAGTCGCGGGGGATCTCGCTGAGCCCGATCTCCACCAGGCGCCTCGGATCGTGCTCGACGAACGCGGCGGCCATCATCGCGGCGAACATCATCTCGCCGTAGATCCCGTTTCGCTCGTGTGTCCAGCAGGCGTCCCGGTAGGCGAGCTCCGCGGCGCGCTCGGGGGCGCCCGCACAGGCCCAGCCCCAGCCGTCCGCGCGGATCTGCGCGCCGATCCACTCGCGGTACGGGTTTCGGTGTCGTCGCGTGAACGCCGGCGTGGCGGCGCACGTCCAGTAGCCGGGGCGGGTGCTCCGGCTCATCACGTTCTCGATGGCCTGCGCCTCGGCGGTGCAGATGGCGAAGATGGGGATCCGCGCGAGCCAGGCTTGCGCGACGTGCTCCCAGGTGAAGCCGGGGCCGTGCTCCTCCAGCACCGCGAGCGCGATGAGCGTGTAGTGGATGTCGTCGTCCGGCTCCATGTACGCGACCCGCTCGCGCTGCGAGGCCGGACACCAGAGCCGGACCCCGTCGCCCGCGTCACGGCCGCTGAAGTAGTCGGCGAGCGGCCAATCCTCCCGCGCCTGGAGGTAGCGCTTGATGCGGTGGCGGCCGACGACGCGGCCGCCCTCACGTGACATCCCCAGGCCCTCGACCGGCTTGCCGAGCGCGCAGCCCACGCACCTGCCCGTCCACGCGCCGTGGAAGCGGTCGAGCGCCTCGCTCTCCGTGGGCCTCCACCCCAGATCTCGGGGACCGTCGGGGCGAAGCGCGCGGATGGCGTCGAGATCGTTGGGCTCGGCGGCCGCGAGCTCCTCGTCTTCGGGGAGCGCCAGGAGCTCTTCGTAGAGCGGTCCGATCCGGCTCTCGTCGTAAGCATCGGCCTCGTCGACCGCGGCGACCCGATCGCGCAGTGTCGCGGGGATGACGCAGCCCTCGTCCGCGCGCTGGACGAGCTCCTCCCGCAAGAGCCCCAGCGGCGTGTCCCATGCCATGTCCGAGACGTAGCAGGGTGGAGGAACGATCACGAGGGTCGCGTCGCGGTGGCGCTGCTGGTGCCGCGTTCGCTCGCAAGTGAAGGGCCGGTTTCCAAACCACGCTCGGCCATACTTCCGCTCACCGTTACCCCTGTTCTCGGTACATCGTCGTACGCGAAGAAACTTCGCGGACGATGTACTAGGTTGCTTCGGACGATGAAGGCCGCCTGGGCCGTGCTCTGGTCCGTCACCATCCTGATCGGAACCGCGCTGGTGGCGCCGGTCACGGCGCGCTCCCGCCTGCTCGACGATCTCGCCCGGCTCGAGGTGGTGCACGTGTTCGCGCACCTCGTCCTCTACGGGACGCTCACCGCGCTCGGCCTGCGGGCGGGGCTCTCGCCCGCGCGCGCCGCGGCGCTCACGATCGGCGTGGCGATCGTCCAGGAGGGAGTCCAGCTCGTGTTCTTCGCCCGGCGCGCCCCGGGTCTGCCCGAGCTCTTCGATCTCGCGGTGGACGGCGTGGCGGTGGCCCTGGTGACCCTCGTCGCGCGCAGTCGCTCAAAGATGGCAGAACCGTCATGATTTTGCCCGCGCGCGACGAACGGCCGCTCGGCGCGCTCCACGTCGCGGCGATCGTCGTCGGCGCGATCATCGGGGTCGGCATCTTCTTCACGCCGGCGGTCCTCGCTCGCGCGCTGCCCTCCCCAGGCTGGGTGCTGGGCGTGTGGGCGCTGGCCGGGCTCATGTCGCTCGCGGGAGCGCTCGTCTACGCCGAGCTCGGCGGCCGCTTCCCCCAGGCCGGCGGCATCTACGTCTTCCTGCGCGACGGCCTCGGACCGCGGGCGGGCCCGCCCCTCGCGTTCCTCTATGGGTGGCTGCAGCTTCTGGTCATCCAGCCCGGCGCGATGGCCGTCATCGCGGTCGTCCTCGTCGATCACGTGGCAGTCCTCGTCGGCGGTGTCTCCCCGCCGCTCGCGACCGCGGGCAGCGTGCTCGTCGTCGCGCTCTTCACCGCGGCGAACCTCCTCGGCCTGCGCACCGGCGGGCGCATCCAGGTCGTCATGGCGGCGTGCAAGCTCCTGGCGCTGGGGGCGCTCATCGCGATCGGCGCGGCGTTCGGCGAAGCCAGCCGGCTCTCCGCGCCTGCTTCGCACGCTCCGGATGGCACACCGTTCACCTGGCTCGTCGCCGGGCTCATCCCGGCGCTCTTCTCGTTCGGCGGCGCCTATCACGGGACCTACGTCGCCGGTTCGGTGCGCGATCCGGAGCGGGCCGTGCCGCGGGGTATCGCCGGGGGCATCCTCGTCGTGCTCGTCGCGTACCTCATCGTCAACGCCGCGTTCCTCGGCTCGCTCGGTCACGACGGCCTCGCGGCCAGCAAGAGCCCGGCCGCGGACGTGGCCGCTCGCGCGTTTGGTCCGCTGGCGGGGCGCGCGCTCGCGGCGGTCATCGTCGTGTCCGCTGCCGGCATCCTCAACACGGTGTGCCTCGGCTTCCCGTTCGTCGTGCACGCCATGGCGAAGGACGGCCTGTTCTTCGCGCGGGCCGCGCGGCTGGACCCGAGGACGGGTCGGCCCAACGTCGCCGTCGCCGTGCAGGGCGGCCTCGCCTGTGTGGCCATCGTCGTGGGCTCGTCGCGTGTCGACGTGCTCCTCACCGCGATCGCGTTCGCCGACGCGTTTTTCCAGGCCGCGGTCGCGGTCGTGCACTTCCTCGCGAGGCGCTCGCCGGCCAAGCCGGGCGTCTTGCGTGCGCCGCCCGAGGCGACCCTCGTGTTCTTCGTCCTGTCGGTGGGCGTGGCGGTCGGCGCGCTGATCGAGAGGCCGATCGAGTCGGCCTACGGGGCCGCGGTGCTCGTCGTCGGCGCGCTACTCTGGAAGCGGGTGAGGCGGTGAGGCGAGGCGGCACGGTCTGGAAACGCAACGCGCGCGGAGGTGTGCTCGGGCTACCGCGCGGCCGCAGCGCGACGTGCCGGGCGCGAGGCGGCGAGGTGTCGGTCGAAGGTGACGCGCTCGTGCTCACCGGTCGATTGCCGGATGGCGTCGAGACCGAGGGCGCGACGCTGCGCCTCGATCTCTCGCTCGGGCCGCTCGTACACGTCCACGTGCCACACCTCACGCCCGAAGAAGGACAGGTCGCCGGCGACTTCGTCTTTCGCTCTCCGGCGATCGTGCTGGCAGACAAGGCGGTCATGATCGCCATCCTCCCGGACGTGGAGGACGTCGACGCAGCGGACGGCTACCGGGTCTGGGTCGACTACGATCATGGGCGGCGACGCGTCGAGATCGGCGTCGGCGCCTACGACGTCGAGGGGCACACGTTCTTCCGGCGCAAGCCGCTCTTGGGCCGCGGGCAGCGCTTCCGGCTCCGTGCCCACGTGATCGCGAGCGCCCGCCGCGAGGATCTGCTCGACCCGTACCGACGGGTCGCCGCCTTCTGCTGGTCGCGCTGGGGCGCGCCGCGCCTCGCGCGCGGCTCGGTCCTCGGCGGGCCGGTCTCGCGGTACCTCGAGCACGTCGTGCGCTGGGCCTTCTCCGACGACGGCTGGGGGAAGGAGGTGTGGCAGCACGTCGCGGATTCGCCCTCCGCGGGCGCGCCGGTCTTCATCGTCGACGTGACGCGGCACCCTTCCGTCCCGCCGGCCGAGCGGACGTGGCGCGAGCCGCGCAGCATCTGGAACCAGGCGTGGTTCTCGACCCAGCGCGTCGCCAACGGCCTCCTGCGCTACGCGAGACAGGCGGGGCGGCTCGATCTCGAGGCTCGCGCGAAAGAGATGACGAATCTGTCTCTATCCGCGCCACAGACCGAGGGGCTCTTTCCCGCCGTGCTCCGGTGCCGCGAGCCGCTCGGCTGGGACCAGGCCCGCTGGACGAGCTCGGACCGACGCCCGCCAGGCGCCAGCGCCGAGGCCTGCCACCTGGTGGACGCGGCGTTCACGGCGCGCATGCTGCTCGAGTGGGAGACGCTCACGGGCGACGAGGTCGCCGTCGCGTACGCGAGGCGCTTCGCCGATCGGCTGCTCGCGCTGCAGCGACCGAGCGGCGCGTTCCCGGGGTGGGTCGAGCCGAACGGCGCGGTCGCTGCCGAGCTCCTGGAGGGGCCCGAGAGCGCGGTCTCGGTGTCGCTCCTCTTCGAGCTCGGCGCGCGGGGGGCAGGTGAGGTGTACCGGGAGGCCGCGCGACGCGGCGCGCGGTTCCTTGAGTCGGCCGTCCGCGAGGCGCGCTGGGAGGATTTCGAGACGTATTATTCGTGCGCGCCCTGGGGAGCCGCCGATCAGCTCGGCCGGAGGGTGCGCCGCAACGGCGTCTTCAAGCAGAACACGCTGTCCATCGCCTGGTGCGCCGAGGCGCTGCTTCGCGCCTTCGCCGACGAGGGTCGCGGCTGCCACCTCGCGCTTGCGCGCCGCTGCCTCGCCGAGCTGTCGCTCTATCAGGCCGTCCACGATCCGCCCTTCCTCACCGCGCCCGCGCTCGGAGGCTTCGGCGTGATGAACGGCGACTGCGAGTGGAACGACGCGCGCCAGAGCCTCTTCGCGCCGCTCCTGCTCGAGGCGCACGCGGTCACCAAAGACGAGCAGCTCTTCGAGCGTGGCGTCGCGGCGCTGCGCGCCTCGTTCACCATGATGTATTGCCCAGAGAACAGGCGGCTCGCGCGGGCCTACGAGGCGCGTTTTCCGTCGTTCGGGCCCGAGAGCTACGGCTTCATGATGGAGAACCAGGGCCACGCGGGGAGCGACGAGATCGGCACCTTCACCATCTTCACGTGGGGGAACGGCTCGGCGCTCGAGGCAGCGGCGAAGGTGCGCGACCTCTACCCGCGCGCGTACGAGCGCGCGTTTCCGGGAGGATGAGCGAGTGGCGGACGTCGTCGTCGTGGGCAGCCTGAACTGTGACCTGGTGATGCGGGTCGCGCGCCTTCCGCGGCCGGGCGAGACCGTGCCCGGCACCGGCTTCGAGACCTTCGTCGGCGGCAAGGGCTGCAACCAGGCGATCGCCGCCGCGCGCGCGGGCGCGAAGGTCGCCATGATCGGTCGCGTCGGACGCGACGCGTATGGCGACCGAATCCTCGAGGTGCTCCGTCGGGCCGGCGTCGACGTGACAGGGGTCGTCCGCGACGAGACAGAGGGCACGGGCGTCGCGCAGATCTTCGTCGACGACGCGGGGCAAAACGTCATCGGAGTCGCGCCGCGTGCAAACGGTCGCGTCGGCGCGGCCTCGCTGAGCGCGTTCACTTCGCTCCTCGAGCGCGCCCGCGTTCTCCTCCTGCAGCTCGAGGTCCCGGTGGAGGCGGGGCTCGCGGCCGCGCGAGTCGTGCGCGCGGCCGGCGGTCGCGTCGTCCTCAACCCCGCGCCCATCCCGGCCGACCCGGCAAGCCTTCGCGAGCTGCTCGGCGCCGCCGATCTGATCCTCCCCAACGAGACCGAGGCGGAGGCGCTGACCGGGGTCGCTTGCGCCGATCGCGCGCGCGCGGCCGAGGCGGCGCGCGCTCTCGGCGCGGCATCGGGTGGCGCGGTCGTCGTCACGCTCGGTGACCGCGGCGCGATCGTCGCCGAACGAGGGGCCGAGCCCGTGTCATCCCCCGCGTTCATGGTGCCCGTCGTCGACACGACCGCGGCAGGTGATGCGTTCGCGGGCGCGCTCGCGGCCTCGCTCGCGGCCGGCGCCGATCTCGTCCGCGCCGCGCGGCTCGCCAACGCAGCGGGCGCGCTCGCGTGCACGCGCGCAGGCGCGGAGCCGTCGCTCCCCACTCGCGAGGCGATCGAGGCGCTTGCCGCGAGGGCCGGTCAGGGGACGTAGACGGTGTCGCCCGCGACGAGGATGAGGTTCGCCTCGGGGCGCTTGCGCGTCTGGATGTCGTCGTACGAAACAGGGATGCGCCGCATCTTGCCGTCGCCGCCTTGCCGCACGACCTCGATGTTGTCGGTGTCGGCGAAGCGGGTTGGCCCGCCGGCCATGGCCAGCGCGTCGGCCACCGAAACGTAGAACTGCGACTGGAACGAGCCTGGGTTGTTCACGTTCCCCGTGACGGTGAACCGGTAGCTCGCGACGGCCGACACGGCGACCGTGACGATGGCCGCCTCCGCCTTCACGTATTGCGAGATGCGCTTGGTGATCTCGTCGCGCACCTGCGAGGGCGTGCGCCCCGCGACCTTGATGTCGCCGACGAGCGGCATGGTGATCGTCCCGTCGGGGCGCACGAGCGCGCCTGTCGAGAGGTCCGCGTTTTGCCAGACGTTGATGGCCAGCGAGTCCCCCGCGCCGATCACGTACTCGTGCTGCCGCGGATCGAACTCTTTCTTGTAGTTGTACTTGTGGCTGGTGCCCCCGCAGGCAGCGAGGACGACCAGAAGCACGAGCAAAGCGAGCCGCGCGACCTTCACGCGCGGGAGGATTGCACAATCGGGCGCGGACCCCAAGGCCCGGCTGGCGTCAGCGCTGGAAGTCGTAGACCGAGCCCAGCCCGAGGATCCTCGTCAGCTCGTCGAGCGCCGCTGCCCCTTCTCGCCACAGGGCGGGATCGCCCAGGTCCTCCGGCAAGAGGCGGTCGCGGTACCGCGTCTCCACCCACCGGCGAAGCTCCCCCTCGAGCGCGTCGTCGAAGAGGACGCGCGCGCCGAGCGCGCTCAGGTCTTCCGGGCGCAGCGGGACACGTTGGCGCAGGCACGCCGGGCCGCCGCCGTTCTTCATCGACTGCCCCACGTCCAGGTAGACGACGCGGCGAACGGGGTTGTCCGAGGCGACGACCCGCTCTAGGAACGCGCGCGCGCGGGGGCTCGCTTCGCTCTCCTTCGGCGCGACGATGACCATCTCGTCATTGGGTGTGGTGACGATCTGCGAGTTGAATGGGTAAGCTGCGACCGCGTCGGCGATCGGCAGCTCCACCTCGGTGGCCCAGACCTGCGCCACGGCGCCGCCCGACCGCGTGCTTATCTCACGGCGCACCGCTTCGCCGTCCGCGAACGCGAGCTCGTGTGCGAGAAACACGTGCCGGTGCCCGACCGCCACGACGTCCGTGTGGAACGCGCCCGCGTCGATGCCGGCGGGGTGCTGCCGCGCGAAGATCGCCGCGCCGGGCCGGAGCGCGAGCAGGCGAGCCAGCGCTTCGCTCGACTCCTTCGTCTGCCGAGCCGGGTAGCGGGTCGGCCCAGCGTCGTCCGGGCCGAGCGCGACGCGGCCCCAGCCGAAGAGGTGAATGGCCTGGCCGCCCGGGGGCTCGAGCCGCGTGTGGTTCGCGGCGCCTTCGTCGGCGAGCTGCGTGCCGCCGGGGAGCGGCTCGTGCACCTCGAAGCGCGACTCATCGGAGAAGATCGCGTGGAGCACGGCGTACGTGGTCTCCGCTTCGAGGCTTCGGTGGAACATGTGCCGCAGGTTCGCGACGACGACGTGCAGGCGGCCATCCGTCGTGTCGGTCGCGGGCGCGACCGTGGCTGCGTTCGCGGCCCACATCGACGAAGCGCTCGACACGAGCCGCAGGAGCTGGGGCGCCTCGGTCGCGACGCGTGCGAGCGCGTGCTCCGGCGAGCCCCCGAAGCCGAGGCGCCGCAGCGCAGCGAGGCTGGGGCGTGGCTGCGGCGGGAGCACTGCCTGCGCGACGCCCAGACTCGCGAGCGCGCGCATCTTGTCGATGCCTTGCAGCGCCGCGGCGCGCGGGTTCGACGCCGAGCCCTCGCTCTCTTGGCTGGCGACGTTTCCTGCGGAGAGCCCGGCGAAGTTGTGCGTCGGACCGACCAGCCCGTCGAAGTTGACCTCGACGAGCCCGCTCATCCCCAGAGCTTCGCTTCTTTGATCTCGTCGGGGTCTGTCGTGGTCTCGACGACCTGCTCGCACCGGCGGCACAGGAACTTGATGGAGGTCGGCCGCGCCGAGATGCCCACGAGGACCAAGAACCAGCCCATGGTGGTGTATTGGGCGGAAGGCGAGACGAGCGGATGATTCCGATCGTGCCCGCACTTGCAGCGGGGCCGCGCCTTCTTCGTGTCCTTCGCTTCCGCGGGTGCCTCGGGGGATTCCATGAAGTCTGTCGCCAAGACACTGATTACCCCTCGGGCTCGGCGAGGCAAGGCCTCTCTTCCCGAGCGCGAGCGCTTTCTGTAGGTTCACGCCCCTATGCTCAGGCGTACCGCCCTCGCTCTCGCTCTCGCGGCCTCCGCGGTTGGCTGCTCGTCCACGCCCGTCACCACCACGCCGCAGGGCCAACCGCCGGCGGTCGCGACCGGGGCCCCGGTCGGTGCGGCGCCGCTCGACATGTCACCGGTGCCCGCGCCCAAGTCGCTCTTGCTCGTGTTCCGATCGACGAGCCCCAAGAAGACGCTCGCGGCGATCGAGCGGCTGATCCCGATGCCCATCCGCCTCGAAGCGCTGCTGCTCGACGCGACGAAGGGCGCGAGCGCGATGCTCGACATGGAAGAGAGCTTCGATCTCGCCCTCGCGCTCGACCCCGCGACGGACGACATCGACGATCCGAAGTTCTTCGTCGCCTTCGGCGTCCCGCTCTCGAAGGACTTCAAGCCGCTGCTCGATCTGCTCGAGAAGGAGGGCGAAGATGTGGAGCAGCTCAGCCCCGAGCACTGGCGGCTTCGTGGCAAGGGCGCGGACGGGCTGACGTGCGAGATCCTCGCCCCCGAGGGCAAGCGCGCGAGGCTCGTCTGTGGCGACGGCACGAGCGCCTACCGTGAGCTCGGGCCGTGGCTCGCACGGACGCTCCCGGCCGAGCCCAAGCCCGCGCAGGACCTCTGGCTCCGGGCGGACTTTGCGCCGGTGCGCAACGTCATCCTTCCGAAGCTCCGCTCCGAGATGGACAAGGGCCTCGGGGATCTCCGCAAAGAGATGACCCAGGCCGGCGTGAACGAGCCGGAGCTGCTCGACGCGCCCTCCACGTTCGCGAAGGAGGTCGCGCTCGCGCTCGAGGAGATCGATCACCTCGACGCCACCTTCGCGATCGATCCCAACAAGGTGGAGCTCTCCGGCTCGATGGAGCTCTCGTTCCGCGGCAAGGAGTCGTGGCTCACGAAGGTCATGACGGACGGCGCCGCTACGCCCGCCCAGCCGCCCGAGGCGTTCTGGCGCCTCCCGAAGGACTCGGACTCGGCGCTGTTCGGTCGTACAGCTGATCCCGCGCTCTTCCTCGGCATTCGCCGCGTGGGCAAGAAGGGGCTCTCGGTCGGGCTCGACTTCCTTCAGCGCGAAGCGAACGGCCTCCTGAAGGACGCGGACAAGCAGGCCTTCATCGGCCTGTTCGACTCCATCCCGTCGTTCAAGGGCACGTGGGCCTCGGCCTCCGGCACCATCGCGCCGCTCGCTGGCGGGTTCCCCGCCGGCGGCAAGCCCGACTCGTTCACGCCCCAGCAGGCGATCGTGGAGGCGAAGAACCGCGCCCGTTCGATCCTCGGCTGGTCGGTCATCAACGCCGAAGGCGACCCCGCCCAGATGATCTCGTTCTTGTCGAAGGGCGTCGATGCTTACGGTCGTGTCATTCGAATCGCCAAGGAGGAGGCGGACCAGAAGCTCAAGACCGCGCCGCCCAGCCTGAAGGACATCTACCGCAAGCAGCGTGCAGAGCTCGACACGATCCCGCCGAAGGTGAAGCTCGTCCAGAATGCGCCGGGCTACCCCAAGGGGTCGGCCGTGCTCGAGCTCGACATCGGCTTCTCGAGCGAAGACGTGTGGACGTGGGTGCACCCGGACCAGAGCTGGGACTCGCGAAAGCCGCACCCGAAGGGCAAGGCCACGCGCGGCTCGGTCCCGATCCGCGTCGTCGTCGTCCCCGAGGAGGCTGGCCGCTTCGTCTGGGGCTACGGCGCCGATCCCGACATCCTCAAGTCCAGGATCCTCGGCTCGCTCAAGGGCGCGAAGACGGAAGGCACGCTCGCAGCGCGCACCGATCTCGGCCGGCTGAAGCGACCGATGCAAGGCGGCGGCTTCCTCTCGTACGGGCGCACGTTCGAGAGCCTCGCGAAGGTCGACGAGAACGACAGCGACATGCAGGAGCTGCTCGCGATCCTCGGCAAGCTGCCGCACAAGGGCAACGCGCCTGTCTTCCTCTACGGCGGCGGCAAGACCGGCTCGAGCCCCAGCCTCTCGGCCGAGATCGTGTTCGAGAAGCCCTGGGTGGAGGACCTCTCCGTGCTGGTGAAAGAGATCGCAATGGGGCAGAAGCGCTCGTCCGCCGCGCGGCCCTGAGCCCGCCAAGTGCGAAGCGCGCTACGCGTGCGTAAGGCCAGTATCACCTTGTGGGATGATGGACGATGCGGCGCGTAGCGGGCTCCTTGGGCTGGTCTTCGGGAGATCCTCCCTGCGCGTCGTGCCAGCGCACCGCGGCAATCCTGCGGGAACACGGCTTGCTTCGCACGAGCCCATGCGAATGACTCAGCCCTCCCGGTCCGTCGACAATCAGCTCGCGCCCCCGCTCGAGCTGGTCCGCGGCACCGGCAAGGACGACGCGGTCGTGGGGACCATCCGGCGGAAGGAGCCCGCCAAGATCGTCAAGCTCCCGCAGGTCGAAGCGGACGAGTTCTACGCGAACCCGCCCTGCACGGACTGAGCGCCAGCGACCGAATCGAAAAATCGAACGACCTCCGGGGGGGCTTGAACGAGCTCGATGAGCACACCTTCGCCCGAGCGAGGGGAGGTCGCGTCGCCTCGCGGGTGGATGAAACAGACGTCATGGCCACCCGCGCCCTTGCGGATGCCGCCCGGTGTGAAGCGCACACCGCGCCCCTGGAGCCATGCGACCGCGGCGGGCAGGTCGTCGATCCAGAGCCCGATGTGGTTCAACGCGGGCTCGTGAACGCGTGGCTTCTTCTCGGGATCGATCGGCTGCATGAGGTCGACCTCGACCGCCATGGGACCCGCGCCGACGACGACGATGTCCTCGTCGACGTTCTCTCGCTCGCTGCGGAAGGTGCCGCTCGGACAGAGGCCGAGCAGGTCCACCCAGAGTCCGCGCAGGCTCGCCTTGTCGAGCCCGCCGACCGCGATCTGCTGGATGCCGAGGACGCGAAAGGGGCGAGGGGAATCCGGCTGGGGGCGAGGGGAGTCCGGCTGGGTCATGGGGTCGAGCCAGTCTAGGCGGGCGTGCAGAGGTGTGCACCTCTGCACGCGGGGCGGGAATCACGAACAGGTGGTCGACGAGGAAGCAGCCGTTCGCTTGTGCCGGAGGAGCCGTGCCAGGCCGAGCGCGGCGACGGCGATCCAACCTGCGTGCGGCGTGCTCGAGCCGACGGGTGACATCGAGCAGGACTCGGGCTCGTAGACCGGTGCCACCACGGCCGCGTCGACGGGGGGGACCGTCTCCGGGAGCTGCTCGGGCTCCGGCGGGCAGCTCACGCCGCCTTGCTCACACGTGGGTGCGCAGACCGGGCCTTCGCAGGTCTGTGAGGCACAGGCTTCGCTCGGCGACTCGTCGCACGAGCCTTCGCCGTCGCAGGTCGACGCTGCGCGCGCCGCGCCGTCGGCGCAGCTCGCGGACGCGCACTCGATATCCGCGCCGGGGAACACGCAGGCTTCGACGTTCGCTCCGTCGCACGAGCCCGCGCACATGCCGGTTCCGGCGCACGCCGGCCGACCGCCGTGGGGCTCGCCCAGCACTGGCGAGCAACGCCCCTCGGCGCCGGCGACGTCGCAGGCTTCACATTGGCCGTCGCACGCGCGATCGCAGCAGACGCCGTCCGCGCAGGCGCCGCTCAGGCAGGCCGCGTCTTCGGCGCACGCCGCGCCGTTCTCGACGAGAGGGATACACGCGCCGGCCACGCAGCGCTGGCCGGCGACGCAGTCGTCGTCGGTCGCGCAGCTGGACTTGCAGGCCTCGCCGTCGCACGCGAATCCACCACACGGGACCACGACCTCGGCGGGACAGCTCCCGGTGCCGGCGCATTGCCCTGCGGCGATCGCCACACCGTCCGCGCAGGAGGCGCCGCGGCACTCGGTCTCCGCGGCGGGGTACGCGCAACCGGCCGTGCCCGAGCCGTCACACACGCCGCCGCAGCTCGAGCCGTCGCTCGCGCACGCTGGGCGGGCGCCGACGGGGGCGCCGGCCACCGCCGAGCAGATCCCTTCCGAGCCGGGCAGCGAGCACGCCTCACACTGGCCCGAGCAGCCCGTGTCGCAGCAGAAGCCGTCGACGCAGTGGCCGCTCGAACATTGGCCCTGGGCCTGGCAATCTGCGCCGATGTCCTTCTGGGGCAAACACATCCCCGCGGCGCAGTACTCGGTCACCTCGCAGTCGCTGTCCGCCACGCAAGGCCCGTCGCAATGGGCGCCTTCGCAAACGAAGGGGGCACAGTCGATCTCCGAGACCGCCGGGCACGCGCCTGCGCCGTTGCAGGACGCAGCTTCCGTCGCCACGCCGTCGGTGCACGACGCTTGCCTGCACGACGTCTCCTGCGCGGGGTAATGGCAGGCCGAGCTCGAGCCGTTGCAGACACCGCCACACGCCGAGCCGTCGCTCGCGCAGTCGGGCCGCGCGCCGTGTGGATCGCCGATGACCGGCGTGCATTGGCCGACGTGCCCCGCGACGTCACACGCCTCACATTGCCCGCCGCAGGCGCTGTTGCAGCACACGCCGTCCACGCACTGGCCCGAGGCGCACTGCGCGTCGAAGAAGCAGGTCTGGCCGAGGCCGACCTGAGCCTGGCAGATGCCGGCGCTGCAGAAGTGGCCGGGGTCGCAGTCGGCGTCGATCGAGCAGTCGCCCAGACAGATGGCGTTGCCACACTGGTAGGCGCCGCAGTCCTGTGTCCCGGAGGGCGGGCATACGCCGCTGCCGTTGCAGAACGCGTTGAACGCGGCGACGCCGTTCTGGCAGGACGCGTCGCGGCACTGTGTCGCGCCGCCCGGGTAGGCGCACGAGAAGCGGCTCTGCCCGTCGCACGTACCGCCGCACGCGGAGCCGTCGGTCGCGCAGGCAGGTCGGGCGCCGTGCGGCGCGCCGGTCACCGGGCTGCAGACCCCGAGCGAGGCCGGGAGGTTGCACGCCTCACACTGCCCCGAGCAGGCCGTGTTGCAGCAGTAGCCATCGACGCAGAAGCCCGAGCTGCAGCCGTCGCCGCTCTGGCAGGTCTTCGGGTTGCCCGTGCCCACGAGGCAATAGCCGTCTTCGCAGGTGGCCTCGGGCGGGCAGTCCCAGTCGTAGGAGCAGAGGGCCGCGCGCGCTTCCCCGATCTCCTCGGTCTCCTGCGGCTCATGCTGGCAGGCGGCGAACGCGACGAGGGGCGCGAGGAACAGCAGGCCACGAGGGGCGGAGAATGCACGCGTCATGAGGCTCCCGTGGAGCGCCGCCTTCGGATGGGACGGCGCTCGACACGGGATGCGGCGCGCTCTCAGTCATCTTGATAGGTTGCCGGCCGAAGCTGGCAGAGTGACAGCGAACGCAACAATCGCGCGCGGGCTCAGCGCGGGTCGTCGAGGAACGCGGTTGCAAACGGCTGGTCGTCCTCGATGCCCTGGACGACCTCGACCGCGACCGAGCGCTGCTGGTACGGGCTGACCGGCGAATAGATCGTGGCCAGCACCGACTCCGCGAGCCCGCGCTTGAGCGGGATCTTGATGCGCGAGGAGGGCGTGCCGCTCGGCGCGCGCACCGGGCCGGCCTGGGAGACCGCCGAGTTGGCGTTGGGGATCACCAGCACCAGGCTCGACTTGTTCGAGCAGTCGGCGTCCGAGCACTCGCGGAAGCCGTAGACCATGTTCGGGATGATGGTGCCGAGCTTGATCTTCGTACGCCGCGACGCCACGCCGCGGCACTTCTTGCTGTCGAACCAGCCGTCGACGATCTGGTAGACGGCGTCGTCTTTCCCATCCTTCGCCTGGACGACGCCCTCCCACCGAGCCGCGCGGTTGACCTCGTCTTTCCCGCACATGACGCTCACCCCGCCGTAGGCCTGGTTGTCGCGCACCTGGAAGGCTCCCTCCGACCCGCTCACGCGGATGCTGCCGGAGCTGAAGCCCTCCCCCTTGATCATGACGGTGTTGTAGCTGCGGTCATAACCATAGGAGCCGTAGTAGCCGTAGTTGTGGCGCTGGGCGACCACCTCCGGCGCGTTGTCGCCCTCCACCGCGGTGGGCGCGTCTTTGTCCTGGTAGCCCTCGGGCACGAACGCGGCGGGCAGCGTGCTCACGTCGAAGGGGACGGCCGAGCGGCCTTTGGCGCGCGTCTCGCCGCGGCGCGCGCGCTTGTCGATCGTCCACGTCGAGAAGGTCTTTCCGTCGGGCTGCGCGAGCAGGAGCACGGGGGCCTCCAGGGCGGCGGGCGTCTTCGCGACGGGGGCCGCGGCCGGCTTGGACTTCGCAGCCGCAGGCGCCGCCGGGGGCGGCGCCGCCGCGCAGCCCGCGACGGCGACGAGAGCCAAGGCAGAGAGGACGGTGCGGCTCACAGCGTCTCCATGTAGGAGGCGAGGGCCTTGCGCTGGCCCGCCGTGAGGTGGAGCGTGTGGCCCATCTCGTTGTCCGCGGCCGAGAGCATCTCCTCCAGCGTCTTGTAGCGACCGTCGTGGAAGTAGGGCGCCGTGCCCTTGATGAAGCGGAGCGACGGCGTGTCGAACTTCACGTCCAGATCCGCAAACGCCTTGCTGCCGACGTCGTGTGTGACCTTGTCCACCCCTTCGCCGCCCACGTGGCAGGACGCGCAGCCGAGCGAGGCGTCGTGGAACAGCTCCTTGCCCTCGGCGATCGACTCCTGGTGCGCCACCATCTCGGGCGGCGCCGGCATCTTCTCCAGGTAGGCGATGAGCGCTTCGAGCTCCGCGCCCTGCACGCCGCTGCCGCCGAGGCGCGAGAACGTGTTGCCGAGGTAGGTCTTCAGATCGCCGTGTTTGCCCTGCCAGCCGTAGGGCGCCGTGTCGACCGAGCGGCCAGCGAGCATGATCGTCTGGCGCGGGCCTTCCGGCGTCGACCAGGTGAACGCGTCGTCGCGCCCCTCGGGGTGGCAGCTCGCGCAGGCCACGCCGTCGTTGGAGATCCGAAGGTCGTCCGTCGTGTGGTAGAGCTGCCGGCCGCGGGCGATCGCCGCGACCTCGGGGGCGGGCTCGTAGTCGACCGCGACCGAGACGATCTCGCCCTTCTTCGGGCTCGCGATGTCCACGATCGAGAGCTTCGCCTCGAACTGCGACCAGACGATCGCTCGGCCACCTGCGTCGTCCACCGCGACGCCGGTCGGGCCGGCGGGCATGCTCCAGCGACGGCGCTCGAGGCGCGACGGATCGGCCCCACGCGTATCCACCTCGAGCAGCTTGTCCACGCCGAGGCAGGTGATGAAGAGCGTGCCCGTCGAGCCGCGTGTCGCGGCGGCGCGCGGGAGGAGACACTCCTCCGTCAGCGGAGTCCCCAGCGACATCACGGCGCGTGTCATCGAGCGCTCGGCCGCCGCGTCCACCACGCTCACGATCGGCGCCTCCTTCGGGACGCCGTCACGCGCGTCGCCGTAGTAGGCCTGCGAGCGCACGTTCGGATCGCCCGGCTCCACCGTGACCATCGGCACGAAGATGCGACCCTGCGGGGCCTTGGAGACCGGCGCGGGCTTGCTCGGAAGCGGATCGACGGCTTTGCCCGAGATGGGCGGCTTCTCGCCCCCGGCCGGTGCCGGACCGCTGACCGACTTCGCCAGCGCATAGCCCTGCGCGCCGCCGCGCGGCTTCTCCGCCCCATTGCTCGAGAAGGGCGAGGCGCGCTTCACCGACAGATCGAGCGGGCGAACCTTGTCTTGCTGCGTTCCCTTCTTCAGATCGATCACGCTGAGCTGTGCGCCGACGGCGTGTGACACGAACGCGCGCTGGCCGTCGTCGTCCACCAGGACCGCGCGAGGCTCGCGCGGGAGGTCGACCGCGAAGTTCGTCGAGAGGGTCTTCGCGTCGAGCGCGGTGAGCGCCTTGCCCCAGCCGCTCGTCACGAGGAGTGTGCTCTCGTCGGGCGTCACCGCCAGGCCGATGGGCTCGGTCGGCACCACGCGCTTGCAGCGCGACACCAGGCCGCCTTTCGCCGTCGGCTCGAGGATCTGCACCTCGTTGCGGTTCTTCAGCGTGACCGCGACGCGCCCGTCTTCCAACACGAGGACCTGCGCCGGCGCGCCGTCCACCGCGGAGCGCGCGACCTGCTGCTTCGTGTCCACGTTCACCGTGTGGATGGCCCGCGTGTCTTCGTCCGCCACGTAGGCGAGCACGCTGTCGCCGCTCTTCGCGAGCGCGACGGCCGAGCCTTCGCGGCTCGTCGCCACCAACCGCTTCGCCCCGACGCCGGGGCTCTGCCGCTCGCAGCTCTCGGCCACCGACACCATCGGTGTCCCCTTTGCCTCCGACGTCGACGTCGACGGCGCTGGTCCAGCTCCGCCACAGCCCACGCTGGCGGCCACAGCCGCGGCCGGCAGCCCCACCCACAGCACACCACACACAGTGCGTGACAGCCTCATCGCGCGTACCTCCGGCAGGTCAGACTCGAGCAAGTCGGGACGGAAGAAGAAAACGTGACAAAGAGAACCTTCGGGCACGGAAGTTCCCGAAGAAGTTCCGGGCGGGGGTTGTACGCCCCCAAGGCGAGCCCTGTTCCCGGACGGCATCGCTCTCTACCCAGCCGCTCTCGGCGCCTTTGCTACCCTTCGCACCGTGCCGAGCCTCGAAGACGTCCGCCAGGCCTTGGCGCAGAGCCGGGGGCCCGACATCCCGGCGCCGCCCTTCCTTGGTCCCGATGCGCGGGACGCCGTCGTCCTCGTCCCGCTCGAGCTCCGCGGACCCGAGATCGTGGCGCACGCGTTCGTCCGTGCCACGGGCCTGCGCGATCACGCGGGCGAGGTCTCCTTTCCCGGCGGCAAGGTGGAGCCCGGCGAGTCCTTCGAGGAGGCCGTGCTCCGCGAGGTCGAGGAGGAAGCCGGCCTGCTTGCCCCGGACGTCCAGATCCTCGGCCAGCTCTCCCCCGTGCCGGTCGTCACCGGCCGCTTCCTCATCCATCCGTTTGTCGCCGCGGTCGCCCGGGCGCCGCGCATCACGAGCGCCGAGCACGCCGAGCTGCTCGAGGTGCGGCTCGCGAGGTGGCTCGAAGAAGGAGAGGTGATCGACACGGCCGAGGCCCCGTGGCGCGGCCTACCCCTCGTCGTTCCGCACTTCTCTCTTGGTGAGCGTGTCCTCTACGGAGCGAGCGCCGTCATCCTCTTCGAGCTCCTCTCGCGGCTCGCCGGCCGGGCGCTCCCGACACGGCTCGTGAAGGAGAAGCCGTGGGGGAGGAGGTACGAGCGAGAGGAAAGCGGGAGGTAGGGGCGGAGCACGAGCCGGTGCTTCGGGAAAGCTAATGCAACGCTGTTGCAACAGTATCCTTGACGCAATTGAGTCTGTGTTGCATGAACGCCGAGATGAAAACGCGGCGAGAGCTTGGGCTGGTCGGTTTGGCGTTGGTGGCAGCGGGCGGGTTCGCAGCCTGCGGGGATGACTCGGGCACCGGCGGCGGTGGGGACGCGAGCGGGACCATCACCGTGCAGATCTCCGGGGAAGATCTCGCGACGGATGGCTTCGCGTTCCCGACTGGGAGCGAGGTGACGATCGCGGACGGCTGGGAGATCACCTTCGACCACGTGTTCGTCACGGTTGGGCGCGTGTGGCTCGCCGAGAACCCCGACGTGTCGCCGTCCGATCAGTCGCAAACGGGTGAGGTCGTCGCGGAGGTCGTCGGGCCCTGGGCCGTGGATCTCGCCAAGCCGGGGGACGTCCCCGGTGCCGGTGGCGAAGGCACGGCCGTGAAGCTCTTCGACATCGACAAGATGAACAAGCGCGGTGACGAGCCGTTTGCCGCCGATCAACGCTACGCCTTCAGCTTCAGCACGACGGGCGCCGCGGCCTCGGCGACGAAGGTGAACTTCGCGAGCGATGCGACCGCATCCGCCGTCTACGACTCACTCGCCGCGCAAGGCTGCACGGTCGCGTACGTCGGCACGGCGACCTTCAAGGGCACCACGTGCGAGTCGTCCGATGCGGCGTACGACTTCACGACGATCCCCACCACGGTCCCGTTCACCCTCTGCTTCGCGACTCCGGTCGAGTCGATCAACTGCCAGAACCAGGAGAACCAGGGCGATCCATTCCCCGACGAGGAGTTCCAGCGCGGCATCCCGATCAAGACGAACCAGGCCTCCCTCGCGCAGATCACCGTGCACCTCGACCACCCGTTTTACTCGGACGTCGAGCACGAGCCGGTTCTCTATTTCGATCAGTACGCCGCTCAGCTCGTCGGCGAGGCCGCCGGCACGGAGCTCACGCTGTCGATGCTCGCCGGCCTCGACCCCACTGCGTTCACCGACGGCGCCGGAGCGGATCTGCCCTGGCGGCGTTGCGACGGCGAGGCCCTGCCGAGCGGAGCGCAGCGCGGGTTCGAGTCGGGGAGCATCCCGGTCGGCCCGGGGCAGAACCCTGCGTCCGGCTTCCGCGACTATGCGGATTACGTGAGCTACGTGCAGAGCTCCCAGGGGCACCTGAATGGGGGAGAGGGGATCTGTTACACGAAGCGCGGGTATCCGTCGCCGCAGTGAGGAGGGGCTCCCGGGGGGGAGAGGGAGAGGGAGAGGGAGAGGGAGAGGGCGCTGCCTGTGGCGTCGAGCTCGGCTCTGTTCGGTCAGCCCCTGGCGCGAAGGAATCCTGCCAACGCCGCTGAGACGTCATCGGCAAGACTGGTGAGGGAGTGGAAGACGGCGTTGTCATGATTCCTTCGCGGATGGGGGCATGACCGAACAGAACCGAGCTCTCCCACTGCGGGGCATGACCAACCAGAACCGAGCTCTCCCTCACCACAACCTCGTCGCGTACGCCGTCGCCGTGGACCTTCTCCGGGCGGTCCACGGAGCGCGGATACGGGATGCGGGGCTTCGGGATCAGGCGATGCGGGCCGCCAAGAGCGCCGGGCTGAACATCGCAGAGGGGGCAGGGCGGGTGACGCGGGCCGACAAGGCGCGGGCCTACGCGATCGCTCGGGGCGAAGCAGGGGAAGCCGCGGCGGCGGTCGAGCTCGCTGCTTGCATCGGGGCTGCGAGCCCCGAGATGGCAGACCGGTGCGGGGCTCTCGCGAGCAGGTTGGTGGCCCTGCTGACCGGGCTCATCGCGCGCTGAGCGCCTGGCGGCGCCAGGCCCCACGCACCGAGCGCGAACCGTCGCGCCTTCCCCAGCAACATCGCCGAAGTCGACGTCGGCCTGCGTCGAGCTCCCCGATGCCCTTCGCCGAAGTTCCCCAACCTCCCGAGCGTCTGGCGATGGCAATGGGTCTTTCCCGCCACCCGAGGCGGCTGAGGCGTCCGCAGCCCCCTCGACGCCGTCCCTCCGCGAAAGGCCGCGAAACCCGCCGACGGCTCGCGCTGATATCCCGTTTATCGAGATCGGCCAGAATTGCCTTACAGAACGAGCCCGCAGTCGAGCCAAGCTGTTGA
>JAEUKE010000282.1 GCA_016794345.1 Myxococcales bacterium
GCGCCTGAGGGGCGCCCCCGAAGCGGGTCCGAGCACGCAGGCTGATGGCCATCACACCGCATGGCAGCCCGGTTCCATGCCCGTGATGGCCATCACGCAGCCTGCGCGATGGGACATCGACGACGTTGGCCGGTAACACCATTACACGAAGTACATCGGTCCGAACGGCTTCAAGGCGCAGATCGTGGGCTGCACGCGCGAGATCGCGGTCCTCTACAAGGAGGCGCTCGACCGGCTCAACGGCCCCCAATCCGCCGTCATCATGTCCGGCTCGAACAAGGACGCGGAGCACCTGGTCAAGCACCACAAGTCCGAGGAGGAGCGGAAGGAGCTCATCAATCGCTTCCTCAAGAAGGACGACCCGCTCAAGATCCTCGTCGTCTGCGACATGCTCCTCACCGGGTTCGATGCGCCGGTCGAGCAGGTCATGTACCTGGACGCGCCGCTCAAGGAGCACACGCTGCTCCAGGCCATCGCGCGCGTGAACCGCACGGCGGACGGCAAGACGTACGGTCTCATCGTGGATTACTGGGGCGTGTCGGAGGCGCTGACCGAGGCGCTCGCCATCTTCTCGCCTTCGGACGTCAAGGGCGCGATGGCACCGAAGGACGACGA
Source organism: Myxococcales bacterium (assembly GCA_016794345.1). Classification (GTDB taxonomy): domain Bacteria; phylum Myxococcota_A; class Polyangia; order Polyangiales; family Polyangiaceae; genus Xiheicaenibacterium; species Xiheicaenibacterium phototrophicum. The sequence goes on from JAEUKE010000282.1 coordinate 616, forward strand.
GCTGCCGCGCCTCCAGGCCCGCCACGCCAACGCGCTGCGCTTCTTCATCCGCGTGAAAGAGAAAGACGATCTCGACGCGTGCGTCTCCGTGCTCGAGCCGGAGGACGTGCGCGCGCAGTTCGCCGAGGCGTTCAAGAAGCTCGCGCAGAGCCTCGACATGCTGCTCCCCGATACGCGCGCCATGCCCTACGTCGACGACGTCCGCTGGCTCGGGAAGATCCGGGAGGCCGCGGCGGCCAAGTACCGCGACGACAAGATCGACGTCTCCGACTGCGGCGCCAAGGTGAAGAAGCTCATCGAGGAGGCGGTCTTCGCCGAGGGGATCCAGATCCTCGTGAAGCAGGTCTCGCTCTTCACGCCGGAGTTCGAGGAGAAGCTCAAGGCGCTCAAGTCGGTCGAGGCGCGCGCCAGCGAGATGGAGCACGCCATCCGGCACGAGATCCACGTCAAGCTCGAGGAGAACCCGGTCTTCTACATGTCGCTTCGCGAGCGGCTCGAGCAGCTCATCGCCGACCGCAAGGCGAAGCGCATCGACGCCGCCGAGCAGCTCCGCCTGTTCGAGGTCCTGCGCAACGAGCTCAGGAGCGAGGCCCAGGCCGCCGAGAAGACTGGCCTCACCGAGACCGGCTTCGCCATCTACGGCATCCTCCTCGAGCCCAAGCCGCTCGCCGCCGCCGAGGCGAAGGGCTCGCCCTACGGAAAGGTCGACGATGCCAAGCGCGAGCTCGCCTCGATCCTCGAGGAGCAGCTCGAGCCCCAGGTCACCATCGTCGATTGGACCCGCAAGGACGACGTCCAGCGCGAGATGCGAAAGCGCATCAAGCGCCACCTCCGCGCAGCCGGCTACACCGACGACAAGCTCGACCCCATGGCCGAGACCATCGTCGACCTCATGAAGCGACGCCGGCCCCGATGATCGAGCGCTCTTTGGTCAGCTGGGGCACCACCGAGATCCCCTACGAGATCCGCCGCAGCGCGCGTCGCGCCACCGTCTCGCTCGCGATCGAGCCCGAGGGCGGCCTCTTCGTCACCGCCCCCGCCGCCACCCCCATCACCAAGCTCGACCACGTCGTCCGATCCAAGGCCCGCTGGATCACCCAGCACCTCGCCCAGCGCGTCCGCGCCCCCGAGCCCGCCGCCCGCGAGTTCGTTTCCGGCGAGACCTGCCTTTATCTCGGCCGCCAGTATCGCCTCGCCGTCGTCCAGAGCGAGCAGGTCGGTCCCATCCAGCTCCGCGCCGGCCGCCTCCACCTCGCCATCCCCAGCGCCCTCCCCAAGGGCCGAGAGCCCGCCTACACCCGCGCCGCCCTCGTTGACTGGTACCGCCGCCGCGCCCGCGAGCACCTCCCCCCGTGGCTCCGCTCCTTCGCCGCCAGGCTCGGCGTCCACCACGTCGCCGTCCTCGTCGCCGACCAGGCCAAGCGCTGGGGCAGCTGCTCCGGCCGCACCGTCCGGCTCAACTGGCGCGTCATGCAGGCCCCGAAGCGGGTGATCGAGTACGTCCTCGCCCACGAGGCCGTGCACCTCGTCCACGAGCACCACGGCCCTGCGTTCTGGGCGATGCTCGGAAGGTTGATGCCGGACTACGAGGTGAGGAAGGCGCGGCTCAGGGAGATGGGGGCGGGGTTGGTGTGGTGAAGAGCCGCGCGTCTCAGTGGAATCCTCGTGGGCGGTCGCGACAGCCAGCACGCCGCTACGGGCTTGTTCAACTCGACGTTACGGCGGCGGGCTGAGCCGATCGGGGGCAGGGTAGGTCGCGCCAGGGGACACCCTCTCACCGCACCGGGGCGCCGAGGGCGCGCGAACGCGAATCGCAGGTCGCCGGACCAGCCGCGACGAATCTCCACACCCAGCTGCATCGTCCCGCTTGTGCGTCCTCCCGCGATGGGCGACCATTCACTCGGGGTGCTATGCGACTGATCGGCCTGAAGCTGCGGAACTTTCGAGCCTATAAGGACGAGCACTATCTCCGGGTGGACACGCTGACTGCGCTTATCGGTCGAAATGATGTCGGCAAGTCCACCATCTTCGAGGCGATCGGCGCGTTCTTCGACCACCCACTGTGCAAAGTCGAACCCGCTGACAGGTGCGTCCATGCGCAAAGTGACGCCGATATCGAGATCAGCTGCGTCTTCGACGAGCTGCCGGAGCGGCTGGTGCTTGACGAATCGGCGTGGACAACACTTGGGGAGGAACTGCTGCTAAACGGCAGTGGGCACCTTGAGATCAAGAAGCGGTACACGGGCGAGAGGCTCAAGCCCGATATCTATGCCGTCGCGAGGCACCCGACCGATTCGAAGGCGAAGGACCTACTCCTCAAGAAGAACGCAGACCTCAAGAAGTTGGCGGATGAGCTCGGCGTCTCGGTAGACGACCGGAGGTCGAACGTGGAATTGCGCGCTGCGATTCGGGCCGCGGCTCAGCCGTCGAAGTTCGCCGACACGGAAATTCCGCTTAACAAGGAGGGAGCCAAGGAGGTTTGGGCCGCCCTCGCCCCGCATTTGCCCCTGTTTGCTCTGTTTCGTTCCGACCGTCCTAGCACGGACGACGACGACGAAGTCCAGGACCCGATGAAGCTCGCCGTCAGGCAAGCACTGCAAGAGGTCGGACCGCAGCTGCTGGCGATTCAACAGAAGGTGGAACAGCGCGCGATCGAGGTCGCGACTCGCACACTCGAGAAGATCAGTGGAATCAGCGAGTCCCTTTCGTCAACACTAGCGCCTCGATTCCGTGCCGACCAGAAGTGGGACTCCATTTTTAAGCTATCGTTGACCGGTGACCACGACATCCCGATCAACAAGCGCGGTAGCGGGGTTCGGCGGCTCATCCTCCTAGGATTCTTTCAAGCCGAAGTTGAGCGGCGACGCGCCGCGGACAAGCATGAAAGCGTGATCTACGCGATCGAGGAACCTGAAACATCGCAGCATCCGAGCAACCAGGTTGCCGTCGTGGAGGCGCTCAAGGCACTTTCGAAAGAACAAGGCGTGCAGATCCTGCTCACCACGCACGTACCGGCTTTAGCCGCCCTCCTGCCGATTCAGAGCGTCCACCACATCACGCAGGATCGCTCGGTCGCACGCGCAATCGAAAGCGGCGATGGCATCCTGAAGAAGATCGCGGACGACTTGGGGGTGCACCCACAGTTCCAGGACACTCGTGTCAAGGTCTTTCTGTGCGTGGAGGGACCAACCGATGTCGAGTTCTTTCGCCGCATCACGCCAGTTCTGCGCAGCCACGACCCACAGTTGCCGGAGATCGGGTCAGACCCGCGCGTGGCCGTGATCCCGCTCGGTGGAGGAACCCTGCAGGACTGGGTGAACAAGCAGTACCTCAAGGAGCTTGGCAAGCCAGAAGTTCACATCTACGACCGGGACGTCGCCGACTATGCAGACGCGTGTGCGACGATAAACGCTCGCGGGGGAGGCTCCTGGGCATGTCAGACGCAGAAGAGGGAGATCGAGAATTACCTGCACTCCGACGCGATCTACGAGATCTTCAACGTTAGGATCGCGGTGGACGACGACCTAGATGTCGCGACGACGCTTAACGTCGCACTTGGACAGAAGCGGTTCCGGAGCAAACCATTGAAGAGGGTGCTCGCTGAAGATGTTGCGCCCCGAATGACGATCGCTCGGCTTCGGGAACGCAACGCGCTCGATGAAATGGTGGGTTGGTATCGGCGCATCGGAGAATTGCTCTAACTCCCGCCGTCACTCACACGCCTCAAGTCACCCGGTGGGAGGAGGCCCTGCCCTGGTAGAGGATGGTGCCGGCGAGCCCGGCGAATTGGCGTGGCAACGGGCATCGGCCTCGCGGGCGGGCGACAGCCCGAAGATTCAGCAGGCGCTTGAGCTCCCCGCCCTGACCAGGAGGTCGCAGGCGCGGCGCTCTCCCCCTCGCGTGGGTCTTGCATGTCGAAGCTGGGGCCGAGGGTGGTCCCCCAGTCGTTCCACCAGCGGCGGAGGGCGTCGAGGGCGCCGAGCTGGGAGAGCGCGGCCCTTGGCGATCTCGGCTGTGTTGGGTTAGACGGCGGGGAGGGATCCGGGGGCCTTGATGCCGTCGACGTCCTTGCGGACGGTGGCGAGGACGGCGGGAGTGAATCCACGCGTGGCGAGGGTCTCGTAGACGCCCTTGGCGCCCGACTCCTTGGCGGTGCAGCCAGGCGCCCGGGCTGACCCGGGTCACGGCGCAGGCTTGCCCGCACCACCCGCCAACCCCAGCCTCCTGAGCAGCTCCGGCCTGCGCACTGCGACTCTGCAGATCTGCGACCACTCGTCGTACCAGGCGCGCAACCGCACGAGCCTCGCGAGGTCATTGCCCTCCGCCGTCCGTGAGTCGGTGTCGACCACGCCAGCCGAGCGCTGGACGATGCGAACGAGCGCGCGAAGCCGGCCTCGCTCGTCTTTCGTGATGCCTCGTTTCGCAAGGAGGTCGAGCGCTGCGTGATCGTCGTCCCGGCTCTCTTCGCGATGGGGGTCGTTCTCGAGCGCGTCGAGGCGGTCGAGGAGCTTCGCGATGCCGACGATGGCTTCTGGGCCTTCGTGCGGCGCCAGGCCGGCGAGGAGGAAGCCGGCCTGGCGAGGGTATCGATGCGTGAGCGTGGCGCCGACGAGCACGAGGGCCTGTTCGTCCCACGCATCGAGCACGCGGACGGCATCGGCTGCCTCGGCGCTGTTCGGCTCCTCCTCGTAGCCGGCGCCGAGGCTGCATGCGTCCCGCAAGAGTGACCAGCCCTCCTCGAGATCGGCGCGGGTGAAGCCGAGCGGGAGGAGAATGGACCGGATGACGATCGAGCCGCCGATGCCACGGAGTAGCTTGATCGCGCGAACCGGTGTTGCCTCGAGCGACTCGCGCGCGACCGCGAGCCGCGTGGCGGCGGATGAAGGGTGACCGGAGCCTTCCGAGACTGTCATGACCATCCCCACGAAGTCAGTCGGTGGCGGGCACGTCGGCGGCGACGGGCGCCGGAGCGGGGGACGGCGCGGGCGCTGCCGGCTCCTCCGGTTCCTCTTCCGTCGCGGCGCTCGACCGGCGCTCGAGGAAGCCGAGCCCGCGCAGGAGCTTGCGATTCGTGATCGCTTGTCGCGCGATCCGGCTCCACTCGAGGTACCACGCCCACATCGCTTCCTCGGCTTCGGCGCGTGCTTCCGCGTCGAGCTCGATCGCGGGTGCTTCCGCGGGCACCTCCGCCGCGCCGAGGAGCTTCTTCACCTCGGCCATCGCC
>JAEUKE010000009.1 GCA_016794345.1 Myxococcales bacterium
CAGTCCGTGCAGCGGGCGGAGAAGCAGATCGCCGGCGGCATCGAGCTCGGCAACTTCGAGCAGCTCGTGAAGATGAAGTCGGAGCAGGAGATCGAGGGCTCCGACGAGCACGTGGTCCACGCGGTGGACTACATGTTTCGCTACGCGTTCGGCCAGCGCGCGAGCGACATCCACATCGAGCCGAAGCGCAGCGAGAGCGTCGTCCGCTTCCGGATCGACGGCTCGCTCCACGCCGTCAGCCAGCTGCCGCGCGCCGTCCACAAGGCGGTCGTCAACCGCATCAAGACGCTGAGCCGCCTCGACATCGCCGAGAAGCGCAAGCCGCAGGACGGCCGCATCCGCACCGAGTTCGAGGGCAAGGCCACCGAGATCCGCGTCTCCACGTTGCCTGTCGCGTTCGGCGAGAAGGTCGTGATGCGCATCTTCGACCCGGGGCTCGTCAACGACGACCTCGGGCAGCTCGGCTTCTTCCAGCGTGACAGAGCCGTCCTGGAGGAGCTCATCGCGCGGCCACACGGAATCATCCTCGTCACCGGCCCGACCGGCTCCGGCAAGACGACGACGCTCTACACCGCGCTCCGCCGCATCGCGACCGAGGCGGTGAACGTCACGACGATCGAGGATCCGATCGAAAACGTGTTCGAAGGGCTCAACCAGACGGCCATCCAGCCGGCGATCGGGCTCGGCTTCGCCGAGGTCTTGCGGACGCTGCTCCGACAGGATCCGGACATCATCATGGTCGGCGAGATCCGCGATCTGGACACGGCGCGGCACGCCATCCAGGCGGCGCTCACGGGCCACCTGGTCTTCTCGACGCTCCACACGAACGACGCGGCGAGCGCGGTCACGCGCCTGCTCGACCTCGGCGTGCAGGACTTCCTCCTGGCCTCGACGCTCATCGGGGTCATGGCGCAGCGGCTCGTGAAGAAGATCTGCGAGAGCTGCGCCGCCGAGCGTACGCTGGCCACGGAAGAGGTCGAGACGCTCGGGCTCGACGCGAAACAAGGCGAGATCCTCGTCCGCTACGGGAAGGGCTGCGCAGAGTGCCGCAAGACCGGGTACAAGGGGCGCAGCGCCATCGTGGAGCTCTTCCGCGTCACGCCCACCGTCCGCAAGCTCATCCACGACCGCGCAGACGAGCTGGTGATCACGGACGAAGCGAAGAAAGACGGCATGCTCACGCTCCGCGAAGCCGCCATTCACAAGATGCTCCAGGGCGAGACGACCTACGAGCAGGTCATCGAGGTCACGGCCGAGACATGAGCGGTCCCGCGTTTCGCATCGGCGTCGACGAAAACGGCATGGGACCGCGGCTCGGACCGATGCTCGTCACGGCCGTGATGGCCGAGACCGACGAGCGCGGCCACAAGGCCGTCGAGCGCCGCGCCCGCGGCGCGATGCGCACGCGCCTGGGCGACAGCAAGGCCTTGGTCGCGCACGGGGACGTCGCGCTCGGCGAGGCCTGGGCACGTGTGCTCGCCGAGAGGGCAGGGGTCGTGGCGCGTTCGGTGGACGAGCTGGTCCACGCCATCTCCCTCGATCCGGGGGAGGAGCTGAAGCGGCCGTGTCCCGAGCACGTGCGCCCTCAGTGCTGGGGCGCGGAGGGGGAGGCGCTCTCGGCGCCCGACTCGCTTTTGGCGGACGTCCGGCGTGATCTCGCCAAGCTCGAGAAGAGCGGCGTGAAGCTCGTCGCCGTGCGCTCGGTGGTCGTGTGCACGAAGCGGCTGAACGAGGCGGTCGATCGCGGCGTGAGCCGCTTCGTCGTCGATCTGCACTCCATGGAGCGCCTCGTCCTGGATCTGCGCGCGCAGGCCGGTCAGCCGGTGCTCGCGGTCTGCGGCAAGGTCGGGGGCTTGCGCCAATACGAGCCCGCTTTCGGGCCGCTCTCCGGCCGGCTCTGCACGGTGCTGGAGGAGCGCAAGGAGTGCAGCGCGTACCACTTCCCCGGCGTGGGTGAGCTGCGCTTCGTGATGGACGCGGACGACTCCGACAAGCTCGTCGGCATCGCCTCGCTCGTCGGAAAGTACCTGCGCGAGGTCCTCATGGCGCGCATCGTCCGCCATTACGAACAGTTGGTCCCGGGCCTGCCGGACGCCAGCGGCTATCACGACCCTGTCACCACGACGTTCGTGAAGGCGACGGCCCTTGCTCGGAAGCGCGCCAAGGTCCCGGCGGACTGCTTCGAGCGCCGCGCGATAGGCTGACTCCGCCAGAATCGTCGCGGGTTTCTTCGCCGTTCGCGGGCGGAGTGGTACTCGCGATAGTCGTGTGCAGGATGTTCGGCGTGGTGGCTGAGCGAGCCGTGCCGCTCGCGGTGATGTTGCGGGAGGTGCCGCGAAGCCTCGCCACCCTGAGCGCCGAGCACGCCGACGGCTGGGGCGTCGCCGTCCGGGACGGGGGCACGTGGACAATCGAGAAGAGCGTGGCACAAGCCGCGCGCTGCCCGAAGTTCGAGGCCGTCTGCGCGGTGCGCGCGCAGGTCGCCGTCGCACACGTCCGCAAGAAGACGGTGGGCGAGACCGCGCTCGAGAACACGCATCCGTTCCGTCGCGGTACGTTCGTCTTCGCCCACAACGGCACCGCCGACTCGGGCTGGCTCGCGGCGCGCAGCTCGCCCGAGCGCCTCGCGGAGATCGAGGGCGCGACCGACAGCGAGCGGCTCTTTGCGTTCGTGATGACGCACATCGACGAGGTGGGCGCGGTCGGCGCCGGCGTCGCTCGGGCTGCGCTCGCGCTGCGGTCCGAGCCTGCCGTCGGCTCGGTGAACTTCCTCCTCTCGGACGGCGCGAGCCTGCACGCGTTTCGTCTCGGGCGCTCGCTCTACGTGCTGCGGCGTGGTGGTGGCGGGTGCCGTCGCGCCAAGGCGCTGGCCGTGGCGTCGGAGCCGCTGTCCGCCGAGGCGTGGACCGAGGTCGAGCAGGGCTCGCTGGTCACGCTCGCGATCGATGCGACGTCGCCAGCGACGTCAGCCGTTGCGCATCCTGCGTAGCGCGCGCTCGGCGATCGGCTCGGTCAGCTCCTTCTCGGCGGCCGCCTCGAGCGCCGCGCGCAGGTCGGCGTCCGCTGTCGCGCCCGCCGCGATCCGCACGCGCGCGCGGCCTGCGTCGCCGCCGAGCTCGGCGAGCGATATCGCTGCGCCGAGGCGACGGTCGGCGGGCGCCTGCGCGTCCAACATGACCTCGGCGAGCGCGTCGGCGCCCAGGTTTCCTTCGCGGTAGCTCGCGCTGCCGCCGAGCTTCTTGACCCGGGTGATCCAGTCCGCGAGCTTCTCTCCGCGTCGTCCGAGCGCCTCCGCTGCGCGTGAGGGGCTGCGCGACTTCTGGCTGGCGGCGAGCGCTCGCGCGATCATCGTTCGCAGCACGGCCACCGCGTCCTTCTGAGGCGCCCGCTGAAGGGCCTCGAGACGGACGCTTCGGCCGTCGTCGAGCTCGAGCGTCACGCCACCCTGCGTCTCGGTCGACCGGACGATGTCCGCCAGCGCGATGAACCGCCGCCGGAAGAAGGTCCGGATCTGGAGCCCGTCGAGCCCGATGGTGAGGATTGGCGGCACCGAGATCTCGCCGAGCGCGAGCGCGACGAGCGTGAGGACGCCGAGGATGACGAGGTGTTGTGTGCGGAAGTTGCCCAGGACGCCGAGCAACGGCAAAAGCACGCTGCCGAAGAAGAGCGCTGCGACCGCCGCGACGATCAGCGTGGCGCACCCGAGCGCGGGCCGCTGCGTCGGTGGACCGAGCCGCGTCGTGACGATGCGTTTGTCTGCGGACACGCCGGCCGCGTCGAGGAGGGCGCTTGCCTCCGCCTCGTTCGCGACTTCGATCGCGTACACGTCCCCGTCTCGTGTCTCGACGAACGCGCGCACGCCCCACGTCCCCGGCGCGGTCCAGCCCTGCACGAGGGCGTCGAGCGGGAGGGCCAGCTGCCGCTGTCCGATCGCGAGGTGGAGCGATTCGTCATCGACCGTCACCGATCCGGCGTGGCCTCGGGGTCGATTGAGGAGCACGGGCTCGGTGCGGTCTCGCACGAGCGTGATGACGCCGACGACGAAGAGCACATACCCCGTCAGGGCCGCGAGGCCTCCGGCGTACGTGACGCCGAAAAGGAGCGCGGCCCCGATCAGCGCGAGGGCGGTCGCGACGCGCCGGCGCGCGCGCCGGCGAACGACCACGACCACGGCGCTAGGGGAGTGGAACACGCGCCCATTGCTTCTATCATCGCTCCCCGCATGACGCCCCCGACCGCTCGGTTCGACGCCGCCGCCACGCGCTTTCGTGGGTTCTTCGAGGAGCTGAACGGGACCTTCATGGAGCGGGCGGACGTGCTGCAGCAGATCGCGCTCGGTCTGCTCGGGCGCGAGCACGTCCTCCTGGCCGGGCCCCCCGGCACCGCGAAGAGCCTCGTCGCCTCGAGCGTCTTCAAGCGGATCCTCTGCGAGGAGACCGGGCGGCCCAGCCTCTACGCCCGCCAGATCACCGAGAGCACGGTGCAGACCGATCTCATCGGCCCGGTCGACTTCAAGAACCTGATGGAGACCGGTCGCACGACCCATTTCACGGACGAGGGAATGCTCGGCGCGGCCCACGCATTCCTCGACGAGGTCTTCGACGGGCGCGACATGCTGCTCCGGTCGGCGCTGAACGTGCTGCAGGAGCGCGAGCTGAAGCAGGGCTCCGAGATCACGAAGGGCCGCATCGAGTGCGCGCTCATGACGAGCAACCGCTACGTGTCCGACGTCATCGAGCAGTCGCGGGACACGTTGCTCGCCTTCCTCGATCGGATCGCGTTCGTGGGCTTCGTTCCTCGAGGCTTCGCGGACCCGGTGAACCTCGCGGCCGTCCTGCGTCGCACGGTGGGCGGCGAGCGTCCTCGGCTGGACGCGCTCCTCACCCTGCAGGACGTGGACGTGCTCCAGGCGGCGGTCGAGGGCGTCTGGGTCGCGCCCGAGATCTGCGATGCGGTCGCCAAGCTGCTCGAGACGTTCGACGCGGAGGTCGCCACGGCGTGCCGCGCCGATCCGGCGTTTTCGCCGACGCGTTACATCTCGACGCGCACGGCCGTACGTTGCTGCCAGATCCTGCGGGCCATCGTCGTCTACGACCGCATCTTCCGGCGCCCCGCGCGCTCGCTCGAGGTCGTCGCGGAGGACCTCGTGTCGCTCCGGCTGCACCTGTTGCTCTCCGGCCCGGCCCCCGCCGACATCGAGAAGCTCCTCGCGCGGGAGGTCGATCCGGCGGAGCGCAGGCAGCTCGTGATCATGAGGACCGAGCGAGAGATCTTCGACGCGTGCATCGAGAAGCTCGGTCCGGTGCGGCCGAGCCCGAGACCGCGCCCGGAGCCCGCCGCGCAGCCTGCGCCACCCGCGCCTTCCGCGAGCCCAACCGGGCCGGCGCCGGCCGGCCCGGCGCAGCCTGCCGAGGATCCCTGGGCGAAGATGGACCGGCAGATCGCCGACGCGCTCCAGGCCGGCGATCACGGAACACTGGTGGCGCTCGCGCGATCGGTCGCAGAAGGAGCGCGCGAAGGGAACGCTGGCGCGGAGGCCGCGCGAGCGAAGCTCTCGACCATCGTCGCCGCCATCGGCGCGCTCGGTGTCCGCGCCGCGCTGGGCGTGGTCGATCTCAAGAGCGAGCCGCTCACGGCCGTGCGCGCGCTGGTGGCGCTCGCTGCCGCGCTGGAGGACGGCACCGCGTCGCTCCACCCCACGGCGAGCTGGGTCGAGGCCCGAGCGCTCGCGCTCATCCACGATCTGGCCGCGAGCGCGGCCGGTCCGACCGAGGCCGTCCTCTCGGGCGACACGGGTGCTGCCTGGGCGCACGCCGACGCGCGCCTCGCCATGCTCGAGGCGCTCGCCGAGTCGAAGAAAACGCTGACGGATACGTCATCGACATCCGAGCTGAGCCCGGACGACGGCCCGTGGCGAGAGGCCGTCCTGAAGGCGGAGGTCGAGCTCGCCGCGGTGCTCGCGAAGCCGTTCTGCGAGTCGGTCACGGGCGCGCTCGGGGCGGGGGAGGGGTCGCTTTCGCCCGTGCTCGACGCCCTGAAGCCGGAGCTCGCTCGGCTCGACACGATCGACGCACGAATGGGCGCGCTGGCGGCGCGCCCCGGCGAGATCAAGAAACGCGCGGTCGGCCCGCGCGTAGGCGATCTGGTCCGCGCCGCGCTCCTGCGCGGCACGGGGCGCGATCGGGCCGCGCTGGTGACCCAGATCCGTGGGCTCCTGGCCTTGCTCGGCGACCACGGCCTCTCGGCCTCGCTGGAGCCGAAGGCCTGGCTCACCTGGACCGCCGAAGCGCTCGTGAAGAACGAGCCCGCGCCGCCCGAGAAGAAGCCGAAGAAGGGGAGCCGCGAGGCCTACCTCCAGCTCCGCGGCGAGGAGCAGCGCACGCCCATCACCTACACGCTCGCCGAGGTCGCGCTGCTCGTCGCGCCGGCGACGACGCAACACGTGGTGACCATCCCGCAGGTGGCCGAGATGCTCGAGGGGCTGCCCGCCGAGCTCAAGGACGCGGTGATCGCGCTCGACGTCGGGCGCGCCGACCGGTCGCTCTCGTATCTCGAGAGGTGGTGGCACGACGTCGAGAAGCTGCCCGTCGAGGATCGCGCTGCGGCTGGGATCTTCCGCGTCGTGTGGGACGACGCGGCGCTCGCGCGTGTCACGGTGGAAGCCCGGTTGCTCGCGGATCTCCTGCCTTCGGCCTCGGAGAAGGCGCAGGCCATCCGCGGCCGCGTCGACGCGCTCACCGACCGGATCCGCGCCGGAGGTGTGGTGGTGCTCGAGCGTCACGCCGACAAGATCTGGCACGGCGCCGTCCAAGGGGCCGAGCGCAAGTGAGCGACGAGGCCGCTCGCCTCGACGCGGTCCGCGCGCGCCTCGATGCCATGACCCGAGGTGCGCCCGCGCGGCCCGGGCTGTGGTCGCGGATCGTGACGCCGATCCTCCGCGTGGTCGGGTGGCAAGCTCGTTTCGAGACCAAGCGCCTCTTCGAGCTGCTCGACGCGTCTGCTCGCGGGCCCGAAGAGGAGGAGCTGCTCGGCGCGATCGTCGAGCTCGAGGACAACGTGGAGACGGCCGAGCGCGCCTGCCAGGTCAAGGGCTACGTTCCGACGGCGCACGCGTCGTGGCTCTACCGGGTCGAGGAGCTCGTGCGTCGCGTCGCCACCCTGCGGAAAGACGACGGTCCCGCGGCTCGTCGCGTCCTCGCCGGCCTGGACAGGACACGTGTGTTGCCTCCGCTCCGGATCGCGCCGCCGAAAAAGGAGGTGACCGCGCCGGAGACGGAGAGCGAACCGTCCGAGCTCGGCTCGCGCCTCCGAGAGCTCGAGCTCGCCGCGATCGATCACATCATCGAGGCGGCGCGCGCAGAGACGGAGTTCCTCGATCGGCGCCGCCGGCTCCTGGAGGGCGCCCGACGGCTCCTCCTCGACGCCAGCGCCGCGCTCGAGCTCGACGGAGAAGGTGTCCTGGCCCGCCAGCGCCACCTCGCCGGGGAGATCACCAAGCTCGATCGCCTCGAGGCGGCGGGGCTGGCGCCGGCCACCGCGCTCTCGTACCAGGTGAAGCAGGCGCGCCGACGGGGCGATCGAGACAAGCTGTACGCGGCCCTCGTCGCGGTGGACGGCTTCGCCCTCACGCTGGGCGACGCGAGCGTCTCGCGGATCAGCGGGGCAGCGCTCCAGGAGCTCGACTCGGGCGAGGCCGTCGCCGGAGACGACGACAGGCTGCGGTCCGCGGAGCAGGTGTTCGGAGGCGACGTCGTCGCCAAGATCCGAGCGGAGTACGAGGCGGCCCGCGGCCGCGCAGAGCGGGGCGAGGTGGATCCGGAGCTCACGAAGCTCGCGCTCGAGTACCTCGCGCCCGGCACCGAGCAAGCCGCCCTCTCCGCGCTGCTCTCCGTCGACGGCTGCTTCGAGGTCGGCGCATCGCTCGCGCCCGTGCGAATCCGGGAGCACGAGGAGGTCGCGCGCCTCGTGAGCCACCCCACACGGGAGCTGCTCGTCGTGCCCGCGACGGACATCCGCGATCTGCCCCACGCCATCGTGACCGATCCGCGGTCGATCTTGCTCGATCTCGCGACCGGCCGGCTGCTCGCGCGAAAATACGTCGAGCGCGCGACGCGGCCGGTGGAGCGCTCCCGCCTGATCGGCGAGGCGCGCGTCTACGTCCTCGACGGCTCGACGTCGATGCTCGAGGACGGCCAGGCGGGCGCGCGTGCTCGCGTGCGTGACGCCATCCTGCTCGCCGAGCTCGCCACGTTGATGCGCCGGCTCCAGAGCGGGCCTCGCAACGTGCGCCTCACCCTCCACTACCGGTTCTTCACCAAGCGGCTCGGCGATGTGAAGCGCGTCGCGACACCGGCGGAGGCGCTGGCCGCCATGAGCGACGTCGTCGGGAGCGCCCGCAAGGGCGGCACCGACATCGAGCAGGCGCTCGTCTCGAGCATGGCGCTCATCCGCGACAAGAAGCGCGAGGATCCCGAGCTCGGGCGCGCGGGTATCGTCCTCGTGACCGACGGCAACGCGCCGGTCGACCCGGAGGTCGTGCGCAAGGCGCGGGAGGAGGCCGGCGACGTGGCCATCGCGATCAGCGTCATCGCGCTCGGCGAAGAGAACCCGGTGCTCCGCGAGCTCGTCGCGCACCAGCGCGCGCGCGGCGAGCGCGCCTTCTATCACCACCTGAACGACGCGGATCTCGCGGCCCTCTGCCGGGGTGAGGCCCTTGGGCCACGCGTGCACCCGAGCGCCGCCTCGGGCACGCCGCTCGGTCTGCGCACCGAGCTCGACGCGCTCCTCCTCGAGCTCGAGGATCTGGGCCGCGCCGGCGAGAAGCGCTTCGCGGCGGACGACGACGAGCACCAGGGCGAACGCGCGCGCGAGGAGGCCGCGACGCGCGATCGCGCCTCGCTCGATCGCCGGTACGCGCGGTGGTTCCCGAGCCAGGCGCCGCGCCCGGATCTCCCTCGGGGCACGGGTGACGATCACGACGCCGCACGCGTGGTCCTGGCGACCGTGGCCGAGGTCGTCGGGGAGCTCGGCGGAGACGGGCTCCGTCGGAAGGCCGACGCCATCGAGATCGTCGAGCGCTTGCTCCCGGACGCCCGGCTCACGCCCGCGCGGTTCCGCCAGGTGCTCGAGACCGGCGCGCACGGCGCCGAGCTCGAGATCGTGCATCGGGCCGTCGCCGGCGCTCGGGAGAGCTTCGACGACAGGCTCGGTCGAACGAAAGAAGCGGGTGCGGCCCGCGCGACGTTGCTCGCGGGAGGACGGCGATGATCATCGACAGCCACGCCCACTACGAGCCGCGTATGCTCGACCTGCCCGGCATGATCGAGAAGCTCGACGCCGCGGGCGTCGACAAGGTCGCGCTCATCCCCTGCATCAACGACCTCTTGCCGGAGACGCCGGAGCGGCTGCTGGCGCTGGCGCGGACCCTCTCGCGCTCGGCGCTCACGCGGCCGCTCGTCGAGCGCATCCACCGGGCCCTGCTGACGCCCGAAGGTGACCTCAAGCTCTCCGGGCAGGTCATCTCGGTGTACGCGCGGCCTGACAACGAGTCCGTCGCGCGTGCGTGCGAAGCCCACCCCGACCGGCTGCTCGGGTGGATGTTCCTCAACCCGCGGAACAACCCTACCGTGCTCGACGAGCTCGAGGCGCTCCGCGTTCGCACAAACATGATCGGCGTGAAGCTGCACCCCCATTGGCACGACTACCGGACCGGCATCGCGATGCCCCTCTTGCGTCGCGCGGAGGAGCTCGGCCTCCCCGTCCTCATCCACCTCGGGTTCGGGCCGCGCGGCGACTACCGTGCGATCTGCTCGGCGTTCCCCAAGCTGCGGGTCATCGCCGCGCACGCGGGCGTCCCGTTTTACGACGACCTGTGGAGGCACGCGAAGGACCACCCGAACCTCTTCGTCGACCTGTCGAGCCCGTACATCGACGAGCCGCTCGCGCGGGCGGCCGTCCGCGCGCTGGGCGCACACCGGTGCCTCTACGGGACCGACGCGCCTTATGGCTTCCACGACGCGGACGGGTCGTACGACTACGGCGCCATCCGCGGCTGGGTCGAGCGCATGCCGCTCACGACGTCGGAGCGAGAGCGGGTGCTCGCAGGCAACGCCGCCGAGCTGCTCGGGATCGGGTGAAGATGGCCCGGCCTGTCGAGCTCGTTCATCATGACATGATCGTCATTGGGTTCGGCGTGGCCGGCGCGTGGGCCGCGATCGCCGCGCACGACGCCGGCCTCGGAGACGTGGCCGTGGTGTCGAAGGTGCACCCCCTCCGGTCCCACAGCGTGGCCGCTCAGGGGGGCATCGCGGCGGCGCTCGGGAACGTCGCCCTCGCCGACGGCTCGAGCGACTCGTGGGAGTCACACGTGGCCGACACGCTGAAGTCGGGGCAGGGGCTCGGTGATCCGCAGGTGGTGGAGCGGGTGTGTCGCGAGGCGCCCGAGATCATCTTCGCTTACGAGCACATGGGCTGCCATTTCAGCCGCCTGGCGGACGGTCGTATCGCGCAGCGGCCCTTCGGCGGCCACGCCGCACCTCGCGCGGTCTACGCGGCGGATCGGACGGGGCTCGTGCTCCTGCACACGCTCTACGAGCAGGCGCTCGCGCGGGGCATCCGCTTCTACGAGGAGCTCGTCGTGCTGCGCCTCGCCGGCGGCGACGAAGGATGTGAAGGTGTCCTCGCGCTCGAGCTCGGTACGGGCCGCGTGGTCGGCCTGCGCTCGCCGCGCACGGTGCTCGCGACGGGCGGCCACGCGCGCGCGTGGTCGATCCACACAAACACGCTCACGAACACCGGCGACGGCCTGGCCATGGCCTTGCGTCGCGGAGCCGCGGCCGTGGATCTGGAGATGTTGCAGTTTCACCCGACCGGGCTCTACCCGTCCGGCGTGCTCCTGAGCGAAGCGTGCCGAGGCGAAGGTGGTCACCTCGTCAACGCGGACGACGAGCGCTTCATGGCTCGGTACGCGCCCGACAAGATGGAGCTCGCGCCGCGCGACGTCGTCACGCGCGCCGAGCACGCCGAGATCGAGGCGGGGCGCGGCGTCGGCGACGCGAAGGAAGCGCTGTGGCTCGATCTCCGCCACCTCGGGCCGGCGCGCATCCGCGCCGCCTTGCCCGAGGTCCAGCGGCTCACGAAGAGCCTGGTCGGCTTCGACCCTGCGATCGACAGGCTCCCGATTCGCCCGACCGCCCACTATGCAATGGGCGGCCTCGCCGTCGATATCGAGGGACACGTGCTCACGCCCGGCGGCGCGCCGATACGGGGCCTCTTCGCCGCGGGCGAGTGTGCGTGCAGCGGCATGCACGGCGCGAACCGGCTCGGGGCCAACAGCTTGCTCGAGGGCTCGGTCCTCGGGCGGAGCACCGGGCGCATCGCGGCTGGGGAGGCGCCGGCGCTCGGAGAGCGCGCGCGTTTCGACGATCAGGCCCGCTCGCTGGCGGAGGAGATCGACGCGCGGCGGGGTCGGAAGGGGCCGTCGCCGTGGTCGCTCCTCGAGCGGCTCGGCGCGACGATGACGCGATGGTGCGGCGTGGCTCGCGACGGCGCCGGCCTGCGCGAGGGCCTCGCGGAGGTGCAGCGGTTGCGCGCCGAGGCCGCGATCTCGGCTCCGGTCGATGCCGAGGCGGCCTTCAACTACGAGCTCGTCGCGACCTACGAAGCGGAGAACCTCACGCTCGTCGCGGAGGCGACGATCCGGGCTGCGCTCGCGAGGGAGGAGTCGCGCGGAGCGCACGTGCGGCGCGACCATCCCGCGCGCGACCCGAAACATGACCGGCGCGTCGCGGCCTTCCTCGAGGGAGACGGGCAGGTCACAATCTCGTCGATGCCGCTCCGGCGCGAGAGGCCATGACCCGCTATTCGTTCCGCCTCAGGCGTGGACAGGGCTCCACCGCGCGATGGGAGGAGCACGCGCTGGAGCTGCCTGATTTCTGCACGTTGCTCGACGCCCTCAGCCGGCTGCGCGCGACGAGCGCGCCGGGGTTGGCCTTCCGCGCGGCGTGCCGGCACGGCGCCTGCGGTGACTGCGCGGTCGTCGTCAACGGGACCGGCGTGCTCACGTGCGTCACGCTCGTCGGGGATGTCGCCGAGCGCGGGCGGGTCCGGGTCGAGCCTCTGCACGGCATGCCCGTCTTGCGGGATCTCGTCGTCGACAGGAGCCGGTTCTTCGACTCGGTCGCGACCGCAAGACCCTGGCTCCAGAGCGCCGGCGCTCCGCCGGAGCGTGAGCACGTCGTGCTCCCCGAGGTGCTCGAGCGCATGCGTGGTGCCGACGCCTGCATCCTTTGCGGGATCTGCGCTTCTGCGTGTCCGCTCGTCCAGCCGCAGGGCGGGTTCCCGGCGCCGGCCTCCTTCTTGCGAACGCTCGGCCGCGTGGTGGACCCACGAGACGGAGCCTACGAAGACCGGCTGCGCGAAGCCGGTGGGCTGTTCGGGATCGCGCGGTGCCACAGCGCGCAGGCCTGCTCCGCCCAATGCCCGCGGGAGCTCGACCCGGCGGCCGCGATCGTGGACCTCAAGCGTAGGCCGGCCCGGTGAAGCGCGCGCGCTTCGCGAAGGTCGACTTCTACCTTCGCCGGCTGTCGGGCATCGTGCTCGCGGTCTTCCTCGGGTCGTTCCTCTCGCTGCTCGCGCGCGCGGGCCGTGGGATCTTCCTCGGCGACGTGGGGCGCGCGGGCGGCCGGCCCTTCGTCGCGCTCGAGATCGCGCTCATCGCGCTGATGACCTACCACGCGAGCTCCGGGCTCGGTCGCTGGTTGCTCGAGCGGCTCGGCACGACGCGCGGGCACGACCTGAGCTTCGTCACGAGCGTCGTCTTGGCCGTCGGCGTCGCTGTCTGGCACGTCCCTTACCTCTTCGGGTGGCCGTGAAGCTGGTCCTCCTCCAGCGCCTCTCTGCCCTCGTCTTCCTCGTCGCGTACGTCGTCCATGCCCATTTCGTGACGTCGTCCTCGCCGTGGTGGGCGCAGGCTGGGCTCCTCGTCGCGATTGTCGTCTCCGGCGCGCTGCACCTCGGGGCGAGCCTCTTCTTCGTCGGCACCGACTACCTCGCCTCGCGCCGAGCGACGTGGGCCTTCGGGGCGCTCGCGGTGCTGGGCGCAATCGTCGGCGCGGTGTGGCCGGGCATCGGTGTCGTCGGCGCTGCGGGTGTGGCCCCGACCCCGGCGCACCTCGCCGGCTCCGGATGCGCGCGGTGCCACGCCAGCGACGGGGCCGATCACCCGCGATTCTCGCTCGATCCCCACACCGAGGCCGCGATCGGCTGCGAGCAATGCCACGACGTCGTCGACGGGAGCCCGCCCGCGCTGGCTCGCGCTCAGCCGGAGACCGGGAGCCCTTGCGTCGCGTGTCACGACGACGTCCGCGGCGGGTGGGCGGCGCCGCCGCGCGTCGCGTCGAGCGCACTTGCGCCGTCCGCCTCTGCCGGCGAGCCCGTCGCCTCGGCCGAGCCACCCGTCGTCCTCTCTCCGACGAAGCTGTGCGCGCGACCCGCCGACGAGGTCGAGCGCGGCCTCGAGGAGGCGCAACCCACGAGCATCGAGGTCGTCTCGGGCGACGCGAGCAAGCTGAACGGCGGCGGCGCGATCGTGGAGCTTCGCGCAGCGCTCGTCCGCGAGCGCCTCGCGGTGCGCGCGCTCTGGAAGGACCCCACACGAGACGGGGAGGATCGGCTCGCGCTGATGCTCTCGCCGCTCGGCGCCTCTGCCGGGTTCGACAAGTCCGGTTGCGCGCTCACCTGCCACGCGACCGACGCGGTGATCCACCGCGCGGCAGAGGGCATGGCCTGGGAGTGGGACGTCACCGAGCGCGCCGCGAGGGCGCGGCACCTCACGACGGCGGGGTATCGGCTCGCTCCGCCGACGACGATGGTGGGTCACATGAAACGTCGGCCCGAAGGGTGGACGGCGGAGCTCGAGCTGCCGCTCGGCCCGGCCTTCCTCGCGGCGGGCGGCGCCTCGATGAGCGTCGCCGTCTTCGATCGGGAGCCCAAGGCGCACGCGACGAAGACAAAGCCGATCGTCGTCGACCTTCGGTGTGAGCGCCCCTAGCAGGGTGCCGAAAAGTCTGCGCCCCCGTTCTGGACCCATCATGCCCGCCCTTTCACCCCCCTAATCCCCCCCTCACGAGTGAGGGGGGAGAATGCTCGATCGGAGCTGATTTGCCGCTGTTTCTCGATGGCACCCCCCTCGCGCAGCGAGGGGGGCTGGGGGGTGAAAGTGCAGCACCGACGTCATCGAGCACCCCAACGTCGCCTTTCTCAGCAAACTGCTAGCCGACGAACACGGTCTCCTTCCCCGTCACGACGTTCTTCTTGTCCGTCGTCGGGTCTCCGATGCGGGCGAAGGCGAGCTGCCGCTCGCCCACGAAGACGGTCGGGCTGCCTTCCTTGATCTTGCCGCCCCCGGTGTGGGGCGTCTCCTTGTGCGCTGCCATGAGCTGCGACTTGCCGAGCACCACCGTCGGCTCACCCTGGACGATGAGAGCGCCGCTCTTCTTCTCTGCAGCCGCCACGGTGATGCGCGTCTGGGCGGCGGCCCTCCTCCGCCGCATCGAGCGTCGCGCAGGAGCGGCACGACGCCGCGAGGCCTTTTTCTTCTTCTTCTTCGACTTCTTTCCGGCGGGAGCGGCGCTCCCGCGTGCGGCCCTCGGGATCTCGACGTGCACGTGTGTCGTGTGGGGGTTCCTCGGCTTGCCCTTCCGCTTGCCCGATTTGTAGACCCCGACGAACGGCGACCACTGGCCGGTCCTGGCCGACCAGATGCGCTTGTTCCAGATGACCGACGAGACGCCCGGCGTCTTTGTCGCCTGTTCCGCGATCTTGTCCCCGGTCGCGCCCGCCTTGTCGTCCGGGAAGATGTCGACCGCGCGCCCGTCGCAGTGCGCGCTCCCGTCGCCCTTGTGCGAGAGGTCGCACCCCGGCCCCTCGTAGATGCTCATCTTCCGCCCTGGGTACATCGTCGTGAGCTGCTTCTGCAGCCCCCCGAGGGTCGGGTTCGGGTGGATGGTACCCATGGCTCAGTGGATCGGCCGGATCGACCCGATCACGTGCTCGACGACGTGATCGCAGATCTCCCGCTCTTGAAAGGACGACTCGGCCGCGACGATGAGGAGGGTGGAGCCCGACAGCCAGTGAACGGCCCGTGTGTAGGCAATGTCGTCGTCGTCACGCCAGCGCGAGACCACCTCGAGCGCAGGCTCGTCACCGACGCGGATCTGTCGCTCGGCGATGATGGTGAGCCCGCGCGTCTCCTTCCGCGCCTCGGTCATCCTGCGCGCGACCGCGCTGGCCAGCGTCTCTTCGGGTCCGAGCGGGTGCCGCTCGACGAGCAGCGCGACGTCGCCGCCTTTGTCGGTCGTCGCCTCGAGGTGCGTGACCGTCCGATCCACGAATCCGGCCGGGAGATCGAAGGACGCTTCGTTCATGTAGTAGGCACTCATCGATCGCTCCTTTGTGCGGTCAGGCCCGGACGGCCCCCAGCTCCACCACGTTGGAAGGTCCGACGGCCGCACGGAGCGCGGGGCTGTTCGAGGCGACGATCAGCTGCGAGTCACCGATCAGGCTCCGCACCGCCCCCAGCCAGGCGGCCATCCCCGCCTCGTGGACCGCGGCCTCCGGTCGGTCGACGAAGACGATCGAGCGCTGATGGCCGACCATGAGGAGCGTCGCCGCCGTCACCACCGCGTCTTGCTCGGAGGTCGAGAGCTCGCCCACCGTGAGCGGACCTTCGCCGCGGCTCTTGAAACACGACAGCGAATCGCTGCCAGTCGGACCGGCGTACGCGAGCGTGGGGCACATGGCGCCCAGCGCTTCGCCGAAGCGAGCTCCGACGTCCGGTCTGTGCGCGAGCTCGGCGAGGAACCGGGGGACGAACGCGAACTTCCGCGCCTCACGTGACAGACGCCAGATGCGCTGCTCGAACGCGCTCGTACCCTGTCCGACGCCCAGCGGCGGCAGCGTCCGAGCGGCCGGCAGGTAGTCCACCTTCCCGCAAGCGGGCTCGTGCTCGTAGCGCTCGAGGACCGCGAGGAGCCCTTCGTCGGCCTCGCGTCCGCAGCTCTTGGGCGCAAACAACGCCTCCGCGTGGGTCACGGCCTCCGCGCCGCCGAGGTTCCGCTCGGTGTCGTCGAGCGAGAACGTCAGCTCGATCTTCGCGTTCCGATCGCCCGGGCGGATCCATTTCCATCCCGCGACCGGCTGGCCATACGGGGCCAGGACCTCCTTCGCCGCCACGAGGGCCTCGAGAAGCCGGGTCTTGCCTGAAGCCGGCGGTCCGGTGACCAAGGTGACGTCGCCTGCCTCGGTCGGGGCGCCGCCGCCGAAGCGGACGGTCATGTCCTGGAGCCCGCTGATCGACAAGAAGGTAGCTGACTGGATGCGCATGGCTCACTCGCCTCCTTCGGGCCCAGGCGCCATCCCGGTCGCGGCCGCGGCTTCGGCCACCTTGGTCCCTGGGTTCAAGAGGACCTTCGGTGATTGGATGACGATGCAGTCGGGGGCGATGTGGATCATCGAGTTGCCGACCACGATTGTCGTCCCCACCTCGCTCGAGATTCTGTGCGAGCTGGCGCTCGAGGCGAAGTCTTGAACCGTATCGAGGATGCGGTTCCCGCCGGTCATCTGGAGCAAGTTGCCGAGGACCGAGCCCATCTTGTCCTGGTTCACCGACTCGGTCTGGTTGCCGTCGACGTGCTCCTTGTCGTTCCCGCCGATGGCCATGTCGCGGTGCCGTCCGACCGAGAGCGTGGTGTCGTTGTTGACCCGTGTGTCCCAGTCCTTCTCCGCGTGCATCCGGATCTGCTCCGAGCCGGCCTTGTCCTCGAACATCAGCTCGTTGTACCCGCCGGTGTGGGGCACGCTGGCGCTCTTGAACCCGTTCTGCGTCTTGTTCATCGGCAGCGCGAACGGCGGTCGCAGAAGGTTGGTGAAGCAACGGCCGAGGATGACGGGCTCCTCCGGGCTGCCACCCAAGAAGCTCACGATCACCTCTTGCCCGATGCGCGGGAGGTTGATCGCGCCGATGCCGTCTCCGGCCCACGCCTGGTTCACCGGCACCCAGCACGAGCTGTACTCGTCCATGTTGCCGTACCGGTCCCAGTGAAACTGGACACGGACCCGCCCGAACTCGTCGCAGTGGATCGTCTCGCCCGCAGGGCCCACGACGATCGCGCTCTCCACGCCCTGGATCGTCGGCATCGGGGTGATCTGTGCGGGCCGGTACGGTGTCTCGCCGGAGACCGCGTTGACGCTGATCGTCGCCTCGCTGTCGTGACTGCCGCGCAGGAGCGTCCGCGTCACGAGGAGCTTCCCGAGGCGCTCGGTCGCAGGGTGCAGCCCCACCGAAAGGCGCAGCCCTGGGCGCAGGTCGAGGGCGTTCGACTCGAAGGCGACTCGCCTCGCCTGCGCCACCTCGGCTGCACCGACCTGCTCCGCGTGGCGCCGGGCCTCGACGTCGTCGGTCCGCGTGCGACCGCGATCGTCCGCGACCGGCGTGTCCTTGGGGCCGTCATTCCCGTACCGGAAGGCCCCAGGAACGTAGGCGAAGTGCTCGAGGCGCGCCTCCAGCTCGTGCCGGCTCGGACCGGCCTGCCCGAGGAGCGGGCGATTCGGGAGCCGATGATCGTGGTCCGCTAGCGTGATCTTCCCGGCCATCAGCGCGCGGGACGCGCGCAGGCGCGTCGCGTGGACGTTCGTCGGGTCGGGCGAGTCGGTGTAGTCGAGCGGGGTCCCCCGCTCCTCGTTTCGCTCGGGCGCATCGCAGAACACGACGTCCGTGTCGCCGGCTTCGTTCTGCTCGAAGTAGTGCGTGACGCCGGCCGCCTCGAGCATGCGGCACATGAAGGCGTAGTCCGACTCCTGGTACTGCACGCGGTACTTGCGCGTCTTGTACTGACGGGAGGTGACGACCTTCGGCCTGATTCCCCACTCCGCCAGGATCGCGATGGCGACATCCAGGTCGGTCATCTGCTGGAAGACGCGGCAGTTGGTCCTGCGCGTGAGCAGCCAGAGCCGCGGCGAGATCGTGATCTCGTAGCTGGACAACCCCGCAGCCTCGGTCCGCACCAGGTGCGCCTCGGAGACGACGCCCGACCACCGGCGCTCTCCGAGCTCGCCATAGCGGCCGGCGTCGAGCGCGACCCGGAACGACGCAGGCCGGCCGATCAGGTCCTCGAAGTCGAGCGCCGGGTTCTCGCACATGACCCGCAGATCGACGGTGAAGAGCGCGGACAGCCCGTCGTTGACCGTGAACTCGCGCACGTCGAGCGTATCGTCGATGTCCACGTCGACACGGAGCGCCGAGCGCGCGCGGAGGATCCGGCCTTCGGGATCGTTCATGGGAGCACGCGTTTGCAGCGCACATGCCAGGCCACCAGTCGCCATTCGACGCAGAATCGGGCGGGTAAGCCGCGACCCAGCGCGACGTCGCTCGTTCACGTTGTGTAGCCGTTGCACACGACGTGAGCGAGAGGCCGAGCCGCCGGTGTCGCGCTCAGCGCCTCGGCAAGCGAACGACGAACGCGGTGCGTCCCGCCTCCGAGGCCACGTGGATCGTGCCTCGGTGGGAGTGGACGATCTGCTTGCTGATGAAGAGCCCGAGCCCGAGCCCGTCGCTGCGTTGCCTGCGGTGGTGGGTCTGACGGAACGGGTCGAACAAGACCGTCAGGATTGTCACGCACTCGCGCGTCGCATCATTTGCCCCCCGACCACTCGCTCTTCTGCACGACGGGCAGCTGCAGCGCGCGCTCCCGGTCGAGATCGAGGGAGCCCACGTGGAGGGAGAGCGGGGCCTGGACCCACTTGTAAATCGAACGCGTGAAGAGCCGCGCGAACCGGTCGGCGTGCCCTTGGAGCACGGCGCGGTCCACCTCCGGGAACACGCTGGGCAGCGCCTCCGCCAGCTCGTCAGGCGCGAGCTTCTCCGCCCCGTAGAGGTAGAGGCAGGCGTCGAGGATCTCGAACGGCATGAGCTCGGCCTCGCCCGACTGGTTCGCGGCGAGCTCCGGTCCGGCGGTGGTGGCGAGCGTGGCGTCGATGCCGGGGAAGGCGAAGCGGGTGCGCAGCCGCTCGAGCAGCGCGATGACGACGGTCTTCGGCAGGTTGGCGATGATGGAGATCGCGCCCTCCAGATCGCCGCCGACGGTCGTGTAGCCGAGCGACTTTTCGCTCATGTTGCCGGTCTGCAGGAAGAGCGCGCCGCTCGTGTTCGACCAGTTCCACATCCGCTGGCCGCGGATGCGGGCCTGGATGTTCTGCCTCGTGAGCTCGGTCGTCTCGGCGCCGCCGAGCATCGCGCGGGTCGCGTCGTTCTCGCGGACGAAGGCGTCTTCGATCGGGAGGATCTTGAAGCTCGCCCCGAGATCGGCCGCGATGCGCTCCGCCGCGGCCTGCGTGCCCGAGCTCGAGAAGCGGGTCGGCATGTAGAAGGTGTGGAGCCGCTCGGCCATGATCTCGCGCAGGGCGTCGCCGCTCTTGCCGGGGTTCATGAGGGCGATCGCGTGCCAGGCGATCAGCAGCGTGAGGAGCGAGTCGCGGCCGCCGGAGAGCGCGAGCCCGACGCAGGTGAACGCGCCGGTCTTTCGGTAGTAGTCGGCGAGCCCCAGCGCGAGCGCGTCGTAGAGGTCGTCGAGCACCTCGTCCCGCGCGGAGATCGAGGGGACGCTGGCGGACGGCAAGAAGAAGCTCGAGCCGGGCGGCGGCGCCGGGTAACGCAGGCCCGTGCGGTCGGCGGTCGGCCCGGCGACCGCGATGGTGGGTACCGGGCGCTCCGTCGATCGGAACGCCTCCAGATCGCTGCGCCACGTGGTCGCCTCGCGGCGGCAGCGCGACGTGCGGTCGAGGTCCACCACCGCCGCGGAGAAGCCGGCGCGGAAGCGCGGCGCCTCGAGCATGGGCCGGCCGTTCTGGTTCACGATGCCGCCGCCGTCGAAGACGAGACCGTCATTGCCGCCGACGAGGTTCGCGTAGACCACCGTCGCCTGGTTGTCGGAGGCGCGTGTGGCGATCATCTCGCGGCGCGTGGAGACGATGCCCGTGCGGAACGGCGAGGCGCTGATGTTGCAGACGACCTCCGCGCCGCTGTAAGACCGCCGTCGCATGGGGCCGTCGGGCGACCAGATGTCCTCGCAGACCTCCACCGCGAGCACGCCGAAATCGAAGGAGAAGAGGTAGTCCCCGAGGGGGACGCCGCCCGCGTCGAGGGCGAGCCCGGCGACGCCGCGCGAGAACGTGCGGGCCTCGTAGAAGACGTTGTACGTGGGGAGCTTCTCCTTGGGGACGAAGGCGAGGATCTTGCCGCCGTGTACGACGGCCGCGGCGTTGAAGAGGTCCCCGCCCACGCCTACGGCCAAGCCAAGGACGAACACCGTGCGGAGCGCCTTCGTCGCGTCCGCGAACCGGTCCAGCTCGGCGCGCTGCGTCTCGACGAAGCCGCGCCACTGCACGAGATCTTCCGCCGCGTAGCCGCCGACGACCTGCTCGGGGAACACGGCCACCGTCACCTCTTCGCCGGCCATGGCGCGGGCCAGCTCGAGACAAGCGTCGACGTTCGAGCGAACCGCGCCGACCGTCGTGTCGACGTTGGCGATTCCCAGCTTCACGAGCCGCATGAAGCGGTCTTATCGCGACCGCATGGCGGACGCGAGCGGGCTGACCCGCTTGAGGCCCGATCCGGCGATGACCCGAGACAGTCCGAGCAGCTGCTCCGGAGGCGCGAAGCCAAACGGCTCCTTCGTGCCGCCCGTGAGCCAGGCCCAATACCGCTTGCCGAGCTCGATTGTCCGCGCGTCGGTCTTCTGTCGAAGCGCAGCCGGCATGGTGGCGCGCAGCGACTCGGCTCGGCGAACGATCGCGCGCACCACGTAGAAGCCGCGTTTGTAGGGCGTATCGGGGACGCCGAGCTGATCGGCCAGGCCGTCGCCCAGGACGCCGCGGATGAGACCCTGCCCGAGCAAGACAACCTTCTCGTTCGGGCGGCGCGCGCCCTCGGGCGGGTTCTCGCGGGCCCCGAACAGCGCGGTCGTCAGCGCGCGTGAGTCCTCGTCCGGCTCCGACTCGGTCGAGGCGATCATGTCCATGAGCCGACGCGCCTCACGCTCGCTCGTGGGCAAGACCTCCGAGCTCACGCCCATGAGGTAGCCCGAATACCGCCAGAGCTGCATGTAGAGGTGCACCGACTCAGCATCGAGCTCGAAGCCGAGCTTGCGGAGCGAGTCGAGCACGACCGACGAGAAGAGGAGCGACGTCGCGCCCATGTCGTGTTGGTTCGCGGGGATGCCCCACTCCGACGTGTTCCAGCGACCGCTCTCGAGAAGGAGCCGGCGGACCTGAGCGTGCATGATCCGGACCTTCACGGTGATCGCGAAGCCCTCCGCGTGGCGGCGGAGGCCGCCGGGCAGGCAGGTCGCCTCGACGAAGCGCGACGTCTCGAGGAGGCGTCGCGGCGCCTGCTCGGTCAGGCGGCCGCTGAAGACGAGCGGCTTGTTCCCGCCCGGCGACGCGTAGCCGTAGACGAGCGACGTTGCCAGGGCGAGCCCGCCGAACCAGCTCGCGCGGAACAGGAGCTCGCCGCCTCGCTCGATGGCGTCGCGGTCGACCCACGCAGGGACGTGATCGAGCTCGGCGAAGAGCGCCCGGAGCGCCTCGGGCGCCCCGGGGACCGAGCCGATCCCGTTCTTCAGGGCCTGGCCGAGCATGCTGCGCCCGGCGCCGGGCGGCAGCTTGGCGAACGCCTCCACCACCGCGTCGGCGAGCGGGTCCGCATCGAGGAGGAGATCACCCAGACGGTCGATGCTCGACCCGAACCGCGCCCTGGCTTCGGCGACGTGGAGGAAACGTGTCGGCACCACCCGAATGGTCTAGCAGGTCGGTACCGGTTGCCCAAGGCAGGCGAGCTCGCGCCCGGTGCGGCTACTTGTCCAGGAACGCGTTCGCCAGGCCGAGGAGCTGCTCGACCTCGGTCTGGCTCAGGTCGAGCTTGGAGACGACTTTGTCGCCCTGCGGTGCAAAGACCACTGGCCGGAAAGCGCGGATCTTCACGATGCCGAGCTTCATGCTCGTCGCGTCGTCCACCGCTTCGGTGAGGTCGCGCGCGTCCTTCGGCGCCTGCTCGGGCCCGGTGCTCTGACCGATCGCGCTCACCGTGACCCCGCCGCTCCGGTTCAGCACGATCGCCGCATGTGCCGCGGAGATCGACTCCGGCACGCGCGGCGCGCCCCGCGCGCGCAAGGTGTGGTGCGGGTCCAGCGCCTCGATCTGCGCGGCCTCGGGCCCCGTGGGGTCGGGCAGGCCGCCCGTGCTCGCGAACGCGCCGAGCTGCCCCACGAGGTCCTCCGGGACGGCGACGACGAAGCGAGGCGGGAGGAACGCGACCACACCGCTGAACCGCTTCTTCTGGACGCGCACGGCGGGGAACGGGTGCTCGGGCAGGATCTGGCCGGGCGGCTCGCTCTTCCTCACGAGATCCTGGACGACGAGCGGCAGGCGCTGCTCGGCGATCGTGTGCTCCGCGAACAGGACGACGCGCGCGTCTCGAGCTGATGGACCTGTCAGGAATACGCGCTCGAGATCCTGCAGCGGATCCCCATTCGTGCCATCGAGGAGCTCGCGCGCTGGCCCGAGGTGGAGCAGCTTGCGACCCACCGCGTGCCCGCGCACCCGATCCACGAAGACGAGGCCGCTCACCTTGCCGCCGACGAGGCTCTGCGCGATCTGGTGGGCGTTCTTCGGCTTGGGCGGCTCGGGTGGGGGACCCTCGCGATCTGGCGCGTCGCGGGTCGCGGCCCCGCAGCCCACCAAGCCGAGGCTGCCGAGGGCGAGGAACGTCCGGCGGGAGAAGGGCGCGTGCATCCGGGGTGAGGAGTATACGAGAAGTCGCGCTCGGCCTTCGTGTAGGCTACGCGCGCCACGAATGGAACGACCCATCCGCGACGTGAAGCTCGCCCGGGAAGGCCTCGTCATCGGCGGCGAGCGCGTGCCGCTCTACGCCGGCAGCGTCCATTATTGGCGGCTCGACCCGCGCGACTGGCGCGCCTGCCTCACGGCGATCAAGGGCCTCGGCCTGCGCCTGGTGGACACCTACGTTCCCTGGTCCGTCCACGAGGTCGCCCCGGGCGTGCTCGAGCTGGGCGACACCGACCCGCGCCGCGACGTCGCGCAATTTCTCCGCCTGGCACACGAGCTCGGCCTCTACGCGATCGTCCGCCCCGGCCCGCACATCAACGCGGAGCTCACGTACTTCGGCATCCCGGAGCGCATCGTCTGGGATCCGGCGTGTCAGGCGCGCTCGCCGAACCAGAACCCGGTCGTCCTGCCGATGTTGCCGCAGTCCTTCCCGGTGCCGAGCTACGCGAGCGAGGTCTTCCTCGACGAGACCTCCCGGTTCTACCGCAGCATCGCCAAGACGCTGGTCCCGCTGCTCTACCCGGACGGGCCCATCGTCATGCTCCAGGTCGACAACGAGGGGGCCATGTATTTCCGGGACGGCCCCTACGATCAGGACTACCACCCCGACGCGATCGCCCTCTACCGGAGCTTCCTGCGCGAGAAATACAAGACCCTCGCGGATCTCGCGAAGGCCTACGGGGAGGACGCGACGAGCGAGCAAGCTCCGAGGTTCGGCGACATCCAGCCGCCGACCAAGTTCGACGCGCAGAGCCCGTCCGGTCTCGCGCGCCACCTGGACTGGGCGGAGCTGCACGAGCACCTGCTCGCCCGCGCGATGCAGCGCTTCGCAGACTCGCTCTCCGAGGCCGGGCTCGACGGCATCCCTCGATCACACAACTTCCCGCCCGGACAGGAGGCGACACCGCTCAACGCGGCGCGCGTCCGCGGCGCCATCGATCTCGTCGGCTACGACTACTACGCGAAGGCCGGGCCGACGACGCGGAGCATGATGTCGCGCCGCACCTCCGAGCTCGCGGTGCGGAGCGAGGCCCTCGACGTGCCCGCCTTCGCCTGCGAGATGGGCGCGGGCTTTCCCCCGTTCTTCCCGCCGATGGACGAGCGGGACAGCATGTTCACGACGCTCGTTGGTCTCGCGTACGGGTTGCGGGGGTTCAACCTCTACATGGCCGTGGAGCGCGACAGGTGGATCGGCGCGCCCATCGATCCACACGGCCGCGAGCGGCCCTTCGCGCTCTTCTGGCGGCGCCTCATCGGCGCGCTGGACGAGGTGGACTTCCCCTCGCTCCGCCGCCGCGTCCCCGTCCGCATCGTCATCCCTCGAAACGAGCGCCGCCTCGCGCGCGTCATGCACGCGTTCGGCCCGGTCTCCGGAGCCTTCTTCTCGGTCGCCGGCGCCGGCGCGCGCGAGAGCGCCCTGGAGGACGACCTGGGGCTCGGCTACCCGCCCGCGGTCGAAGCTGACACCTTCGTCAGGATGATGGAGTCGGCCCTCGAGGCGCGCGGTGTGCCCTTCGGGCATGTCGGCGGAGAAGATCGCGACGTGTCGCTCGACGGCGCCTCGTGGATCGTTTGCGTGACCTCGGGCGGGCTCAGCCCCACGCTCTTCGGCCGGCTGGCCGAGGTCGCGGCGACGGGCGCGCTCGTCACGGTCGGCCCGCGCGCGCCCGAGCTCGGCGGCGCCCGGCGCCCGCTCCTCGCCCCGCTCGACCTGTCGATCCTCGGTCCGCGCGCGGGGGTGGACGTGTTCTGCCCAGCCGACCCGGCCAGTGTGGACCGCGCGGTGAGCGCCGCCATCAGCGCGCTGGGGCTGCCCACCTTCGCAGTCGACCCCGACTCGGTCTACGCGACGATCCACGAGGACGAGAGCGGGAAGGCCAAGCTGCTCTTCCTCATCAACCCGGAGCGGGACGAGACCATCGCGCGGATCACCGTCGGCGCGGGATACCACGCCGCCCGTGACCTCTTGAAGGCGCAGCGCTTCGTCATCAAAGACGGCGCGCTCGAGGCGCCGGTTCGCGGCAAGAGCGTGCGGATGCTCGCGCTCGAGTAGCTCAGCGCTGGCGCACGAGCTCCGCGCACAGATCGTACGGGGCTTCGGTCTTCGCGCCTTCGATGGAGAAGAGCAGGAGGTACCAGCCCTCCGCCGGGGCGACGAGGTCCACCGCCTCACCCTTCTTCACCCAGCCCTTCTTCAGCAGCTCGCCTCGGCCCTTCTTCGAGAACGGCGGCTGGTCGGACTGCGGGTAGGCGAGCACCATGCCCTCGTAGTCGCCGCTCGTCTCGAGGCGCACCGCGTCGCCTCGACGGAGGGCGATGTACCAAGGCGCGATACACCGCGTCTCGTCGCAGCCGATCTTCGTGAAGCGGAACGAACGTGTCCCGGGGTCGGCGCCTTCGCAGCGCCGCCTCGCCAGGAGCGGCGAGAACGAGACGTCGCTGCCGCCTCCGACGTAGTCGCGGTCGAGGATGAGGCGCGGCACCTCGGCCTCGCGCGCGAGCCGCTCCTCGGGCGTCTCGGGGCGCGCCGGCGGCGTCGAGAGGATGATCGCGCTCATGAACGCGAAGAGCCCGCCCCCCACCACCGTGACGCCCGCGAGCCGGAATCGAAAGCTCCGTCTCAGCCGCGCGAGCTCTTCTCCGTGCGCTTCGAAGGCTGCGCGTAGGCTCTTGGCGAGCTTCTTCTTCGACTCGCGAGCGCGTGCGATCCAGCGCGCGTCCACCGCCACGAGGTTCTCCGACCCGCAATACCGGCACGACACGCCGCGCGCTCCGGCGAGGACGTCCAGCTCCGCGCCACACGCCCGACAGGTGGCCGGGCCCCCCGGGTGGCTCGGGGGCTTCGCGCTCAGCCCGGCCTGGAGCTCGCGCAGCCCGGCGAGGCGCCGGCTCGCGTAGGTCGCGCCCAGCAGACCACCTGCGAAGAGCGCGAGCATCACGCCGTTCGCGGTCACGACGAGCAGGCGCTCGTCGCCTTCCAGCGCGCGCCCGAGGACGTCGCCGGTCACGCGGAGCAGCCAACGCGCGGCGAAAAACGAAGGGAACAGGAGGATGACGAGGAGGAAGGGAAACGCACACGAGCTCTCGAAGACCGTGAGCAACCGGAGGGCGGGGG
Source organism: Myxococcales bacterium (assembly GCA_016794345.1). Taxonomy (GTDB): domain Bacteria; phylum Myxococcota_A; class Polyangia; order Polyangiales; family Polyangiaceae; genus Xiheicaenibacterium; species Xiheicaenibacterium phototrophicum. The sequence goes on from JAEUKE010000009.1 coordinate 26,015, forward strand.
AGGGGGCCTGCCCGATGCGCTCGGCGAGCGCGCGCGCCTCGGCGTCGAGCTCGGTGTGCCGCTCCTCGACGTGGCGGAGCGTCGCGTGCTCCTCCGGCAGCGTCACCTCGGCGCCGCAGGCGTCGCAGCGCTTCGTTGCGCGGTCGCGCATCGCCACCGGCGCCCCGCAACCGGCGCAGGTGACGATGACGACGGCGGTCTCGGGCTCCGGGGTCATCGGCTGGTATCGTCGCACGGCATGTGCAGACGTGCGCACCTCTGCACGCGCCTGGGCTCGGACGTGTTACCTGGCCCGAGCCATGCGCACGCCCCACCTCCCGCTCTCGATGTTCCTCTCGCTCGTCGCCTGCGCCGGCAGCGAGCAAGAGCCCGCCTCCATGAAACACCACGACCATCACGACCCCGGCAAACACGGCCACCACCACCCGGGCGGGCACGACCACGCGCATCACGGCGGCGTTCACCACGATTTCTCGGACGCAGCGGAGTGGTCGAAGCGCTTCGACGACCCGGCGCGCGACGCGTGGCAGAAGCCGGACGAGATCGTGAAGCTCCTCGCGATCGAGCCGGGTATGACCGTCGTCGATCTGGGCGCCGGGACGGGCTACTTCGAGTCGCGCCTCGCGACCGCCGTCGGCCCGACCGGGAAGGTCGTCGCGCTCGACCCCGAGGCCAACATGGTCGCCTTCATGCGCGACCGCTTCGAGAAGGCCGGCGTCAAGAACGTCGAGCCGCGCACCTGCCCGCTCGACTCGACCGGGCTCCCGGCCGCTTCCGCGGATCGCGTCCTCATCGTCGATACGTGGCACCACATCGAGAAACGCGAGGTCTACGCCAAGCACCTGGCGAACGTGCTCAAGAGTGGCGGGTCGGTCATGATCGTGGACTTCACGATGGAGACCGAGAAGGGACCGCCGAAGGAGCTCCGCGTCCCGCCGGAGAAGCTCGTCGCGGAGCTTCGGGCCGGCGGCCTCGAGGCGCGTGTGGTCGACGAATCGCTTCCCGATCAGCTCGTCGTCGTCGGCAAGAAGGCGCTATAGTTCAAACGAATGGGAGAATTGTGTGCCGCCGTGTTTCGTGAAGCGGAGCAGATCGGCGGCATCCCGGCCAAGGCGCGCCTGGCCGCCATCGCTCGCATGACCTCGGCCGAGGCCAACGCCACGCGCGACGACCCGCAGACGGTGGATCGGCTGCGGCAGGCGCTCGATCGGCTGCGGGCTGAGCTCTCGCGCAAGAACACGGGGGCCTTCGAGCCGGTGGTCCCTCGCGAGCCCCCAGCTCCGCGTCCGACGGACCAGGCCATGGTGCCTCGCCTCCGGCGGCACATCGAGGCGATCGTCGATCTGATGAGCCAGCGCGCGCTGCTCCTGACGAGCACGCAGGAGACCGCGAAGCGCATCGACGAGGTGGCGGCGTCGGTGCTGGGCGTCGCGCGCGTGAGCGTCTGGCTCCGTGATCCCAAGGCGACCAAGATCACGTGTATCGATCTCTTCGAGGCGGGCCCGAACAAACACAGCGCCGGCGCGGAGCTCAAGGCTGTCGACTTCGGTCCCTACTTCGACGCGCTCGATTCGGAGAGCACCATCATGGCCCACGACGCCGTGAACGACCCGCGGACGCGCTGCTTCGCCAAGACTTACCTCGCCCCCCTCGGCATCGGCGCGATGCTCGACGTACCCATCTGGGCGCGCAGCAAGATGGTCGGCGTCATCTGTCACGAGCACGTCGGGGGCGCTCGAACCTGGACGCAGGACGAAGAGCGCTTCGCCTACATGATGTCGGGGTTCCTGGCGCTGGCGATCGAGCGCGAGGGCTGAGCCTCACGCGCAGGGGGAGCTCGGCCATGGTCAGACGCCGCCTTGGCCCCGAGGTGCGAAGGCCGTGCCCTTGGCTCACCCTGGCGAGCCGCGTCGCAGTATCCTGGCTTCGTGGCAGAGGACGAGCTGCCCACCGTGGTGGAGGGGGCGCGGGCGCCGCCCGTGCACGCGTCCGCCAACGACACGTCGGGCTCGAGCTCGACCACCACGTCGAGCTCCGGCGGCGCGTCCCACACCCTCGGGCTCACGGGCGGCCTCGGGGCGGACGCGTCGGTCGCGCTGGATCTTCCCCGCCCCGAGACCGTCCTTCGGCGGGCGGCCTTCGAGCAGACGCGCCGGACGGCGCTGTCCGGCATGCTCTTCAACGGCATCGGCATGATCGCGGCGCCACTCATCGGCGGCGACGCGCTCGCCGAGAAGCTCTTCTTGTGCGCGATGGTCGCAGGCCTGCTGAACAACGCGGCGCTCCTCCGGGTGTGCCGCTCCGAGTCGCGTTACAGGCAACGGCACGCGATCCTCTACTTCTCGGTCGCGCCGATCACGAACGCCGCGGTGCTCTACTACCTGGGCACGTTCGGGCCGATCCTCGTGATGTTCGTGCTCAACGTCTACACGGCGTGCCTCGCGTACAACCGGCGCGTCGCGCAGATCGTGCTCGCGGGAGCCATCGCGCCCTTCGTGGTGCTCGGAAGCCTCTTCTCCGCCGATCTGCTCGTAGATCCCGGGCTCGTGACGGCCACCGGCGTCGTCGGACCTGGCGGCCGCGCGATCATGGTCGCCGCGTTTCTTCTGTTCCTGCTCCTCACGTACGAGCAAGCGCGTCACACACGCGAGAAGATGGTCGCCTCGCTCGTCGAGAGGGACGCGGCGGTCCGGCTCGCCTCCCACCGCGAGGCACTCGTCCTCGAGGCGCACCAGGACCTCGAGCGTGCGCTCAAGGCGGGAGGCCTCGGCCGCTTCACCGACCGGACGCTCGGCTCGTACAAGCTCGGCGCCGTGATCGGACGCGGCGGTATGGGGGAGGTCTACGACGCGAAACACGTCGTCACCGGCGAGCCGGCGGCCGTGAAGATGCTCCTGCCCGAGGTCGTCGGGCGACCCGAGTACGTCCGGCGCTTCCTGCGCGAGGTGAAGATCGCGGCCAGCGTGGACTCGCCCAACGTCGTCCGGGTCTTCGAGATCGGCGACGAGACGGCGCCCATGCCGTACCTCGCGATGGAGCGCTTGAGCGGCGAGGACCTCGCGCAGATCCTCCGCAAGGAGGCGCGCCTCTCCGACGAGGTCGTGGTCGACATGGTGCGCCAGATCGGCCACGGGCTCGCGGCGGCCTCCGCCGCCGGCGTCGTGCACCGCGACCTCAAGCCGCAGAACGTCTTCCGGACGACCGACGCGCCGCCTATCTGGAAGATCCTCGACTTCGGCGTGTCCAAGCTGGTGGGCGGCGAGGGCGCCACGCGAGGTGAGACGATCGGCACGCCGCGCTACATGGCCCCCGAGCAGGCCCGAGGCGAGCCGATAGACGGCCGCGCCGATCTCTACTCGCTCGCCGTCGTCGTCTACCGCACGCTGACGGGGAACCCGCCGTTCAACGGTGATGACATTCCTGTCCTCGTCGAGGTGATGACGCGCATGCCGCTCAGGCCCACGTCGCTGGCCAAGCTCCACCCTCACGTGGACGCGTTCTTCGCCGTCGCGCTCGCGAAGAAGCCGGGCGACCGCTTTCAGTCCGCTGAGGAGCTCGCGGACGCGCTCGAGGCCGCGCTCGCCGGTAGGCTCTCGAAGAAGGTGCGCGAGCGCGCGGCGACGATCCTCGAGGCCCTGCCGTGGGCGGACGAGCGCGGAGCGGCCGGCTGATCGTCAGACGATGGGATCGATGCGCTCGATGCCCTTGCGGGATACGACGACGCGGATGCGCCGCCAGGGCGCCGAGCCGCCTTCGTGCTTGAGCCGGTACACGACGTTGAGGTTGTAGACCCGACGGGCGGTCACCGAGCAGACGACGCCTTCGTCCGGGTCGGCGAACGTGATGGTGCGGGTGGGGTCGTCCGTGTGGGCGAGCCAGGACCCGATGTTGAGTCGGAAGATCTCGGTCATCATCGGCGAGGGCAGCGCGCCCTCCTCGCGCGGCTCGAGCGTCACCTGCTTGTCGTGCCAGAGGACGGTCTCGGGCCGGGCGAACTCCTCGAGGGCGTGCTCGCGTGTGAGCGTGCGGGCGTTGATGACCGCGGAGGGCAGTTTCCGGAAGTCGCGGAAGCCCGCGCGCTCGGTCACGATGCCGAGGTCGTCCTCTCGCTCCGTGTCGCGGATGTTCCACGCGCGGTCGGGGAAGCGCCGCTCGGCCCACGAGCTGAACTTCACCTGCAGGATCGCCTTCAGCCTGTCCTTCACCGCGTAGGAGGCGACGAGCAGAAAGAAGTAGAGCGTGAGGTACTCCTGCATCTCGGTCGCGCGGAGCGTGACCCAGACGGCGAAGGCCATCGAGACCGCCGCGGCGATGGCGTAGAGGACGTGCACCGTCCACATGCGCGCGTCGCGCACCTCGTGGCGGAGCCAGAGCACGCTCGAGGTGAAGCGCTTGAGCATGTGGCGGCGGAACTCGATGTGCTCGACGAGCCGCTGTGAGGCGTCCTCCGCGCCGACCGAGGGGTAGTCCTGGCTGCGGCGGTAACGCGCCTCGTCCACCGCGTCGCACGCGAGGTGGGCCGCGGCCTCGGTCCACGGGCCGCCCTTCTCGTGCAGGTGGATGCTCGCGGTCGACGCGAGGGCCTCGAAGAAGAGCGAGAGGTCTTCGTCCACCCAGCGGAGGGCCACGAGGATCTCCTCCGGCAGCGCCATGGTCGCGCTGGCTGCCACGATGTCGCGGTACGCGGTGGAGATCCGCTTGGCGGAGCCGGAGTAGCGCGCCGCGAGCGAGAGCGCCTCCTCCGGGGTCGAGGCCTGGTCGATGAGCTCCAGCGTGGCGCGCTGGGCCTCCAGGCCGGACGCGCGCACCATACACGCGAAGACGCGCGCCCGCCGGACGGCGGCGCGTGCGTTGACAGAACCGTCAGCAGATCCGCGCGCCGTCTCCAGCGTCGCGCGGAGGCGCTCCGACCAAGAGGTCGGATCCTTGGCCTCGCAGCGCTGCGCGAGATCGTCGAACGGCAGCTCGGGCACGGCGAGCCTCACGTACGAGAGCAGGTCGTCGTAGATCTGCCGCTTGTCGTAGGTGGTCTGCGCCAGGCGGAAGCTGTCGGGGACGAAGAAATAGGCCTCCCACCCGTAGTTGGTCGGGCGCTCGCCAAACGGATAGTCGATGGCGAACTCGAGGTGCGTCTTGTCGTGGATGCGCCACTCGACGTCGGCCGTCTCGGTGGTGGGGCGCGTGCGCGTGAGGTCGCCGAGGAGCGAGCCCCACTCCGTCGAGGGGAGGTTCCTCGTCCCGGCGTGGACGTGGATGCGCGGGCGCTTCTTCGCGCGAGTCCGCTCGAGCTCGAGCGGCGGCCTGCCCGACAAGGTCAACGCCACTGTGTCGAGTGTGTGACAGAAACGTGAACAAGACAAGAACGCTACGAAACGACACGACAATTCGGCCGTTTCGCACCCCGCGCCGGTCAGTACCAGGCCTCGACGCGCCAGCCGCGAGACGCCGCGATCCGAGCCAGCCGCGGATCGGGGTTCACGGCGACGGGCTCCGCGACGCGCTCGAGCAGCGGCAGATCGCTGTGGCTGTCGGTGTAGAAGACCGCGTCCTCCAAGGGGAGCCCCACCTCCTCCGCGAAGCGCTCCGCTCGCGCGAGCTTGCCCTCGCCGAAGCAGAGCGGCTCGACCGGGCGGCCGGTGAAGACCTTGCGCTCGTCGACCTCGAACACGGTCGAGACGACGTGAGGGATGTCGAGGAGCCGCGCGAGGGGCCGCGATGCATAAAATGACGCGCCCGTCACGATGGCGAGGACGTCTCCGTCGGCTCGGTGGGCCTTCACCGCGAGCCGACCGCCGTCGGTCACGTAGCGCTCGACCGAGTGGCGGAACCAGTCGTCGCAGCGCGCCGCGACGACGATCTCGGGCGTGCCGGCGAGGCCCTTCAGCGCGCGCGCCGCGACCCTGGGCATGTCGAGCGTGCCGATCGTGTACTGCGCGACCCACCCGAGCGTCCGGAGCAGATCGGCCGTCGTCGCTTCGCCGATCTGGCGCTGGTAGCGCACGTACATGCTCGCCGTCTCGCGGCTGAGCAGCGTGCGGTCCATGTCGAAGAGCGCGAGCCGGCGTCGCGTCACGGGTGCACCCCGTAGCCTCGACCGAGCGCGCCCGAGAGGAGGTTGAAGAGCGCGTGCAACACGACCGAGGCGCCGATGCCCTTCGTGCGGCTGCGCAGCGAGCCGAAGAGCAGCGACGGGAAGAACACCGCGAGGCGCTCGGGGCTGGGGATGGTGAGCACGTGGCCGATCGCGAAGAGCGCGGATGTCACGACGATGGAGGCGCCGACCGGGAAGCCGAAGACGCGGACGGTCTTGGGGAACACCTCGTCGAGCCGCGTCTGCACGTAGCCGCGGAAGAAGGCCTCCTCCGGCAGGGCGATGACGACGAGCTGACCCATGGCCTGGTCGAGGCTCGGCAACGCGGCCGAGAGCGAGAACCCGCCGCGCGCTCCCGCCCACATCCGGAAGCCGAGCCAGAACGGCGGCGCGACGACGGCGAAACAACCCAGCGCCCACGCGAGCGCGACCGCCGCCGACCGCGCGAGGCGCGTGGGCTCGAGCGGCTCCGGCTCGAGCAGCCCGCCGAGAGAGAGCCCGTGGTGGCGGATCTGCGCGGAATCCCGGCGGAGGACGAGGAGCCAGGTCGCGCCCAGGAACACGAGGCCGACCGCCGTGGCGGCGTAAGCCTCCGGCGCGCGATACGACACCACCGTCACGATCACGGTCGTCGTCACGTAAGCGAGCGCGACGCTTGCGAGCGGGCCGAGGGCCCGTGCTGACGGCTTTGCGCTCACTCTCTCTCCTCAGACCTTCCGAGCGGGACCCCGCCCCGTTCGGGGACGAGGCTGTACGGGTGTGCCGCTCCTTCGGCGGCTACGCGGGAATGTAGCGCTTGCCGCGCGAGGCCGCGCCTTTCGAGGGCTCTTTTTCTTTGTCCTGGGGCGTTCGGTCACTAAGGTGGCGCCGTGCTCCGTTGGTCGCCCAAGCGGTGGGCCCGGCTCGTGGCCGGGGGCGTGGTCGCCGCGACGATCGCGCTCGTGTCTGCCGCCGCCGCGCCTTCGGAAGCGCGCGCCGCGTCGCCGTTCCTCGAGGTTCCGCCCGAGGAAGAGGTGACCGACTCGCCGGCCTACCGCTACGCGAACATGACCGACGCGGAGGCGTTCGCCGAGCTCGACCGCCGCAAGGTGCCCTACACGCGCGAGAAGGCGACGCCCGGCGTCCGCGCCCCCGTGCGCCTCGCCGGAAGCCTGCACGAGGTGTGGATCCACTCCTCCCTCTCGCCGGAGGAGCGCGCGACGAGCATGTTCGAGATCCTGGACGCGCGGCTCGCGCTCGCGCTCGATGACTTCTCCGTCATTCTTGCCCGCCACGATGTGGTGGAGCTGGTGCACTACACGATGTACCGCCCCAACGTGCCGCCGCCGGGCGCGGCGCCCGTGGCGCCCACGGCGGACGAGAAGCCGGAGCCCAAGAAGGGCGCGCGCGGCAAGGGCAAGCGTCGCGCCTCGCTCGAGGGCAAGGCGCAGAAGGGGCCCAAGGGCACGCGGAAGAACGGCGGAGGCGCGCGGCGCAAGGAGATCGACATCCCGGAGGAGGGCGTGGTCCTCACCGGAGAGGATCTCGCCAAAGGTCCGAAGGCGCAGCCCAAGGCGGCCGCTCAGCCGAAGGCGCAGCCCAAGTCGCCCGCGCAGCCCAAGGCGCCTGCGCAGCCGAAGCAGCCGTCCAACAAGAAGCCCGCGTCCAAGGCGGACGCGCGCGGCCGCAGCGCGAAGAAGGTCATCGTTCCGGCGGGCGAGCACGACCACGCCAAGTGGGCGCCGCCCGGCACCAGGCACCCGGCCGGCCTCGCGATCGACGTCGGCATCCTCAAGAAGCGAGACGGCTCGCTCCTCCACGTCGCCGCGCATTTCGACGGCAAGATCGGCGCGCGCACCTGCGGCGAAGGCGCCCCCGAGGCCGAGAAGCCCGCCGCCAAGGAGCTGCGGGAGATCGTCTGCGAGGCGCGCGAGGCCGGCGTCTTCACCTACGCTTTGACGCCCAACTTCGACGCGTCACACGTCGACCACTTCCACATGGAGATCAAACCAGGTGTGAAGTGGTTCCTCTACCATTGAGGGGCGGGTAGTCTCCTCGGCGTGACGACCCTCACGCGCGCCCTCCCCGCCATCGCCTTCGTCGCTCTCGCCTCCGCCTGCGGCCCCTCCGCAGAAGAGAAGGCGCTCAAGAAAGAGCGCGTCGATCTCATGGCCATGCAGCACGAAGCGCTCAAGGCCGGCGAGAAGGAATGCGGCGCTGCGCAGAAGCGCCTCGACGAGTTCGGCAAGACGAACAAGGACCGCATCGAGAAGTTCAACAAGGCGTGGGAGGCGCTGCCGGAAGAGAAGCGCAAGAGCCTCCTCGACATCGAGCCGATGAACGCCAAAGAAGTGAACGACGAGCTCATCGCGCTCATCGTGTCGTGCCCCGGCGTGCAGAAGCCCGTGTCGATGAAGTAAGGGCCGCGGAGGAGTGATCCACGATCCACAGTGGATCAATTCCCATCCGCAAGTCCGCGCAGGTCCGAAAAAAAGCTTCGCCTCCCACGCAACTGGGCGCGGCTCGAGCCGACTCTCTCATCGGAGGCATCGATGATCGACAGAGAGGGAAGGCGTCTCGGCTTCGTCCGGGTCCTCGCGCACTCGTCGCGCTCGCAGGTCCTGGAGGTTCGCCGCGGGGACGAGCGGCTCGCGCTGAAGGTGGTGTTCGCGGGTGAGGACGAGGGGCTCTGGCGCGAGTTCCGCCGCGAGACAGCGGCGCTCTCGGTGGTGGATCACCCGAACGTCGTGCGCGCGATCGAGCACGGCGAAGCGGGCGGCGGCATCGGCTGGGTGCTGATGCCGCTCTACGACGGCGTGACGCTGCACACGCGGCTTCGAACGGGCCGGCCGCTCTCGCCTCGTCGGGCGTGCAGGCTCTTCGGCGAGTACCTCGCCGGGCTGGCGGAGCTGCACGACCTCGGCCTCTACCACCGCGACATCTCGCCGAAGAACCTGTTCATCGCGCGCGTGGGCAAGACGACGCGCGGCGTCGTGCTCGACCTGGGTCGTGTCGAGCTCGCGGCGTACCCCACCGGGACGGGCGAGCACGTCACCGGCACGCCGGGCTACCTCGCGCCCGAGCAGATCCTCGGCGGCCTGACGGACGCGCGGACGGACATCTTCTCGATGGGGCTCTGCCTCTTCGAAGCGCTGGCGGGCGCGCCGGCCGTCCCGAGCTTCGACACGATGGTGGTGTTCGATCAGGGCGTTCCCTCGCTCGCGAATCTTCGACCGGGCGCCGGGCTCGAAGCGATCAGCCGGGTGATCGAGCGCGCGACGCGGATCACGCCAGGCGATCGCTTCGCGAGCGCGGCGGACTTCGCCGGCGCGCTCCGCGAGGCGCAGGTGGCCTGCGAGGAGGCGGCGTGATGCGCGGGCCAGGTCTTCGATCGGTCGGCTCGCTCGAGCGCGGCACGGTCGTCGGAGGATACGAGGTGCTCGGGGAGCTCTGCTCCGGCGGCATGGGGCAGCTCTACGATGTCGCCGACACGACGCTGGGCCGGCGCGCCGTGCTGAAGGTGCTGCACGATCGGCACCGAGGGCGGCACGACTACGAGGCCCGCCTCCGCGAGGAGGCGCGGCTGCTCGCGATGCTCGGGGACGCGCGCGTCCCGGCGGTGTTCGCGATCGGCGAGGTACGCCAGGGACAGCCCTATTTCGTGATGGAGAGGCTCTGGGGGCGCGACCTGCGCAAGGAGCTCGCGCGGCTCGGCGTCTTCAGCGTGCCGACGGCCATCCGCCTCACGATCGATCTGCTCGAGACGCTCACGGTCATCCACGCTCGGTCGATCGTGCACCGCGACATCAAGCCCGAGAACCTGCTCCTCTGCGACAAGGGGCGGCTCTACCTGCTCGACTTCGGAGTCGCGCGTCGCACCGACTTCTCGCTCGGGCTCACCCGGCCCGGCGTCGCGATGGGCACGCTCAAGTGGATGGCGCCCGAGCAGATCGCCGGGGAGGACGCGGACGAGCGATCGGACGTGTACGCGGCCGGCCTCGTGCTCTTCGAGATCCTGACGGGACGCGGCCCGTTCGATCACCTCGGCCCGAGCGCTCAGGCGCTTCGGATCGGTCACTCGACGATGACGCCACCGTCTGCTTCCTCGTGCGCGCCCCAGGTCGTACCAGGCGCGGTGGAGTCGATCCTTGCGAAGGCGCTGGCCAAGCGCGCGAAGGACCGGTTCGCGTCGGCCCGCGCCATGGCAGACGCCCTGCGTGACGCCTCGGGTTATGGAAGCGACGAAGGGCCCACGTTCGTGGACCCTTCGACGTTCCGCGAGGGCGCGGCCTGACCGGGGGAGGAGATCAGTTGGAGGGCGGCGTCGCGAACTGACCGGGGAAGGGGTTCGCGTCGAGGCGCTTCTGGGTGTCGCCGCGGGGCCAGCTGGCGGGGTTCGTGCCCTGCTCGTTGAAGAGCGCGATGCCGATGACGCCCACGTTGCGCGAGTCGCCGGTCTTCTTCTCCGCGTAGGAGTTACGGACCGAGCCGAAGCGGAAGGCGGCGACCTGGTCCATGCTCTGGCGGAAGCCGTCGATCTCGATCTGGCCGTGTGGGTCGATCAGGTAGCCCCGCTTGGAGAAGCTCGCGGCCTTGCCGTCGATGACATCGAGGCCGTCGACCGAGACCACCACCTCGAGGCGGGCCGGCACGTGGCTCTGCAGGACGATGCTGTAGCGGTCGCCCGCCTGGCCGACGACGAACTTCTTGCCCGAGGCCTCGAAGCCGCTGAGGAAACGTCCGTCGCCGCCCTTGAGGCGCGCGCTGACGACGCCGCCGCCGACGTCGATGCTGCCCTCCGAGAAGCGGCGGAAGCCGCTGGCGGTCGCCATCGAGCGAGCGCCCTCTTCGTCGTTGTAGAAGAGCGCGCTGGTCGCGAACGCGTTCGAGGCGTCCGCCCGCGAGAAGGGCGCGCTCGTGATCTTCGAGTCGCGCGTCTCGCCCCAGGTGGTACCGAGGCCGGGGCGGTTGCTGGGCTCCTTCGGCGCTTCCTGCTCGGCCTTGAAGTCACCGCGGATGGATGCGCCTGCCTCCGAGGCGGGGGCGGGCGCCGGCTGGCCCTGCGCGCCGGGCGGCATGTCGGCTGCGGCGCTCTCCGGAGCCGCGTTGAACGCGCCCGACTTGGCTGCGGGTGCCGATGCCCCGCCGCAACCCGCGAGACCCATCACCACCGCCAAGACACCCGTCAGAAAGCGCGCCCGAACCATCATTGTCGTCCTCCGTAGTGACCAAGAAACGGGAGCACGAAGCCTACCTTACAGAGCAAGATTCCCCCTCGGCTTCGGCAAACGAAAACCCCCTCCACGAGAGTGGAGGGGGGCTCGGGGGGAGGAATCCACAGGGATTCCGATGGGGAAGGCGAGAGCTTCGCCTCCCCCAGCTTCAGGTCTGCGTCAGTTGGCTTCCTCGAACTCGGCGTCGATGACGCCGTCCTTCGACTTGCCCTTCTCGCCGCCGCCGCCCGCCTCGCCGCCGCCAGGAGGAGGAGCGCCGGGGCCGTCGCCGGGGCCGCCCTGGCCGTACATCGCGCCGGCGATGCGGTGGGCCTCCTTCTCGAGCTTCTCGAGGCTGGCCGTGACGGCTTCGTCGTCCTGCTTCTCGACGGCCTTCTTGGCCTCGTCGATGATCTCGCGAAGGGCCTTTGCGTCGCTCTCCGGGATCTTGTCCTTGTTGTCGGTGAGCGTCTTTTCGAGCGTGTAACACATGCTGTCGAGCTTGTTCCGGCGCTCGACCTCTTCGCGCTTCTTCTTGTCCTCGGCCTCGTGGTCCTGGGCCTCCTTCACCATGCGCTGGATCTCGTCCTCCTTGAGGCCGGACGTCGCGGTGATGGTGATCTTCTGGTCCTTGCCCGTGGCCTGGTCCTTCGCGTGCACCGAGAGGATGCCGTTTGCGTCGATGTCGAAGGTGACCTCCACCTTCGGCACGCCGCGCGGCGCCGGCATGATGCCCTCGAGGTGGAACTTGCCGAGGGTGCGGTTGTAGCGCGCCTCGGTGCGCTCGCCCTGCAGGACGTGGATCTCCACGCTCGGCTGGTTGTCGCTCGCCGTGGAGAAGATCTCCTTCTTCTGCGTGGGGATGGTCGTGTTGCGGCCGATCATGACCGTCATCACGCCGCCGAGCGTCTCGACGCCGAGCGAGAGCGGCGTGACGTCGAGCAGGACGAGGTCCTTCACGTCGCCGGAGAGCACGCCGGCCTGCACCGCCGCGCCGATCGCCACGACCTCGTCCGGGTTCACGCCGCGGTGCGGGTCCTTGCCGAAGAACTTCTTGACCGTCTCCTGGACGAGCGGGACGCGCGTCGAGCCGCCGACGAGGACGACCTCGTCGATCTGCTGCGGGGACTTCTTCGCGTCTGCCAGGGCCTTGCGGACCGGCTCCATCGAGCGCTCCACCAGCGGCCCGATCATCTGTTCGAGCTTGGCGCGCGTCAGCTGCTTCTGCAGGTGCTTGGGGCCCGTCGCGTCAGCCGTGAGGAACGGCAGGTTGATCGTCGTCTCGGGGACGTTGGAGAGCTCGATCTTCGCCTGCTCCGCCGCGTCCTTCAGGCGCTGGATGACCATCTTGTCCTTCGAGACATCCATCCCCGTGTCCTTCTTGAACTCGGAGAGGAGCCACTCCATGACGACGTGGTCGAGGTCGTCGCCGCCGAGGTGCGTATCGCCGTTGGTCGAGATGACCTGCACGACGTTGTCGCCGACCTCGAGGATCGAGATATCGAACGTGCCGCCGCCGAAGTCGTAGACCGCGATGACCTCGTCCTTCTTCTTGTCGAGGCCGTAGGCGAGCGCTGCGGCCGTTGGCTCGTTCACGATGCGCTTCACGTCGAGGCCGGCGATACGGCCCGCGTCCTTCGTGGCCTGGCGCTGGGCGTCGTTGAAGTACGCGGGGACGGTGATGACCGCCTCGGTCACCTTCTCGCCCAGGTAGTCTTCCGCGGCCTTCTTGAGCTTCTGCAGCACCTTGGCTGAGACCTCGGGCGGGGACATGGCCTTGCCGCGCACCTCGATCTGGCTCTCGTTGTTGGAGCCCTTCGTGACCTTGTAGGGGACGCGCTTCGTCTCGTCCTGCACCTCGTCGAAGCGGCGGCCCATGAAGCGCTTCGCCGAGTAGACGGTGTTCGTGGGGTTGGTCACCGCTTGGCGCTTGGCGATCTGCCCGACCAGGACCTCGCCTTTGTCGTCCCAAGCGACGACGGACGGCGTGATGCGTGAGCCCTCTTCGTTGACGATGACCTTGGGCTCCTTGCCCTCCATGATGGCGACCACGCTGTTGGTGGTGCCCAGGTCAATGCCGATGATCTTGCCCATGGAAAATTTTCCTCTTCGCGTGCGCCAGGAAGACGCCGTATCCCGGACCCTGAACGGCCGGGCCGGCACGTTGTTGCCTCACCGTCGGCTCAGAATGCAGCCCCGGAGGGGTGATTCAGGGGGCGACTTACCGCGCCCCGAGCGGTCTGGCGAGCTTACCGAAGCCGCCCGACCCTGCCGCGTGGCCCGAACCTAACCACCTCGTCTCGGGCGTCAATCGTGGCGGCATGGTTCGTGAATAGGTCTTCAGATCAGCGGCGAAGCAGCTAGTATCGGCCGATTTTTCAGGGGAGGGCCGGGGGGAGCAGTCCCCGAGCACGATCGGAGAGCGTAGCTCAGCCGCGGCGCGCGGGGAGCCGCGTCTCGAGCACGCGCGCGAGCCGCTGGAAGTCGCAGCCCGGCTGGATGAACCGGACCTCGGTCTTGAGCGTCTCTTTGTTCACGAGCTCACCAAACGGAACGAAGCGCAGGTCGAGCTGGCCGACGACGCTCACCATGTGGCCGTCGAGGCCGGCCTCGGCGATGGCGCGGTAGGCGCCGACCCCGAGCTGCGAGCCGAGCATGACGTCGAATGCGTGCGGCGCCGCGCAGCGCGACTCGTAGCCGAGCTGCACGCCGGTGAGCTTCTTCTCGCGGCCGGTTCGCGCCAGGTAGCGCTCGGCGGCGACCTTGGCCACGAGCTTGCCGATGTCGATCTTCCCGAGTGAGACGTGGCCGTGCTCGTCCCGGGCGATGCCGCGCAGGTAGCTCTCGGGCAGCAGCTCCGCCAGGCCTTCCGCCAAGACGACAGTCCCGTAATTTTTGCCGCGGGCCTCGCGGGCGAGCACGAGATCGACGACGCGGTCAGCCAGCGCGTCCATCGAGAGGCGCTGCTCCTTGCGGACGGCGCCGGTCGCCTCGTCCTTCACCTCTTCGGTGATGGCGAGATCTCCGGTCACGTCCTCCACGCCGACGACGAGGTGGGCCTCGCCCGCGACCGCGACGCCGTAGGCGAGCCAGCCCGCCTTGCGCCCCATCGTCTCGACGATGAAGTAGCTCTTCGTGGCCATCGCGTCGGCGCGGAGGTTCAAGAGCTCCTTCGCCATCACGTCGACCGCGGTGAAGAAGCCGAAGGTGAAGTCGATGCCTCGGTAGTCGTTGTCGATCGTCTTGGGGACGTGCACCACCTTCACGCGGGGTGTCCCGGCGGGCAGCCGGTTCTGGTGCTCGTAGAGGAAGTTCGCGGTCTTCAGGGTGTCGTCCCCGCCGATCGAGACGAGCGCGCTGACGCCCAGGCTGACGAGCCCGGCGTGCACCTTGGCCAGGCCGGCGGTGCGGGACGGGTCGTCGAGATCGGCCGGCCCACGGATCTTCTTGCCGGGGTTCGCCCGCGAGGTGCCGACCACGATTCCGCGCTCGTTCCGGAGCCCGCGCAGGTCGCTGTCGCGAAACAGCATGTAGTCGGTGCCCTCGACGAGTGGTCGGGCTGTTGCATCGAACTCGACCAGCCCCGAGTAGCCATGAAGGAAACCGATCGCCTCCCAGCCCTCCCGGCGAAAGCTCGACACGGCGGCCGCGATGACCGCGTTGGCCGCCGGAGCAGGGCCGCCCGAGAACACGACGCCGACGCGAGGGGGAGCGGAGGAGGCGGAACTCATGCGTGAGTTCCTCGCACGACCGAGGCCGGAAGGAAACCGCAGCCTCGCGAGCGGCGTATTATCGGCCGTGGCCTGCGTGGGTCCGGCAGCCGTCTCCTCCACCTCCAGCGAGATCGCATATCTGCGAACGGCGCGCGCCGTTCGCGAGCGAAGCGCGCTCCTCGCGGGCCGCGCGTTCGCGGGCGGATCGGAGTGTTTCGTCGTCCGGCCCGAGCTGCAGCCCGCCGTCGTCGATCGGGTCGTCCGCACCGTCCGGGCGATGTGCCCGCTCCTCGACGCGCCGCTCCATGGTCGGCTGAGGCATTTCGACGCGGGTGGTCGCCGGCGCACCCACGACCTCGACGCGCGCCTCATCCACCTCGACGTCGTGGAGCGCGCCCGCGCCAAGGTCGATCTGGTGGTTCCCAGCGTGCTCCTGGACGCCGGCGCCGGACCCGATTGGGGCTTCTCGGAAGACGGCGTGCGCTACACCCGCAGCGAGGGCCTCGCCGTGGCCAGCCTCCGGCTCTTCGAGTCCGGCGCGCTCTCCGCCAGCGGCGCGGACCTGCGCACCGAAGCTGACGGTATCGTCAATATCGACGTCGCGCGGCTGGCGGCGGCGTTCCAGGTCGGGGCCGAGAACCCGCTCGTCGGCCTCGGCGGTCGAGCGGCGATGCTCGGCGCGCTGGGCCGAGCGCTGCTCGCTCGGCCGGATCTGTTCCGCGGCGCGCGACCTGGGGGCCTGGTGGACTGGGCGCTCGAGCAGGCGCGCCAAGGCGAGCTCTCCGCCATGGTCGTCCTGGAGGCCATCCTGGAAGGGCTGGCCGCGGTCTGGCCCGGTCGCGTTCGCCTGAACGGCGATCCGCTCGGGGACACCTGGTCGCACCCGGCGCTGGGCCACGGTTCGGGCGCGCTGGTGCCGTTCCACAAGCTGTCCCAGTGGCTGACGATGTCGCTGGTCGAGCCGCTCCTCGAAGCGGGGCTGGTGTTGACCGATCTCGACTCGCTGACCCCTCTCGCCGAGTACCGCAACGGAGGTTTGCTCCTGGATCTCGGGGTGCTCGAGCTCCGGGATGAAGGCCTCCGGCGCCAGCCTCACACAATCGATTCGCCCGTCGTCGTCGAGTGGCGGGCGCTCACCGTGGCCCTCCTCGACCCGATCGTGGCGGCGGTCGGCGCCGCGCTCGGCCTGGAGCCCCGCGCCGTCCGGACGTCCAACCTTCTCGCCTGGGCGACCTGGGCGGCCGGACGTGAGGTTGCCCGCGAGGCCCGCCCGGACGGGGGACCGCCGCTTCCCCTCGTCAGCGACGGCACGGTGTTCTAAGAGGGTCCCATGAGCGACCCCCAAGTCGTCGTCGTCGGTCACCCGCTGGTCAAGCACAAGCTCACGCTCATGCGTCGCAAGGAGACGACCACGGCGGAGTTCCGCGCGCTGCTCACCGAGATCTCGATGCTCCTCACCTACGAGGCGACGCGCGACATGAAGCTGCGCGACGAGCCGATCGAGACGCCCATCGGGCCGACCACGGGCTCCGTCCTCGAGGGCAAGAAGGTCGTCGTCATCGCCATCCTGCGCGCGGGGCTCGGCATCCTCGAGGGAATGATCCAGCTCATCCCGTCGGCGCGCGTCGGGCACATCGGCATCTACCGCAACCCGGAGACGCTGGAGCCCGTCGAATATTACTTCCGCGTGCCCGGCAACCTGCAGGATCGCGACGTGCTCATCTGCGACCCGATGCTCGCCACGGGGAACTCGGCCGTCGCCGCCGTCGAGCGCATCAAGAAGCTCGGCCCCGCCTCGATCAAGTTCGTCTGTCTCCTCGGCTGCCCCGAGGGCATCAAGAACTTCCACGGCGCCCACCCCGACGTGCCGATCTACACCGGCGCCATCGACGAGCGCCTGAACGATCATGGCTACATCGTCCCGGGCCTTGGGGACGCGGGCGACCGCCTGTTCGGCACGAAGTAGTCAGCGCTTCCACAGCGCGAGGACGGCCGCGAAGGCTTGCTCGAGCTCGTGGCTGCTCCCGAGCTGCATCCGGTAGTGACGGCTCCCGTCCGAGCCAGGCTCCTCCTGGACGAGCCCGGCGTCGCGGAGAATCGCGAGGTGGCGCGACACGGTGCTCCGCCCCACGATCCACCTCATTCGTTGAGCGACCTCTCCGACGGGCAGCTCGTTCCGGGCTACCACCGCCAGGACCTCACGGCGCGTCTCGTCGGCGAGAGCGCGGAACACCTTGTCGAAGTCGTGCGTGCGACCACCCATCGATGCCTCCACAATCGATGTCGACACGAGCGCACGCCAGTTGCGTCGAAACGAAGGCGGGCTCGAGAATTTCTTCCAGCGTGCAGAGGTGTGCACGTCTGCACGCTGGGGAGAGGGCTGGGCCGGGGCGTTTCCTAGGCCGGGTCAGCGTGCAGAGGTGTGCACGTCTGCACGCTGGGGAGTGGAAGGGATACCCCACGGCAGCGTCGAGAGGGCCGGGCGTCCGGAGTCGGGGGCGGGCGTCGAGAGGGCCGGGCGTCCGGAGTCGGGGGCGGACGCCCAGGCCTATGGCCTTCCGTGCACGAGCGACGAGACGACAGGACCGCAGGGGGACTTGGGATCGCGCGTGGAGCAGGTGACGAGCCGGACGCCGCCGCCTGTGGCGACCGCGACCATCTGCGCCTCGAGGGGGCCGGCGGTGCTGCTGCGCTCGAGGCGCATCCACGTGTGGCGGGCGTCGCCGGCCGTGTAGACGCTGTCGATGCGACGGGTGGTGGGGCCGGAGAAGGCCGCCGCGAACTGGTCGAACGCGACGCTCACCTCGCGCTCCGAGGCGGAGAGGACGATTGTCTCGACCGCGGTGAGGCTGCCGCAATGGAACGCGGTCACGTCCGCGTCCTGCGTCTCCTTCTGGCAACGCGCGAGCATGGAATCGCCCGCCACGAGCGCTTCGGGGTCGTTTGGGAGCGGCGTAGCGGCGCAACCGACGAGCGCGAAGAGGGGGGCCAAGCAAGCAGCGCGAACCATGTTTGGCTGGGTTTGTTGCGGTCCGGAAGGTCCCCATTCAGCCCACACGGCCGTTTTCAAGTCCGCTCGGTGGTGGTTGCATGGCGAGCATGGATGCTGCTCGTCGCCTGCTCTTTCTTGCCACCGTCGCCCTCTGCGCGGGTCTCGTGTCGTGCGCCGAAGAGCGGGCGCCGATCAACCGCGTCCAGCCCAACGCGCTCGCGAAGGAGTTCTTCGTCGGCGACCTGGTGGACCTGGCGGACGATCCGGAGTTCTACATGCGCACGTCCGTGGTGGACGTGGCGGCGGGCGCGGGCGCGGAAGGGCTCTTCACCAGCTCGGACTCGCAGCCGACCACGCGTATCCGCTGGGAGATCGCCGAGCAGCTCCTCATCGCGCGGCTCACCTACGAGCTCGTCGAGAACACCGACGGAAAGGGCGCGCGGCGCACGCCGGACGGGCAGATCGTCGCCGCGTTTGCCGTGCAGAGCCACTTCGACATCCGGCGGGAGTACAACCCGTCGACCGGCGAAGAGACGAACGTGATCGTGGAGAACACGACCGATCGGCCCTGGTACGAGCGCAAATACTTCCGCGTCGACTGGTCGCGCAACCTGGTGACCGACGCGTACGACCTCGACACGCTCTCGCAGCTCGGCATCTGGTACGCGGTGACGTGGGACCCGGTCGCTTATTACGTGAACGACCCGTCGAACCCGGACGCGCCCGTCTTCGACCTCGAGCGCGGCTACTTCGACATCACGCACAAGGCGCTCGCCTCGCCGGAGGTCATCGAAGACCCGGAGTGGGGGAACTTCCCTGCTTGTTGGCTCATCGGGCAGTTCCCGACGCTCAACTGCAACCCGAGCGAGATCACGCTCCGGCAGGCGTTCCTCCGCGTGACCGATACGGACTACGAGCCCATGGCCATCGACGGGACGACGATGGACATGTTCGGCTACTTCACGTGGGACCGCTTCGGGTACGACCGCCGCTACGGCGTCGTCGACGACCTGTGGCGCAGGTTCGCCACGAAGTGGAACCTCTTCGAACGGTCGCACGCCGACGGCCCCGTCGCCTGCAATACGCCGGAGACGACACCCGTCGGGCAGAGCCCGCACCGTGACGTGGACGGCAGCGGGACCGAGGACGAGTGCGAGAGCGTCGGGCGCGGCTCGCGCTGCGACGACGTGGTCGGCGAGTGCACGATTCCGCTGCGCGATCGCAAGATCAAGACGATCCCCTGGCACGTGAACCGCGAGTTCCCGGCCGATCTGTTCGAGGGAACGAAGGTCGCGCTCGAAGCCTGGAACGACGCGATGCGCGTGGCGGTCCTCGCGGGAAGGGTGGCGGAGTGTCGCCGCACCGGTGAGACGTCGTGCGAGGCCGACCTGGGCTGGCCGCAGCCCTGGTACGACGACTTCGAGCCGCCGGTCGGCGACTCGTCCCCGGCGGAGGTCCCCGAGATCTTCGTGCTCTGCCACAACCCGGTGGATCCGGAGCTCGGCGACTCGGAGGCCTGCGGGCCGGCCGGCACCTCGCCGCGGCTCGGCGACCTCCGCTACAACCTCATGACCATCGTCGACGACGTCGAGTTCATGTCGCCCTGGGGCATCATGATGGACGCGGAGGACCCGCTCACCGGCGAGAAGATCGCGGGCAGCGTCAACCAATGGGCGTACGTCCTCGATCGGTACTCGTCGACGCTGGTGGACATCGTCGGTCTGTTGAACGGCGAGATCGATCCCGAGGCGTTCATCCAGGGCGAAAACGTCTCCGCGTGGGTGGAGGCGAACAGGCCGGGCGGCAACGCCGAGCGAATGGTAGCGATGAACGCAGAGGAGATCGCGCGCCGCCGCGCCGCGTTCGATCCCGCGGTGATGGAGCCCTACTTCGCCAACATGCCGAAGGTGAGCGACAAGGTGCCGCCGCCGGGCAAACGCGCCATTCGGCTCGAGAACCTGCTCGAGCAAGGCCGGCTAGGGCCAGGCAACGGCGAGCTCGCGGCGCGCATTCGATCGCTCCGCGGGACGCCGCTCGAGGCTGCGCTCGCGACGCCGGAGATGGTCCAGGCCGTGGGCTACGACCCGACCGCGCCGCCGACCGAAGAGGCAATCGAGCGGAGCTCGCCATTCCGGCGGGTGAACCCGACGTTCCGTCGAGCCGAGCAGCGCGCCCGTCTCATGGGCCGCGCCGAGCGGCACTCGTGCCGTCGCGAGGCTCCCGAGGCCGACCATTTGCTCGGCCTCGCCAAGGTCGCGCAGCAGCTCTTCCCGGCGCCCGACCCGAACGACCCTGCCGCCGTCGCCGCCCACCGCGCCGAGCTCTTCGCCTGGGCGCGCGCGGAGAACTCGCGCGGCGTCATGGCGCACGAGATCGGTCACTCGATGGGCCTGCGCCACAACTTCGCGGCCTCGTTCGACAGCCTCAACTACGACAAGCGCTACTGGCAGCTCCGCACCAAGAACGGCCAGGTCACCGCCGCCTGCCAGGACGGCGAGGCGAGCGGGGAAGAGTGTATCGGCCCGCGCTACAAGGATCCGATTACCGAGGGTGAGATCGAGGGCAACATCGGGCGCTTCTCCACCACGAGCGTGATGGACTATCCCGGCGACCAGAACCAGGATCAGCTCGTCGCCGGCGCTTACGATCGTGCGGCGCTCCGCTTCGGCTATGGCGGCGTCGTCGACGTGTGGGCGGAGGCGGGGCTCAGCGTGGCGGAGGGCAGCCCCGGTCAGGCCAAGGCCTACGAGCTGACCACGTTCACGATCAGCCCTGGGCTCTTCGGGGTGCAGTACTTCAACCCGGTCGACCCGGCGGACCCGTACATCTTCCGGCACTACAGCGAGTATCAGAAGGAGTACGGCGTCCTCGGCACGTGCGCGCCGAGCTCCGACCCCGGCGCCGTGCTCGGCACAGCCTGCACGGGCGCCCCGATGGACGTGGTGGACTACCGCGACATGGCGGACTTCGCGCCCATCCCCGACTACGCGAAGTTCAGCTGGGGCACGCAGCCGCGCACCGTCGACAAGGCCGGGCGCGTCCGCCGCGGCTACATGTTCTCGTCCGACGAATACGCCGACAGCGGCAACGTCCCGTCGTTCACCGACGACGCAGGCGCCGACGCGTACGAGCAGATCCGGTTCCTCGAGGCCGCCTACGAGAACCGGTACATCTTCGACTCGTTCCGCCGCAACCGCGTGCAGTTCAACTCGTGGGACACGACGGCGCGCGTCCAGTATCGCTACCTGGACAACCTCCAGCTGATCGCCAAGGCCTTCTTCTTCGGCGCGGTGCTCGACGGCGATCCGACGCAGCCGACCTCCGACTTCCTCGATGACGGCAACTTCGGTCCGCTCGCGATGGGGAGCACCATCGCGTTCGATCTGTTCGCGCGCCAGCTGACCCGCCCCGACCCCGGCTACTACTGCACGGCCGAGGTCTGCGGCGTCCAGCCCTGGGGTGTCGAGGAGGAGGTGTTCGCGGCCGATCCGGCGCCGCTCCCGGAGCTCTACCTCTACGATTTCGCGGTGGCCCTCGGCGACGGCCGCTACCTGCACAACGACTACGACTACTCGCAGGGCTACTTCTGGGGCGATTACCAGACGCAGGTCGGCAGCTACTACGACAAGGTCTGGGCGCTCTATTACCTGGCGGAGGCGTTCGACAGCTTCATCTCGAACTCGAAGGAAGACTTCGTCGACTCGCGGTACAAAAACGTCAACTTCGCGACGGTCTACCCGCGGCAGATGCAGCGCCTCTTCGGTTCCCTCCTCACCGGGGACTACGCGACCTACGCGCCGTGGGCGTCACCTCCGGCCAACCCGGACGACACGCCGCCCATCACGCTCGAGTACCCGTTCTGGTCAGATCCGGTCGACATCGGGACGCGGCCGGCCTCCTCGCTGCTCGTGGATCCGTCTTATGGGTGGAACACGCAGATCAACGCGATGGTGTGGGGCACGATGTTCTTCACCACGAACTGGTCGTCGAGCTTCGTCCACGACGCGCGCATCGCCGTGCTCGGGGGAGAAGAGCCGCAATGGGCGGAGCCGGAGATCTTCCGCTTCCGTGACCCGACGAGCGGGCTCGTGTACCTGGCGCACAAGTCCGGTACGGAAGACGTGCTGGGCAAGACCGTCCAGATCGGGACGGGCGCGCGCGTGCTCGAGTGGGCGAACCATTTGCTCACCGTCGCTTACCTCGTCGATCGCGACGTCAATGGCGACCCGATCCTGGCAGCGGACGGCTCACCCACGCTCGTGCTCGATTCGGATGGCTTGCCCCAGCTCGACCCGACCACGCCGGGCGCGGCGGCGGAGCTCGCGCGTTACGTCGACACGATCGATCTCTATCGCCAGCTCATCACCACCTTCGAGCACCCGCTCGAGGATCTGCCGGAGCCCTGAGATGGATGTATCCCGAGCCGTCGCCGAGCGCCGCAGCACGCGGGCCTTCCTCGCGAAGGACGTACCCGCGGAGACGCTGCGGTCGATCTTCGAGCGGGCGCAGCGCGCCCCCTCTTGGTGCAACATCCAGCCGTGGCGGGCGTGGGTCGCCTCGGGCGAGACGCGCGCGCGGCTCACGAGCGAGATGGCGCGCGCGGCGCTTGAAGCGGCGCCGTCGCCCGACGTGCCCTTCCCGACCGATTACCCCGAGCCGTACGGCACGCACCGGCGCGCGTGTGGGCGCGCGCTCTACGAGGCCATGGGGGTCGCCCGGGACGACACGGCGGGGCGCCAGGCCGCCTGGCTCCGAAACTTCGTGGCCTTCGACGCGCCGCACGTCGCCATCGTCGGCTTCGACACCCGCTTCGATCTCTACGCCGCGCTGGACGTGGGCTGCTGGCTGCAGACCGTGCTCTTGCTCGCGCGCGAGGAGGGCGTCTCGGCTTGTGCGCAGGCGAGCCTCTCGCTCTACCCCAAGGTCTCGCGGGAGATCCTCGGTATCCCCGAGCAGGTGAAGATCCTCTTCGGGATCGCGCTCGGCTACGAGGACCCGAGCGCGCCGGCCAACGCGTGCCTCACGGCGCGCGACCCGGTCGAGAGCAACGTGACGTTCCGCTGAGCTCTGCGCGTCACGCCTTGAGGAACGGCAGGATCTCGCTCATCACCGAGAGCTCGGCGTTGCCGTATTTCTGGTAGCCGGCGTACCAACCCTCGGTCGAGAGGATGACCTTGCCGTAGCCGCCGTAGTCGCCCGACTCGTATTCGCTGGGGTCGAGCCCCATGGCCTGCAGCACGTTGCCCAGCCACTGGTTGTAGACGAGCCCGTTGTGCGAATTGACGGCGCTGTCGGCGCTGGCCTGGTGGGCGGGGCTGCCGAGGTTGCGGTAGTCCGCGTAGCTCCCGGTCGTGAAGAACCCGCCCGCGCTGCCGGCGGTGACGACAGGCAGCTCGATGGGGTCGTGCGTCGCGCAGCCGCTCTCCTGGGTCCACTGGATGAGCGTGCTGTCGAGGACCGTGCCGTCGGTGTCGTCGATGGCGTCGAGCTTGGCGACGAGGTCCAGGAACACGTTCTCGAAGAAGCGCTGGTGCGCGGCGGCGATCGTCGCCTGGGCTTCACCGTTGGTGAAGTGTGCCTGGTGCGCGACGTCCTGGTGCCAGTCGCCGACATACTCCGAGAAGATGTCGGTGCAGAACATCGTCGCGATGCGCGAGGTGTCGCAGGCAAAGGCCGCCGCGATCACGTCGTTCTGGAGCTGCCAGAAGCGGCTCTGCGCCACCGGGTCGATGCCATAGGAGCTCGAGGCCCACTCCTCCGTCGAGCTCTTCGTCGGCGGCTCGATGTCGCCGCAGGAGACCTGCACGTTGATCTTGCGCTGCAGCTCGTCGAGCCGATCGAGGTGGTCGTCCAGGCGCTGCTTGTCGGCCGTCGACAGCCGGCGATTCCCGTTCCGGAGCCGCTTGTAGTCCTCGAGCACGCGGTCGACGATGGGCGGGCGGACCTCGGCGGGATCCTCCTCCGGTACGAAGATGCGGTTGAAGAGCGCGAGCGAGTCGTTCTCGGGCGCGATGTTCTGGATGGTGCCGCTCTTCGTCGAGGGGCTCGACCAGTTTGCGCTCATCCCGTTTCCGCCGATGACCAGGGCGCGCTCGAGGATCGTCGCGAGGTCGGGATAAAACGAGGGCGACCAGGCGAGGACCTGATCGATCGTGGGCCTGCGGTCGGCCTGCGTGGTCTGGCCGTCGGTGCCGTTTCCGTCGTTCTCGGCGTAGTTGCCGAGGTGGCCGCCGCGGTGGTGGGCGAGGTAGAAGGTGACGTCGAGGCCGCGGAGGACGTTCATCTTCGCGGCGAGCGCGCTGGTGAACCGGTCCGAGCTCGCGGAGAGGACGGGCGAGAGGCTCGCGACGCCGTTCGCGACGGAGAGCTCGAGCCCGCCGCGACGAACCGCGCGGCCCGCGTATTGCGCGGACTGCGTGAGCGTCGCCTCGTTCGGGTACATGCTCTGCTGCCAGATGGCGCCGTGGTTGGTGCCCATGGCCACGAAGCGCTTGCGCCCGGTTGTGCCTGCCTTGGCCTCCTTCTCCTCGAGCAGAGACGGGAGCAGGGGGATGGCGAGGGCGAAGCCGCCCGCGCCACGGAGCCACATGCGACGACCGAGCTTCTTCACGGCTCCACCTCCTCCGAGAACGAACGTTTCCTGAAGGCCGCGCTCAGCGCGACCGTCCGCAGCACCTCGGCGAGCGGGGCACCGTCGTCGAGCTTGGTCTTCACGTCGTCGAGCGCGCACGCGTCCTGGTTCAGATCCTCGATCCGGCCGAACGTGAACCGGAAGTATTGCCGCGCGAAGCAGGCGTTCGGCTTCTCGCTCGCGAGCAGGAGCTGCATCAGATCGGCTGCGCCGCTCGTCGTGGTCTCCTCGCCGTCGACACGAGGCACGCTCGACGTGTCGATCGGGAGCGAGCCCATCGGCGCGCCCGTCTCCTCGTCGAAGATGGCCTGCTCCGCGCGCACGCGGCCGAGGGCATCGAAGTTCTCCGTCGCGAAGCCGAGGTGGTTGATCTGGATCTGGTGGCAGCCGTTGCAAGGCGACACCGCCGTGAGCTCCTCGACGACCTGGCGCGTGGTCGCCGTCTCGCTGAGCTTCGGCGGCGTGGCGGCGGCGTTGGGCGGGGGCGGCGCGATCTCGTCGCAGAGGAGCGCCTTGCGGATGAAGACGCCCTTCATGATGGGGCGCGTGTTCGCCGACCCGGTGGCCACGTACGCGGCGCGTGTGATGATCCCGCCGCGCGCCGGATCCGAGAACGTGGGCGGCTCGCCCGTGCCGTCCCACGGGGCGACGCCGTAGATGGTCGCGAGGTCGTCGGTCTTGGCGAAGGATTTGTTGCTCGAGAAGAAGTCGTCGTAGTTGCCGGCCCCCTCGAACGTGTACCAGGCGGCGGCGTCGACGACCTCGGCCAGCATCCGCTCGCGCAGCTCGGGGCCGGGCGTGAAGTCGCCGGCGAACGAGTCGAAGACCGGCGTGCCGGCGCGTGAGTCGAGCTCCTCGAGCGTCGTGTTCTCGAGCCAGTCGGAGAAGAAGGCGGCCACCGCGTCGCGCGTCCGCGGGTCGGAGAAGATGCGCTCCACCTGCGCCGCGTAGCCTGCCTCGGTGAGGATGTCGCCGGAGCGAGCGGCGGCGAGTAGCTCCTCGTCCGGGATCGTCTGCCAGAAATGGTAGGAGAGACGCGAGGCGAGCTCGTAGGCGCCGAGCGCGACGTGTGCGCCGGGGTCGGCCTCGTCGCCGTGCTCGACCAGGTAGAGCGTGTGGGGCGCCACCAGGAGCTGCGCGATCACGTCCGCGTAGTCGGCCGCATCGTAGGGCGCCGTCCCCGCCGGGACCTTGTAGAACGCGACGTCTTCGTCGGTCACCGCGCGGCGCATCGCGCGCTCGCCGAACGAGCGGATGAATGCGTCGAGGCACGTGTCGTCGTTGGAAGGGTCGGCGTCGGTCGCGCAGGCGCCGGCCACGGTCGTGAGCCGCGTCGGGCTCGACGTCAGCTCGCCGCCGACTGCGTTGGCGACCGCGTACGTGGCGTCGATGTGCTCCTGCTGCACGGCCTGGTCGAGCCGCGAGAAGCCGGCGTAGTGTTTGTCCGGGCCGATCCGCGCGTCGTCGGGGACCTGGTCGAAGAGCGGACTGACGACGCCGATGACCGCCTCGGCTTCGCCGGGCAGCGCGTAGCGGACGAGGTCCCGGACGGTGTTCGCGTACTGGACGTGGCTGAGCCGGCGGAGGGGCGACGCGTCCGGAACGGCGTCCGGATCGCAGACGAAGTTCGTGGGCGTCGACTTCTCGGTGGGCCCGTCCGGCCCGTCGTCGGCGCCGCCGATGTCGCCGGTGCAGGCTGTGAGACCTGCGACCATCACCAGCCAGAGCGAGCTTTTCTGCATGGCGGCGGTCGGCGGTGCAACCACCGTACCGTCACGGAGGCTCCCGAAAAGACCGAGGAGCGGCACCAGCCAGGGCTTCGGGTGTCCCCGCCGGGGGGCGTTCCGACGGCGAGCTGCCCCTTCGGTGTCGCAGTTGGGCTCGCTCTTCTCGGGAATCGGTCGGCCTGGCGAAGCTTGGGGGCACGGCACGGTCATTGCGGACTGCCGCCACGATGCTTCCTCGAGCGAGCTGGTCCTGGGTCGTGTTCGGTCTCGTCCTTCCCGTGGCGGCGTGTGGAGACACGAGCAGCGGCAGCGATGGCGGCGGAGGGGAGGGCGGCAGCGGCAGCACCACCTCGACCGGCGGGCCGGCGACCAGCGGAACGAACGGCACAGGGACCACGGGCACCGGCGCGACGAGCTCCACCGGCACCGGCGGCAACACACAAGGGCTCGTCCCCGTGTTCGTCGCGCAGGGCCACCTCGGCCGGCTCATGGTCTCGTGTGACGACGGCCACACCTTCGTCGCCAACCAGAGCGCCGACGACGCCGAGGAATGTTGGGGCTCCGACGGCGTGCCGGACTGTGACCACAGCCCGTGGGCGGGTCGAGGTCTCGCGTTCGGCGCCGGCGCGTTCGTGGCGACCTTCGGCTGGGGCTATCCGGGGGTGCTCCGTCGCTCGACCGACGGCGCGACCTGGTCCGACGTGTGGATGGAGCAGCCGACGTTCGCGGATATCGCCTTCGGGAACGGGAAATTCGTCGCCAACAACTCCCCCACCTGGATCTCGACCGACGGCACCGCGTGGGAGGAAGGCGGAGACCTCGGGCTGAACGTCGGCAACGTGCGAGCGATCGAGTTCGTCCCCCACGGCGGCGGGCTCTTCGTCGTCACCGGCGAGTCCGGCAGCGACCGCGATATCGTCATGTCTCCCGACGGCGTCACGTGGACGCACCCCACCACGCGCCCGGAGGCCTGCGGCAGCTACGTCCTCGGCATCACCTACGGCGCCGGCACGATCGCGATCTTCAGCGGCAACGGCAGCGTGTGTACGTCCACCGATGGCGGCGACAACTGGTCGCTCCAGCAAGTGGGCGGGTCGTTCAGCTCGCCCGGCGTGTGGACCGGCTCCGAGTTCTTCGCCTACGAAGGCGCAACCCTCCATCGTAGCGCGGACGGCCAGACGTGGACCGAAGAGACCGTCGACCCGCCGGACATCCGGATCGGCGCGCTGGCGCGGAGCGACACCGGGACGTTCGTCGCCCACAAGGACGCCTGGGAGGGCTGGTACGACGAGCAGGAGATGTACCGCAGCACCGACGGGCTCACCTGGGAGCGCCTGCCGGCGGGCGCATTCGTGCCGAGCCACCCCATCAACTTCATCCAGTTCGGCTACGCCGAGCCATCCGCTGTCTGCCCCTTGCCCTGACGGTGGTATTGTCACCACGTGCCTTCAGACGCCGCCCCGCGCGACGCCGTTACCGAGATCCTGTCGCGTGACGCTTCGGGGCTGAAGCTCCGCTCGCGCAAGATCCACGTCGACGTCGTGGCGGGCCAGCAGAGCGGGCAGGGCTTCGACTTCGCCGGGACGGAGGTGCGCATCGGCTCCGCACGCGGCTGCGACCTGGTCCTCTTCGACGGCGCGGTCAGCCGCCACCACCTCACGCTCAAGGTCGAGCGGGGAGGCATCCGCGTGATCGACGCGGGCAGTCGCAACGGCACCGTGCTCGACGGCGTCTCCATCCGCGACGCGTACGCGCGCTACGACTCGACGCTCGTCCTTGGCAACTCGAGCCTTCGCTTGCGCCTCCTGCAGGACGTCATCGAGATCCCGCTCTCCTCGCGCGAGAGCTTCGGCGGCCTCATTGGGCAGAGCGTGCCGATGCGCGTCGTCTTCACGATGCTCGAGCGCGCGGCCGCGGTCGACGACACCGTCCTCGTCGAAGGTGAGACGGGCACCGGCAAGGAGCTCGCAGCCGAGGCGCTGCACGAGGAGAGCGCGCGGAGCGGCGAGCCGTTCGTCGTGTTCGACTGCTCGGCGGTCGCGCCGAACCTGATGGAGAGCGAGCTCTTCGGTCATGTCCGCGGCGCGTTCTCGGGCGCGGTCGCCGACCGGGAGGGCGCCTTCGAGGCCGCGGACGGCGGGACCCTCTTCCTCGACGAGATCGGCGAGCTACCGCTGGACCTGCAGCCGAAGCTCCTCCGCGCGCTCGAGCGCTTCGAGGTGCGGCGCATCGGGTCGAACACGCCGCGGAAGGTGAACGTCCGCGTCGTGGCCGCGACGAACCGAAACCTCGCCGAGGAGGTCTCGAACAAGCGGTTCCGGGAGGACCTCTACTACCGGCTCGCGGTCGTCCGCGTCGTGCTCCCGCCGCTGCGCGAACGCCCCGACGACATCCCCCTGCTCATCCACCACTTCACGCGCGAGCTCGCCGAGCGCGGTCGGCAGGTCACGCCGTTGCCGGAGCGGGCGATGAAGGCTCTCATCGGGCAGGCCTGGCCGGGCAACGTCCGCGAGCTGAAGAACGCGGTCACCCGAACGCTCTTCCACGGCACCGCCCTCGGGCAGGCGCCTCCCTCCCTCCCGGGCCCGCTCGTGACCGCCAAGGTCGATCTTTCCGTTCCCCTGAAAGACGCGCGGGAGCAGCTCTGCGAGGCCTTCGAGGAGGCCTACCTCCGCGAAGCGCTCTCGGAGACAGGCGGAAATGTCACGCACGCCGCGCGGATCGCCGGGGTGAACCGCAAGTTCATCCAGCGCGCGGTCCAGCGGTTTCGTCTGCGGGCAAACGAGGAACCGGAGACCGAGTAGTCGTCCTGTATACTGGCTCCCTTCTCATGCGTGGTCGGCACAAGGAGCCGCAGGATCAGGTCGTCGGGCGATACGCCATCCAGGGCGACATCGCGACCGGAGGCATGGCCACGGTGCACTTCGGGCGGCTCATCGGCCCGAGCGGCTTCACGCGCGGAGTCGCGATCAAGCGCCTGCATCCGCAGTTCGCCAAGGACCCGCATTTCGTGGCGATGTTCCTCGACGAGGCTCGGCTCGCGTCGCGCATCCGCCACCCGAACGTCGTCCCCATCCTGGATGTCGTCGCCGAGAAGGGTGAGCTCTTCCTGGTGATGGACTTCATCCCGGGTGAGGCGATCTCGAAGCTCTTCCGCAAGACGCCCGAAGGCCTGCCCGCGTCGATCGCGAGCTCGATCGGCGTCGGCATGCTCGAGGGCTTGCACGCCGCGCACGAGGCGAGGGGAGACGACGGCGAGCCGCTCGCGATCGTGCACCGCGACGTCTCCCCCCAGAACATCCTCATCGGGTCGGACGGCGTGGCTCGGCTCATCGACTTCGGCGTCGCCAAGGCGGTCGGCAACGCGTCCGCCACACGCGACGGCCAGATCAAAGGCAAGGTCGCTTACATGGCGCCCGAGCAGATCCGCGCGGAGGCGGTGGATCGCCGCGCCGACATCTACGCCGCGAGCGTCGTCCTCTGGGAGCTCGTGACGGGAAAGCGGTACTTCGACGAGTCGGGCAGCGACGCGGCGGTGGTCATGCGCACGCTGACGAAGGAGCCCGTCGCGCCCAGCACCGTGCGGGCCGAGGTCACGCCCGAGCTCGACCACATCATCCTCAAAGGGCTCTCGCGTGATCCCGCCCAGCGCTACGCGACCGCCCGCGAGATGGCCCAGGCCATCGAGAAGGCCGCGCCGCCCGCGGCTGCCCGTGACGTGGCGCGCTGGGTCGACGCAAAGGCCGGCGACGCCATCCGCATGCAGGCGCAGCAGTTCTCGGCCTTCGACCTGTCCGTGGCGACGGAGCTGCCCGGCCGGCCCGTGTTGCCGCCGGACGGCGCACGCGCCTCGCTCGCGAAGATCGAGGCCGCTGCTGCCAAGGAGGCGGCGACCGCCCCGACGCTCGACGCCCCTCTGCCCAAGCCCGAGGTCACGGAGGAAAAGAACGAAGCTGCGTTCGAGCCGAAGCCGGCGGTCATCGTGGCCGAGCCCGCGAGCGCATCGACCCCGTGGGAGCGTCCTCGCCGCGGCGTCGCGCCGCTCGTCGTCGCGGGGCTCATCGCGGCCGGCGTGGTCGGCTTCCTTCTCGCGCGGATGCTGCCCTCTACGCCTGGCCCGGCTGCCGCCCAGGTTCCGGAGCCGCCGCGCGAGCAAGCGGTCTCGTCCGCGCCCGCCGAGGCCATGAAGGCCGAGACCACGGCGCCTGCGCCGCCGAGCTCCACCGCCGCCGCGTCCGAGGCGCCGGCCTCCTCTGCGCCGCCCGAAAAGCGTACGCTGCCGCCGTCCGCCGCCAGGCCGGCGGCGACGGCCAAGCCCGCTGCTGCCAATTGCACCCCTCCGTACCGGATCACGGCGGACGGCGTTCGCGAGTACAAGCCTGAATGCCTTCGATGAGGCTCCCTCTCCTCGCCCTCACCCTCCTCGTCCCCGCGGTCGTCTTTGCGCAGCCGGCGACGGACGCAACGCAAACCTGCATCTCCGCGCACGTCGAGGCCCAGCGCCTGGAGAAGGCCGCCAAGCTTCGGGAAGCGCGCTCCGCCCTCGTGCGGTGCTCCGACCCGGCCTGCCCGAGCGTGCTCGTGACGGAGTGCACCGAGCTCTTCGCGAAGCTCGATCAAGCGGTGCCGAGCCTCGTCTTCGTCGCTCGCGACGCGAGCGGCAAGGACATCGCAGACGCGCGTGTGCTCGACGGAGAGACCGTCCTGCTCGAGCGCCTCGACGGCAAGGCCATCGAGGTCGATCCGGGTGAGCATCGCTTCCGCATCGAGCACGCCGGAGAGGCGCCCATCGAGCAGCGGCTCGTGGTCCGCGAGGGCGACAAGCTCCGCCGGGTCGAGGTCTCGTTCGGCAAGCCCGGCGGTGGCGGCCCTGTTACCCAGGAAGAGGAGCGTCAGGTCACGCCCGCCTTCTGGGTCGTCGGCGGCGCTGGCCTCGCAGGCCTCGCCGTCTTCGGTGCCCTCGCCGGGGTCGGTCTCGCGAAGAAGGGCGATCTCGACGACCAGGCATGCGCGCCGAATTGCCCGACGGCCGACGTGGACGAGGTGCGCTCGCTGTTCCTTGGCGCCGACATCACGCTCGGTATCGGCCTCGCGGCGCTCGCGGTCGCGCCGATCCTCTATTTCACGAGCCCCGTGGGGCCGCCGTCGAGCAGCGCGTTCATCGCGCCGCGCTTCGGGCCGGGCTCGGCTTCGCTCTCGGTCGGAGCGAGCTTTTGAAGAGCCTCGGGGCGTATGCGCTCACGGCGCTCGTCACGACGGGCTGCTCGCTGGCCTACGATCTCGGCTCGTACGACGAGGGCACCGCGAGCGCCTCGAGCACCGGGGGGTTCGCGCCGAGCGGAGGAGGAGGCGCCGGAGGCGACGCGACCGGCGGCGGTGCGTCCGGCGGAGGAGGGGCCGCGCCCGAATGCGGCGAGCAGCTCAACCCGCCGGTCAGCTCGGTGAAGGAGACGTTCGACAGCGGCTTCGGGTCGGTGGCGCCCGTGGGGTCCTGCGTCTCGGTCGACGCCGGCACGGCGCTCTTCACGCCGCCCGCTTCGGAGCCGCTCGACTTCTGCTGGGTCACCCTCCCGGGTGTCCTCCACCTGAGCTGCGATGCCCTGACCTTCCGCCTCCTCGAAGCGACGAACGCCGTGCTCGGCGCGCAGACCTTCGTCTATTTGAGCGACGTCGCGAGCGGCACCCGCACCAACCTCATCCTCGAGGGCGGAGGGTTCCAGCTCTCGCTCGAGCTCGGAGGGGGCGGCATCGAGATCATGAACGGCATCTACAACCCCGCCACGGACCGCTATGTCCGCATCCGTGCCGACGAGGACACGTTGTTCCTCGAGACCTCGATCGACGGGGCCGAGTGGGTGGTCCGGGGATCGGGCCCGTACCTCATGCCGCTCGACGGTCTCCAGGTCAGCATCGGTGCGGGGACGTACTCTGCTCTCATGAGCGACCCTGGCCAAGCGCGGATCGACTGCATCAACGTCGTGCCCTGCCCCTGATCCGCTTCGAGACATTTGTCGTTTCCGCGGAGGGGCCCATCGGCTACTCGAGCGTCGTGCTCTCCCCGAAAGACTTCTACGAGGCCCTCACCGCGGCTGGCGTGAACCTCTTCTGCGGCGTCCCCGACTCGCTGCTCAAGGACATCTGCGCGTACGTGACGGCGAACACGCCGAAGCGCCGCAACGTCATCACCGCAAACGAGGGGAGCGCGATCGCGCTCGCGATGGGGCACTACCTCGCGACCGGGGAAATCGGCCTCGTCTACATGCAGAACTCGGGGCTCGGCAACACGGTGAACCCGGTCACCTCCCTGGCGGACCCGGCGATCTACGGCGTGCCCATGTTGCTCCTCGTGGGCTGGCGCGGTCGGCCCGGCGAGCACGACGAGCCGCAGCACGTCCACATGGGCAAGGTGACGCTCGAGACGCTCGCCGCCATCGGTGTCCCGGCCTCGGTGTTGCCCCGCGACATCGACGCGGCGAAGGCCGCGCTCTCGTCGGCGCTGGAGCAGGCCCGGCAACGTCGCGGTCCGGTCGCGCTCGTGGTGGAGAAGGGCACGTTCGAGGCCTACTCGCTGAAGGACCCGAGCCCGCCGGAGCTCACGCTCACGCGCGAGCAAGCCATCGAGCGCTTCGCCGCGTCGCTCCCGGCCGGCGCCGCGGTCGTCTCCACCACGGGCATGCCCTCGCGCGAGCTCTTCGAGGTCCGCGGGCGCCGCGGCGAGCCTCACGACGCGGACTTCCTCGTCGTCGGCGGCATGGGGCACGCCTCGCAGATCGCGCTCGGCGTCGCGCTCTCCCGCGAGGACAAGCCCGTCTATTGTCTCGATGGTGACGGTGCCGTCATCATGCACATGGGCGGCCTCGCGACGATCGGGGAGCTGGCGCCGCCGCGCTACAAACACGTCGTCCTCAACAACGGCGCCCACGACAGCGTCGGCGGCCAGCCCACGGCGGGCTTCTCCGTCGACATCTGCGCGGTCGCCCGGGCCGCCGGCTACAAAAGCGCCGTCTGCGTCACCACCGAGGCCGAGCTCGACGCGGCCCTCGCCGCTTTGCGCGACGCCGAAGGGCCGGCCTTGGTGGAGGTCCGCGTGAAGAAGGGCTCCCGCAAGGACCTCGGCCGTCCCACGCAGAGCCCGGCGGATCTCACCCTGGCGTTTTCGGCGTACCTTCGGGGCTGATGCCTCGGCGCGGCTTCGCAGGTCGCGAGGCCGCGGCTCTGCGCGTCGGGTCTATCCTGCCCGATATGTCGCGGATCGAAGGCGCTCGCTACGGACACACCAACCTCATCGCGCGCGACTGGCGCGCGCTCGCCTCGTTCTACGAGAGCCTCTTCGGGTGCGAGCCCGTCCCGCCGGAGCGCGACTACCAAGGTCCCGCGCTCGACGCGGGCACCGCCGTGCCGGGCGCCCGCGTCCGAGGTGTTCACCTTCGTCTGCCCGGCCACGGCGCCACGGGCCCCACGCTGGAGATCTACTCGTACAGTGTAGCCGCCGCGGCGGTTCGCCCCGAGGTGAACCGAGCAGGCTTGGGGCACATCGCGTTTGCGGTGGCGGACGTGGCGGCTGCGCGACGCGCGGTGCTCGAAGCCGGGGGCTCGAGCGTCGGCGAGGTCGTCACGCTCGAGACCGCGGCGGGGGCCCGCGTCACCTGGTGTTACGTGCGCGACCCGGAGGGCAACATCGTCGAGCTGCAATCGTGGGCGTGATCGCGACCCCCACGCGCTCGCGCCCACATCGCGCTTTTTCCGCGTCGGAAAGCGTGCGAGAACACCGGCGCGAACATGGCTTTCCCCCGTCACGTCTTCCGTGAGTACGACATCCGCGGCGTCGCCGATCGCGACCTGACGAGCGATTTCGTGAACCAGGTCGCGCTCGCTTACGCGGGCGCGCTCGGGGAGGAGCTCGGCCGGCCGCTGAAGCTCGCCGTCGGCCGCGACGGTCGCCTCTCCAGCCCGCGGATCTTCGAGGCGTTCACGAGCGGTCTCCTCGCCGCCGGAGCCGACGTGACGGACATCGGCATCGGCCCGACGCCGCTCCTCTACTTCGCCGCTCACCACCTCGGGACGGACGGCGCGGTGCAGATCACCGGGAGCCACAACCCGGCCGAGGACAACGGCCTCAAGATGATGCGCGGCAAGGGCTCGTTCTTCGGCCGCGACATCCAGGGGCTCGCCGCGCGCATCGTGGAGGGGCGCCTGCCGTCGCGCGCGGGCTCGGGGAAGATGGGCACGGCGGACGTGTCGGACGCGTACGTCGACGCGCTCCGGTCGCGCGTCCGGCTGCCGGCGGACCACGGCGTCCGCGTCGTTCTCGACGCGGGCAACGGCGCGGCCGGGCCGCTCGGGGTCCGCGCGCTCGAGGCGCTCGGCTTCCAGGTCGATCCGCTCTTCTGTGACATCGACGGGCGTTTCCCCAACCATCACCCCGACCCGACGCAGCCGAAGAACGTGCAGGCCCTCATCGACCGCGTCCGCGAGACGGGCGCGCCGCTCGGCATCGCCTTCGACGGCGACGGCGATCGTATCGGCGCGGTCGACGAGGCGGGCGAGATCATCTGGGGCGACAAGCTCATGATCCTCTTCTCGCGTCGCGTGCTCGCGGAGCACCCGGGCGCGACGATCCTCGGCGAGGTGAAGTGCTCGGAGACGCTCTTCTCGGACGTGCGCGCGCACGGGGGCCGCGCGCTCTACGCGAAGACCGGCCACTCGCTCATCAAGACACGCATGAAGGAGGAGAAGGCGCTGCTCGCGGGGGAGATGAGCGGGCACATCTTCTTCGCCGATCGGTACTTCGGCTTCGACGACGCCATCTATGCGGCGGCCCGGCTGCTGGAGATCGTGGCCGAAGAGAAGAAGCCGCTCTCGGCGCTCCTCGCGGACGTCCCCAAGACGTACGCCACGCCGGAGCTGCGGGTCGACTGCGCGGACGAGGCGAAGTTCGGCGTGGTGAGCCAGGTGCTCGAGCACTACAAGCCCACCCACACCGTTCTCGACATCGACGGCGCGCGGGTCGACTTCAGCGACGGCGCCTGGGGCCTCTGCCGTGCCTCCAACACGCAGCCCGTCCTCGTGCTCCGCTTCGAGGCGAAGACCGAGGCGCGCCTCGCGGAGATCCGCGCCGACATGGAGGGTGTGGTGACGCGAGCCGGCGGCAAGCTCTCGCCGGCCGCGCACTGAATCGCATGACAGCGTCGTCAGATATCTGGACAGTCCGCCGCGTCCTGGCCTGGGCTGCGGACGATCTTCGCGACAAGGGCAGCGACACGCCCCGGCTCGACGCCGAGCTCTTGCTCGCCCAGGTTCTGGGCACCAACCGCATCGGCCTCATCGTCGATCCGGAGCGCCCCCTCTCGAAGGCGGAGCTCTCCACCTACCGCGACCTCCACAAGCGCCGGCGGTCGGCGGAGCCCGTCGCTTACATGCTGGGCACGCGCGAGTTCTACGGGCGGCCATTCCGAGTGGACAAACGCGTGCTCGTCCCACGGCCGGACACCGAAGCCCTCGTGGAGGAGGCGCTCGATCGCCTGTCGCACCTCTCGATGTCTG
Source organism: Myxococcales bacterium (assembly GCA_016794345.1). GTDB lineage: Bacteria > Myxococcota_A > Polyangia > Polyangiales > Polyangiaceae > Xiheicaenibacterium > Xiheicaenibacterium phototrophicum. The sequence continues at coordinate 61,904 of JAEUKE010000009.1, forward strand.
CCCGTGTCCTCGACCTGTGCACCGGGTCGGGCTGCGTCGCCATCACGCTCGCGTGCGAGCGGCCGACGTGGTCGGTCCTCGGCACGGATATCTCGGCGGACGCGCTCGAGGTCGCCCGCGACAACGCCGCGCGGCTCGGCACCACGCCCCGCTGCTGGTTCCGCCAGTCGGATCTGTTCGCGGATCTCGGGGTCGATCACCGGTTCGATCTGATCACGGCGAACCCGCCGTACATCGCCGTGGGCGAGAGGCTGCCGCAGACAATCTTCGACCACGAGCCGCACCTCGCCCTCTTCGGCGGCGCGGACGGGCTCGCGATCGCGCGTCGGATCATCGCGGAGGCACCGGCTCACCTTTGCCCTGGTGGCGTCCTCGCCATGGAGATCGGCGCCGGCCAGGCGCCCGATACGGCGAAGCTCTTCGAGGCTGCGGGCTTCACCGACGTGCGCGCGCGCAAGGACTACGGCGGGATTGATCGCGTCGTGAGCGGGGTCCTTGCGGCCGCCCAAGCTCCGTGAATGGCCTTTCATCGCACGAGCCGACTGTACCGGTGATGTTGCAACTCGAGGGGGCTCCCACTTCGAGAATTCTGCGTGAGCACCCTTGACTCAGTGTCGTCGGGCTCATCTTCGTACCCAACGCGGGAGGGGTAATGCGGAAGCCGCTGGCGAGTGACTGGGCGCTGCTCGTGCACTTCCGTGTCCTCGCCCTCGGTGGCGTGTACGTCCGCGACGCAGACGGCGAGCTCGTGTTCCACGCGCTGGCGCCGCCGACGTCCGACGAAGTGACGGAGGTCGCGGTGCGCACGGCGAAGCGGCCGCAGAAGGTGCTCGCACGGCATGGCAGGCTGCTCGAGGACAGGACAGTCGACCCGTCGCCGGGGACCGAGCAGCTCGAGCTCCGCTACGTTCTCAAGACGCCCCGGAGGCGCTCGAGGCCTCGTGTTCGCCTCCAAGGCCGCCCGCGTCGTGAACGTCGCTTCGAGCGCGCACACCCCGCGGAGCTCGCGCCTTTCGAGGATCTTGAGTAGCATATGCCCCGCGGGCGTCGGGTGGTTGGCTGTTCGTGAGGGCAGTCGGGACGGCGCCCGGCGTCGGACCGGCGACACGAAAGGCAGCGAATGATCAACCCTATCTTGCACGCACGGCTCGTCGCTCGCGCGCTCGACGAAAGCGCACACTGCGTTACGCGCGTCTCCGGTCGGGAGCGGATTGGTCATCCCTACGAGCTCGAGATCGAGATCGTCGGTCAAGCGGGCGTCGCGATCGACGAAGAAGCCCTGCTTGGTGAGTCGGCCAGCCTGATCCTCGAGCACCACAAGCGCGCCGTGCGCCGCGTGCACGGCGTCATTCAGCGAATCGATAGCGACCTCGCCGCAGAAACTGGGCACCTCGCCTGGACGGTTACGCTCGTCCCTCGGCTGGGCGCGCTCGCGTTGACGACGGCCACCGAGGTCACGATGGATCTATCGGTGCCCGACATCGTCGCCGATCGTCTTGAGCGTGCCGGGCTGAAGCGAGGGAATGACTTCGATCTCCAGCTCCTCGCCGGCTACCCCGTGCGGGAGTTCGTCGTGCAGTTCAAAGAGTCGGAGCTCGCGTTCGTCTCTAGGCTCTGCGAGCACGCTGGGATATCGCTCTACTTCCGGCAGGAAGAGGAGCGCGATGTCGTGGTCTTCACCGACCACGCGAATGGGTTCGCAACCGAACACTCGGGCCTTCAGGTCCCGTTCCGCGGGCGCGGCGAGCGCCAAGATGTCTTCGACCTGCGGACCACCCGAACGGCGCAGCCCGCCCGTGTGGTCGTGAAGGACTACAACTACCGCACGCCCGGCGTCGCGCTCCAGGCGAACGCCGAGACGCGTGGCAAAGTGGGGCAGCGTTTCGAGTACGGGGGCCACTTCAAAACTCCGGATGAGGCCGACCGAACCGCGAGGTTGCGTGCCGAGGAGCTCGCGTGGCAGAAGCAGTTTACCAGGGCCGCAGCGCCCGGCCGGAGCTCTCGGCCGGCACGCGGTTTCGTCTCGAAGGCCACCCGCTGGGCGATCGAGAGTTCCTCGTGCTGGAGGTCGAGCACGAGCTGCGACAAGCCGCCGGCCTATTTGCAGGTCCGGCGAGTGATGGCTTCTACGAAAATCGCTTCAAGGCGATCGACGCCTCGGTGCCGTTCCGACCGCTCCGCGTCACGCCCAAGCCGCATGTTCCGGGCGTGTTGACCGGTATCGTTGAGGCTGCGCAGCCCGGGCAATACGCAGAGCTCGATCCCGAGGGCCGCTACCACGTTCGCTTCCTCTTCGACGTCGGCCCCAATGCTCGAGGAAAGGCGTCGCGCCCAATCCGCATGGCGCAACCGCATGCCGGTCCGGGCTACGGCTTCCACTTTCCACTCCGCGACGGCGTGGAGGTCGTCCTCTCGTGCGTCGAGGGGGACCCGGACCGACCGATCATCTCAGGCGCCGTGCCGAACCCGACCACGCCGAGCACCGTCGGCGCGAACAACGGGATGCGAAACGTGATCCGAACCGGCGGTGGCACCGAGATCAACATCGACGACCACGAAGGCAGCGAGCGCCTCAAGCTCTCGGTGCCCTTCGGCAACACCGTGCTCCAGCTGGGCGCACCGAATGCGCCGGTGCAGGGGATCTACATGGGCACCGACAACAAGGTGCACGTGAGCTCGAGCGAGGGCATGACCTTCGTTGATGGGAAGGAGATCAAGGGCGAGGCCCCCGAGGTGTTCTGGCACGGCACGAGCACCGCGGGCGTTCACGGGGCGGCCAATGCGGAGCTATCGAGCAACAATGTCGTGCAGGTTGTTGCGCCCAGGATCGAAGAGGTCGCGAGTAGTGTTCACGCCGAGCGCGCCCCGGTGATTACGTCGACGGCGAGCGGTGCTTGGTCCGCGCACGCAGGGGCGGCCGCGGTGCTGACAGCGGGAGCATCGGCCAACATTTCGGCGCCGACGGTCGCAGTGCAGGGGACGGTCATTACGGTGCAAGGAAACACAGTAACGATCCAAGCCAGCGCGACGGTGAACGTAGCGGCGCCGACGGTCAATGTCGGAGGGGTCGGGGTCGTCAATGTGACCGGCGGCGGTCTCGTCGACATCAAGGGCGGCCAAATCAAGCTCAATGCGTGAAGGGGGCGGTCAATAGAATGGGTGCCACCAAGTTGGCTCTGGCGTACGGCCGCAGCCTCGAACTCCGGAGCGGCGACGCCGATACCCTCCAGGTGCGGAGCGCCACAGGCGAGGTCGAGGTGACGATCGTGATCACGCCTGACGGGCCCAGCGTTCGCCTCCGTGCAGTCGACATCGAGGTCGAGGCCGCACGCGCGATCCGGATGCGTTGCGAGACCTTCGACCTCCAGACCAGCGGGGACGCACGGATCGCTGCCGCCCACGGCGGCGTCACGATTCACGCCTGCGACGACGTCGATCTGAGAGGCGAGCGTGTGCTGCTCAATGCGGACGTGCCTCCCATGCCAGCGACGTGGGAGGCCTTCGAGGAGAGTTGCGCACGCCGTGCCGCGGCCTCGATAAGCCCGAACAGGCCAGGAACGGTCGAACGAGAGGCAAGCGCACCCGATTCGGTAGACAGCGACGGTTGAGGGTCATGCAGCGGCCTTCCATTCTCCAAGCAGGTCCGAACGGCGCGATCCCGACACGCTGGCGATTCACTCGAGCTCGCTGGCAGGGTCTCATGCTCTTGACGCACAATGGCGTGCTGTGGATCTCGCCCTCGAGTAGAGCACCAGGGCAGGGCACGTCGGAAGACCGCATACGAAGGCTGTGCCGGGACCAGCAGCCCGCACCAGTGTCGCCCTACACATTCATCGCCTGGTTCGGATGGCTTGCGTGCCATTGCGAGCACGCCGACTCGGGTGAGGCTGTGGCGTTGCTCCATCAGCGGCTCGGGGCACTCCTCGACGAACTCGAGGACGAGGAGGAAGAGAGCGCGGCGGGGGCGGACCACTCACCGGCGTTGCTTCGAGACGTGACGGCGCGCATTTGCGAGCTCGATGCCGCCCAGCCGGGAAGCCTATCGGACTGGCAACGGAAGCGCAGATGGCGGCGAGACGATCGGCGCCTTCGCCGGTGGTTCGCCAAGCGGGGGACGTATGAAGCGCCGGCTCCCGTGCGCACCAACATCTGGGACGAGGACGGAACACCCCGGGGGACAGCCGTGAGCCTGCTCGGCGGCGCCGTGCTGATTCTCCTGCTCGTCCTGGCTCCGGTCGCTCTCCTCACAAAGGACCTTCCGAGTCTGGCGCTGAATCTGCTCAAGGGCGTCTCTGGCGCATTGGCAGCGGTCGGGTTGCCCTTGCTCGTGCTCATGGGCTGGGGGGATTGGGCCCAGTCGCGTCAGCGAGACTTGTTCCCAAACAAGCGGTTCGCCGAGATCTCCCTCCGGCGGGGCTGGACCGGTGCCACGCTCGAGGTCGAAGAGGGCCGACATCCATCGGGCGCGACACTCCACGCGCGATTTCGGTGGGGCATTCCGCCTCGGAGGCACTGCGTGGAGATGAGCGGCCCAGCACGCTCACAGGCCTCTTTCTACGTGAACCCAGACGTCGAGCTCGCAAACCAGGACATCACCTCGTTCGGGATGGAAGTCAGAGAGCTCGTTCGCCGAGTCAGCAAAGAGAGCCGGGGTATCGCCCATGTCGCGGCGCACGAGGGGAAGCTGCGATTGAGCATCAGTGGCTGGGCGAAGCCGGAGCGGCTTCTGGCCGTCGCTCGCGGCACCTGGCATCGCCTCGAAGCCTTGGTTGGGCCTCCGCCACCTCGGCCCATGGTGGGCTATCGAGAGGCGCCGGAGCTCGTCGCGGAGGTCGGTCCCGAGCTCCTCCATCGTATCCTTCGGACCCTTGTGCTGGAGTCGGGTTGGGGCCCAGCGCATCGACACTGCCGTCAGCGGCAGGAGGATCGATCGCTCGTCGAAAGAATGGCTGCAGTGAGCGCGAGCGTAGAGGAACGGTCGTGAGCGCGCGCGTGGTCAACTTCTGCCACACGGTCGTCATGGTGGGCCTCGACCACCACAACGGGCTCTACTATCTCAACCTCTTCACCGGACAGAGCCCAGGTCCGCCGGTTCCCCCGATGCCCTATCCGACGGGCCTGGGCTTCAGCCCGTTCACGCTTCATGTCGTCTACGTGACGTCTGCCGGGGCCCAGTTCGGGGCCTTCTTGAAGGAGGACAAGAAGAACCCGACCGTAGTCGCCAACAGTCTTGGTCCGATCGTGTCGCGAAATCACGAATGCCGGGGCAACCACCTACCGCCAGGTGGCAACCTGATGCTCCCCTTCATTCAGTACTCATCCAGCACCAAGTGGTTTCTGGGGGTTTCCAGCGTCTTGGCGAAGTCGGGGCCAGTGGCATCGACCTTGGATGGCGCTTGGGGTCAGAACCTCAACTGCGGTGATCCTGCCTCGACCTTTCTGTTCAACGTGATGAATGCTCCCGGCACCGTGGAGGTGCAGCCGACGGCGGAGGATTGGGCGCTGGCGAGCTTCGAGTTCGCCTCCACAGCACTGGTGGAGATCGCCGTCTCCATTGGATTTGGTAAGCTTATGGGTCGGATCAAGCCCGGGCTGGGTAGCATTCCGCTGGGGAAGTGGGCTGCGTGGCGAACGGTGGAAGCGGAGGCGAAGGCGGCGCAGCACGCAGCCAAGGTCGGCGTGAACCGAGGTCTTGCCGGGAAGGCTACCGCCGCCGATACGAAAGCTGTCGCGGACGCAGCGGCTGCCGAGACGAAGCGCTTGATCGAGGAGGGGATGCCTCCCGACAAGGCTGCCCAGGAAGCCGCGAAGAAGGCAACCGGCGACTATCTCGATAAGGCTAGGCCCGACATGCGCCCACACCAAAAGCGCAACGCCATGAACGACGCTGCCAATGAGGCTGCTGCGTCTCACGGTATCGTTCGGGCGGATGAGTCGGCACCTGGTACCGCCGCTGAGGGCATCGCGGGCGACGGAATAGTCAAACCGATAGCCGGCGGGGGCACCCAGGCTGCCCAGGAATGGGCCGAGGAAGAGAGAAAGGAGCCGGCGGGTGGAGATCAACAATGAAACGCCGTTTCCGCTCTTCTGTCATCGAGATCACCTCGACGATCGATTCGCGCTGGTCGATGCGACCGTCAAGATCACGTACGACTCCGTCGATGGCGGATGGCGGGTGGCGCGCGAGCAGCTGCCTATCGAGAGCGAGCCGAGCCTCTCGCTCCCGATGGGGGATGTCCCTTACCTTCGCCCGCCTGACGTGACCGAAGTGACGGTCACCGGGACGGTGCGGGCGCCAGGGGCTCGACCGTTTGCCGAAGCATCGGTCATGCTTCGTGTAGGTGAGCAGCTGCGTGTGCTTCGCGTGCTCGGCAGGCGATGGTGGCGAAAGCGCGGGACGGAGCTGGAGGCCTCGGAGCCAGAACCAGTCGACACCGTCCCGATGTCGTGGGCTCATGCCTACGGGGGTGCCTGGGACCGCGCTCCCGGGCTCCTGCCTGGGACTGAGACGCCAGCTCCCTCGACGCGTATGGCTTGCTCGGCCAATCCATTGGGCAAGGGATGGGTCATCGACGCATCCGAAGCGGAGGGTGTCGAGCTGCCTCAGATCGAGGACCCGAATGAGCCTATCCGCCGGTGGAATGACCGACCTTCGCCGAAGTGCTGGGCGCCGCTCCCCGTGGAGTCGAGCCTCCGCATGAGCCATCTCGTCGTGGAAGGCGGCAAGCTCAACGGTCGGGACGGCGAGCCGCCGTGGCCTCGCATGCTCCTCAACGCTTCCCCGGATCTGCAGCTCGAGCGGGTCGCCCCTGGTACTCCGCTGGACGTTCGTGGTCTTGGTGAGCATCCTCTGACGGGCTTCATCGTTCCGTCGCCAGCTGTTGCGTGGCACGTTGCCGCCGGGAGCCGGAGTCGTTCGAGGTCGCCGGAGCTCGTGGCGATCCGCATCGACGCCGACAGCGCGCGAATTGCACTCGTGTGGCACGCGAGACTCCACGCACCGCTTGTGCGGGGCGAGCGCCGTGTGTTCACGCTCCACGCCGCGCCCGGGCTTGCGCGCACGGAGCTGCCCGTATGATGGCGCGCACAAAGTGGCCGAGGTCCCCGCGATGAGCGCCGGGGCACCTGCTCCCACAACTGCAGTCGTGACGAACTTCCGGTTGTTGCCCGAGGGACGGTGGCAGCTCGGGGTCGTCGTCAAGCGAAGCTTCAGGTTGGAAGACGGGAGGCGCTTCGTCGTCGCCGAGCGACAGGTCCCTCCGGAGGACGAAGAAGCGACGGCATGGAAGCCTGCGACCGACGTCGTCGTTCGCGGCTCTCTCTGGACCTACGCCTCCAATGGTCGAGAAGCGATTGCTACGATCGAGATCGGCCCGCACCGCGATCGCGTTCGGGCCACGGGCGATCGAGTAGTTACTGGAGCCTCGAGCGGACGCCCGCAGGTCTCCGAGCCTGAGCCATTCGAGAGCATGCCGCTCACCTACGAGCGATGCTACGGCGGCTTCGACCGTGGCGCCTACGATCGTCTCGGCGATGTAATCGCCGAGCGCTGCACACGTGTCCTGGGGCTCGAGCTCGACGATGTCAGCCGGTTCACTTACCCGCGGAATCGCCGCGGTGTGGGTTTCTACGTCGGTGTCGACGCTGATCGGCTCAAGAACGCGCCGATTCCGAACCTCGATGACCCGGACGATCCGGTCGAGCCCGAACGCCTCATTCGCTCGTCAGCAAGTGATTGGCTCAACGCGCCGGTGCCCGTCGCCCTCGATTGGATTGAGCCGGGCGACTTCCCGCGCAGTGCCCATTGGGGGTACCCCCCACCCATTGGTGACGCGTCGAGCCTCCCCGAGCTTCGCGCGGGAACCGTCTCGACAGAGGAGATCGCCGCACGGCGATCCTTTCCGAGTATCCCCACGCCGCGCGCGCTGTGCGGCACCCGCTTCGGCCACAGCGGCCTCCGGCTTCATGGCGGCTCCAGGTACGCGACGCCCGGCGCCTCGTGCTCGGCGGCGCCGGCTCCTCCGCCGCGGCCGCTCGCGAGGAGATCCGCCTCGACAACTTGCACGCCTCCTGGCGACAGATTCGCGCGAATCTGCCGCGCGAGGCGCCGGCGATCCGGCTCCAGCCGCCCGGCTGCCCCTGGTTCGACCTCGAGCCGCAGCTCGACACGGTCGTCCTCGATCTGGACGCGGAACGGCTCGCGATGGTGTGGTCCGCGAAGCTGGAGGTGGCCGGGCCGTATCCAGAGGAGGAACTCGCGCTCACGGTGACAGAGGTGCGCTGGCCATGAAAGTCGAGGAGTTCGCAGTGCTCGTCGCCGCGCTGAAGCACTTCGGACCGAAGCATCGGGACGAGGTGCTGGTCAGGAGGGGCGTGCGTGAGGAAGACTTTGCGGAGGCGGAGCGGCGGTGGACCCAAACAGTTGTCGACACCACGTCGCAGGAGGACAACTCGGTGGTCGAAGCGTTTGGTCTGACGTTCGCTGCCGAGCAACGAAGGCTTCGGGATGAACGCCCGCCTCTGTCGTCGCTTGGTGCGCTTCCGGTCTCTCCTGCTCTGGGGGTGGCTCAGGCGACCGCAGGCCCGGCCCTCCCAGCGAAGGCCTCGCCAGCTTTCGAATCCGTTGGAACCGCTCCCCCGCCAAAGATCCTGTCACCGTCGTACATGAAGCACGACACGGTCACCGCCCCCGTTCGGCTTGCACCGCCGGCGTCCTTGTCAGGTGACGAAACGGTCATCGGCGGCGCGCCGTCCCCTAGGCCGCTTCCCTTCGATGGCCGATTGAGAGAGCCACCAGCCGTGAGCCCCATCGAGCCCGCTCCCGACGCAGGCGGCACGGTCTTGATCCGCCTTCCCGAGGCAGTTCGCGCCGCCGTTGCACGGCTTCTCGAGCCAGATCCCGACGCCACGCAGCTGCCGGCGCCCAACGCGCGTCCGGTCATTCCGTTCTCGGGCACGTCGACGCCCGAGCGCATGCGGGAGATCGCCGGCCAATTCATTGTGAGGCCCGCGGGCGACGCGGGTGAGACCGTGATGATGCCGACCTCAGCTCCGGCGCGGATAGCCGCCCTGCGCGCGCACTCGGACCTCTCATTGCGCGAGTACGCTGCGCTTCGCGCGGCGCTCTCGGCCTACGGAGAAGACAATACCGACGTGTTGGCGCGGTTCGGCCTCACTCCGGCCGGCAAGCAAGCGCTGCAAGAGAAGTACTTCGACCTATTCCGAGCCGAGCCGGCGGTGCGTGAACGGTTCGGGACGCTCCTGCAGGAGGAGATGCGCAAGCTAAGGTGAACGACTGTTTGCCGGAGAAGCGCAATGCCTCAGCGCGAAGGGAAGCTGAACCGTGATCTGGGCGGGAGGCGAGGCTTGCGGCGTCGCTCCGTCCTACCGGATGGCAGCGAACTGCTAGGGCGACGTGTAGAGCGAGATGCGAAAGCCCACCGCGAGCACCGGGCGCCGGATCGTCTGGCTGAATAGGTAATGAAAACCCGTGTACGGGCCCATCTTCAGCTTCCACGCCTCGATGCCTTCCCAGAACCCACCGAGGAAGAGGTAGGACGCGCCGGGCCCGTCGATGAGCACCTCCTCCGTGGTGGTGTCCTTCGTCTCGGCGAAGCCGAGCCCGAACTCGGTCATCGCGCCGAGGTTCCGGAGCTGCCCGCCGAGCGCGTAGAACGGGTACACGTCCGTGTGGAAGAGGATGATGGGCGAGGGCGTGCGCGTGTCGCCGTTGAGCACGGTGCTGTAGCCCGCGCCGACGCCGAAGGTGAGCCAGTCCGCGAAGGCGCCGCCCAGCCAGAGCGACGACGAGGGCGCGAAGCCGAGCCCGCTCTCGGTGTAGTACTTCTCGCGGCCGATCTTCTTCGAGTCCCCCGGGAAGCCGTTCGCTGCGCCGAGGCCCGGGCCGACCGCCAGGCCGACCGTGAAGCCACCGCGGTGCTCCGGATCGGCCGTCTCCCAGGCCGCGGGCGCGTCTCCGCTCTCGGCGCTCTCTTCTTTGGTCTCGACCTTGGGCGCGGCGGGCTTGTCCGCGGCCGGCTTCTC